>NZ_JBSHJJ010000037.1:0-1044 GCF_053619415.1 Nocardiopsis sp. NPDC055551 | reverse complement strand
AAAATGTGCGCGAGCAACCTAATTATCTGCAGCGGACAAGCCCTCGGCCTATTAGTACCGGTCAGCTCCACCCCTCACAGGGCTTCCACACCCGGCCTATCAACCCCGTCGTCTACAGGGGGCCTTACCCTCTCAAAGGAGGCAGGAGACCTCATCTCGAAGCAAGCTTCCCGCTTAGATGCTTTCAGCGGTTATCAATCCCGAACGTAGCAAACCAGCCATGCCCTTGGCAGAACAACTGGCACACCAGAGGTTCGTCCGTCCCGGTCCTCTCGTACTAGGGACAGCCCTTCTCAAGTCTCCAACGCGCACAGCGGATAGGGACCGAACTGTCTCACGACGTTCTAAACCCAGCTCGCGTGCCGCTTTAATGGGCGAACAGCCCAACCCTTGGGACCAACTCCAGCCCCAGGATGCGACGAGCCGACATCGAGGTGCCAAACCATCCCGTCGATATGGACTCTTGGGGAAGATCAGCCTGTTATCCCCGGGGTACCTTTTAGCCGTTGAGCGACACCGCTTCCACACGCCGGTGCCGGATCACTAGTCCCAGCTTTCGCTCCTGCTCGACACGTCCGTCTCACAGTCAAGCTCCCTTGTGCACTTACACTCAACACCTGATTACCAACCAGGCTGAGGGAACCTTTGGGCGCCTCCGTTACACTTTAGGAGGCAACCGCCCCAGTTAAACTACCCACCAGACACTGTCCCCGAACCGGATCACGGTCCAAAGTTAGATGCCCGAAACAGTCAGAGTGGTATTTCACCAACGCCTCCGCCGCCACTAGCGTGACAACATCACCGGCTCCCACCTATCCTACACAAACCATCCCAAACACCAATGTCAAGCTATAGTGAAGGTCCCGGGGTCTTTCCGTCCTGCTGCGCGAAACGAGCATCTTTACTCGTAGTGCAATTTCACCGGGCCCATGGTTGAGACAGTGGGGAAGTCGTTACGCCATTCGTGCAGGTCGGAACTTACCCGACAAGGAATTTCGCTACCTTAGGATGGTTATAGTTACCACCGCCGTTTACTGGCGCTTA
>NZ_JBSHJJ010000036.1:0-1116 GCF_053619415.1 Nocardiopsis sp. NPDC055551 | reverse complement strand
CCCTGCCCGGTACGGAGAGTTCGTTGGCGGCCCGATCGGCGTTGACCCTCCGCGGCCTGTGCACCCCCACCGGCGGGGTCATGGCCGCCGCCACCACCTCCCTACCCGAGGAGATCGGCGGAGTCCGCAACTGGGACTACCGGTACTGCTGGCTGCGCGATGGCGCCCTGACCGTCCAAGCCCTGGTCACCCTCGGCTCCACCCAAGAGGCCGAAGACTTCCTGGACTGGCTCCACCAGGTCGTGGACTCCCTACCCTCCCCCGAAATGCTGCGCCCCCTCTACAGCCTGCGCGGCACCGGCCTGGGCCCCGAAGAGACCATCGACTCCCTGTCCGGATACGCCGGATCCCGCCCGGTACGCATCGGCAACCTCGCCGACCACCAGGTCCAACTCGACGTGTTCGGCCCCGTGGCCGAACTCATCCGCCACCTGTCCACCGCCCGCGGCCACCTGGCCGACCGCGACTGGGACCTGATCCAGGCCATGGCCCAGGCCGTGGCCCGCCGCTGGCACGAACCCGACCACGGCATCTGGGAAGAACGCGACGAACCCCGCCAACGCGTCTACTCCAAGGTGATGTGCTGGCTCACCCTGGACCGGGCCATCACCCTGGCCCACGAGTACGACCGCACCATCGAGCCCACCTGGCCCGACCTGCGCGCCCAGATCGCCCACGAGGTCCTGGACAAGGGCTGGAACGAGACCGCCCAGGCCTACACCACCGCCTATGAGGGCACCGACCTGGACGCCGCCTCCCTGCACATCGGCCTGTCCGGACTGATCGATCCCACCGACGCACGCTTCCAGGCCACCGTCACCGCGATCGAGGCCGAGTTGCGCAGCGGCCCCACCGTCTACCGCTACCACCGCGACGACGGTCTGCCCGGTGGCGAGGGCGGCTTCCACCTGTGCACCACCTGGCTGATCGAGGCCTACCTGCTCACCGGGCGCCGCGCCGAGGCCGAGGAGCTGTTCAAGCACCTGGTGGGGGCCGCCGGTCCCACGGGGTTGATCCCCGAGGAGTTCGACCCGGTCACCGAACGCGCGTTGGGCAACCACCCGCAGGCCTACTCGCATCTGGGCCTGATCCGCTGCGCCCAACTCCTGGACCGGT
>NZ_JBSHJJ010000035.1:0-1218 GCF_053619415.1 Nocardiopsis sp. NPDC055551 | reverse complement strand
CCCTTGACCCCCACCGTCCGACACTCTAAAATTGAGCTAATCACTCAATTTTTGGAGGTCGAAAAACCATGGTCGCACGTCAAAAAGAATCCGTCCGACTCGATCCAGAAGTCGTTTCGCTCGGTCGCAAGCTCGCGAAAAAAGACTTCGGATCGGAAACCAAATTTGGACTGCTGATCGAACACGCCATTCGGGCGTATCACGCTCACCAAGTCCAACCTGTCGAAGCAAGCTCATTGCTGTCCGCAACCGAGCAAGCTCTGATCGACAGGATCGAAAAACGAGTTGAAGACATGGGAAAGCAAACCGTTGAACGAGTCGGAAATCTCATTGCCAAATCCAGTTACGAAACTACATACAGCAGTATCGTTTTGGAACACATATTTGATGACTATTTCGAAGATCACAACCCAAAACAACTCCGGGAACAGATGCGCAGCATTGCCGCCCAAAGAATGCGGACTCGACTAGATAAAGAATCAGCTGAAAAAATCAGCTCTCTTATGCAAGAAAACAAAAACCTAGAGGTCATGCAGGAAAAGTTAATCGACATGAACAGAGCACAAAAAGAAGAACTGGAGAAGTACAAAAAAGCCTATCAAGAACTGCGGAGGGACTATCAAGACGTCCAAGAAGAATCAAACAGCAGACTAAATCAGGTCGGTAACGCACACCGACAGAATGACCAGTTAGTCCAAAAAGTACGCTCTCTGCAAGCAGAATCATCTGAATATAAGAATCAAGTGGACTTTCTTGTTGCCAATTACAACCGACTCAAAAGCAATGAAAAGCTACTTGAAGAGTATAAGCAGGGGCGAAGATAATGGTCGCTCATGTGAAATCCCTCGGATTCGCCAGTCATAGCAAAGGCGGAAAGCCGATCACCCATATCAAAGAGCATATCAAGTACATAGAACTTGACCGGGATCATCACCGGACACCGCCGGAACTGTTTACAGCTGCGCAAGATAAAATTCAACGGATTGAGTTTTTCAAAAAGCTGAATGAACAGCCAAAGCGTGGCGTAGTCGGTCATAAACTCGTCATTTCATTAAGCGAAGATGAACAGGGACGGTTCGCCACCGATTTAAAAGAATTAGTCCGAGATACGATGAATCGCTTTGAGGGTAAACACAACGTCAAACTGGACTGGATAGCTGCCGTACACGATGACAAAGGACACCCTCACGCTCACATTGTCATCCGAGGATACAACCC
>NZ_JBSHJJ010000034.1:0-1423 GCF_053619415.1 Nocardiopsis sp. NPDC055551 | reverse complement strand
TGTTCGAGAACTACCCGGTGGACCAGGACTCGGCCGCCGAACACGGCCTGGAGATCGTCGACGTCACCGCCAACGAGGCCACCAACTACCCGCTCACCCTCGTCGCCTACGACGGTGAGCGCGTCGAGGTCCAGCTGCGCTACGATCCCGACGCCTTCGACACCGTCAACGCCGACCGGCTGGCCGACCGCTTCGCCTTCCACCTGCGTGCACTGGTGGAGCGGCCCGACCGCGCCGTCGGCGCCCTGCCGCTCCTGACCGGCGCGGAACACGAGGAGCTCACCCGCTGGGGCGACGGCGGGTCCGCGCGGGCCGGTCGCACCTTCGTCGAGGTGTTCACCGAGCAGGCGCACCGCAGCCCCGGGGCCACCGCCCTGGTCGGCGCCGACCAGGAGTGGACCTACGCCGAGGTCGACGCGCGCACCGACGACCTCGCCCTGCGCCTGCACGCCCTGGGCGTCACCCGCGGGACCACGGTGGGCGTGAGCCTGGAGCGTGGACCGGACCTGGTCGTCGCGCTCCTGGCGGTGATGAAGGCGGGCGGCGCCTACCTGCCCATCGACCCCGCCTATCCCGTCGAACGACAGGCCTTCGTCATCGCGGACTCCGGTGTGCGCGTCCTGCTCACGGAGTCGGACCACCAGGCCGGAGCCGCTGCCGGAATCGCCGGAACCGACGACAGTGGGCCGATCCGTCTCACCCTGGACGCCCTGACCCGCCGCCCGCTGCCCGAGGGGGCGACCGTCCCCGTCCCGCCGGAGCCGGACGACCTCGCCTACCTCATCTACACCTCGGGGTCGACCGGTACGCCCAAGGGCACCATGGTCACCCACCGGGGCACGGGCGAACTGGCCGCCTCCATGGCCGAGCGGTTCGGCACCCGGCCCGACTTCCGGGTCCTGCAGCTCGCCTCGTCCAGCTTCGACGCCTCGGTGATGGAGGTCCTGATGGCCTTCGGCGCGGGTGCCGCCCTCGTGGTGCCCCCGCCCGGCCCGCTGGTCGGTGAGGACCTGGCGCGGACCCTGCTCCGGTACCGCGTCGGGCTCACGATCATCCCGCCGTCCGTGCTCGCCTCGGTACCCGCCGGGGACTATCCCGACCTTCGGGTCCTGGTCGTCGGTGCGGAGGCGTGCCCGGCCGAGCTCGTGAACCGGTGGGCGCCCGGCCGACGCATGGTCAACGCCTACGGGCCCACCGAGATCACCATCGCCGCCTCCCTGAGCGACCCCCTGGCCACGGGCGGCAGCCCGCCCATCGGCCGACCGGTCCAGGGCACCCGGCTACGTGTGCTGGACCGTGGTCTGCGCCCCGTGCCCGGGGGAGTGGTCGGCGAGCTGTACGTGGGTGGTGCGGGTGTGGCGCGGGGGTATTGGGGGCGTTCGGGGTTGACGGCGGAGCGTTTCGTCGCCGATCCGTTCGGTTC
>NZ_JBSHJJ010000033.1:0-1446 GCF_053619415.1 Nocardiopsis sp. NPDC055551 | reverse complement strand
TCGCGCGGTCACGCTTCGGACGGTTGGTGGCGGTCGTGGTTCGATCAATGCTGTTAAGATAGAACGTTTCAGACTTTAGTGAGGAATGAAACGATTCGATGGAGGCATTATCAGCGGGTGTCCCTTTGCGGGACATGCTCATGGTAATGCCTTTTGTTTTAACAGCTTTCTGATACTCGTAAGATGTATACACAGATCCTTGGTCACTATGTAACACGCAGTTCTCAGGCAGTGTTGGCAGTTGATCAAGTGTGTGTAAGACAAAGTCTGTGTCCTGCTTATCTCCAATCGTAAAAGCAATCACTTCTCCATTATATACATCCAATATACTGGAAAGGTACAATTGTTTCTGTCCATAAGGCAAATACGTGATGTCTGTTACTAGTTTTTCAAGAGGATGATCAGACTGAAAGTTCCTATCTAATATATTGTCGACCACGGCATATGGCTGCCCATTCTTCTTGCGCTTTTTCACCTTAACCCGGCACTGCCACTGATTTTTCTGCATAATACGCTGAACCGTTTTATGGTTAATACACATTCTCTTTTTTAATATAGCTGTGATTTTTCGATATCCATATCGATACTGGTGCTCTCGGCACAACGTGCCGATTTGTTTTTCTAAATGGCGCTTGGGATGATCTTTCTTCAGATTCTTCTTCCAACGATAATAAGACGAGCGAGAGATACCTAAATGAATACAGATATCCTGCACGGTCATTGTGCTGTGCAATTCTTCTACAAGTTCGACTGACGTTTGGCTATCAACTTCCTTTCCAATTCGTTGTACTTTTTTAACACTTCATTCTGTTGTCTCAGATATCGATTCTCTGCCTGCAGTTTCTCTAATTCGGAAGAATACTCCGGACCTTTTCCATAAGTGTATTGCTTACCAACAGGCTGTTCAAATCGATGTGTATCACCAGCCTTATACCATCTGACCCATGTCTTAATCTGCGTATTATTTTTGATATTCAACTCCTGCATGATCTCTTTCATAGGTACGCCTGCCAATCTCATTTCTACAGCCTTCTGTTTCACTTCAACCGGATAACTCACTCTTGTCCCCATAGAAAAAACACCTCCAAGTCTAATTTCGGATAACAATCATCCGTATTCAAACTTGAAGGTGTTTTTATTTGTCTCATCTTATGGGGTCAGTCCCTATCGCACAGGTTTTTTTAGTGGACTTAGGTCCTGTTTTCTTAATGTTCAAAAAGGGAAAAAAAAGCTAGCAATCTGCATTTTTTTCTTTTATAGTAAATGTACTTTGTAACATGGCAGTCATATTTTCGTCTATAACTATTTGTGAGCGTCTGATTTGCTTCAGGCGACAAAGGGGGATTTGCCTGTGAGGCATGTACTAATTGCTGTCATGATATTCTTCTTATCTATCGGACTTTCCGCAGGGTGTGGTGAAGCTGGAAACAATACCCAACATCAGTC
>NZ_JBSHJJ010000032.1:0-1731 GCF_053619415.1 Nocardiopsis sp. NPDC055551 | reverse complement strand
GCGCGGAAATAAAGTGATCATCGGCCCGGGATGCAGTATCGGAACGATTGAGTACGAAAACAAATATGAATGCGATCCGCATTCACAGATTAAAGAAAAAACAAAACTGTAAAACATTGTTCTGTTATACAAAAAGGATGCTCTTTCAGGAGCAGGGAGTGTAATATTAACTGTGTAAGTAAGGAATGCGTACGGTTCCTTACTCACACAGTTTTTTATTTGATAGAATAATAAGTATAAAGCTAAAGGAGTGGTTTCAGTGGGGAAATTGAAAAGAGATCCGAACTCCGTAGAATTAGCTAACAAGATTATCGAACAGTATCAGCCTAAATCAGTAGAAGATATGCAAGAAGCATTAAAAGACATATTTGGTCCCATGTTTGAGTCAATGCTAAAAGGTGAAATGAATCACCATTTGGGCTATGAATCCAATGACAAGGGAGAAAAAGAAACAAGAAATAGAAGAAATGGATATGGCAAAAAGATCGTGAAAACAACGGCAGGAGAAGTTGAAATTGCAGTCCCCCGTGATCGTGATGGTTCATTTGAACCGCAGTTGATTCCAAAGCGTAAAAGAGATGTATCCTCTATAGAGGATAAGGTCATTTCGATGTATGCCAGAGGAATGTCACAACGAGACATTTCTTCCACGATAGAAGACATCTATGGCTTTTCTGTATCTCATGAAATGGTATCCGACATTACGGATACTGTACTTCCTAATTTAGAAGAGTGGCAAAATCGTCCCTTAAGTAACTGTTACCCTTTTGTGTTTGTCGATTGTCTTTACACAACCATTCGTAATGACTATGAAACGAAGAAGTATGCCGTTTACACAATACTAGGATATACCATAGAAGGTAAAAAGGACATTCTAGGTTTGTGGTTGAATGAAACGGAAAGTAAACATAAATGGATGCAAATTTTTGATGAAATCAAATCTCGTGGTGTAGAAGATATCTTCTTTCTCTCAATGGATGGCGTTAGTGGTCTGGAAGAAGGAGCACGTGCGATTTTTCCTGATGTGACCGTACAGAGATGTATTGTTCATTTAATTCGAAATTCGATTAAGTATATACCAAGTAAAGACTACAAGCCTTTTACTGCTGCCTTAAAGAAAGTGTATGGAGCTCCAAGCCTTAAGGCTTGTCACAGTGCATTTGAATCTTTTGAAAAGCAGTGGTCTACGTACCCTGGAGCTGTAGACGTATGGAAACGAAACTTTTCTCATGTGGAACAACTTTTCGATTATGGTGGTAATATTCGTAAAATCATGTACACTACAAATGCCGTTGAAAGTATCCACTCTAGCTTTCGAAAAGTCACGAAAAAAGGAGCATTCCCCCATGAGAATGCCCTATTAAAAATATTGTTTTTACGAACAAAAGAATTAGAAAAGAAATGGGATGGTGGACGCATCCAGCAATGGGCTATGGTCATGAATCAACTATTAGTTCATGACCACCTAAAGGAACGTGTGAAGAAATATCTAGAATAACTTACACACTTTTCTTGACAAGCCCCCCACATTTTGTGAGGGGTTCTATTTTGTGTCGTAATCCCGTTCGCTTTGAGAGTTATCTCTTTGCTGGCGTTTGTGTTTTTCATCATTCATATTTTCCTTCAGCTCTTCATTAGGAATCGGATCGGTTAAGTCGTTGTGCTCGGGGTTTTCATTTGGTTTGTTTTGCTGTTTTTTTTCTGTCATGTTTGATCACCTCACCGTTTGTT
>NZ_JBSHJJ010000031.1:0-1774 GCF_053619415.1 Nocardiopsis sp. NPDC055551 | reverse complement strand
CGAGAACCGCAAGGTTCCGGAGCTTGTACGGGAAGAGTGATTGTTTCTTGAGAACTCAACAGCGCGTGTTTGATTTTCTTTAAGCCATGTTTGTTTTGGCCCCGACACACTTCATCGTGTGTAGGGTTCCTTTGATTGATCAACGCCAGTTGATCGGTCAGGATTTCTTCTAGGTTTACCCGGACCAGGCCGACCCTCACAGGTCGCCGGAACGGGTGGTATGACCTTTATGGAGAGTTTGATCCTGGCTCAGGACGAACGCTGGCGGCGTGCTTAACACATGCAAGTCGAGCGGTAAGGCCCTTCGGGGTACACGAGCGGCGAACGGGTGAGTAACACGTGAGCAACCTGCCCCCGACTCTGGGATAAGCGGTGGAAACGCCGTCTAATACCGGATACGACCCGCCACCTCATGGTGTGCGAGTGGAAAGTTTTTTCGGTTGGGGATGGGCTCGCGGCCTATCAGCTTGTTGGTGGGGTAAAGGCCTACCAAGGCGATTACGGGTAGCCGGCCTGAGAGGGCGACCGGCCACACTGGGACTGAGACACGGCCCAGACTCCTGCGGGAGGCAGCAGTGGGGAATATTGCACAATGGGCGAAAGCCTGATGCAGCGACGCCGCGTGGGGGATGACGGCCTTCGGGTTGTAAACCTCTTTTACCACTAACGCAGGCTCCACGTTCTCGTGGGGTTGACGGTAGGTGGGGAATAAGGACCGGCTAACTACGTGCCAGCAGCCGCGGTAATACGTAGGGTCCGAGCGTTGTCCGGAATTATTGGGCGTAAAGAGCTCGTAGGCGGCGTGTCGCGTCTGCTGTGAAAGACCGGGGCTTAACTCCGGTTCTGCAGTGGATACGGGCACGCTAGAGGTAGGTAGGGGAGACTGGAATTCCTGGTGTAGCGGTGAAATGCGCAGATATCAGGAGGAACACCGGTGGCGAAGGCGGGTCTCTGGGCCTTACCTGACGCTGAGGAGCGAAAGCATGGGGAGCGAACAGGATTAGATACCCTGGTAGTCCATGCCGTAAACGTTGGGCGCTAGGTGTGGGGACTTTCCACGGTTTCCGCGCCGTAGCTAACGCATTAAGCGCCCCGCCTGGGGAGTACGGCCGCAAGGCTAAAACTCAAAGGAATTGACGGGGGCCCGCACAAGCGGCGGAGCATGTTGCTTAATTCGACGCAACGCGAAGAACCTTACCAAGGTTTGACATCACCCGTGGACCTGTAGAGATACAGGGTCATTTAGTTGGTGGGTGACAGGTGGTGCATGGCTGTCGTCAGCTCGTGTCGTGAGATGTTGGGTTAAGTCCCGCAACGAGCGCAACCCTTGTTCCATGTTGCCAGCACGTAATGGTGGGGACTCATGGGAGACTGCCGGGGTCAACTCGGAGGAAGGTGGGGACGACGTCAAGTCATCATGCCCCTTATGTCTTGGGCTGCAAACATGCTACAATGGCCGGTACAATGGGCGTGCGAGACCGTAAGGTGGAGCGAATCCCTTAAAGCCGGTCTCAGTTCGGATTGGGGTCTGCAACTCGACCCCATGAAGGTGGAGTCGCTAGTAATCGCGGATCAGCAACGCCGCGGTGAATACGTTCCCGGGCCTTGTACACACCGCCCGTCACGTCATGAAAGTCGGCAACACCCGAAACTTGTGGCCTAACCCCTTGTGGGAGGGAATGAGTGAAGGTGGGGCTGGCGATTGGGACGAAGTCGTAACAAGGTAGCCGTACCGGAAGGTGCGGCTGGATCACCTCCTTTCTAAGGAGTCTTT
>NZ_JBSHJJ010000030.1:0-1952 GCF_053619415.1 Nocardiopsis sp. NPDC055551 | reverse complement strand
AACCCATTGTCACACCACGATTTAGGGGGTGTGTATAAATGGGCACTCTCTGTGAAATTTGAAGCTTTGAAATTCCGAATGGCGCACTTATACACTCTGTCGAGTGAGTGCTAAAATGCTGAAGCATTTCCGTCAAGCGTGTGGAGGAATCTTGTAGAGAGATATAGCATAGATACCCGTATCTCTAGAGATATTTTGGTATATCCCTGCTATATCTATGGGGTATCTATGCTATATCTTTGGCTTCAAAAACGGCACCTGTTCTAAGAGCATAGAAACTCAACAGGCACAGCCTGTTTGACACCCTTTTTTTTAGGGTGGCACCGAGTTTCCTTATGCTCTTTTTCTCTGAAGCTAAACCTGTTTTATATGTCGTAGTCTTTTTATTGGGAGTGACCCCTTGCTGTACAATTTCCGGAGGTGCCGATAAGGGACGAATTTTCCCTTGTCGGTTGCCTTTGGGGATTGTAAGGGGTGGAGGCTCGGAATCAAAAGGAAACGAAATATCATTCCGAGTGTGCTTCTTTTTTCTGTTCTTGAATTCTATTATTTCCAATGTTAGAATTATGTTAACAACTTGTTAGGAGTGTGTTTGGATGGAAGAGAAAAAACAAATTGGACCTCGAATTACTGTTGAAACATTTAAAAAGCTAGAGTTATTAGCCGAACATTTTACAAAACACAATGAATTTGGAAGAGTTTCAAAAGATGCTGTAATTGAGTTTGCTATTAAGGAATTGTATAGGGACTATTTGGGAAAAGGACGCTAATTTTTGTTGAAAAACTGACTTCGGATTTGGGGTTCTTTATTATTAACTTGATTTTAATTAAACATTACAGGAAAAATTGAGGGGAAATGGATGGATAAACGCAATGGTGACGCGGTTTTCATAGCTCCAAATGATGTTGTAAAAGTGACCACTATGAATCACGTCATTGAAGTTCAGCATATGGAGAAGATGAACCGGAAAAATAATATCAAAAAATTGGACAAGGATAGGTTTGTAGACCTCTCTACTGGGGAGATCCGGGAGTTCGAGCATTCGGAAAATCGGCAGGAAAATTATAATTCTTTGAGACAAACCTTTAAGAAGCTGCGTTATTTGATAAATAACAATTTTATAGGACGGCCAAATGAATTACATATAACTTTGACATACAAGAAAAATATGACGGACACGAAAAAACTTTATAGTGATTTTCAAAATTTTATCGACAGGTTGCGTTATAAATACAAGAAAGAAAGTTCGATAGATTATTTATCGGTGGTAGAGCCACAAGGACGTGGAGCCTGGCATTGTCATGTTTTAATGCGCTTTAATGATTTGGATAAGATTTATATTAAAAATGCTGAATTAAGGAGTCTATGGGGTTTAGGATTTGTAACAATCAAGTCATTAAAGGATATAGACAACATAGGAGCCTATTTGAGCGCTTATTTGACTGATATAGACCTAGAAGATGTCCAAGACAGGGAAACAGCCTTAAAAGTGGCTTCAGAGGGCTGTGAGGTGCAAACAAAGATCGTAGAAGGTCGGGAAAAGAAATTTTTAAAAGGCGGACGGCTGCACATGTATCCTTCCGGAATGAATATGTATCGAAAATCAAAAGGGATTGTTAAGCCGGAACGGGAAGAAATGAAGTTCGGAGACATAAAAAAAGTAGTGGGTTCGGCAAAACCACACTACGAGAAAAGTTATCATGTCGAAAATGACAATTTTGAAAACACAATTTCGTTTCTCCAGTATAACACAAAACGTGATTTTTGAAGCAAAACGGTTCCTCTTTATGGAGCCGTTTTTTTTATTTCCCGAAGGGTTATTTGTCAGAATGACAAACCGATTTCGAGCCGGCGAGAACCCATTGTCACACCACGATTTAGGGGGTGTGTATAAATGGGCACTCTCTGTGAAATTTGAAGCTTTGAAATTCCGAATGGCGCACTTATACAC
>NZ_JBSHJJ010000029.1:0-2303 GCF_053619415.1 Nocardiopsis sp. NPDC055551 | reverse complement strand
TCGGGGACCAATGCGCATGTGTTGTTGGAGGAGGCGCCTGTGGTGGAGGCGCCTGTGGTGGAGGCGTCTGTTTCTGAGGCGTCTGTTTCTGGGGTGCCTGTTTCTGGGGTGTCGGTGGTGCCGTGGGTGTTGTCGGGTCGTGGTGTGGGGGGTTTGCGTGGTCAGGCGGGGCGGTTGGCGGGGTTTGTTTCGGGTGGTTCGGGTGTGGATGTGGAGGGTGTGGGTGCGGGGCTGAGTGGGCGTGTGGGGTTTGAGGATCGTGCGGTTGTTCTGGGTTCGGGTGTGGAGGGGTTCGCGGGTGAGTTGAGGTCTTTGGCTGAGGGTTCGGGTGTGGGGCGGGGTGTGGTGGGTCGTGTTGGTCGTGGTGGTGTGGGGTTTGTTTTTGCTGGTCAGGGTTCTCAGCGGTTGGGGATGGGGCGGGAGTTGTATGAGCGTTTCGGGGTGTTTCGGGAGGTTTTCGATGAGGTGATGGGTGAGTTGGAGGGGTGTTTGGGTTCGGGGGTTCGTGAGGTTGTTTGGGGTGGTGATGAGGGTTTGTTGGGGCGGACGGTGTTCGCTCAGGCGGGGTTGTTCGCGGTGGAGGTGGCGCTGTTCCGGTTGTTGGAGAGTTGGGGTGTTGAGGCCGATTGTGTGATGGGGCATTCGGTGGGGGAGTTGGCGGCGGCGCATGTGGCGGGTGTGTGGTCGTTGGCGGATGCGGCGCGTGTGGTGGTGGCGCGTGGCCGGTTGATGGATGCGTTGCCCGCGGGTGGGGTGATGGTGTCGGTTTCTGCTGCTGAGGATCGTGTGTTGGCGGTGGTGGCGGAGTGTGGTGGTGGTGTGGATGTGGCCGCGGTCAATGGTCCTGAGTCGGTGGTGGTGTCGGGGGCCGAGGCCGCGGTGGAGCGTGTGGTGGGTGTTCTGGCGGGTCAGGGGTGTCGGGTTCGGCGTTTGCGGGTCAGTCATGCGTTTCATTCGGCGTTGATGGAGCCGATGTTGGCGGAGTTCCGTGAGGTGTTGGAGGGGGTTTCGTTCGGGGTTCCTCGGTGTTCGGTGGTGTCGAACGTGTCGGGGCGTGTGGTGGTGGGGGAGGAGTTGTCCTCGCCTGAGTACTGGGTGCGTCATGTGCGTGGGACGGTGCGTTTCGCCGATGGTGTGCGGTCGATGGTGAGGGAGGGTGTGTCGCGGTTCGTGGAGGTGGGGCCGGACGCGGGTTTGGTGTCGGTGGTGGGTGAGTGTGTGGCGGCCGAGGGGGTCGCTGTGGATGACGTGGTGTTGGTGGGTGCGCTGCGTCGGGGGCGTGGTGAGGAGGAGTCCGTGGTGGGGGCCGCCGCGGATTTGTGGGTGCATGGGGTGGATGTGGATTGGGGCGGGTTCTTCGCTTCGGTGGGTGTGGAGCGTGTGCCGGTGGGGTTGCCGACGTATGCGTTCCAGCGTGAGCGGTTCTGGTTGGACTCCGGTGGTGGTGGTCTGCTTTCGGATGTGGTGGAGCTGGCCGAGGGCGGGGTGTCGGTGTGGAGTGGTCGGTTGTCGTTGTCCTCGCATGGGTGGTTGGCCGATCACGCGGTGGGTGGTCAGGTGTTGTTGCCGGGGACGGCGTTTTTGGATGTGGCGTTGCATGTGGCGTTGCGGTCGGGGTTGTCGGGTGTTGCCGAGTTGACGTTGCAGCAGCCGTTGGTGTTGCCGCCTCGGGGTGAGGTGGAGTTGCAGGTGGTGGTGGATCGGGGTGTGGCGGATGGGCCGCGGGTGGCGGTGTATTCGCGGTTGGTGGGTGATGAGGGTGCTGGGTGGAGTGCTCATGCGGTGGGGGTTTTGGGGGTTGTCGGTGGGGTTGGTGGTGGTGATGTTTCGGTGCCTGAGGGTGCTGAGGTGTTGCCGGTGGATGGGTTGTATGAGCGGTTGTCGGAGGGGGGTTTTGGTTATGGTCCTGCGTTTCGTGGGTTGCGGCGGGCGTGGCGTGGGGTGTCTGAGGGTGAGGTGATCGCTGAGGTGGCGTTGCCGCGTGGGTGGCGGGATCGTGCTGGTGATCATGTGGTGCATCCGGCGTTGTTGGATGCGGTTTTGCATGTGTTGTCGTTTGTGGATTTGCCGGGTTTGCGGTCGGGGTTGTTGCCGTTTTCCTGGTCGGGTGTGCGGGTGTTCGCTTCGGGTGCGGCGAGTGTGTTGGCGCGTGTGGTGTGGGTGGGTGGTGGTGCGGTTTCGGTGGAGTTGGTGGATGGTTCGGGTGGGGTGGTGTTGTCGGTTGATGAGTTGGTGTTGCGGCCGGCTGGTGGGTTGGTGTCGGGTGGTGGGCCGTTGTACGGCTTGTCCTGGACACCGACCGA
>NZ_JBSHJJ010000028.1:0-2530 GCF_053619415.1 Nocardiopsis sp. NPDC055551 | reverse complement strand
GGAACAGGAGAGCGCACGAGGGAGCGACCCATCGGAAACGGTGGGGATCTTTAAGTCCTGTCGGGTTTCGCCACTTCTGATTTGAGCACCAGAAATCGCCTGATTTCTGTGAGTCTCGTCAGGAGGGCGAAGCCTATGGAAAACCGGCAACGTCTCAGCTCTCTTTCACTCTCCGTCATGGCCTTCTGCCTGAGCAAGTAACGCTCGCCGCAGCGTCATGACCGAACGAAGTGAGCGAATGACCGAGGAAGCGTAATGTCTGTAATGCTGAACAGGGCTCGGATCGCTCGGTACACCCGTTTCCACCCTGATTACACACTCGGCTGCAACGGTTTCTTGTCGTTTTCCACTTTTCCCTGCACAACGGTACAACGGCAATATCCGGGCAGGACATGTAAAGTTAGCTAACTTTACGCCTGCCTTATTCGCATGACTGCTCAAAGGAAAACCCATGCTCGATGATCGTACACGACAACTTCGTGTAGACGGATTCCGTAAGGCCGAGGCTTCTCTCCGGCTTGAAGGCATGGACCCCTCTGGAACGCCGCTCTATGAATCGGTTAAGGCACGTATTCTTTCCGGTGAGATTACCTATGGAGAAGGCCTCGCTGAAATACTGGCTCATTACCAGAAGCGCGCTGACAGCAACTGACGCGGACAAGATGTGTCTTTGGAGTACCGCCGGCACGCCAAATCCTCCTGGTCAGGCTCCTGCCCGACACCCGTCAGGTACTCCGGTTCCTCCTCGTTAAATCCGACCCCTTTGGCGATTTCCTGCCGCGCCTGGCGGCTTGGCCAACGCCTCACGACCGCACAGTAAACTGTGCACCCGTTCACCGTTATCGGGTGAGTTAATCACCGGAAATCCCCCTTTGGTGACAGCTTCCGCGCGAAACCCCCGACCATTCACTCGTGTGCATAGCCATGCAGCCGCGCCAAAATCATCAGGGGCGTTTTTTCACGATACAGGCAGGGAAAGGTGCCCAAAACGGCCCGGATGCGGCAGAAACGCGCTGAGGGCCTTTCTGGGGGTGCGGGCAAGGGATGTTATGGTAAATAGGACTCTGATATGAAGATCACTCAGGCATGATGCTGCTATAAAATGGATTACGTGCACTATTCTGGTATTAACATGAACTATTATTTTTATACAACGTACTGATAATAATGATTTTTTAGTGTGCGCTTATTCTAGAAAGATTTAACCCTAAAGACTATAAGTCTTTAGGGTTCTCGGTCATAATTTTTAAAAACGCATTCATGACCACTGGGAGATTGATTATGTCACCTGAAAACTGGGTAGCTTTACTTGAGCGCATTGCTCGTATCTCGATGGATTTATCGCGGCTGATTCTGTCAGTGGTCATGCTGCTGATTTGTCTACACATGTATTTTGGAGGATAAATGACGCCCTTTTGGAAGCCCATGCCTTATTACGCTCTTCGAGAAAAAGAAGTTTTAAAACTTTTCAAGAGGAATAATTTATCTTCAAGCATTGCTGCCATTAAAATATATATTTTAATTTGCTTAACTAGCAACTTAGATGAAAATGGGAACTATTGTACCTCTTTAACTTATGACCAATTGACCAAGTACGCCTCGCTTAGCCGTAAGTTGGTCAGCAATGGTTTGAAAAAACTATATGAATTGGAGTTGCTGAATTTTGAGGGTGACAAAAAGAAAAAATATTATTTGATGGGTGTGAAGAGAACTGGGAAGGTTTTTTCAGAAACCAGATTCAAGTCATCACAAGGATACTGGGCAAAACTGCCGTTTGCTGGGTTTGTAGATGGTTCTGGTAGAATTACAGCATTTGAGTCAATGAGCAATCGAAGTCCAGTCGAGCTAAATTCACTAAAGCTTTTTATTTATTTGTTATCTATCAGATCAAAAGATCAGGTTTCTATTAGTGTGACGTTAAGTAAGATAAGATCAAAGTTAGATATTTCATTCCAGGATATAATGATTGCGATAGGTTTCATGCAGTCAATAGGCATGCTTTATAAGGTTAATCTCGGCGTTAATACTATATCTAACTACGATGCTGCCTTTTCCATAAATTTTCTTGTTTGCGGATGGGAGAGTCTGGAGTGGAAGCCCACTTATCTTTCTCATGATGAATGGAAAAATAAGATGTTAGCAAAAATGTTTCCTGAAAAATGATGCTTTTTTTGACTAATCTTGAGCTTAGAAGGAAGCCTGACTTCTTGACCGCTAACCATTTTAAAGCGTATCTTAGCCTTGAAACGAAAAAACCACCCGGCAAGGTGGTTTTTTCGAAGGTTCGCAAGAGTTGACGCTCTTTTGAACCGCGGTAACTGGCTTGGAGGAGCACAGTCACCAAAACTGTCCTTTCAGTGTAGCCTTATCGCACCCGAAACTTCAAGACTCTCCTCCTCTAAACCTGTTACCAGTGGCTACCGCCAGTGGCGCTTTGTCGTGTCTGTCAGGGTTGGATTCAAGAGTACAGTTACCTGAATAGGCGCGGTAGTCGGGTTGAACGGGGAGTTCGTGCATACAGCCCAGCTTG
>NZ_JBSHJJ010000027.1:0-2874 GCF_053619415.1 Nocardiopsis sp. NPDC055551 | reverse complement strand
GTCTTGAAAGATAAAAAGCACCTGAAAAAGGTGCTTTTTTTGGTTTTTTGAACTTGGATTTTTTGGGGTGAGAGAGGAAAAAGGGGGGGCTACTACGACCCCCCCTTTAAGTGCCGAGTGCCAAATTGAGAGAAAAAGCCATTCAAACCCTAGAGCCACAAGGGTTTGAAGCTTGCGACATTTGAGCGACATTTCGGCGACATTTTGAGCGACATTTTGCCTTTTACATATTTTTTGTGTATTTTATTGCAAAAATTACACCACTTTGTTATATTATTTTTAACATGCAAAAAGGAGAACGATATGACAAATAAAAAGAGATTTACAATCACTATGTCAGAAAGTGTTCACGCTTATTTAGAGGAGTTGTGCAAAGAGAAGGGTTTGAGTAAGTCTGCGATGATTACAGTAGTTTTGGAAGAATACAAGAAAGGGCAGAAATGAACACAAAAAAAGCGACCCCCTGGAAGAGTTCGCTTTTTGGAATTCCTTTGTTTCTGTTAGGGTGATTATAACATTATGGCTAAAGATAAGGCAAGATACTTTACGTTTCTGTTGTACCCTGAAAGCATACCCGAAGATTGGGAAACGAAATTGGAATCGCTCGGTGTTCCTATTGCGATTAGCCCACTTCATGATAAAGATTTAAGTAAAGTTGAGGGACAAAAATATAAAAAAGCCCATTATCATGTGATTTATGTGGCGAAAAATCCTGTTACTGCTGATAGTGTCCGTAAAAGAATACAACGAGCATTGGGTAATAAAAGTGTTTCCATGGTGCAAATTGTAGTTCAAAGCATGGAAAATATGTATTTATATTTAACGCACGAATCAAAAGACGCTATCGCTAAAAACAAGCATGTATATGACAAGAAAGATATTAAACTACTAAACAATTTTGATATTGATAGATACATAACGCTTGATGTTGAAGAAAAAGACGACATGCTGAATGATCTTTGTGATTTGATTGATGAACATGGACTGGCTAATATTCGTGAATTAAGAAGGTTTGTAAGGGTTCGTGGGGAAGAATATAACTTACCCAGCATGAAGATTATCAATTCTGTTTTACGTTCGCATACTGGATTGATTAGACTGTATTTTGATGCCGTTTATCAAGAACGGAAATATGGTCGGGGCGATATTGATAGAGAAACAGGAGAGTTAAAATAATCGACATAAAACGACAGAAAAGGATTGAGATACAAGAGATACAGAAGATTCTTCTGTATCTTTTTCTGTATCTTTTTTTATTTTGTTCTGGTGGGCGCTTGAAGGAGAAAGCGACACGTGGCGTCTGTCAATAGAATCGTGGAATACCGGAATGAGCGATAGCGAAATGAGGATATGCCGCGAAAGTCGATTGACAGACTCACCACACCCGAACCCTCTTGGCATTGAATCGAATCCCATTCGATTCCTGCCGACCGGCGAGGGAGTCCCCTCAAAATTGAGGGGGTTGGGGGAGTTTTTATTGGGGGGATCAAGGGGGAATCATTTCCCCTTGTGGGTTTGGGCAAAGCCCAAGGTTTTCCCATGCGTTAGCATGGTTCGGCGGGTAGCCGAAAAAGCCTCGCAGAGCACACACTTTACGAATGTAAAGTATAGTGTGTTATACTTTACATGGAAGTGTTGCCGAAAAACTGACCCCGAAACGGAGCTGATTTTATGAGTTATGCGGTCGTCCGAATGCAGAAAATGAAGGCGCATGATTTGAAAGGAATTCAGTTTCATAATCAGCGTGAAAGAGAAAGCAGGACGAATTCGGATATTGATAAAGAGCGTTCCCATGAAAATTATGATTTGGTCCATGATGGGAAAATTGATTATAACCAGCATGTCAAAGAAATCATTGAATCGCAAAAAACAGGTACGAGAAAAACTCGGAAAGATGCGGTGCTTGTAAACGAGTTGCTCGTGACATCTGACAAAAATTTTTTTGACCGTCTGGATCCTACAGAACAAAAACGATTTTTTGAGGAAAGTTATAAATTATTTTCCGAACGCTATGGCGAGCAAAATATTGCTTATGCAACGGTACATATGGACGAAAAAACGCCCCATATGCATGTTGGCGTTGTGCCAATGCGTGATGGAAAACTGCAAGGGAAAAATGTGTTCAATCGTCAAGAATTGCTTTGGTTGCAAGATAAGTTTCCCGAGCATATGCAAAAGCTTGGCTTTGATTTGGAGCGTGGAGAAAAAGGTTCTACTCGTGAGCATTTGGAAACGAGGGAATTCAAAAAGCAGACGCTGGAAAAAGAAATTGATTTTCTAGAAAAAAATCTCCAGGAGAAGAAAAATGAATTGCTCGCCCTCAATGAAAAAGTTCCAGATGAAATTAAAGTTCGGGCCAAAAGGGAATTTCAGCAAATCGAGGTTAAGAGCGAGGAAAAGAATCTTTTTGGGATTCCCAAAAAAGAGTTGAAAAAGACACCGACTGGAAATGTGATTGTTCCCGAACAAGACTTTAAAAATTTGGTTCATGCTGCCAAAGAAAATAAACAGCTAAAAGGCAAGATGGAAAAAATATTGAACACCGATTTAGCAAAGGAAAATAAAGCTTTGGGTCAAAAGCTTAGAGTGATTTATAAAGAGTGGGAAACAGAAGCCAATTCAAATAAAAAATTAAGACAGGAAAATATGCAGTTGCTTCGAGAGAATAGCAAATTAAAAAGCCATATAAGCGATTTAAAGCGTGAAATTGGTTTGATATATAAAAGCACCAAAGAATTTTTAAAAGCCCGTACAAACGATTTAAAGACGTTTAAGAGCCTTTTTAATGATTTGGTAGGCAAAATTAAAGAAAAAGCCCCTGAGGGCGAATTTGAGCGTTTAAACAGGGTTGAAAAGCGTCGTGAAAGAGAAAAT
>NZ_JBSHJJ010000026.1:0-2931 GCF_053619415.1 Nocardiopsis sp. NPDC055551 | reverse complement strand
GCCTCGACCATGTCCACGTCATCCGCCGAAAGACCCGCGTCACGCAGAGCCGCCCGCACCACACGCTGCTGCGAGGGACCGTTCGGAGCGGTCAACCCACTGGACGCGCCATCCTGGTTGACCGCGCTGCCACGCACCAGACCCAGCACACGATGCCCCCGCTCACGCGC
Source organism: Nocardiopsis sp. NPDC055551 (assembly GCF_053619415.1). NCBI lineage: Bacteria > Bacillati > Actinomycetota > Actinomycetes > Streptosporangiales > Nocardiopsidaceae > Nocardiopsis > Nocardiopsis sp. NPDC055551. Next base: position 2,761 of record NZ_JBSHJJ010000026.1, on the reverse strand, counting down.
ACGAGACAGCGGTTCGACCACGAGAGTGCCCACACCCTCACCCCAGCCGGTGCCGTCGGCCTCGGTGGAGAACGCCTTGCAACGCCCATCGCGCGCGAGCCCGCCCTGGCGGCTGAAGTCGGTGAAGGCGACCGGTGTCGACATCACCATCGATCCCGACACCAGCGCCATCGAGCACTCGCCCTCGCGCAACGCCTGCGTGGCCAGGTGCAGCGCGACCAACGACGACGAACACGCCGTGTCCACGGTGATCGCCGGCCCCTCGAAACCGAAGACGTAGGACACCCGACCGGAGGCGATACTCCCCGACCCACCGGCGCCGGTATAGCCCTCCAGGTCCTCGGGGATGTCCAGTTCCCGTCTGGTGTAGTCCTGGTACATCACCCCCGCGAAGACCCCGGTGTCGCTCCCACGCATCTCATGCGCGTTCAACCCGGCGTCCTCCAGCGCCTCCCAGGAGGTCTCCAGCAGCAACCGCTGCTGAGGGTCCATGGCCATGGCCTCCCGGGGGGAGATACCGAAGAACCCGGGTTCGAACTCGTACGCGGTGTCGATGAACCCGCCCTCGCGGCAATAGGAGCTGCCGGGGGTCGCTCCCTCGGGGTCGTAGAGGGACTCGACGTCCCACCCACGGTCCTCCGGGAAGGGGGCGATGGCGTCTCGCCCCTCGTCCACCAGATCCCACAGTTCTGCGGGTGTGGTGACCCCGCCGGGGAAGCGACAGGCCATACCGACGATGGCCATGGGTTCGTTCCGCTCCTCCCGCTCCTTCTTGAGCTGTTCGCGAGTGCGGTGGAGGTCGGCCGCGACCTTCTTGAGGTAGCTACGAAGTTTCTCTTCACTCATCTTCGGCACCGAGTTCCTGGTCGATAAAGGCGAACATCTCGTCATCACTCGCGGACTCGATCCGAGAGACCACGCCCGACTCCTCGTCGCCCTGGGGCTCCACGTCGAGAACGGCTCGCAACCGGGTCCGCAATCGCTCTCGTGCGGACTCGTCCTCGGCGATCTCCCGGATCTGGCGTTCCAGGGAGTCGAGACGGTCACGCAGGGCCGCGTCAGGATCCGGCATGAGTTCCTCGTACAGGTGGTCCGCGATCCCCAGAACGGTGGGGTAGTCGAAGAGCAGGGTCACGGGGAGTCGAAGCCCGGTCGCCTTCCCCAGGCGATTACGGAGCTCGACCGCCGTGAGCGAGTCGAACCCGATGTCGAGGAGCCCTCGATCCGGGTCGACCGCATCGGCACCGGAATAGCCCAGCACCGTCGCCGCGGTCTGCCCGACCAGGCCCCGCAACAGTTCCCGACGCTGCTCGTCCGCCATCGCCGCCAGTCGCTCCGGCAGAGAGGCCGTACCCGAACCGGGTTCCTCGTCAGCGGCGGTCGCGACCGGAAGCGCCCTACTCGAACGTGGGACGAGGTCGCGGAGGATCGGCAGAAGGAAGCCGTCCGATTCGGCGTCCCGTAGCTGACGGGAGGCGAACTTGGCCGCCGCCACGAACGCCGCACCCGAGGCCAGAGACGAGTCGAAGAGCTCCAGGGCCTCATCGGTCCGCAGAACCTCGATACCGGACCGCGAGACCCTCTTGCGGTCCGCGTCACTCAGCTTGGCGGTCATCTCACTGTCCTCGCCCCAGACACCCCAGGCCACCGAGGTCGCCGGAGCACCCTCGCTCCGCAGTCGCGAGGCCAACGCGTCCAACGCGGAGTTGGCCGCCGAGTAGGCTCCCTGCCCGGCCCCGCCGAGGGTCCCCGACACCGAGGAGAAGAGCACGAAGGCCGACGGCTTGAGGTCCTTGACCTGGTGCCACAGGGTCACCGCGCCATCGAGCTTGGGTGCGAGGACGTGCGCGATCCGATCGGGGTCGAGCCCGGAGACGACACCGTCGTCCAGCAGGCCCGCCGCGTGGACCACCGCCTTGAGCGGGAGTTCCGCGGGAACCCCTTCGAGTGCCGCCGCCACCGAGTGGGCGTCCGTCACGTCGCAGGAGACGACGCGTACCTCCACTCCCTGGGCCCCGAGCTCGTCGGCGAGCTCGGCCATGCCGGGGGCTTCGGCACCCCTTCGTCCCGCGAGGACCAGTCCGCGTACGCCATGTCGTTCGACCAGGTGTCGCGCGACCAGGCCGCCCAGTGTCCCCGTGGCCCCGGTGACCAGGACCGTGCCGTCGAGCGCCGGTGTCTCGGACGAGTCGCTCTCGACCGACCGCGTGATTCTGCGGGCCCGCGGTTCTCCCTCCCACATCAGGAGTTCGGTCTCCCGGTCCAACAGGTCGAGGGCGGGAGACATCGTGGTCGGATCGTCGGTGAAGACCAATCCGAAACGGCCCGGGTGTTCGTTCTGGGCCGCACGGACCAGACCTCTCACGGCCGCGGTGACGATGTCGTCATCGACCGCTTCGATGGTCGGGACCGTGACGGCGAAGACGAGTCGGGAGTCGGCGTACCTCTCGTCCGCGATCCAGGTCCGAAGGAGTTCGAGTGCGCTCGCGGTGGCGGCCCTGGCAGCGGCCGGGGCCTCCGTGAGATCGCCCTCCCAGGTCCGGAGGGGGACCACCACCGTCGATGGGATCGGGTCGGACAACGCACCCAGTGCGTCCGCTCCGGCTCCGGGGTCCAAGCGCACGGTCGCGCCGTCCGGGCCGTCGGAGGTTTCGGTCGTGGTCGGTTCGGTCGGTGTCCAGGACAAGCCGTACAACGGCCCACCACCCGACACCAACCCACCAGCCGGCCGCAACACCAACTCATCAACCGACAACACCAC
>NZ_JBSHJJ010000025.1:0-3409 GCF_053619415.1 Nocardiopsis sp. NPDC055551 | reverse complement strand
CTCTTGACCTCCCTAGAGATAGGGATTTCCCTTCGGGGACAAGAGTGACAGGTGGTGCATGGTTGTCGTCAGCTCGTGTCGTGAGATGTTGGGTTAAGTCCCGCAACGAGCGCAACCCTTGACCTTAGTTGCCAGCATTCAGTTGGGCACTCTAAGGTGACTGCCGGTGACAAACCGGAGGAAGGTGGGGATGACGTCAAATCATCATGCCCCTTATGACCTGGGCTACACACGTGCTACAATGGACAGAACAAAGGGCAGCGAAACCGCGAGGTTAAGCCAATCCCACAAATCTGTTCTCAGTTCGGATCGCAGTCTGCAACTCGACTGCATGAAGCTGGAATCGCTAGTAATCGCGGATCAGCATGCCGCGGTGAATACGTTCCCGGGCCTTGTACACACCGCCCGTCACACCACGAGAGTTTGTAACACCCGAAGTCGGTGAGGTAACCTTTTGGAGCCAGCCGCCGAAGGTGGGACAGATGATTGGGGTGAAGTCGTAACAAGGTAGCCGTATCGGAAGGTGCGGCTGGATCACCTCCTTTCTAAGGATATTATACGGAATATAAGACCTTGGGTCTTATAAACAGAACGTTCCCTGTCTTGTTTAGTTTTGAAGGATCATTCCTTCGAAACGTGTTCTTTGAAAACTAGATAACAGTAGACATCACATTCAAGTAATACAAGATATCACATAGTGATTCTTTTTAACGGTTAAGTTAGAAAGGGCGCACGGTGGATGCCTTGGCACTAGGAGCCGATGAAGGACGGGACGAACACCGATATGCTTCGGGGAGCTGTAAGCAAGCTTTGATCCGGAGATTTCCGAATGGGGAAACCCACCACTCGTAATGGAGTGGTATCCATATCTGAATTCATAGGATATGAGAAGGCAGACCCGGGGAACTGAAACATCTAAGTACCCGGAGGAAGAGAAAGCAAATGCGATTCCCTGAGTAGCGGCGAGCGAAACGGGATTAGCCCAAACCAAGAGGCTTGCCTCTTGGGGTTGTAGGACACTCTGTACGGAGTTACAAAGGAACGAGGTAGATGAAGAGGTCTGGAAAGGCCCGCCATAGGAGGTAACAGCCCTGTAGTCAAAACTTCGTTCTCTCCTGAGTGGATCCTGAGTACGGCGGAACACGTGAAATTCCGTCGGAATCCGGGAGGACCATCTCCCAAGGCTAAATACTCCCTAGTGACCGATAGTGAACCAGTACCGTGAGGGAAAGGTGAAAAGCACCCCGGAAGGGGAGTGAAAGAGATCCTGAAACCGTGTGCCTACAAGTAGTCAGAGCCCGTTAACGGGTGATGGCGTGCCTTTTGTAGAATGAACCGGCGAGTTACGATCCCGTGCAAGGTTAAGCAGAAGATGCGGAGCCGCAGCGAAAGCGAGTCTGAATAGGGCGCATGAGTACGTGGTCGTAGACCCGAAACCAGGTGATCTACCCATGTCCAGGGTGAAGTTCAGGTAACACTGAATGGAGGCCCGAACCCACGCACGTTGAAAAGTGCGGGGATGAGGTGTGGGTAGGGGTGAAATGCCAATCGAACCTGGAGATAGCTGGTTCTCTCCGAAATAGCTTTAGGGCTAGCCTCAAGGTAAGAGTCTTGGAGGTAGAGCACTGTTTGGACTAGGGGCCCTCATCGGGTTACCGAATTCAGACAAACTCCGAATGCCGATGACTTATCCTTGGGAGTCAGACTGCGAGTGATAAGATCCGTAGTCGAAAGGGAAACAGCCCAGACCGCCAGCTAAGGTCCCAAAGTATACGTTAAGTGGAAAAGGATGTGGAGTTGCTTAGACAACCAGGATGTTGGCTTAGAAGCAGCCACCATTTAAAGAGTGCGTAATAGCTCACTGGTCGAGTGACTCTGCGCCGAAAATGTACCGGGGCTAAACGTATCACCGAAGCTGTGGATGGACACCGTTGGTGTCCGTGGTAGGAGAGCGTTCTAAGGGCTGAGAAGCTAGACCGGAAGGACTGGTGGAGCGCTTAGAAGTGAGAATGCCGGTATGAGTAGCGAAAGAGGGGTGAGAATCCCCTCCACCGAATGCCTAAGGTTTCCTGAGGAAGGCTCGTCCGCTCAGGGTTAGTCGGGACCTAAGCCGAGGCCGAAAGGCGTAGGCGATGGACAACAGGTTGATATTCCTGTACCACCTCCTCACCATTTGAGCAATGGGGGGACGCAGGAGGATAGGGTAAGCGCGCTGCTGGAATAGCGCGTCCAAGCAGTTAGAGGGGTGACGAGGCAAATCCCGTCACCATGTACCTTGAGCTGTGATGGCGAGCGAAATATAGTAGCGAAGTTCCTGATTCCACACTGCCAAGAAAAGCCTCTAGCGAGGTGAGAGGTGCCCGTACCGCAAACCGACACAGGTAGGCGAGGAGAGAATCCTAAGGTGATCGAGAGAACTCTCGTTAAGGAACTCGGCAAAATGACCCCGTAACTTCGGGAGAAGGGGTGCTCTGTTAGGGTGCAAGCCCGAGAGAGCCGCAGTGAATAGGCCCAGGCGACTGTTTAGCAAAAACACAGGTCTCTGCGAAGCCGTAAGGCGAAGTATAGGGGCTGACGCCTGCCCGGTGCTGGAAGGTTAAGAGGAGCGCTTAGCGTAAGCGAAGGTGCGAATTGAAGCCCCAGTAAACGGCGGCCGTAACTATAACGGTCCTAAGGTAGCGAAATTCCTTGTCGGGTAAGTTCCGACCCGCACGAAAGGCGCAACGATCTGGGCACTGTCTCAACGAGAGACTCGGTGAAATTATAGTACCTGTGAAGATGCAGGTTACCCGCGACAGGACGGAAAGACCCCGTGGAGCTTTACTGCAGCCTGATATTGAATGTTGGTACAGCTTGTACAGGATAGGTAGGAGCCTTGGAAACCGGAGCGCCAGCTTCGGTGGAGGCATCGGTGGGATACTACCCTGGCTGTATTGACCTTCTAACCCGCCGCCCTTATCGGGCGGGGAGACAGTGTCAGGTGGGCAGTTTGACTGGGGCGGTCGCCTCCTAAAAGGTAACGGAGGCGCCCAAAGGTTCCCTCAGAATGGTTGGAAATCATTCGCAGAGTGTAAAGGCACAAGGGAGCTTGACTGCGAGACCTACAAGTCGAGCAGGGACGAAAGTCGGGCTTAGTGATCCGGTGGTTCCGCATGGAAGGGCCATCGCTCAACGGATAAAAGCTACCCCGGGGATAACAGGCTTATCTCCCCCAAGAGTCCACATCGACGGGGAGGTTTGGCACCTCGATGTCGGCTCATCGCATCCTGGGGCTGTAGTCGGTCCCAAGGGTTGGGCTGTTCGCCCATTAAAGCGGTACGCGAGCTGGGTTCAGAACGTCGTGAGACAGTTCGGTCCCTATCCGCTGTGCGCGTAGGAATATTGAGAAGGGCTGTCCTTAGTACGAGAG
>NZ_JBSHJJ010000024.1:0-3913 GCF_053619415.1 Nocardiopsis sp. NPDC055551 | reverse complement strand
TAACGTAGGCGGCTATATGCGGCTGAATATACGGCGCTTTGCTGGGGACGGCTGCTTCAATAAATTCTTGTCCATATACAGGGTTAAATAATTCAACATAAGGATAGCCTTTTTCTTCGCATGTCTCAATTTCTGTGACAGGTAAAATCGTTTGCCGAACCCTTTGCATACCGAATTTTCCGTACAGTGCATTTTGCATTAATTTTGCAAACGTCTTTTTTGCTCCATCACTTGTATTTTTAATCTCTTCAAAATAGGAGACAAAATCTTTAAATATATAATCGGTCTTTTCAAAATAAATACATTGATGAATTTCTTTTATTTTAGCACCCATTTCTAACGCCAATTCAATTTCTTCAAACGTCCATATCCCTGAAAGGTTACCGACCGGGAAACATAATTTTTTGTACATTCTGTGAGGTAGAGGCGGTATATGTAAAGTAGTCGGTATGTGAATATCACATTCTAAAAAACCGCCGCCCTGTCTATAGCTGTACCAATATTTAAATACGTTTCGGGCTTTGTCTCCTTTATGGTGACGCGGTTTCCCTATAGGTATTGGGTTCACTTTCATAACGTACGGATATAATGAATTTACATCATAATGAAAGCCGCCATTTAATTCACTTTGAAATACTTCTGTACGTCCACCATAATATGCCTTGCGTATAAAATCCTCTGTAAACTCGCCCCATTTGCTATAACCGTAATTCGTGGAAATAGCCTTTTCATAATCTTCAGGATAATTCATTTGATATACTTTCATTGCAAGACTTGCGGTAGTAGGACATTTTAAAAATTCATGAATCGGCAAGCCGGATATTTCAATAAGCATTGTAACAATTTCATATAATGCCACACAGTCCAACCGTAAATATTCATTTAATTCAGGTTCATACGGATCGACCTTCATAAAATAATTCCCTTGGGATTCCCGGTCATCATATTTACCCGGGTCATTTGTGGGGTTTCCGTCAGCGTCAAGCGCCCATCCCAATTTCAAAATATGGTCTTTTAAATCTATTTTTGCTTTTTCTTGCGAAATATTAAAATCCTCACATATCTTTTTTAATGAACCCATTACAAGCTTGCTGGAATCATGAAATGTAATAGGTTGCGAAATAATTTCATTTTCTTCAGTTATTTGGGATTCATTAAGACCTGTTTTAAATACCGTAACGACATTATTAATAAAAATCGAATTTTTTAAATCCGCTTCAGGTAAAATGTCCTTTGCGATTTTTGAAATGTCGAAATCTAGATTATGAATAAATACATGACAATCGTATTTTGTGGTATACTGTGAGAGAACCGTTTTCAGGTTTTTAAAAGTGTTTGTCGCACGGTATCTACTACCGTCATATAATCCGACGCGGAAGACTTCCCCAAAAAGTCCTCGCGTCTCAGTATCAAGCGTAAGTATCTTAACGGGTTTACTTGCGCTTTTTTCTTTATTCTCTTTTTCCTTACTCATTTAAAATCCACCTCTCCATCGTAAATCCTTCGCTAAACGTTTCGCCGTTTTGATATTTACTTGCGGGAGATATTTCTGAATTAAATCCCCAATAAATTGAGCCTTTTCTTCATTGTCATATAAAACCCTCATGCCTGCATTTATTGCAATTAATAAATCTTTATATCTCCTTAAATCGGCTTTTCCTTCATATAGCAAAATCCATGAATTCATATCAGCCAGTCTAAGAGAATCAAAATTTCTCATAAATGCTTTATGCTGTTTCCTTTTATTATTGGGGACAACATGCATACTTATTGTTCCTATTTCAGCGGGAAGTTTAGCACCTAAAAAACCTCTTATAGATTCGATAAGATAATCAACGCTCACATGTCTGTAAGACCGTTTTAAGTCCTCTATCACATTTGCATCCATCATTGTGTCGGTTTTTTCTTTCCAGTAAATCATTAAATAGGGTTCAGTAGCTTGTCGGGCTTTTCTTTCAGCCGCTTTTCTTTTTCTTTCTTCAGCCTTCGCCCGCTTATTTAATTCTTTGTTATACCATTCATTAAATCGTGATTCGCTCCAATACCTTTTTGCGGAATGTTCGGAGACTTTAAATCCTAACCGTTTAATTAATTCAGATCGTTCATTTGCAATTAAACTACGACTCTTTTTCTTAACAATTTTATTTACTGTGGCAGGTTTATTTTTTAATTCCTTTATAACCTTTTTGTCAGTAATTCCGACTTTTTTCAAGGCAGCTATATTTTGTTTTTTCTGCTGTTTCTTCTTCAGCCGCTTTTTCTTCCCAATCAGTGACACCCCCTTTAAACACAAAAGTCACAGGGAAACGAATTTCCCTGTCAATTTAATATTTAAATGGCTTCTGCTTTTTGTGTCGGAATATAGCGAACAGAACCGCGTGACAGTTCGTCTTGTGCTTCAGCATGAAAATAGGAGACTATTGCAAGCATTTCTGAACGAGTGAAACTAATAATCTGTTGTGTATCGTCATCAAGCTTTTGAGCGAAACAATACATATTCTCCACTCTATCCTCTTTAATCTCTGTGCGGCGTTCTCCGTTGTCGAAAATCATTACGTTTTTATCCAAGTCTAGCAACCTCCGTATATAGTAATTTAATATAAGAAAAGCCGCCCCGATCGGAGCGACTATTTAATTAGTCCACAAGCGCAAGTGTCAATGTTTTAAAGCCGCGGCGGGTTTTAACTTCTTTTGGAACAACTTTTAATGGCTCGTCCGTCCAAGGACCTTGCCCTACAATCCCAATGATACGTTGTAGGGAGCTTGCTACGCCCTGAGATACACTGTGATAGCCTTGTCCGTCTGCTGTTAAAAGAACAACGCGCATTGCCTGAATTGTCTCTTTCGTGACTTCATCCTCTAATTCAACCGCATGGGCGACCATGTCTGTAATTTCAATTACTTCTCCGATATGGTCTGATAGAGAGTGTTCAGCGTTGCTTACCGCGTTGTAAAGTTTGATGCTGCTCTTTCTGTCCGTTGCCTGGATAGTTGAAAACATTTGTTGTGTACCTTGTTCAAAAATACTTGGTGATGCTGTTGCAATGTCCTCAGTTGCCAATACGTCAGTAGTGTTTTCAGTGTTTTTAATAGTGTTTGTCATTTTAAAATTCCCCCAAAGAATTAATTTTGTTTTAAGTATTCATTGAATTTTTCAGCTGACACGCGCCATTCTCGACCGACTTTGAAACCTTTAATTTCTCCGTTGTTCAGCATTTTGCGAGCCGTTTTTTCAGATATTTTTAATATCTCGGCTACCTGTTTAACTGTTAAAACCTCTTCACTAGACAAAAAGCGTACCTCCCTCTACATATGTATCACTTCCTTTAAAGGGCTTCAGATTCCTTTATGTTCCCTTTGATGACCTTATCTTACCATCAAGGGATATATCATGTCTACCCCTTTTTACAAATTTCTTCAGAATTTTTTCAGGAAGGATTCGACATTATGCGACATATTGGTAGGAGAAGAAAATATTTCTGTACCAATAATAGAACACATGTTCCTGAATGTAAAGTCCTATTATATATGAAATAACTGGGTATCAGGGATAGAAATGTCCTATCTCTTATGTTCGCACTGAGTATAAATGTTTATAACAGGTTATTATTGACAAACTAAAATAAGTGTGTATATACTCTCTCCATTAAAGGAGATGAATAATTTATGCCAAATCTAGAAATATTAGATATTATTAATATGAAATTAGATACGAAATACAAGCATATTGAACACTTTTTAAAGGATTGGATAGATAAGAAGTACAACAATATGGATGTTTACGAAATTCTTGTATATTTAAAACACTTTAATATATCGCCTAAAGAATAGTCCTCCCTTTTCCGGGAGGATATTTTATTTATTGACAGTTCCCGTGGTTCATGTTAATTAGCACAGAAATGTGGGATTGTCA
>NZ_JBSHJJ010000023.1:0-2500 GCF_053619415.1 Nocardiopsis sp. NPDC055551 | reverse complement strand
TTTCGGGTTGGTGGTCCAGGGGCCAGTTCATCAGCGAACGTCTGGTGCTGGTTGCTCATGGGTGGAACGTTGACTATTCGGCACAGTGGATTCGATGGTTTTGCTAGTACTGCTTCGGCGTGGAACGCAGGGTCATGGGTCGGCTGGGTCGGGCACGCTGTTGGGTGTCTGAGGGAGCGGCCATGTTGTGGCTGTTTCTTCGGTTGCCGGCCCCAGTGAACTCGGGATGTTTGGTCTCGGGGTGGTGGGTGGTTGGTCGTTGTTTGAGAACTGCACAGTGGACGCGAGCATCTGTGGCCAAGTTTTTAAGGGCGCACGGTGGATGCCTTGGCACCAGGAACCGATGAAGGACGTGGGAGGCCACGATAGTCCCCGGGGAGTCGTCAACCAGGCTTTGATCCGGGGGTTTCCGAATGGGGAAACCCGGCAGTCGTCATGGGCTGTCACCCGCTGCTGAACTCATAGGCAGTGTGGAGGGAACGCGGGGAAGTGAAACATCTCAGTACCCGCAGGAAGAGAAAACAACCGTGATTCCGGGAGTAGTGGCGAGCGAAACTGGATGAGGCCAAACCGTATGTGTGTGAGACCCGGCAGGGGTTGCGCATGCGGGGTTGTGGGATCTCTCTTCCACGGTCTGCCGGCCGTGGGACGAGTCATAAACCGTTGATGTAGGCGAAGGACATGCGAAAGGTCCGGCGTAGAGGGTAAGACCCCCGTAGTCGAAACATCAGCGGCTCGTTTGAGAGACACCCAAGTAGCACGGGGCCCGAGAAATCCCGTGTGAATCTGGCGGGACCACCCGCTAAGCCTAAATATTCCCTGGTGACCGATAGCGGATAGTACCGTGAGGGAATGGTGAAAAGTACCGCGGGAGCGGAGTGAAATAGTACCTGAAACCGTGTGCCTACAAGCCGTGGGAGCGTCGCGCATCGAGTTTGCTCGGTGCGTCGTGACTGCGTGCCTTTTGAAGAATGAGCCTGCGAGTTAGCGGTGTGTAGCGAGGTTAACCCGTGTGGGGAAGCCGTAGCGAAAGCGAGTCCGAAGAGGGCGTTTGAGTTGCACGCTCTAGACCCGAAGCGGAGTGATCTAGCCATGGGCAGGTTGAAGCGGCTGTAAGACGTCGTGGAGGACCGAACCCACCAGGGTTGAAAACCTGGGGGATGACCTGTGGTTAGGGGTGAAAGGCCAATCAAACTCCGTGATAGCTGGTTCTCCCCGAAATGCATTTAGGTGCAGCGTCGTGTGTTTCTTGCCGGAGGTAGAGCACTGGATAGGCGATGGGCCCTACCGGGTTACTGACCTTAGCCAAACTCCGAATGCCGGTAAGTGAGAGCGCGGCAGTGAGACTGTGGGGGATAAGCTCCATGGTCGAGAGGGAAACAGCCCAGAGCATCGACTAAGGCCCCTAAGCGTACGCTAAGTGGGAAAGGATGTGGAGTCGCAGAGACAACCAGGAGGTTGGCTTAGAAGCAGCCACCCTTGAAAGAGTGCGTAATAGCTCACTGGTCAAGTGATTCCGCGCCGACAATGTAGCGGGGCTCAAGCGTACCGCCGAAGTCGTGTCATTGCAGCAATACGCCCAACGGCGGCTGTGATGGGTAGGGGAGCGTCGTGTGCCGGGTGAAGCAGCCGTGGAAGCGAGTTGTGGACGGTTCACGAGTGAGAATGCAGGCATGAGTAGCGATTCACACGTGAGAAACGTGTGCGCCGATTGACTAAGGGTTCCTGGGTCAAGCTGATCTGCCCAGGGTAAGTCGGGACCTAAGGCGAGGCCGACAGGCGTAGTCGATGGATAACCGGTTGATATTCCGGTACCCGCTGTGAAGCGTCAAACATTGAATCCAGTGATGCTAAGCCCGTGAAGCCGTTCCGGACCCTTCGGGGAATGGAAAGTGGTGGAGCCGGTGACCCGAGCTGGTAGTAGGTGAGTGATGGGGTGACGCAGGAAGGTAGTCCATCCCGGGCGGTGGTTGTCCCGGGGTAAGGGTGTAGGCCGTGCGATAGGTAAATCCGTCGTGCATGTGGCTGAGACCTGATGCCGAGCCGATTGTGGTGAAGTGGATGATCCTATGCTGTCGAGAAAAGCCTCTAGCGAGTTTCATGGCGGCCCGTACCCTAAACCGACTCAGGTGGTCAGGTAGAGAATACCGAGGCGTTCGGGTGAACTATGGTTAAGGAACTCGGCAAAATGCCCCCGTAACTTCGGGAGAAGGGGGGCCATGTCTGGTGATGAGTCTTGCACTCTGAGCTGGGTGTGGCCGCAGAGACCAGCGAGAAGCGACTGTTTACTAAAAACACAGGTCCGTGCGAAGCCGTAAGGCGATGTATACGGACTGACGCCTGCCCGGTGCTGGAACGTTAAGGGGACCGGTTAGTCACATTTCGGTGTGGCGAAGCTGAGAACTTAAGCGCCAGTAAACGGCGGTGGTAACTATAACCATCCTAAGGTAGCGAAATTCCTTGTCGGGTAAGTTCCGACCTGCACGAATGGCGTAACGAC
>NZ_JBSHJJ010000022.1:2033-6584 GCF_053619415.1 Nocardiopsis sp. NPDC055551 | reverse complement strand
ATACAAGAAGACTACCCAGCGTAACCGTGTGCTTTTGTCCGGACACGGACGATCCACGTAGGTTGACGATAGAGAGTACGGTAAATGGAAACTGGAAGGTATTCTTGAAGAAGGTTTATTCATTCAACCAAAAACGTATTATGAAAAATATGCTGATGAAATAAAACCAGAAGAAATAGAAAAAGAAATATCCTCTTTTTCTCGGAATGTATTTAATTATCCCGAAAAAAGCAAAGTAAAACAATATCGTTTGGTCAAAGGTTCGGAGACAATGAAATTTAAAGGCATTCCCGGCGCGTATATCAAGAAATTAAATAGAGGGGTATATTATGATATCCTAGAGAAATTAAAAAGCTTACAGGCGCGTCAGGAGCGCGGAGAAATGATAACGAAAAAAGAAGCCTATTATTCTATTTATAAAGGCGAATTAAAAAGACGAAAATTTGCTACTATGCTTAAAATGGGTTCTGACGATTTTGATTTAAAGCAGGAAGTAAACAAGGGAATTTTACTAACGAATAGACAGAAAAGAAATATGGACTATATTAAAAATACAAGTCGTCCGCATGTGTCGTGTGACTTTTAAAAGAGTCGGGAAATTCATTTTCCCGGCTTTTTATTTTGCCTAAAAATAATTAAATATGAAATTAATTCATTTATTTTTATTTTTTGTCTTGAAATCGAACACATGTTCCTATATTATTTAATTTATCGAACAGAAATAGGACAAAAGGAGGATTTATTTTCTATGCCAAAAGAACTAGAAGAAAAAGAAGAAAAATCGTCTGCTGAAGAAACACCGAAAAAAGAGGAACAGGAGGACGCGCCAAAATGGGCAAAGAATCTGCTACAGGACATCCAAAACCTGATGGGAACAAAGGAACAGCCGCAGGGACAAGCACAGGAAATTCCAGTACCGGAACCGCCAAAAGTGGAGGAACCGGAGGAAGAGGAACAGCCAGCACCAAGCAAAGCGAAAACGCTCCTCGGGTGGTTATGGTAGATGTGCCGGGAAGTGACCAGGAGGAACAGCCGAAAAAGAAACGCGGTCGCCCTCCTGGTACTGGCACGAAAAAGAAAAGCGCAGCCAAGAAAAAGACGGCGGGCAATGTTGATTCATCCCAGCTGAAAATGCTGTTACTGACGACAAGCGCGATCGTGGCAGCACGACCTGGGATGGAAGACTTTGCATTAACCGCCGATGAAGCCGAACAGATATGTACGCCACTCGCAAACATCATGGCGAAGTCTGAAGGCGTGGCGGGTGTCGCCAGTGAGTATGCAGACCATATAGCGTTACTCATTGCGTGCTTTACGATCTTTATACCTAAATTCATTATGTGGAAATCCAAACAACCTAAAAAGAAAGAGGTACAGAAAAATGTCTTGCCAAAACGAGAACTACCAAAACAACCAACAGAACAACGAGGAAATGAAAGCGCGCCTGAAAGAACTAATCAAAAGCCTGCTGAACGATCTGGGGAACCCACTAGTAAGCAATTTGGCGGCTCCTTACATCAACTCATCCCTTTCGGAGGATATTGATGTCTTAAAATTCCTCAACCATTTAGAGGGGATGATCGACTATGTCCGGTATGGTGACGCTGAAGCAAGGTGACTTCTATTACAACATCCCCATGCATGAATACAGCCGTTATTGGTTTGAACACTTGGACATTATCGAACAGGGCGAGGAATTTTTAGTTGTGGAGAAAATCCCTTACGACAAAATCCCGAAACCGTCCATCATGGCTGCTATGAAAAGAGGTAAAGGCGTGAAGCGTGTTGTGAAAGCTTACAGCACGAAAGGAAGTGGAAAACATGCGAATGACAATTGGCGATGACGAACACGTTTTTATCTGTGGTCAAACCGGTACAGGTAAATCGGTTGTCGCTGAGGTATATCTCGCTGGGAAAGACCATGTGGTAAAGCTTGATACGAAAGGCGAAGTACACGAGCGCCGCAAGAAACGGCAGGAATTGTGGCATGGCTTGCAGGAAGGTAAGGACTTTACTGTGGTTCACCGATTGGAAGACGTGTCCGAGGTCGAGACGCCGAAAATTATCTATTGCCCGGTCGCTGAAGAATTAGAGCCGGAATATTACAACGCGCTCATGAGCTGGGTGTACAAGCGTGAAAATACGATTCTATGGATAGACGAATTAATGGAAGTCGCGCCAAGCGCCCATAACTACCCGAAAGAATTGAAAGCCTTATACACGCGCGGGCGTTCGAAAGAAGCAGTCGTTTGGGCTTGTACCCAGCGCCCAACAGACATTCCGGTCATTGCTATGGCCAACAGTTCACACTATTTCATTTTCACCATGCAAAACCCGGATGACCGTAAAAAGATTGTGAAAGCAACAGGGATGCCGCAATTTATGGAGCAACCCGGCGGGCACAATTTTTGGTATTGGAAAGTGGGTATGCAAAACCCGGTACTAGCAAAATTGAAGCTTTAAAGGAGGTGATGACTTGGAGACACGAAAATTTGCAGGTGTCGGGCTGAAGAACATGATTGTCATTGCGCTATTCACAATGATGGTCATTGTCGTAACAAAGGTTATTGTCACGAAGCATCCGGTTAACGGTGTGACGCAATTAGTAAACGCAGTATAAGGAGGAAAAAAGCATGAAGGTTAAATGGTTAGTTCATACGTTCATTACTGTATTTATCACGATGGTTTTCATGTGGATTATTAAGAAAGCTTCAGCAAAATATCATATCCCGGTTGTATCTACAATCGCGGCAGAAGTCTAAGGAGGAATTTTAATTTATGGCAACTCAACAGCAACTATCAGCACAGGCAAAGGCTCAACTATTCTCGCAGGCTACCCGCCAAACATGGCAGATGATGGGTACACAGACAGTGACAGAGGACGCACAAACGGTATCATTCAACCTACCGAAAGTACGCCTGCTATCACAAATTTTAGTTGAATTTGACGCGACTGTCTCTCTCAAATCGCAGAACGCGGCAATTCCAACTAAACCATTTTCACCATACCAGATTATCAGAAATATTGCACTGGAATTAAACAGTGGATTCCGTCCTTTTGTTGTGTCAGGCGAAGCCCTTCACCTATACAGCTTAAACCGATTGAATCCAGACGTTCTATTACCTGCATCAAGTCCGCGGGCGTTATCTTACATTGAAACAGCCGCGAGCACGTCAGGTAAAGACGCGCGTATTAAATTCCAAGTCGCGCTGCCATTAACTTTAAACCAACGTGACCCGGTCGGTCTTATCTTGCTACAAAACGAGGAGACAACCGTTTCCCTTCAGATTGATACAGCACGCGCGCAAGACGCGTATCAGTTGGCTACTGGAGACACCGTTACACTGAAGCAATTGAAAATCACGCCGACAATTGAAACGTTCTCCGTCCCTTCTGTACCACAAGCTATGCCGGATATTTCTGTCCTGAAGCTTGTAAACGAAAAAGGCGAACAGTTCACCGGGAACGGTCAAAATATCGTGAAGCTTCAGACAGGGACGATCTACCGTAAACTCATGTTTTACTTTACGGATGAGTCAGGCAACCCGCTGAAGGACAGCGACTTTGCGGGCAACTTGGAATTGGTATTTAACCAAGCCGACATCCCTTACAGCATTAAGCCGTCAGCACTTGCAGCCCGAAATCATTCGGACTTGGGTTATGTCTTACCGGATGGGGTTTATGTGTTTGACTTCTCTAACCAAGGCTTGCCAAACCTCGGCGGCTCTCGTGACTATATTGACACCGAACGTCTTACAGAGTTTTGGATTCGCTTCAATACTCAAAAAGGCGGGCGCGTGAAAATCGTTGCTGAAAAGCTTTCACGCTTGCATTAATACACGCGGGAGGGCTTTTCCCTCCTTTTCTTATTTGACTACTACGAAGGAGGATTTATATGAACGCACCATCACAAATGGGTCTAGGTGAAATGTTCTACCATGCCGCAGACTTATATCCAAACATGGGGTTTATGAGTACCCGAACGTCTACAGTTCCCGAAGCTGAAGATCAAATGTCTCTTGTCGATGATGAGGACACAGCAAAAGAGCATGACGTAAAGCAAGACCCTATTACATCAAAACAAATCTTGCTGGGGTTCGGCATTGTGTTCCTTGTCGTATTCCTATTCTCGGCAAGGGTGTAGGGGGTGTGACTTGTGGAGCAAATCTATTCAATCCTATTAAATAACGGAGCCATGGGCGTAATGCTCGCGTGGTTCATGTTCAAACAATCAAAGGATAACGAACAGACACGGGAAATTCTAACCGATCTGAAAATGGTTATTTCAAAAATCGGGGGTGCGTCAAGCAATGACTAAAATTCTTGTTCTCACCGTTATTATCATCGTGTTTTGGTTCTTCTTTATCCGCCGCAAAAAGAAGGGATAACACATGGAAAAAGGTCTTTTGTTTTTCACGCTGGCGCTCACAGCCATATGGATTATTCTTGATGACTTTTATGGCGGCAAACACCTGTCAAAGATGGCACAGAAAATGACGCCTGACATTTCTACACCGATGGACGTTGTAAAAGATGGTTGGGAATCTACA
>NZ_JBSHJJ010000022.1:0-2023 GCF_053619415.1 Nocardiopsis sp. NPDC055551 | reverse complement strand
ACAAAAGAAACCGTCTACGAAGCCGGAAAGACAGCGAAAAAGGCAGTTGAAAAAGCGACAGGATACGACACGTATAAAAAGTATCAAAAGATGAAGCCGGAGCAGAAAAAGAAAGTCAAAAAAGCCGCTAAAGACAGTTTCATAGATGGGTTTTGGAACGGTCTTAAACGCGGTTTTGGCTTGAAGTAAAGGGGTGATTCTATGCAAGAGTTTACAAAGTCTATGCGGTTTATTATCACCTTTCTCTTTTTCGTTATCCTGCTGGGTATGTTCACAAATGAAAAAATAACGTACACGTTCTTGGTACTTGTTCTCGCAAGTATGGCAGTCCTGAACGTTGACAAGGTAAAACAAATCATGGGAGGTCTTGTGGATGGTTAACAAGTTTTTTGACGTGATTGCGGGTATCGGGATTCTCATTGGTATTTATCTGTTCCTGAAAAATGCCAAGTCTACGACTTCCATTATCAGCACAATCGCGAGCAATTCAATTTCAGGCATCAAAGTATTACAAGGGAGGTAAGGCGGCATGATGGAAGGCTATCACCTTCAAAACCGGGTTCATGCGCTTCAGGAGCTTTCACGTCCAGTGGAGCTACCTGACGCGCAGCTAGGTATTGGAGACGCTGAAGAATTACGCCCAACACATGCCAACTTCATTTACCCGATGGTTCCGAAAGAAGCATTGATCGACAAAGTAACAAACATGAGTATTGAGAAAGCGACAGTCGATCTAAACGGAAATCAGGTAGATGAAGAAAACTTCCCTAAGAATCATTATTTCGGTGATCCGATAGGAGGCTTATATTGGTATGGCGGAATTTGAACAAGTCGGTCATGAATCCGGGGGTCATTCCCCGGGTAAAAAGAAATTCCAATTAAACAAAAAGAATATTGTCATTATCGGGTCGGTTGCAATTGGGGTCTTTCTATTAGTCTCCCTTGTGACGCGTGGGCGTCCTGCTGAGGAAGAACAGTACGTGACTTCTGAAGCATTAGAGGGTGATTACTTGGATGGCAATCCTATGAATTCAAGCTTGGTTCAGGCACAGCTACAAAACAATCAATCTCTCATTGAAGGTAGCGTTGATACAGCCTTAAACAACTTTGCAAATGAATTGGGGCAGAACCAAGAATCATTTAAGTCAGATGTAATCGACACCATTACCGATATTGGCAAGGAAAACAAAACGTATGTTGACCAAGTAAAGGACAGCATTTCAAAACAGCTTGCCGATCAAGCGAAGAAATACAGCAACTTGGAAACAGAAAATGACCAGCTTCATAAAGAACTGGAAAAGCTGAAGAACGCGAAACCGTCAACACCTGCCAAAACGACAACACCTGCTAAAAAACCGTCAACCCCGGCTAAAAAGCCATCGCCAGCGAAAAAACCGTCTACACCAAAATACAAAACGGTGACGGTGAAAAAAGGTGACACGTTGTCAGAATTGACGCAGAAATATGGTAAGGGTGGTACAAAAGCCGCGTATATGGAAACAGCCAAGTTTAACAAACTCAAAGACCCGAACAAAATTAAACCGGGTCAGAAAATCAAAATCCTGACAAAGTAGGTGGAAGTATGGGCGTAAATATAAAGCCGTTTATCAAAGACGCGCAAGCCATACAGAAAGAAACTGGCATCCCTGCATCCATCATACTGGGTCAAATCATGTTAGAATCAGGCGGTTCAAACCCGGGCGGATTGTCCGGGCTTGCCTACTACTCTAAGAACCTATTTGGAATAAAGGGAAGAGGTACAGCAGGAAGTGCCACGATGGGTACGACCGAAGTATATAACGGTAAGACCTATCACGTGAAGGATGGCTTTGCAAAGTACAACAGCTATCAAGATTCCATACGCGCCCACGCGGAACTATTATCCAAGCCGCGTTATGCGTCAAAGCTGAAGAACGCAAAAAGCGTTGAGGACTATGCGAAGGGAATCAAAGCTGGAGGGTATGCAACAGACCCTAACTATTTAAATAATCTTATCGGCATTATCAGAAGTAAAAACATTCAC
>NZ_JBSHJJ010000021.1:0-10329 GCF_053619415.1 Nocardiopsis sp. NPDC055551 | reverse complement strand
GATACAAAGGCTCACCGTGTGGCCCCGGGTGGCTATCTCGAAGAGATACAAAGGCTCACCGTGTGGCCCCGGGTGGCTATCTCGAAGAGATACAAAGGCTCACTCAAAATCCGACACGCCGACGACCGGTGATCGCAGATACCTGCGCACTCCAGGTTCAGGACGACACGCCGACACGCCGGTATCCCAGATACCTGGGTACATCCCGTTGCCTGTTGCCCTCGATCCGGGAAACGGGAAACCCGCACCTTGACGGCGTACAGGTGTCGCGCCGGCTCCCTCGTTTGAGGAATGCACGGGCGTGTACCTGACCTCGATCACTAGTAGTGCCTAGGTGTGTGGCGTCGTGATGGGGATCTGGTCCTCGATCGGGTCCTGGTGCTCGTGCTCCTGGAGGACGAGATCGGTAGGACCCTCGCTGGGCGGATCCCCCTCGAAAACGGGGGCTCGTGGTGGGGTTCCATCCCGTCATCCGTCGGCGCCCGTAGGGCACATCCCGCCGGTGTCGGGGTGACACCCGAGCTTGCTCGGGCTTGCGCCCTGGTGGGTGCCGGGTGGACCGAGTGAGGAACGAGCTCGCAGCCGCCCGGTGCCTGCCAGGGTGTGTCTCCCCGGCTCCGGTGGGATAGGTCTTGACCGCCGGTGGATGAGGGGATGGGGCCGCGCCACCCCGGACCTTGGCCACAGTGCACGCCGCACCCGGCCGCCGGTCCCTTCCCCCATCCTGGATTCCCGAGGCCCTCCCCGGAGGGGAATGTCTTTTCGTGACGACGCCTAGGCCGTCTGGCCTGGGCGTTTTTCGCGGTCTGGGGTGTGACTGGAGAGGGCGGGGTGTGGATAAGCGCTCGGGGTGCCCCCGGATGCGCGATGATGCTGGACATGACAAAGGGCCGGGATTGCGCCCCGACCCTGATGTCAACAGCTTGTTCTCTATTGCTGCCGAACGCGGGGTTGCAGCCCGGATGCGTTCGGCCTGACCCGACCGGTTGCAGCCGGTCTAGATCGGTGACGTGATGCCGTCGTTGTCCAGGGTAACCCAAACCCGTTCCGACACAACGAAAGATGCGCGTGCGAGGTCGCCTCAGCCCTCCACGGACGTGCGCCTTGGTAGTACAGGGGGCAGTACTACCCGCGCAGGTCAGAAGCTCGCTGGGCCTACGGGGCGGTCTAAAAAGGGCCTCCCGGCCACGCCCCCGACCGAAGACGGTGGGGCGGACTGGAAGTCGGGCCTGCGCGATGAAGTCTGGGGACTCCAAGACCGCGTGCGGGAGATCACGCTGGACAAGGCCGCGCGAGCATGCGGCTACTCGATCGTGGAAGGCGCGTCCACCCTGATGAAGGGTGCCGGGCAGGCCTACTTCGGCGGACTGTCCACCTGCGCCAAGATCCACCTGTGCCCGGTCTGCGCCGGCCGGATCCGATCGGGCCGCGCAGACGAACTCCAGACCTACGTCGAGGCCTGGGAGACCGCCGGTCACGGCGTGGCCATGGTGACCCTGACCATGAGGCACTTCGAGCGTCATGTGCTCAAGGACCTGGTCAAGATCCAGCACGCCGCGTGGTCCCGGAGCTTCGGGGCCAAGGGCGGAAAGATGTGGGTCCGAATGAAGGACCAGTTCGGCATCCTCGGTTACGCCCGTGCGTGGGAGGTCACCCGGGGGCCGAACGGTTGGCACCCGCACTTCCACGTCCTGTTGTTCCTCGACACCCCCTGGACGGAGCGCACCGCGGCCGAGTTCAGCATCGCGGCCTACACCCGTTGGGCTGCCGCGCTGGAAAAGGAGGGCGGCTACCGGCCCTCGGAGAAGCACGGGGTGCGGGTCGACGTGCCAGGTGCCGCCGAAGCGCCGCTCGGTGAGATGAGTGAAGGGGTCCGTCTGGCCCGGTACCTCATCAAGTCCGGTGAGGGTCAGGCCTCGTGGGCGCTCGGGGCGGAGATGACCCGGGGCGACGTCAAGTCCGGCCGGAAGGCGGGCCGGCGGACTCCGTTCGAGATCGTGGCCGACTCCGCTGACGAGACCCGTGACGAGAAGTTGCGCAAGCAGGACGTCATGATCTGGCGCGAGTTCGAGGAGGGGTCCCACATGGTTCGGGCCCTGGTGTACTCGGCCAAGATCAAGGACCTCCTCAAGGACCTGATCGAGGTCGAGGAGATCTCCGACGCGGACCTGGCGGCTCCGGATGACCCGGCGGCGTCTGCGGTCGCGGTGTTCCCCAGCGAGACCTGGTACACCCACATCGCGCCGAAGCGGGGCCGGCGCCTGGAGCTGGTGCACGCCGCCGAGAGGAACGGGCAAGAGTCGGTGCGGCGCCTGATCGAGCGATGGGGTCTGGAGTGGGGGGTCGACGTGCTCCCACCGACTCAGGTCGAGGAGATCGCGGAGACGCGGATCCTCCCGAACCGCTCGGACCGCTCCGGATGGGATGCGCGGCGTTCAGACGCCCGCCTGGACGTCCCAGAGCCGCGCGACGGGGAAAGGGCTGCTGCGCCCGTTCAGGAGGCCTTGACGGTTGCTGAAGAGCCGGAGCCACTGAGTGTGGAGAGTCTGGCGGAGATCCGGGCCGAGATGGTGTCCGCGAACCGAGAGGTGGCGGCCGCGGGGATCGCTCGTCTTCGAGCGCAGGGACGTCTTTCTCCGATCCAGGACTGATCTGGGCATGAAGAAGGCCCGCCCTGTCCAGGGCGGGCCTTCTTGGGTTGTTCTACGCCTGAGGCAGGAGCTGGTAAGCGGAGCTGACGACGTGTCCGGGGGGGCAAACGAACTCGTAGTACGCGATGGGTCCTTCGTTGTCACGCCATACGGCGGTACCCGCCAGGAGTGCGCTACCCACCTCGATACCCAGCGCGTTGGCCTCGCGCTGATCTGCGGTCCGGCCCTCGAAGTAGTCCCTGCCGTCTGTGGCCTGTCGGGGAGTCCGGCTCCCGATCAGCTCCACCGTGTTCGGGATCGGGGCCTCTGCCAGGAGTTCGGGGACCTCCTGGGAGAAGGGGACAGGCACCCACATGACGGAGAGCTTGTAGGGACGACCTTCCCTGCGTGAGATCTCCTCTCGGCGGATCACCGTCATGTTCATTGCGTCCGCGTTGACCCCGAGCGCGGCTCCTACGGACGGAAGCATCGGCACCACGCCAACCTCGGTGACCTCCACGTCGGCCCCTTCTGGCAGAGCGGTCCGCCGCACCCGCTCGGAGGGCTCGGGGACGGCACGGGTTCCGTTGACCGTGCTGCCCTGCTGTTTCGTGTCGATCAGGCCTTCACCGCGGAGCTGGCGAAGGGCTTTGTGCGCGGTACCTGGGGAGCAGGACCAGCGGTCCGCGATCTCGGCAACGGTCGGCATCTTCGCGCCGTGGCGCAGGGAGCCCGTGGCGATGAGCTCCCGGTAGTGGTCTGCGATCTGGACGTATGGGGGCTTCGGTCGCTGTAGCTGGGGAGCCATGAAGGGCCTCCTTGAAGGCATATATGCGGTCTGATGATCGGATCTTCAGTCTACGCGCCATGAACAAGGCTGTATATACACGCCTTGACCTGCGAATTCGAAAATTCTTAGGCTCATATGTCAAGGGGTGTATACACGGACCATATATATGCCCTACAGTACACATACACGGTCCGCAGAGACCGGCCCGGATGCGGACTCCGACTTCGGTCGAGTGGAAGCCCGTAGGCACTTGAGCTTTGAGAACTTCACAGCACTACCGCAGACCAGCCCCCTCATCACGGGGTCAACCGCGCTGGATCACCGCAGCACGCTGCGGCCCGTCCCGATGGTCTGCACACCTGAAACGCAAAACGGCCCCAGCGGATGCACCCGCTGAGGCCGACCCCGGGCCACCACTCAAGGAAGGACGACCCGGATGCCCAGTATCTCGCTCATCACAACCCTTTCTCGACCTGCCGCTCCATACGTCCAGATCGCAGACCACTACCGGGAGCTCATCGCCACGGGCTCCCTGCCCCCGGGGGACCGGCTCCCCACCGTCATCCAGATGGCTACCGCCTGGCGGGTCAGCCCCGGCACGGCGCACAAGGCCGTCCGCCTCCTCCGAGGCGAGGGGCTCGTGCGCACCACTCGTCAGGGCACCACGGTGCAGGAGGAAGCGGCATGACCCCCGACATGCTCCCCGCCGTGGTCGCGACCGCCGTGGTGGTGCTGCTCCTGGTCCTCGGAGCGCTCCGAGTCGCCGCCGGCTACCGCAAGGTCCGCGCCCGGATCCGCCGCCTGTCCCAGACCCGCCTGGTCTTCGCCCGGGTCACCTCCCGCCGAAGGAGCCGCCGCCGTGGTTGAGCTGATCTCGCTGTTCGCCTTGCTGCTGACCGGCGGCCTGTTCTGGCTGATCGTCGGCCCGCCCGTCATCGACCGGCGCTCCGACCTCGAAACCCTCCGCAGCTTGACCAGGAAGGACCACCGATGAATCTCCGCAAACGCGCCGCTGTCACGCCGGACGTGGTGGCCACCCTCCAGGAGCGGACCCGGCAGGCTCAGGCGCTCGCGTCCGTGCCGAACCAGACGCTGCTCTCCGACCCCCGACTGAACCCGGACACCCGCTCCGACGCCGACCGCCTCCAGGCCGAACGGCTGGCGACTGGCCTGGAGATGGAGCACCGCCGCGAACTGCGCAAGGTGCGCGAGACCGACCGCCGCGAGGAAGAGCGCATCCGGGCCGCTGCCGCCGTGGACGCCGCCCGCGCCGCGACCGACCCGGCCTACACCGTCCTCGACCTCGTGCGCAGCAGGACGCGGTTCTCCCGGCTGTGCCTGGGGGCCTCGATCGTGCTGTCGATCGGGTCCGCGATGAGCCTGGAAGCGGCCCTGGTCACCCACTATCCGGCCGCTGCGGACGGGGTGGGCTACATCGCTGAGATCACCCTGACCGGCATGTCCACGGTCGCAATCCTGTGGGCCGGCAAGCTCGCCCGCGCCGGACGGCTGCCGGACACGGGGTTGGTCCGCAACCTGCTGGTGGGCCTGATGATCGTGCCGCTGCTGATCTCCATGGTCGGGGCCACGATCGGGTCCGGGCCGGTGGGCGCGATCACCTCCGCCGGATCCGCTGCGTTCGCGGTGATGGCGTACCTGGTGGCCGTCACCTCCTCCGCTGCCATCACCAAGCTCGTGGGCGACATCGACCGCACCACGGTGACCGAGATGCCGGTCGACAACGAGGACCAGGAGCTGCCGCCGCTCCCGCGCCGCGCCGACCGCGACCGCGACGCTCTGGAGATCGTGGGGGAGGAGATCGCGGACCAGGCCGCCGACTTCCTCCGCCACCAGGACCACGGGGGGGATCACGGGGGGGACGACACGTCATCCCCCGGGGGGGACCACGGTCCGACCGGCGACATCCACCCCTCCACGGACGCCCCGCCGGCCCTTGAGGACGCCGCCCGGCGCCGCTCCCAGACCGCCCGGCAGCGGGTGGAGGACTACTACAAGACCCACCCCACCGCCCCGGTGAAGGCGGCCGCGAAGGACCTGGGGGTCGACCCCAAGACGGTGCGCAAGTACCGCCCGGGGAGTGACGCACGTGGATGACCTTCGACCCGTACCCGAGGACGACCGGTGCCGGGAGCCGCGCCGGCACCGCACCCCCGACAACACCCGCTGCCCGCTCTGCGCTGACCAGCTGCCACTTCCTGGATTCGAGGAGATCGCATCATGACCTGCCCCCAGCCCTCCATGACCGTCCGCATCGACCTGACCGCCCTGCTCCGCCGAGTCGCCCACGGTGTTCACCACATGCGCCCGGTCGATCTGGCCCTCCGCGCGGTGCTGCTCGTGGGCTGCCTGGCGGTGGCCGTCTGGATGATCCACCGCGGCGAGGTCGTCTGGCCCCTGGTGGTCGGTGCGGCCGGCGCGCTCAGCCTGGCGACCGACGCCGTGGAGCTGTACGCGGTCGCTGCGGTCTGCGACCGCCTGGCGGCACAGGAGGAGGAGTGACCCGCACCGACTGGCGCACCCGCCTGCGAGCGGGTGCCGCCTTCCTCGATCACCTGATCTGTCACGCCGACTCGCTGATCTCGGCCCGACTCGACATCCGACCGATCCGCTCCCAGCTCGCGGACGCCGCCGCGTGGCTGGGCCGCACCTGGCGGGAGCACCTGCACGCCGCGCACGTCCGCAAGTACGGCCCCGGCCGCGGGGTCATCGCCATCGTCATCACCCGCCCGAAGAACCCGAAGGAGTCCCGTGAGCGCTGAGTCCAAGTACGCCAAGACGATCATCGACGAGCTGGAGATGATCGAGTTCGAGACCGGCTCGGACATCCGGCTCTACACCGAGAAGGTCCGCAAGCTCTCCCGCGCGATCGCGATGGAGCTGGAGTACTCGGCCCAGGAGCTGGAGGCCTCCCTCAAGGACCTGCCCCCGGCCGCCGGCGAGTCGAACCGCACGGTCCGCTCCAAGGCCCGCTCGATCGCCCGGCACCTGCGCCGCGCCGCTGAGGCCCAGCGCACGGTGGGCATCGAGTCGGTGCGCACCTGGGGGTCGATGATCAAGCACTTCGAGCACCTGATCAAGCCCAAGGGCAAGCGCAAGACCATCGACCTCGAAGCCTGACGAACCAGCTCACCGGGGGCCGCCACCCGGCGGCCCCCGGCCACACGAAGGGAAGTACACGATGTCTCGCGAGCTGGTATCGCTCCGTGGCAAGCAGGACGACAAGGACAGCAAGCGGCCGGTCAAGCCGCGCCTGCGCGACTACATGCGGCCCTGGTCCGCGATCCCGATCCTCATCCCGGCCGGCTACCTCACCCACTGGCTGTGGGGCGACCTGGGGTGGGGAACCGGGCTCGCGGCCGCGGGCATCCTCGCGGCCGGCGCGATCGTCACCTACGCCACGCACTCCCTCACCGAGGCCCGCACCTGGTACGCCCACCACATCGCGGTGGGGATGACCTCGACCGCGACGGGGTGGTTGACCCTGGCGACGCTGGCCGGCCCCGGCCGCCCGGTGCTGGACATCATGCTGCTGGGCGGTGCCACTCTCGCCGCGATCGCCAACGTGCACCTGTGGGCGGGCGACAAGGTCGCGCCGGAGACCCCGAAGGAAGGCCGGCAGATCATCCCGTGGGCCAAGGTCAAGGAGGTGCTGAGCCTGCGGGGCGTGTCCATGCGCGTCAAGGAACAGACCGACGCCATGGTCAAGGGCACCCTGGAGTTCGAGGGCGGGGCCACGGTCGACGACCTCCAGCGCCGCCGCCAGGAACT
Organism: Nocardiopsis sp. NPDC055551; assembly: GCF_053619415.1. Classification (NCBI taxonomy): domain Bacteria; kingdom Bacillati; phylum Actinomycetota; class Actinomycetes; order Streptosporangiales; family Nocardiopsidaceae; genus Nocardiopsis; species Nocardiopsis sp. NPDC055551. The sequence continues at coordinate 3,120 of NZ_JBSHJJ010000021.1, read as the reverse complement.
CGCTTCGCTGTACAAGGTCGCTCCCGGCGCGGTGCGCATCACCGAGGACCCCGACCGGGCCGACAAGGGCGAGCTGGTGATCATCACCAAGAACGTGATGAAGGAGCTGATCCCGTGGCCGGGCCTGGACCCGAAGATGGTCGGGGCCTCGCTGGCGGACGGCCCCCTCGGTCCGCTGGGCCTGTACGAGGACGGCACCGAGTTCTTCGACGGCCTGGACGACCGGCACACCCTGACCGTGGGCATGTCCGGGTCCGGCAAGAGCGTCTACGGCAAGGTCAAGATCCTCAACATCGCTGCGAGGAAGGACACCTTCGTGTGCGCCATTGACCTGTCCAAGGGCCGGCAGACCCTGGGGCCGGTCGGTCACGCGATCGGGTGGACCGCCTTCGACAAGAAGTCGGCCAAAGCGATGCTCAAGGCGATCGAGCGGGCGGCCACGGCCCGCGCCGACTACCTGGGGTCCAAGGGCCTGCCCGGGTGGACTCGGGGCTGCGGGCTGAGCTTCCTGCACATCCTGATCGAGGAAGCCGCCGAGCTCGTCGACTTCGACGAGCTGGTCAAGCTCGGGCAGATGGCCCGCTCCGCCGGAATCCACCTGGAGGTCTCCCTCCAGCGCGCCACCTACAGCAACATCGACACCGACGCGCGGGCCAACTTCGGCGACTCGATCTCCTTCGGGGTCAAGACCGATGGCGACGCGAGCTTCGCCCTGCCGGACTACGTGTTGGAGGCCGGCGCGGAACCGCATCGATGGCAGAACTTCCAGCCCGGGTCCGCCTACGCGGCGGTGCGTGAGGCCGCCCCGGATCGGCACACCACGCCCATCAAGATGTTCGGCCCCCCGACCACGGACAAGGAGGACGAGAACACGGTCCTGACGCCGGCCGCCGAGTCCCTGCCCGATCAGGACGGCAAGCTCGACGACGTCACCCGCAAGGCGTTCGGCAAGCCGTACACCGAGTTCCTCGCTGCCAGCCGCGGGGCCGCGCCGGCCGCGCCGGACACCGACGACATCGAGGAGACCCCGGCCGTGACCGAGATCGAGGACCAGGAGGACGACGACCGCGAGGAGATCGACCCGATCGTGCTGGACACCGAGGACGACAACCCCGACGTCGTGGGCGACCTCGATACCGAGCTCGCGCCGGTCGAGGGGGAAGCGGAACTGATCCTGCCGTCCAAGGCCCGCAAGGGCACCCAGATGTCGGCGGAGAAGGCGAAGGCGGCGGTCGACTCCCTGATCGAGGAGTGGGGGGTCGGTAAGGAATTCACCACTCACGACCTCAAGATCGCGCTCCGGGACATGGGGGTCGAGCGCGGCAAGTCCTGGCTCTACGGAGAGCGGCGACGTCTGGCTGAGGCCGGTCAGATCTCCGTTGACGACAGCGGTACCTGGACCGTGCAGGAGACCCGCGAGCTGGCCTCCGTCTGACCCTGATGTAGCCGGCCCCACCAGAGATACCGCTCTGGTGGGGCCACCCTCCCCGAACGCGACGAACGAAGAGGAACCCACATCATGCCCAAGACCTGCTGCAAGACGAGCGTCGGTGTCCTGATCCTGGATGAGGACCGCACCGAGATGCTGATGATCGAGCGGGGAACCGCCCCGGCCGGCATCGCCCCGGTGGCCGGTCACGCCCTGGACGAGCACGACTCCTACGAGGCGGCCGCCCGGGAGGAGGTCTCCGAAGAGGTTGGGCTGCTCGTGACCGGGCTGACCCGCCTTCCCGGTGGCGGCTACCACCCCGGCCGGTGCCGCCGCGAAGGGTCGACCGGCCACACCTGGCAGCTGTTCGAGGCCACAGTCGCCGGCAACCTCGACCCGTCCGAGCGCGAAGTCGCCCGGGTCGGGTGGTGGGACCTGTCCGAACTCCAGGTGCTCGCGGACCGTACCGCCGCCTACGCGGCCGGCCGCGTCACCACCGCCGAGTTCACCGACGAGCCGGGGCTGGAGCCGGTCTGGTGCCACCACCTGACGGAGCTGGGCTACGTCGACCTGGCGGCCGAAGACCTCGACCGGATCGAGGCCCTGGCGGCCACCCCGCCGTCCCAGCACTGAGCAACTCGCCGAACACGCCCCGGGCCCGCGCCCGGGGCGTCATCCTGAACACCCACGGAAGGAGACCCCTTGAGCGAGATCATCAGGTGGCTGGACCTGCTGGTGCGGTCCGGTGGACTGACCCGCGAACAGGTGAGCGAGCGGATCGAGCAGACCGACATCGACCTCGCGCTCCTCCTGGCCGTCCACGCGACCGGCCCGACCGGCCGCCTCGACCGCGCCCGGATGCGCGCCAAGTTGGGGATCACCGCCCTCGACTCCGCACCCCCCGCCGCCGTTACCGACCTCGCCGCCGTGGTGCGCGAGGACAGCAGCGCGGCCAGCCGGCCCCCCTGGACCGAACTGCTCGCAGAGGTGCGCCACGGGTGGCGCGCCAGGGCGTAGGAACGACGAAGGCCCGCCCCACCCGGGGCGGGCCTTCCTTGCTTTCCAGGCCCTGTCCAGACCCTGTCCAAACCCGAGTCCAGACCCCTTCCAAACCCCGTTCCAAACCGGTGTCCAAACCGGTCTGGACACCCTCTGACCTGTAACCCACACGCCGGGACGTCCCAGACGAGTCCGAACCCAACGACCAACCCTGATCGAGGATCAGAACCTCATTCACCGATCAGGAGGGACCGACCCACGAAATCACCCCAGCAGGACCAGTGAGTCAGCACAGACCAACACATCAAACCTAGGCACTATCAGTGATCCAGGAACGAAGATCACACCTAGGCACCATTGGTGATCGAGGGGCCACACTCCTTGACACTCGCAGTCGTGGGGGTGGAGCGGCGGGGTGCCGGCCCGCCCCAGTGAGCAAGGCCGGCCCCGGCCGCCGGCCTCCCGAGTGCGGCCGCGATCCCGGGAAGCGACCCGCCGCGGGGATCGATGTCGGCGTCGCCCTGGTCCTCGATGTCGTCCATGCGCTCATCCTCGCGCCGGGGTCCCCGATGTCCGGGAATCGTCCGGGGCCGCTCCGATACAAAGGCTCACCGTGTGGCCCCGGGTGGCTATCTCGAAGAGATACAAAGGCTCACCGTGTGGCCCCGGGTGGCTATCTCGAAGAGATACAA
>NZ_JBSHJJ010000020.1:0-59147 GCF_053619415.1 Nocardiopsis sp. NPDC055551 | reverse complement strand
ACCCCAGAAACAGACGCCTCAGAAACAGACGCCTCCACCACAGGCGCCTCCACCACAGGCGCCTCCTCCAACAACACATGCGCATTGGTCCCCGAAACCCCGAACGAGGAGACACCCGCACGACGCGGCCGATCCCCGACCGGCCACTCCACCTGCTCGTTGAGCAACGTGAGCCCCCCGGGAGACCAGTCGATGAGTTCCGAGGGCGATTCGGCGTGCAGTGTTCTCGGCATGACGCGGTTCTGCAGCGCGAGCGTCGTCTTGATGACACCGGCGATACCCGAAGCGGCCTGGGTGTGACCGATGTTGGACTTGAGCGATCCCAACCACAACGGCCGCTCACGCTCACGCCCATAGACCTTCAGCAACGCCTCGGCCTCGATCGGATCCCCCAAAGGGGTCCCCGTCCCATGCGCCTCGACCATGTCCACGTCATCCGCCGAAAGACCCGCGTCACGCAGAGCCGCCCGCACCACACGCTGCTGCGAGGGACCGTTCGGAGCGGTCAAGCCGTTGGACGCGCCGTCCTGGTTGACCGCGCTGCCACGCACCAGACCCAGCACACGATGCCCCCGCTCACGCGCACGAGACAGTGGTTCGAGGAGGACGACACCGACCCCCTCCGCCCAACCGGCCCCGTCCGCGTCGGTGGAGAACGCCTTGCAACGCCCATCGGGGGACATGGCGCGCTGTCGACTCCACTCGACGAACGTGTCCATGGTGGACATGACGACGACCCCGCAGGCCAGTGCCATCGAGCACTCGCCCTTGCGCAACGCCTGCGTGGCCAGGTGCAGCGCGACCAACGACGACGAACACGCCGTGTCCACGGTGATCGCCGGCCCCTCGAAACCGAACGTGTAGGACACCCGACCGGAGACGACGCTGCTCGCGCTCCCCAGGGCCAGGTACCCCTCGTGCTCCTTGGAACCGGCGGCCCGGGAGCCGTAGTCGTTGTAGCTGGCGCCGACGTACACGCCGGTCCGACTGCCCTTCAGGTCACGCGGGTTGATCCCCGCCCGTTCGAACACCTCCCAGGACGTCTCCAGCAGCAACCGCTGCTGGGGGTCGATGGTGAGCGCCTCACGCGGGGAGATACCGAAGAACCCGGCATCGAAGTCCCCGGCGTCCTGCAGGAAACCGCCCCCCTGGACGTAGTAGGTCCCGGGGTTGTCGGGGTCGGGGTCGTACAGGCCGTCGACGTCCCACCCACGGTCCCGGGGGAAGTCGCCGACCACGTCCCTGCCCTCCTTGAGGAGGTCCCAGAGCTGCTCGGGAGTGTTCACCCCTCCCGGCATCCGGCAGCCGACCGCCACGATCGCGATCGGGTCCTCCGCCGTGACGGGGGCCTGCTCCTGTGGCTCCGGCACGTCCTCCCCGGCTCCGCCGGGCAGCTCCTCGGAGAGGTGACGGACCAGGTCGTCGACGGTGGGGTAGTCGAAGACGAGGGTGACCGGCAGACCGACACCGGTGGCGGAGGCCATCCTGTTACGCAGGTCGACCGCGGTCAGGGAGTCGAATCCCAGATCGCGGAAGGCCCGATCGGTCTCCAGGTCGGCGGGGTCGTGCCCCAGGGCCGCGGCGACCTCCGCCGTGACCAGGCGCCGCAGCTCCCGGTCACGCTCCTCTCCCCGAAGACCGAGCCAGCGGTCGTCCTCTTCGTCCACCCGCTCGTCCGCCGCCGCCCGGTCCCGTTCCCGGACCTCGGGAAGCTCGCCCAGGACGGGAAGGTCCTTGGTCCATGGCGACGAGTCCAGCAGGAGACGCCACTCGATGTCGGCCACGGCGACGCACACGTCACCGCTTCCGACCGCCTTGGCCATCGCGTCGACGGCCTTCTCCGCGGGCATGGCGGGTATACCGCCGCGGCGCAGCCGCTCGGAGGTCTCCTCATCGACGAGGCCTCCGCTGTCCCACGCCCCCCACGCGATGGACGTCGCCGCGAGTCCTTGGTCGCGTCGGTGGCGCGCGAGACCGTCGAGGTAGGCGTTGGCCGCCGCGTAGGACCCCTGGCCGGGGCCGCCGAGCGTGCCCGCGAGCGAGGAGAACAGGATGAACGCCGAGAGATCGTGCTCTCTGGTGAGTTCGTGCAGGTTACGGGCCGCGGCGATCTTGGGCCTGAGCACGGTGTCGTACCGTTCCGGGGTGAGACCGTCGATCAGACCGTCGTCGAGGGCCCCCGCCGTGTGGACGACCGCGTTCAGGTCGGGCAATCCGTCCAGGGCGGCGGAAAGGGCGTCGCGGTCGGACGCGTCCACCGCGACGATGGAGACGCGGACGCCCTTGGCGGTGAGTTCCTCCCGAAGGCGATCGGCCCCGGGGGCGGCCGGACCACTGCGACTGAGCAGCACGAGGTGCTCCGCACCGTTGTCGGCGAGCCATTGGGCGACCCTGCCACCCAGGGCTCCGGTGCCACCGGTGACGAGGACGACGCCTTCGGGTCGCCAGGAGCGCGCGACGTCGGGTGCCCGGACCAGTCGTCGAACGTACACACCGGCTCCGCGCACGGCCGCCTGCGGCTCTTCGGAACCGGAGGCGAGGAGGGCGACCAGGTTCTCCGCGGCCGAGTCGTCGAGCCGTTCCGGCAGGTCGATCAGTCCTCGCCAGAACTGTGGGTGTTCCGTCGCCGCGATTCGGCCCAGCCCCCAGGTGGTGGCCTGTTCGGGTTCGGAGACGGTCTCCCCCGGGTGCGCCGCGACGGCGCCGGAGGTCGCGGCCCACAACGGCACGTCACCACCGATGTCGTTGCACGCCTGTACCAACGCGTTGTTGAGCGTGAGTCCCAGGCTGCGCCCGGAGGAGGAGACGGCGTCCCCCTCCAGCGCGCACAGGGACAGCAGACCCACGGGAGCCTCGACGGAGCGCAGGCGCTCCGCGATGGCGGCGCGGTCCTCACCCGAAACGAGTTCGAGGACCTCGCATCGTGCTCCGTGACCGTCGAGGGCGCCCAGCACATCCGTGACCAGGGACGAATCCCTCGACCCCGCGGGCACGGCGATCAGCCACCGTCCCGCGAGCTCGGGCGAAGCGGTGAGGTCGGTGCGCTTCCACGCGACCCCGTATCGCCAGGACGAGGTCTCCGACCCGATGCCGACTCCGCGGACCGGTGCTTCGAGCCAGTAGTGGCGCCGTTGGAAAGAGTAGGTGGGCAGGTCGATGACGCGCCCCCCGGAGAGCAGAGCCTCCCAGTCCACCCGCACACCCTGGGTGTGCAGACCGCAGAGCGAGTTCATGAGCCGGTCGAGCCCGCCCTGCTCACGACGCAGGCTGTCTGAGACGACGCTCGCGTCCAGGCGCCCCTCGTCATCGAGGGTCTCGGTCACGGCCGGGGTCAGAACGGGGTGCGGGCTCATCTCCACGAACACGTCGTGGCCGTCACGCGCCAACCTCCGGGTCGTACTCTCCAGCTCCACCGTCCGGCGAAGGTTGCGGTACCAGTAGTCGGTGTCCTCCGCGGACAGCTCCAGTGGAGCCCCGAGGACGGTCGAGTAGAAGGGGACCTGGGAGTCACGGTGTCGCACCGGGGCAAGGGCCGTGGCGAGTTCCTCCCGCAGGAGTTCGACGGCGGCCGAGTGCGAGGCGTAGTCCACGGGGACGCGTCGCGTCCGGACCCCTTCCGCGCCCAGTTCCCGTTCGAGTCGGTTCAGTTCCTCGTCGGGACCGGACACGACGGCGGAGGAGGCACCGTTGGCGGCGGCGACGGCGAGCTCCGGGTATCGGTCCAGTTCGGTGCGCACCGTCTCGGCCGGGAGGCCGACGGACAGCATGCCCCCGCTTCCCGCGATACGCGTCAGGGAACGGCTGCGCAGGATCACCACTCGGGCCGCGTCTTCGAGTGAGAGCGCCCCGCTCACACAGGCGGCGGCGATCTCCCCCTGGCTGTGACCGACCACGGCGTCCGGATCCACGCCCAGCGAACGCCACACCGCGGCGAGGGAGACCATGACGGCGAAGAGGACCGGCTGGACCTGGTCCACCCGTTCCATCCAGCCCTCGTCCTCGGTTCGCAGCAGCTCCTCAAGCGACCAGTCGACGTGGTCGGAGAAGGCACGCTCGCACTCGGCGATCCGGCCGGCGAACACCGGGGATTCGTCGAGCATGCGACGTGCCATCCCCGACCACTGCGAGCCCTGACCCGGGAACATGAAGACGACACGGCGCTTGCGCCGCTGCCCCGCCCTGCCCCGGCACACCAGGTCGGAGGGGTCGCCTTGCGCGATGGCCTCCAGCCCCTTGAGCAGGTCGTCCTTCCCCGTGGCGACCACCGCGGCACGGTGCTCGAAAGCGGTCCGAGCCGTGGCGAGCGTGTAGGCGACGTCGAGCGGATCCTGGTCGGGTTCGTCCCTCAACCGGTCGCGAAGACGAACGGCCTGGTCCCGCAGTGCGGTCTCCGTCCTGGCGGACAGGACCCAGGGAAGAGCGGAGGAAGCGACGGTCCGCGGGTCGACCGACTCCCGAATCTCCTCGGCCTTGGGGGCCTCACGGAGGATGACGTGGGCGTTGGTGCCGCTCACACCGAAGGACGAGATCCCCACGGTGCGCTCCCGCTCGGTCTCCGGCCACGGCAGTGAGCGGACCAGCGGGGTGATCGCGCCTTCGGACCAATCGACCTTGGACGTGAGTTCATCGAGGTGAAGCGACCGGGGAAGGACACCGTGCCGCAGGGCCTCGACCATCTTGATCACGCTGAGCACGCCCGCGGCGGCCTGGGGGTGGCCGATGTTGGACTTCAGCGATCCGATGTGCAGCGGGCGGGCGCCGTCGCGGTCCCTGCCGTACGTGGCGATGAGCGCCTCGGCCTCGATCGGGTCGCCCAGGCCCGTCCCGGTCCCGTGGGCCTCCACCACGTCCACGTCACCGGGGTCCAGACGTGCGCCGGCGAGCGCCTGGCGGATCACCCTCTGCTGGGCCAGACCGTTGGGGGCGGCCATGCCGTTGCTGGCGCCGTCCTGGTTGATGGCGCTACCGGACACCACCGCGAGGACGGGGTGGCCGTTGCGTCGAGCGTCCGACAGCCTCTCCAGGAGGATGGTTCCCGCGCCTTCCCCCAGACCCATTCCGTCGGCGTCGGCGGAGAACGCCTTGCAACGACCGTCCTTGGCGAGGGCCTTGTGCCGGCTGAAGCCGATGAGGGAGATCGGAGCGGACATCACCGCCACGCCACCGACCACGGCGAGCGAGGTCTCCTTGCGGCGCAGGGACTGAATGGCCAGGTGCAGGGCGACGAAGGAGGACGAGCACCCGGTGTCAAGGGTGATGGCGGGGCCTTCCAGGCCCAGGGTGTAGGCGATGCGTCCCGAGATGACGCTGGTGGACATCCCCGTCACGAGGTGTCCCTGGACGCTTCCCTCCAGTTCGCGCCAGCCTTCGCCGTACCCCTGCCAGGCCGCGCCCAGGAAGACGCCCGTGGGGGTGCCCTTGAGGGAACGCGGAAGGATCCCGGCCCGTTCGAAGACCTCCCAGGAGGTCTCCAACAGCAGACGCTGTTGCGGGTCCATGGCTTCGGCCTCGCGCGGGGCGATACCGAAGAAGTCCGGGTCGAAGCCTCCCGCGTCCTTCAGGAAGCCACCGGAGTTCACGTAGGAGGTGCCCTCGTGTTCCGGGTCCGGGTGGTAGAGGCGTTCGAGGTCCCAACCACGGTCCGTGGGCAGGGGCCCGACCGCGTCCTCCTCACGGGAGACGAGGTTCCAGAGTTCCTCGGGGGAGGTGACCCCGCCAGGGCAGCGACAACTGGTGGAGACGATCGCGATCGGTTCGCGTTCGGCCTGCTTCAGCCTCTCGTTCTCCCGGACTGACGCGCGCAGCGCGGAAACCAACTGCTCGTTGTTCTCGGTCATTTCACACCTTCATCGGTCTCGTTCTGCAGCGCCAACCGGACCAGAGAGTCGATGTCCATGTCGTTCACCTCGTCGGGGTCGTCGAGTCCGACCTCGGGCTCCCGGCCCGGAGGGGCTTCCACGTCTCCTCGTGGGTCGGGGACCAGCAGCCCGTCCAGGTGGGCGGTGAGGGAGTCGGCGTCGGGATGATCGAAGACGATCGTCACGGGGAGTCGCAGCCCGGTGGCTCCTCCCAGTCGGTTCCGCAGGTCGACCGCGGTCAGAGAGTCGAACCCGAGCTCTCGCAAAGCGCGTTCGGGGTCGACGTCGTCCGGGCCGGTGTACTGGAGGACGGCGGCGATCTGGGTGCGCACCAGGTCCGAGAGTTCCCTCTCCCGTTGAGCCGGGCCCAAGGTGACGAGGCGGTCCGCGAGTGACCCGAAGGACGCCGCGGCCTCCTTCGGTTCCTCCGTCAGGAGTGCCGCGCGCGCTTCGGGCACCGTCGTGATCAAAGGGCTGGGTCGGGCCATGGTGAACACGGGCGCGAAGCGGCTCCAGTCCACGTCGGCGAGGACCTCCACGACGGGCCCGCCCCCAAGGACCCGGTGAAAGCCCTCTAGCGCGGCCTTCGGGTCCATGAAGGGGATGCCCCTGCTGCGCAGTTGTTCCTCGACGAGATCGGCGGCCATACCCCCGCCCTCGTCGGGTGACCAGATCCCCCAGACCACGGAACGCGCCGCCAGCCCCCTGCCCCGGCGGCGCTCCGCGAAGCCGTCCAGATAGGCGTTGGCACAGGCGTACGCGCCGTGCTCTCCGCTCCCCCAGGCCGCGGAAACCGAAGAGAAGAGGACGAAGTCGTCGAGCTCTCCTGGTTCGCCGAAGACCTGGTCCAGGGCGTCGGCGCCGGCGATCTTGGCGTGGGTGGTCTCCGCGAACTCTTCGACATCGGTGTCGGCCAGGCCGCGAAGCACGCCCGCGCCGGCCATGTGGAACACCGTGCGGACGGGGAATCCCTCCTTGGCCGACCGCTCCTTGATGTGGGCCAGCGCGGTCGCGTCACCCGCGTCGCACGCGGTGATCTCCACCTCGGCGCCCAGCGCCCGCAACTCCTGTTCGAGTTCGGACGCCCCGGGCGCGCCGGGTCCGCGTCTGGACGTCAGCACCAGGCGGGGCACGCCCAGTTCGGCCAGCCAGCGGGCCACCTGGGCGCCCACCCCACCCGTACCGCCGGTCAACAGGGCCGTACCGCCGGGAGTCCATCGAGGCCGTCCCCGGTCGACGGTGCTTCGGGTGAGGCGTCGCCCGTAGGCCGCCGCCGGGCGAAGCGCGACCTGGTCCTCCCCCGTGCCCCCGAGGACCGCGGCCAAGCGCGATCCCAAAGTGTCCGTCAGTCCTTGCCCGGGGAGGTCCACCAGTCCTCCCCAGCGGTCCGGGAACTCCAGGGCCGCCACACGACCCAGTCCCCACACGGCCGTCTGTTCGGGGTGGCTCACGAATTCCGCGCCACTGACCGCGACGGCTCCCGTGGTGATCATCCACAACGGCGCGTCGACCCCGGAGTCGGCGAAACCCTGGATGCAGGAGAACGCGGAGGCGACCGACCTCGGGAGTCCGGGGTGGTCCGGGTGGTGTCCCTCCTGCAGGGAGAGCAGGGAGACGATCCCCTGGACTCCGCCTTCGGCGGTCTCCTTGAACAGAGTGCACAGCGCCGAGCGATCGGCCCCCTCGGCCGGGATCACGACCTCCTCGACCCGGGCCCCGTGTCCGCGCAGCAGATCGGTGACCTCGGCATGGATCGGATCCGTGTTCCCGTGCTCGTGCACGAGTACGAGCCAGCGCCCCCGCAGCCGGGGTGAGACGGGCTCCGCAAGCGGATTCCAGGTCTGGTGGTAGCGCCACCGTTCGATGGACGCCCCGGTCTGTCGGCGTTCGTACCACCTGCCGAGCGCCGGCACCGCGTCCAGGAAGGAGGCCTCGGGGTCGATACCGATCTCCTCGGCCAGGGTTTTGGGATCGGCCGATCGGACGATGTCCCAAAAGTCCCCACCGACGTCGGCGGGTGCGGCCGCTTCACCGGTGTCCTCGGCCTCCAACCAGTGACGCTGCCGTTGGAAGGCGTAGGTCGGAAGGTCCACCGCGGTTCCGGCGGAACCGGCCAGGACCCGTTCCCAATCGACCGACTCCCCGTGCGCGTACAGCGACCCGAGCGAGGTCAGGAATCGGTCGGCGCCTCCGTCCTCCTTGCGGAGCGAACCGACGGTGAGGAATTTCCCGGAGGGTGCCTCGTCCTCCAGGGTCTCCGTGATGGCGGGCAGCAGCACGGTGTGCGGGCTCACCTCGACGAACGTGGAGTAACCGGCTTCGACCAGGCCGCGCACGGCGGCGTCCAACTCCACCGTGCCTCGGAGGTTGCGGTACCAGTAGTCGGCGTCCATGACATCGTCCCCGATGGGGCGGCCGGTGACCGTGGAGTGCAGGGGTATCCGCGCGGGACGCGGGGACAAACCGGAGAGGTCGGAGAGGATCCCCTCCTTGATCCGTTCGACATGGTGGGAATGGGAGGCGTAGTCGACCGGGACGCGACGCGTGCGCACGCCTTGACCCTCAAGCTCCGCGGCGAGTTCGTCCAGGCCGTCCGCGTTACCGGACACCACCACAGAACCGGTGCCGTTGACCGCGGCGACGGAGAGTCCGCGCCAGGATGAGAGCAGCTCTTCGGCCCGGGCCCGTGGCAGCGCGACGGAGAGCATCCCCCCGTCCCCGGTGATGGTGCGGATGCGCTTGCTGCGCAGCGCCACCACTCGGGCCGCGTCCTCCAAGGACAGGACGCCCGCGACACAGGCCGCCGAGATCTCACCCTGGGAGTGCCCGACCACGGAGGCGGGTGCGACTCCGCACGCCTCCCAGGTCCTGGCCAGAGAGACCATGACGGCGAACAGGACGGGCTGGATCACATCCACCCGGTCGACGTCCACCCCGCCCGCGTGACCGTCCTTGTCGAACAGCACTTCGTGTACCGGCCAGTCCACCCACGGTCGGAGGGCGCGGGCGCACTCTCGAAGCTCCGCGGCGAAGACCGGGGACTCCTCGGCGAGCCGACCGGCCATTCCGGGCCACTGGGCTCCCTGACCGGGGAAGACGAAGACCGGACCGGCGGTGACGGCGGCGGCTCTACCGTGTGCCGCCCCCTCCTGCTCGTCCCCCCGCGAGAGGGCCTCCAGTGCCTCGACCAGTTCGGCGCGGTCGGCCCCGACCACCACGGACCGGAGTTCGAAGGGGGTACGAGTGGTCACCAGGGACAAGGCCACGTCGGCCGGGGAGAGGTCCGGTCGCTCCTTCATGGCCTCGGCGAGTCGCTTGGCCTGGCCGCGCAGGGAACCCTCCGTCTTGGCCGACAGCACCAGGGGAAGGGACGGGTTCCGCCCCAGGACGGCCGGGGTGCTCGGTTCCTCCTCCACAGCGGTCGGTGCGCCGTCCTCGCCGTCGACCTCCGCTGCGGGCGCCTCTTCCAGGACCACGTGGGCGTTGGTTCCGCTGGCACCGAACGCGGAGACCCCCGCGCGTCGGGGGTGGCCGTGAACGGTCCATTCGCGGTTCTCGTGCAGGAGCTCCACCCTGCCCGTCGACCAATCGATGGCGGGTGAGGGAGGCGAGGCGTTCAGTGTCCGGGGCATGGTCCGGTGGCGCATCGCCATCACCGTCTTGATGACCCCACCGATCCCCGCGGCGGCGGCGCTGTGGCTCAGGTTGGACTTCAGGGATCCCAGCCACAGCGGCTGCCCGTCCTCCGGACGTCCTTGCCCGTAGGTGGACAGCAGCGCATGCGCTTCGATGGGGTCGCCGAGCGTGGTCCCGGTACCGTGCGCCTCGACCAGGTCGACCTCGTCCGCGGTGACCCTGGAGTCGCGCAGTGCCTGCTTGATCACCTGGCGCTGCGCCTCCCCATTGGGCGCGGTCAGGCCGTTACTGGCCCCGTCCTGGTTCACCGCGCCACCGAGGACCAGCGCGAGTACGGGGTGGCCGTTACGGCGGGCGTCGCCGAGCTTCTCCAGTACCACCGTGCCGATGCCCTCACACCAGCCGGTTCCGTTGGCGTCGGCCCCGAAGGACCGGCAGCGACCGTCGGGGGAGAGCGCCCCCTGGGCGCTGAACTCGATGAACCCCTCCGGAGTGGACATGACCGTGGTGCCGCCGGTGAGCGCCAGGTCGCAGTCGCCCCTTCTCAGGGCGGCGACCGCCGTGTGCAGGGCGACCAGGGACGAGGAGCACATGGTGTCGATCGTGAGGGCGGGCCCCTCCAACCCGAGGGTGTAGGAGACCCGGCCCGCGGTCACCGCCCCGGAGCGACCGATCATCAGGTTTCCGCGCAGCTTCTCCGGGGCGGGACGCACGTCGCTGCCGTAGTCGTGGTCGGTGGCTCCCAGGTAGACGCCGGTTCGACTTCCCCGGAGGTTCTCCGGCACGATCCTCGCCCGTTCCAGGGATTCCCAGCAGGTTTCGAGGAAGAGCCGTTGCTGCGGGTCCATGGAGGTGGCCTCACGCGGAGAGATCCCGAAGAACCCGGCGTCGAAGAGCGCCACGTCCTCCAGGAAGCCGCCCTGGTCGCAGTACGTGGTCCCCTCGCGGCTCCCCGAAGGGTCGAAGACACCCTCCAGGTCCCACCCGCGGTCCGCGGGGAAGGAGGTCACGACGTCCCTGCCGGACTCGACCACGTCCCACAGGTCCTCGGGAGACCGGACACCACCGGGGAATCGGCAGGCCATACCGACGATCGCGATCGGCTCGGACGCGCCTTCCTCCACCTCGCGCAGACGCCGACGGACGGTCCTGAGCTCGGCGGTGGTGAGTTTCAGGTAGTCCCGCAACTTGCTCTCGTTGGCAGTCATGCGCTTCCCAGTTCGTTGTCGAGCAACTCGAACATCTCCTCGTCGGTGACGTCTCGCAGTTCGTCGGCGTCGCCCGCCGTCTCCCCGGCGGTGTCCGTTCCCTGGCGGTCCCACCTCCAGAGCAGCGAACGCATGCGTTCCACCACCGCGGATCGGACCCGGTCGTCGCCGTCCGCCTCCATCAGGTGTTCCAGCCGTTCCAGTTCGGCCACGGCCGCGCCCGAGGGATCCGGTGCGAACCGTTCGTAGAGGTGCTCGGCGATGGCGTCCACGGAGGGGTGGTCGAAGGCCAGCGTGACCGGCAACCGGAGGCCGGTCATCGCCGCGAGTCGGTTGCGCAGGCCCACCGATGTCACCGAGTCGAAACCGAGGTTCTTGAGCTGACCGGTCCTGACGACGACGTCGGTCCCGTCGTGTCCCAGCACGGCCGCCGCCGCATCCGCGACCCGTCGGCCCAGTTCCGCCAGGGCCTCCTCGCGTGGGAGCGAGGCCACCGATCCGGCGAGGTCGTCGTCCTGGGTCCGGTCGCTTTCGACGAGGTCGTCGAGGATCGGTGTGGGCTCGACCACGCCGCCGGGGGCGGCGAATCGGTTCCAGTCGATGTCGCCGACGACCGCGAGCGGGTCACCCGAGCCGACGACCCCGCACATCGCTTCGTAGGCGGCTTCGGAGGACATCGGGTGCGCGCCGCGTTCCCCGAACCACCGCTCCGTTCGGGCGTCGACCATTCCCGAGTCGCTCCAGACCGTCCAAGCGACGGACGTGGCGGGCAGACCGAGGGAGTGCCGATGCGCGGCCAGTCCATCGAGGTAGGCGTTGGCCGCCGTGTAGTTCGCCTGTCCGGCGGTGCCGAACAGGGCGCCGATCGAGGAGAACATGACGAAGGCGGACAGTGGTAGGTCCCGGGTGAGTCCGTGCAGGTGGCGCGCGGAGGTGGCCTTGGCCCGGAGCACACTTTCCAACTGCCGGTGGCCGAGGTTGTCCGCGGTCGCCGGGTCCAGGACTCCGGCGGCGTGGATCACCGCCGTCAGCGGCCGTTCCTCGGGGATGGCCGCGAGGACCGCGTCCAGCGCGTCCCGGTCGGAGGCGTCACAGGCCTCGATGGTGACCCGCGCCCCCAGTTCGGTCAGTTCCTCCCGTAGCCGCGGTGCGCCCGGGGAGTCCATGCCGCGTCGGCCCACGAGGACGAGGTGCTCGGCTCCGTCCCTGGCCAGCGAACGGGCCACCTGAGCGCCGACACCGCCGAGGCCGCCGGTCACGAGCACGGTCCCCTCCGGGCTCCACGGCGTCACCGTGCCCTCGGGGTGGGACGACAGACGCCGGACGAACGTGCCCGATCGGCGCACGGCGCACTGCCGCTCCTCGCTCTGGGCCAGGACGGCGACAGCGCGGTCCCACTCTCCGGGCTCCGGCCGATCGGGCAGATCCACCGTCCCGCCCCACGTGTCCGGGCGCTCGGCGCCCAAGGACACCCCCAGGCCCCAGAGCGCGGTCCGCACCGGGTTCGTCTCCTCCCCGGACACCGATACGGCCCCGCTGGTGAGGTACCACAGAGGAGCGGTGAGGCCCGCCTCCGAGTGGGCCCGGTGAACGGAGACCGCGGCCTGGACGGGAACCGGGACCTCGCCCTCGTATCCGTCCGACGTGCCGGGCAGGAAGAGAACTCCGCCGACGGGGTGTTCGGCGGCGATCTCGCGTAGCCGCGCGGCGAGTGGTCCACTCCCCTGGGCGGGATCGAACTCCACCCTCGTCGGTTCCGCTCCGGCCCTCGTCAGCGCGTCGGCCGGCGAAGCGGTGTCGGTGTCGTGGCCGGCCACCAGCAGCCACCGGCCCGTGGGAGAACCGGAGAGTGCCGAAACCGCCGTCCATCGCGGCCGGTAGTGCCGGTTGTCGAGGATCCTGCCGAACTCGGAGGTGGCGGGACGGCGCGGGGGCATCCAGAACCTGCGCCGCTGGAAGGCATAGGTCGGGAGCGGGAGTCGGTCGGCCCGCGTGACGTCGAAGGCGGCGGACCAGTCGACGTCGGCGCCCGCGGTGTGGGCCCCGGCCAGTGACAACAAGAAGGACCGGTTGCCGTCCTCCCCCCGTTGGAGGGTGCCCAGAACGGCGGCCTCCGGAAGGATCTTCTGCACGGGCAGGGTGAGCACCGGGTGCGGGCTGATCTCGACGAACATCCGGTGGCCGTCACGGTGGGCGGTCTCGACCGCCCCCTCCAGGTTCACCGTGCCGCGCAGGTTGTCGTACCAGTAGCCGGCGTCCATCGTCTCGGTGTCCAGGCGCTCCCCTGTCACCGTCGAGATGATCGGTACTTCGGACACGGTCGGGCCGATGCGGCCGAGCCGCTCCAGCAGGTGTTCGCGCACGCTTTCGACCTGGGGTGAGTGCGAGGCGTAGTCCACCGGCACCATTCGGGCTCGGGCGCCGCGTCCCTCGGCGAGAACGCGCAGCCTTTCGAGGGCCCGGGGGTCTCCGGACACGACCGTGTCCGTGGGGCTGTTCACCGCGGCGAGTGACAGGCCCGTGCCGGCTCGGCCGATCAGGGCTTCGGTGTCCTTCGCGGAAAGCCCCAGGGAGAGCATTCCTCCGTGGCCGGACAGGTTCCGCAGGGCCAGGGCCCGGACGGCCACGACACGAGCCGCCTCCCGGAGGGTGAGCGCGCCGGAAACGCACGCCGCGGCGATCTCACCCTGGGAGTGCCCGATCACCGCGGCGGGCTCGACCCCGTAGGCACGCCAGAGCTCCGCCAGCCCGACCATGACGGAGAACAGGGCGGGCTGGACCACGTCGACCCGGTCCTCCATCGCTCGGCCGGGGTCCGCGCACAGCACGTCCAGGGGCGAACGCTCCACGAGCCCGGAGAAGGCGTCGGCGCACTCCTCCACCCGTTTACGGAAGACCGGCGACGACTCCATCAGGTCCCTGGCCATACCCGACCACTGCGATCCCTGGCCGGGGAAGACGAAGACCGGGGCGAGCGACTCGTTCGCGGTACCGGTGACGAGGTCGGGCGAGATCGCTCCGGTCTCCAGGCCCTCCAGCCCGAGGAGGAGTTCCTCTTTCCCCCGACCGACGAGGACGGCCCGGTGTTCATACGAGCTGCGGGTCGTCGCCAGCGAGTAACCGATGTCCCGGACGTCCTCGTCGCCGCGCGCGAAGCGGTCCCGCAACCGGCCCGCCTGCGCCCGCAAGGCCTGGGGGGTGCGGGCGGACAGTACCCAGGGCGTCGGCCCCTGGGACGTACCGACGTCGTCCGTCTCCGGTTCGAGGGCGGGTTCGAGTTCGGGGGCCTCCTCCAGGATCACGTGTGCGTTGGTCCCACTGACCCCGAACGCGGAGACGCCCGCGCGGCGGGGTCGTTCCCCCCGTCGCCACTCGACCGACTCGGTGAGCAGGTCGATGCCGCTCCCCTCCCACTCCACCTCGGAGGTGGGGGTGTCGATGTGCAGGGATCGGGGCAGGTGACCCCGCTCCAGGGCGAGCAACATCTTGATCACGCCCGCCGCCCCTGCCGCGGCCTGCGTGTGTCCGATGTTGGACTTGACCGATCCGAGCAGCAGCGGGTTCCCCGCGTCGCGGCCGCGCCCATAGGTCTCGATGAGCGCGTTGGCCTCGATGGGATCCCCCAGGACCGTTCCGGTGCCGTGTCCTTCGACGGCGTCGACGTCCTCGGGCGCCAACCCGGCGTCGGTGAGAGCCGCCCGTATGACCCGCTGTTGCGAGCGTCCGCTCGGGGCGGTGAGGCCGTTACTCGCTCCGTCCTGGTTGACGGCGGTCCCCTTCAGGATTCCGAGGACGGGGTGCCCGGCGGCGACGGCGTCGGACAACCGCTCAAGGAGCACCAGACCGCCCCCCTCCGACCAACCGGTGCCGTCCGCTCCCGCGGCGAAGGACCTGCATCGGCCGTCCGGGGAGAGTCCGCGCTGCCTGCTGAACTCGACGAAGACACCGGGGGTCGACATCACGGCGGCGCCCCCGGCCAGCGCCATGGAGCATTCGCCCGAGCGCAGTGACCGCGCGGCGAGGTGCATCGCGACCAGCGCCGAGGAACATCCGGTGTCCAGGGTGACCGCCGGCCCCTCCAGACCGAAGGTGTAGCTGACGCGTCCGGAGAGAACGCTGGTCACGTTGCCGGTGAGCAGGTGCCCGGCGAGCTCCTCGGGGGTGTCGACGAGGTCGCCCTCGTAGTGGAAGGAACACCCCCCGACGAACACTCCGGTGGGGGTTCCCCGAAGCGACGAGGGGGCTATTCCGGCGCGCTCGAACGTCTCCCACGCCAGTTCGAGGAGAAGGCGCTGTTGGGGGTCCATCGCCGTGGCTTCACGCGGCGAGATCCCGAAGGCCTCGGGGTCGAACTCGGCCGCGCCTCGGAGGAAACCGCCGCGGTCGGTGTAGGTCCGGCCGTGTTCCTCGGGGTCGCTGGAGTGGATGTCGGTGGGCCAGCCCCGGTCGGTGGGAAACCCCGATATCGCGTCGGATCCCGTGGACAGCAGATCCCAGAAGTCCTCCGGTGAGTCGACCTCACCCGGCAGGCGGCAGCCGGCGGACACGACCGCGATCGGCTCGTCCGATGGCATCTGCTGTAGGCGTTGTCGGGCCTTGTGCAGCTCGCCGGTGACCTTCTTGAGGTAGGCGAGCAGTCTCTCGTCGCTCATGGTGCCCCAAGCTCCTTGTCGATGAAATCGAACAGGTCGTCCGCGTTCGAGGACTCGATGTACCGGCCGACGGCCGACTCGGAATCCGTTTCGTTCACCGAGCCCGCTTCGTCGGCCGCGCGATCGTTCGGGCCCTCGGCGAGTCGGTCGGCCAGGTACTCCGCCAGAGCCCGCGGGTCGGGGTGGTCGAAGATGGTGGCGGCGCTCACCCGCAGACCCGTCCGCGCCCTGAGCCGGGTCCGGAGTTCGACCACCATGAGGGAGTCGAACCCGGCCTCCTGGAAGGCACGGGACGGGGTCACGGCGTCCAGGGAGGGATGGCCGAGAATGCGCGCGGTCTCTTCCCGCACCAGGGTCAGCAGAACGCGTCGGCGTTCGGAGGACGACAGTGTCCTCACCCGTTCGGCGAAACCGTCGTGCTCCTGCGCCTCGGTCCCGGTGTCGGTCCGTTCCTCCTCACCCGGCCCCTGCGCGTAGCCGAGTTCGTCGAGCAGGGGTCGTGTGCGCTCAGCGGTGTATCCGACCGAGAGACGTTCCCAGTCGACGTCGGCGACGACCACGCACGGGTCGGTTCGCGTCACCGCGTGGGCGAGCGCGCCCAGAGCCGTATCGGGGTCCATCGGGCGTAGTCCCCGACGGGTCAGGTGCTCGTCGACGCCGTTGATCCGCGCCATGCCCCCGCCGCCCCAGGGCCCCCAGGCGACGGAGGTCGCTCTCAGGCCCCGGCTCCGCCGGTTCTGCGCCAACCCGTCCAGGTAGGCGTTGGCCGCGGCGTAGGCACCCTGGGAACCGCTGCCCCAGACCGCCGCGACGGAGGAGAAGAGGACGAAGGCATCGAGGTCGCGGTCTCCGAGGACGCGATCCAGGTTGAGCGCGCCGAGCGCCTTGCCCGACGCGCACTCGGCCACCTCGTCCAGGCTCGTACCCGCCAAGGGTGCGAACCGGACGACGCCCGCGCTGTGCAGGACCGACCGCACCGGACCGCTCCCGGACTCCACGTCCTTGACGGCCGCGGCGAGGGCGGCCTGGTCCGCGACATCGCACGCCAGAGCGGTCACCCGCACCCCGAGTGCACGGACGTCGTCCACCCCGTCGGGTTCTCCCCCTCCTCTGCTCAACAGGACGATGTGCTCGGCTCCGCGCTCGCCCAGCCATCGGGCCAGGTGCGCCGCGATCCCACCGCTGCCGCCGGTGACCAGGGCGGTGCCGCTGGTCCGCCATTCCTCGGAGGTGCGCGCGGGGGCGCAAACGACGCGGGGGACGGACACCGCGCCCGATCGGACGGCGGCCTGGTCTTCGGCGTCCGTCCTGCTCAGAATGTCGACGAAGGCCTCGGCCGAACGGTCGTCCACGTGTGTCGGGAGGTCCACCAGTCCGCCGAGACGATCCGGGTGTTCAAGTCCCAGGGAACGCCCCATTCCCCAGATCGCCGACTGTGCCGGCCGTACCGGGCCGTCGTCGGGACGCACCGCGACGGCGTCATTGGTGACCATCCACAGCGGCACACCGGTGAGCGTGTCCTCCAGTGCCTGGAGCAGATGGATGTTGGCGGCCAATCCGGCGGCGATCCCGGGTGCTTGCGCGTGGGGACGCTCGTCCCGGCCCAGGAGAGAGACGACACCGGAGACCGCCGGAAGGTCGTCCCCGGTGTGCCGGCGCACCGCCTCACGGAGCGAGGGCCGGGAGCAGTCGACCGTGTCGACCTCGACCTCGACGACCTCGGCGCCGCGTGCGCGCAGGGCCCCGGCCAGTACGTCGGCGTCGGAGGGTTCCCGCCCGTCCGGGGTGAACAGCAGCCACCTGTCGGCCAGGGCGCCCCGGGATCGGACCGCGGGCCGCCAGGCGAGGCGGTAACCCGGCCCCGTGTCCGACGAGATGCCCCGATCCTTCCGGTACCACCGGGCGAGGGCGGGGAGTACTCCGTCGAAGGTCACGTCGGCGTCCAACCCGAGGAGGCTTCTGATCCCCTCGGAGTCCCGGTTCTCCACCGCGCTCCAGAACTCGTGCTCTCCGGGGTCGGCCGGGGTCGGCCGGACCCGGTCCTCCAGCCAGTAGCGCCGGCGCTGGAACGGATAGGTCGGAAGCTCGACCAGGCGTCTTCCCCGATTCCACGCGGACCAGTCGACCGTCTCCCCCTGGGCGTACAAGAGGGCCAGCGCGGAGGCGAACGCCTCCGTCTCCGGAGCGCCGCTCCGTTGGGCGGGGACGGCGACGACGTCCTCGTCCTGCCCCTCTCTCACGGCGGCGGTCAGGATCCCGGCGGGACCCACCTCCAGGAAACGGCGCACGCCGGAGGCACGCAGTTCCCCGATGCCGTCGTGGAAGAGCACGGCCTGCCGGGCGTGGGCCACCCAGTACTCGGGGTCGGTCAGCTCACCGTGCGCCCAGGCCCCGGTGACGTTCGAGACCACGGGAACCGTCGGTTCTCGGTAGTCGATCCGCTCGGCGACCGCCCTGAACTCGTCCAGGACGGGTTCGATCAGGGGTGAATGGAAGGCGTGACTGACCGTCAACCGCTTCGACCTGCCCGGAAGCGCCGCCACGACCTCGTCCACCGCGTCCACGGCACCCGAGATCACGCAGGATCGGGGACCGTTGACCGCGGCCAGGGACACCGCCCCTCCGTGTTCCTCGATCGCGGCGAGCACCTGTTCTCGGGGCGCGCTCACCGCGACCATCGCACCGCCCTCGGGCAACCGCTGCATGAGCCGGCCCCGGGCGACCACCAGCGCGCACGCGTCACGGAGCGACCAGACACCCGCGACGTGGGCCGCCGCCAACTCTCCGATCGAGTGCCCGATCAGCGCCTTGGGTTTCAGGCCCAGGCCGGTCAGCAGCCGGTAGAGGGCCACTTCGAACGCGAAGAGGGCCGGTTGGGCGAACTCGGTGCGGTTCAACGTCTCCGGGTCCGCGTGCTCCGCCTCGGCGAACACGATCTCGCGAAGTGAACGGCCGAGAAGGGGGTCGCACTCGGCACAGACGGCGTCGAACGCCTCGGCGAACGCGGGGAACCTCGCGTGCAGTCTCCTGCCCATACCCGCGCGCTGGGCTCCCTGTCCCGTGAAGAGGAAGGCCGTTCCGCCCGCGTCCCCCTTGCCCGACGACGGTTCGCCCCCCTCCGCGATCTCACGCAATGCGGCCAGAAGGGCGTCGCGATCGTCACCGACGGCGACCGCCCGGTGTTCGAAACCGCTCCGGCCGACCGCCAGGGTGTGGCCCACGTCCGCCGCGTCCAGGCCGGGACGAGCCACCACGTGGGCGTGCAGCGATGCGGCCTGGGCGCGCAGGGCCGCGGCGGAGCGCGCCGAGAGCGGCCACGCGAACGGCGGCCCCTGTTCCCCATGGCCTTCGGAGGCTTCGGGTCCCTCGACCTCGGTCGGGATCGGGGTCGGCGGCTCCTCGATGATCACGTGGGCGTTGGTGCCGCTGATACCGAAGGCCGAGACACCCGCGCGCCGGGGTCCGCCGTCCTCACGGCGATTCCAGGGCGTGGAGGAGTCCAGCAGACGCACGGCCCCGGTGTCCCAGTCCACGTGCTCGGAGGGGTTCTCACAGTGCAGGTTCGGGGGCAGTTCCTCGTGACGCATCGCCATGAGCGCCTTGATGACCCCCGCCGCCCCGGCGGCGGCCTGGGTGTGGCCGAAGTTGCTCTTCATGGCGCCGACCAGGACCGGCCTCTCCGGAGGGCGGTCCTGCCCGTAGGTCTCCAGGATCGCCTGTGCCTCGATGGGGTCACCGAGCACGGTGCCCGTACCGTGCGACTCGACGAAATCGACGTCGGCCGACTCCAGTCCGGCCTCGTCCAGGGCCCGCCGGATCACGCGTTGCTGCGCGGGCCCGTTGGGCGCGGTCAGACCGTTGCTCGCGCCGTCCTGGTTGACCGCGCTGGATCTGAGCAGCCCCAGCACCTGGTGCCCCTTACGGCGGGCGTCGGACAACCGTTCCAGCACGACCAGGGCGGCCCCTTCGGACCAGCCGGTGCCGTCCGCGGCCGACGAGAAGGTCTTGCACCTGCCGTCCGGAGCCAGTCCGCGCTGCCTGCTGAACTCGACGAACAGGAGCGGGCGGGACATCACGGTGACGCCTCCGGCCAGAGCGAGCGAGCACTCGCCCCTACGGAGCGACTGGGCCGCCATGTGCATCGCCACCAGGGAGGAGGAGCACGCCGTGTCGATGGTGACCGCCGGGCCCTCCGCCCCGAGCGAGTAGGCGACCCGGCCGGAGACCACGCTCTGTGACCGCCCGGTCAACAGGTAGCCCTCGACCTCTTCCGGGACCTGCCTGCCGTCCGCGGCGTAGTCCTGCATGTTGGTCCCCACGAAGACCCCGACCGGTTCCTCCTTCAAGGCGCTCCGGGGGATGCCCGCGCGTTCCACCGCTTCCCAGGAGACCTCCAGCAGCATGCGCTGTTGGGGGTCCATGGCCAGCGCCTCCCGCGGGGAGATACCGAAGAACTCGGCGTCGAAGTCCGGTGCGTCATAGACGAACCCGCCCGATCGCACTCGGGACTTGCCCCTGCTGTCGGGGTCCGGGTCGTAGAGGTCCGTCGGCCAACCGCGGTCGGCCGGGAAGTCCGAGATCGTGTCCTCTCCGTCCCGGAGTACGTTCCAGAGGTCCTCCGGTCCGCGTACCCCGCCGGGGAGGCGGCAGCCGACGGCCACCACGGCGATGGGATCGTCCTGGTCGGCGGGGAGCACGGAGCGTGCTTCGGTCCGGGTGCTCCCGACCCGATCCCCGAACAGACGGGTCGCCAGGTCCCGGGCCACCTCCCTCGGGGTGGGCCGATCGAAGAGGAGCGTGGTCGGCGTGCGCAGCCCTGTCGCATTGTTCAGACGGTTGCGCAGTTCGACCGACATCAGGGAGTCGAAGCCGATCTCCTTGAAGGCTCCGTCGGCGTCGATCGCCCCCGGTTCCGGTGCGGCGACCACGACGGCGGCGTGTTCGCGGACCAGGTCGAGGAGCGCACCCTCACGCTCGTCCGCCGGCATTCGCGACAGGCGTTCGGTCAGCGGATCCGGATCCGCGCCGGCTCCGACGGAGGCGGCGGCACGACGCCCGACCAGGGAGCGGAAGAGCGAAGGAAGGGTCCCCTCCCCCGCGAGTACTCCCAGTGCGCTCGAATCGAGGCGTACCGGGAGGGTGTGGGCCGCACCGGTCCCCACGGCGGAGTCGAAGAGGGCGAGGGCCTCCTCCGTGGCCAGCGGCAGCATCCCGGAGCGGGCCATCCGCGCGAGGTCCGCTTCGGAGAGGTGGCCGCTCATCCCGCTGCGCTGGTCCCAGTACCCCCAACCCAACGAGGTCGCCGGTAGGCCCAGGGACCTGCGGTGGGCGGCCAGGCCGTCGAGGAAGGCGTTCGCCGCGGCGTAGTTGGCCTGGCCCGGACCACCCAGGACGGCCATGACGGAGGAGTAGAGCACGAACAGGGAGATCGGATGGTCCGCGGTCAACTCGTGCAGGTTGACCGCCGCGTCCGTCTTCGGCCGCAGGACACGCTCCAACCGCTCCGAGGTCAAGGAGGTGAAGACCGCGTCGTCGAGGATCCCCGCGGCGTGGACGACCCCCGTGAGCGGCGCGTCCTCGGGGACCGAGGCCAACGCCTCGGACAGCCGATCCCGGTCCGCCGCGTCACAGGCCTCCCAACGCACCTGGGCGCCGGCCCGCGTCAACTCCTCGGTCAGGTCGGCGGCGCCCGGGGCGTCGGCCCCGCGCCGGCTCAACAGCAGCAGGCTCCGTACCCCGTGGGTGTGCACCAGGTGTCGGCAGACCAGTCGGCCCAGGGTGCCCGAAGCACCCGTGACCAGTACGGTGCCCTCGGTCCGCGGCACCGGCTCGGTGGCCGCGGCCACCGGTTCCAGCCGCGGCACCAGCACGGACCCCCGACGGAGGGCGAACTCGGGCTCGCCCGAACCCAGGGCCGCGTGGAGTGCGGCCTCCGACTCGGGAGAGTCGTCGATGTCCACGAGCAGCAGACGGCCGGGGTGCTCGGCCTGTGCCGAGCGGACGAGTCCCCTGACCGCCGAGCCGACGGGGTCGACCGGGTC
Organism: Nocardiopsis sp. NPDC055551; assembly: GCF_053619415.1. Taxonomy (NCBI): domain Bacteria; kingdom Bacillati; phylum Actinomycetota; class Actinomycetes; order Streptosporangiales; family Nocardiopsidaceae; genus Nocardiopsis; species Nocardiopsis sp. NPDC055551. The sequence goes on along the minus strand of NZ_JBSHJJ010000020.1, from coordinate 37,752 downwards.
GCCCTCGCAGGTCGGAACGGCCCCTCGGGTGACGACCGCGATCAGACGGTCCTGCGCCAGCCCTTCCCGGAGGGTCCCCAAGACCTCCGTCAGGACCGTACGTGTCGCTGAGGCCATGTCGGAAGAGCCCTCGACCGGGGCCGGGCGCAGGAGTTCGGGTTCCTCCGTGCCCGGAGCGGCGGCGGTGCCGGAACGGGGCGTCCAGGCGACCCGGTAGAGCTGTTCGGGGGCCCTCTCGGCGAGCGGTCGACTCCACTCGGGCGAGGGTTCTTCGAGCCGGACCTCCTCCACGGTGAGAACCGGGTCGCCCTGGGAATCGACGGCGAGGACACGGAACCGGTTCGGGCCGGTCTCGGTCAGGCGCAGGGTCAGACGTCGCGCGGCGACGGCGTGGACCTCCACGCCCCGCCATACCGTGGCGACCGTTCCGGAGCCGTCGGAGTGCGCGGCCCGCGACCCGGCCGTGAGCAACGCCGGGTGGAGGGTGTACCCCCCGGACGCGTCCACCGACTCACCGGCACGGTCCAGGGAGCACTCGGCGTAGACGTCGTGACCGTCCCGACGTACATGCGTCAACGTGCGCATCGCGGGGCCCAAGCCGAGTCCACGGCGGGCGAGCGTCGTGTACAGGTTCTCGGGGTCGACCGGGGACCCGTTGGGGCGTATGACGTGTTGCGGGGCCGTGGGCTCACCCGCACCGAGTACGCCCCGAGCGTTCAGCGTCCAGTCGCGTCCGTGCGATTCGGGCCTGGAGAAGGCGCGCAGGACCCTGCGCCCCTCCTCATCCGGGGGTTCGACGACGACCCGGACCGCCGTACCGCCGTTCTCGGGTACCACCAGCGGATTTTCCAGGGACAGCTCGTCGATGACGTCACGGTTCACCTCGCCGGCCGCGTACATGGCCAGTTCCAGGAAGAACTCGGGGGGCGCGACCGCGGTCTCCCCGATCCGGTGGTCGGTGAGCCAGGGCGAGTCCTGTGGGCCGAGTCGGCCGAGGAACATGTGTCCGCCGGCGTCCGGAAGCTCCGTGGACGCGCTGATCACGGGGTGATTCCGCCGGTCCAGTCCGACCGCGGCCACATCCGCGTTCCCTCGGGCCCTGCCGAGCCAGAGCCTCCTGCGTTGGAAGGGGTACGTGGGAAGGTCCACCGGGGGCCTGTTCCCCAGGACGCGCTCCCAGTCGACGACGACCCCGTTCGCGTGCGCTTCTCCCACGGCCCGCAGGAAGCGGTCGCCGCCGCCCTTGTTACGGGCGAGTGTGGCCAGCGGGACGGCCGGGCGACCGTGCTCCTCGAAGGTCTCCCTCAGGGCGGAAGCGAGCACCGGGTGCGGAGCGGATTCCAGGAAGGCCTCGTGGCCCGCGTCGAGGAGCGTCGTGATCGCGTCGTGGAAGCGCACCGGTTCCCGGAGGTTGCGGTACCAGTAGACGGTGTCGAGCTCTTCGGTCGGGAGCGCACCGCCGGTGACGGTCGAGTAGAAGGGGACGCGGGAGGCCCGGGGTCGTACCGGTTCCAGGTCCGCGAGCATCTGTTCGCGCAGTACCTCGACCTGCGGAGAGTGCCCCGCGACGTTGACCTCTGGGATCCTGCGCGCCGAGTGGCCCTCGGCGGTGAGGGCGGCCGACAACTCCTCGATCGACCCGGGGTCGCCGGAGACCCCGGTCGACGCCGGTCCGTTCACGGCGGCCACGGCCAGGGCGTCGCCCCATGGCAGGATCCTCTCCCCCACCTCGTCCGCGGGGAGATGGACGGACAGCATCGCCCCGGCCCCGTCGAGCCGGGACCAGGCCCGGCTGCGCAGGGCCGCGATCCTGGCGGCGTCCGACAGCGACAGCGCACCCGCGACGTAGGCGGCGGCCACCTCGCCCTGGGAGTGTCCGACGACCGCGGCGGGTTCGACCCCGTACTCACGCCAGATGGCGGCCAGCGAGACCATCATGCTGAACAGCGCGGGCTGGACCACGTCCACCCGGGTCAGGGAGGGCGCACCCGGTCGTCCGAGCAGCACGTCCACCACGTCCCAGTCCAGGAACTCCCCCAGGGCGTCGGAACAGGCGCGGAGTTCCTCGGCGAAGGCCGGATGGGTCTCCCAGAGCCCCCGTGCCATGCCCTTCCACTGCGAACCCTGACCGGGAAAGACGAAGACGGGACGCCTCGCCCGTCCGGGGGCCGTGCCCCGGACCAGGTCCACGTGCTCGCCACCGCCCTCCAGCGCGGCGAGCCCTTCGTCGAGGCTTCGACCTTCGGACGCGAACACCACGGCCCGGTGTGAGAAGGCGGTACGGGACGTCGCCAGAGTGGCGCCGAGGTCGACGACGTCGGAGGGCTCCTCCGCGATCCGCGCGCGGAGCCTCCCGGCCATCGCACGCAACGCCCCCTCGTTCCTGGCCGCCAGGGCGACGGGCACCGTCTCCGGTCCGGAGGCCGTGGACCCGTCCGAGACGTCGGCCCACTCCGGAGCCTCCTCCAGCACGGCGTGTGCGTTGGTACCGCTGATACCGAACGAGGAGACCGCGGCCCTGCGCGGTCCGTCCGTGCCGGCCCAGGGCCGGGCCTCCTCGAGCAGGCGCAGCCGTGACCGGCTCCATTCCACATGCGGTGTGGGCTCTTCCAGGTGCAGTGTCCTCGGCAGCACTCCCCCACGCATGGCCATGACCATCTTGATCACGCCGCCGACACCGGCCGCCGCCTGTGTGTGGCCGATGTTGGACTTCAACGACCCCAACCACAGCGGAGAGTCCTCGGACCCGTCTCCGTAGGCGTCGGTGAGGGCGTTCGCCTCCACGGGGTCTCCGAGCACCGTTCCGGTGCCGTGTGCCTCCACCGCCTGGACGTCCGCGGGGGTCAGGTCCGCGTCGGCGAGGGCACGCCGGATCACCTGGCTCTGTGCTCGGCCGTTGGGCGCGGTGAGTCCGTTACTGGCGCCGTCCTGGTTGATCGCCGTCCCTCGGATGACGGCCAGCACCTTGTGCCCGTGCCTTCGAGCGTCGGACAGACGTTCCAGGAGGAGCATGCCGGCTCCCTCGCCCCACCCGGTGCCGTCGGCGTCCGAGGAGAAGGGACGGCACCTGCCGCTGGGAGAGAGACCTCCTTGACGCGTGAACTCGCTGAAGATCCCCGGGTCGGACATGACGGTGGCCCCACCGGCGAGCGCCCGATCACACTCGCCCGCGCGCAGCGCGCGCACGGCGAGGTGGATGGCCACGAGGGAGGAGGAGCACGCCGTGTCGACCGACAGCGTGGGACCTTGCAGACCCAACGTGTAGGCGATCCGGCCCGAGGCCACGCTGGTGGTGGTTCCGGTGAGCAGGTACCCGGCGACGTCCTCCGTGGTCGCCGTCTCCTCGGGACCGTACTTCTGCGGCATGGCTCCGACGAAGACACCGGTGTCGCCACCGCGGAGGGAGTCCGGGACGATACCGGCTCTTTCGAGGGCCTCCCACGAGGTTTCCAGCAACAACCGCTGCTGGGGCTCCATCGACGCCGCCTCTCGGGCGGATATACCGAAGAACTCGGGATCGAAGTCGGTGGCCTCGTGCAGGAACCCGCCCTGGCGGGTGGCACTGGTGCCGGCGTCCCTTCCCTGCGACGCGAAGAGTGCGGACAGATCCCATCCGCGGTCGGTGGGGAAGTCCCCGACCACGTCGCGTCCTTCTCGGACGATCTCCCAGAGTCGTTCGGGGGTGTCGGCCCCGCCGGGGAACCGACAGGCCATGGAGACGATCGCGATGGGTTCGGACGGGTCCGCCGGACCGACGCCCTGCTCCGCGTCTCGACGGTCCGTCCCCAGGTACGCGGCCACCGCCTCCGGGGTGGGGTGGTCGTAGACCAGGGAAGCGGGGAGTCGCGCCCCGACCTCACCGGCGAGCCCGTCACGGAACTCCACGGCGGTGAGCGAGCTCATCCCCAGGTCCTGGAAGGACGTCCGGGGGTCGATGTCACCAGGGTGTTCGTAACCCAACAACGCCGCCACGTGCGTCAGGACGAGCGGTAGTGGGTCGATCGCGGGCGCTCGGGTGTCGGTGTCGGCACCGGTGTCGGTGTCGGCTTCGACGGGCTCGGGTGCCGGGATCTCGGAGGGGGCGCGAGACTCCCGCTCCGGTCCCGCGACCGGCTCGGGCAACGGATACCGTCGGCGCTGGAAGGCGTAGTGGGGTAGCGACACCCGATGTCCACCATCGAAGAAGCCGTCCCAGTCGACCTGATCGCCGTCGACGTGCAACCCGGCGAGGGCGGCGACCGCGGTGACGGTCTCCTCACGGTCGCGGCGGAGACCGGGCAGGAAGACCGCGTCGGAGGTGTACGACTCCTTCGCGCCGACGGTGAGCACGCCGTCCGGGCCCAACTCCAGGCACCGGACCACCCCCGCCTGTTCCAGGGCCCGCACGCCGTCCAGGAAACGGACCGGCTTCCTGGCGTGCCCGACCCAGTACTCGGGGTCGCTCAGCAGCCCCGGACCGGCGAGGCCACCGGTCACGTTGGAGACGACCGGGATCAGGGGTTCGTGCAGGGTCAAGCCCTCCACGGCCCGGCGGAAGTCCGCGAGCATGGGGTCGATGAGTGGTGAGTGGAACGCGTGGCTGACGTTCAGCCGGCGGCTCTTGACACCGTCGGCGTTCATCGACGCCGTGATCTCCTCGACCGCGGCCGCCCCTCCGGCGACGACGGTCGCGCGCGGACCGTTCACCGCGGCGATGTCCACGACCCCCGTCCACTCCGCCACGTACGGGGCCACCTCGGCCTCCGACGCCCGGAAGGACACCATCGCGCCGGTACGAGGTAGGGCCTGCATGAGGGAGCCGCGGGCGGCGACCAACGCACAGGCGTCGGCGAGGTCGAAAACACCGGCGACGTGCGCGGCCGCGATCTCACCGATCGAGTGACCCAGCAGGTGCCCCGGACGCACCCCCCAGCTTTCGTAGAGGCGGTAGAGGGCGACTTCAAGGGCGAAGGTGCCGCACTGCGTGTACAGGGTTTCGTGCAGCAGGCCCGCGGCCTCGGTGCGAGGGACGGCCCAGACCACGTCCTTCAGGGGACGGTCGAGGTGGCTATCCAGGAGCGCGACGGTTCGGTCGAAGGCGTCCGCGAACACGGGGAAGGCGGCGTGCAGTTCCTCCCCCATACCCGGCCGTTGAGCTCCCTGCCCGGTGAAGAGGAAGGCCGTTCCACCCTCCCGCACACGTCCCTGGTGGACGTTCTGGTCGGGTCTGCCGTCCACGTAGGCGGCCAGTGCCCGTGCCAGCTCGTCACGGTCCCGGCCCACGACCGCCACCCGATGGGGCAGTCCCGTGCGCCGGGTCGCCAGTGAGTGTCCGACGTCCGAGGGGTGCGCCGCGGGAGCGGCATCGACGAGGCGTCGGGCCTGCTCCTTGAGAGCGTTCGGGCCCTGGGCCGAGACCGTCCAGGCCACGGTCCGCGGGCCTTCCGTGGTCCTCTCGACGGTCTCGGTCCGTCCCGGTGCGCCGGTGACGACGACGTGGCAGTTGGTCCCGCCCATGCCGAACGACGAGACCCCGGCCACGTGCGGCGCCGGCCAAGGCATGCGTTCGGTCACGACCCTCAGGTTGAGCTCTTCCAAGGGGATGCTCGGGTTGGGCCGGGAGAAGTTGAGACTGGGGACGAGTGCTTCGTGATGGACCGACAGAACGGTCTTGAGCAGCCCGAGGATCCCTGCGGCACCTTCGAGGTGACCGATGTTGGTCTTGACCGATCCCACGAGCAGTGGTGAGCCCGGTTCCTGGGCGGCCCCCAGGGCCTCGCCCAGGGCGGCGGCTTCGATGGGGTCTCCGACGGGGGTGCCGGTGCCGTGCAGTTCCACGTATCCGACCGCCCCCGGTTCCACCCCGGCCCGGCGGTAGGCGGAATCGAGCAGCGCCGCCTGCGCGGGCGCGCTGGGCACCGTCAGGCCGCCCCCGCCCCCGTCGTTGTTCATGGCACTGCCCGCGAGGACCGCGTAGACCCGGTCACCGTCGGCCATCGCCTCGGCGAAGGGCTTCAGCACGACGAATCCGCCGCCCTCTCCTCGCACGAAGCCGTTGGCCCTCTCGTCGAAGGCGTAGCAGCGACCGTCGGGAGAGAGCGCCCCGAAGGCCCCCATACGAGCGGTGCCCCGGCCGGAGAGGTTGAGGTGTACGCCCCCCGCGACGGCCACGTCGCACTGGCCGGAACGCAGGCTCTCGCAAGCCATGTGGACGGCCACCAGGGAGGACGACTGTCCCGTGTCCAGGACGAGGCTCGGGCCACGGAGCCCCATGGCATAGGAGACGCGGTTGGCGATCATGCTCCTCGCCGCACCGGTGACCGCGTGCCGAGCGTCCACTCCGGTACCGGAGGCGTCACGGAGCACCGCGTAGTCGTCCCCGATCGCCCCCACGTAGAGACCCGTCGTGGGTAGGGAACGGACGTCCGTTCCCTGGTCCTCCAACGCCTCCCAGACCAGCTCCAGGGCGAGCCTTTGGTGCGGGTCCATCTCGGCGGCCTCTCTCGGGGAGATCCCGAAGAAGGGTGCGTCGAACGACTCGACGTCGTCCAGGAAGCCGCCCCGTGCGACGAACCCGGGCAGTCCAGGACCGTCGGACCAACGTCCCTCGGGAACCTCTCGGACCGCTTCGACCCCGGAACCGATCAGGGACCAGAGTTCATCGGGTCCATGCGCCATGGGAGCCCGGCAGGACATGCCGACGACGGCTATCGGGAGGTCTCCGGCCTCGTCGCTTCGGAAACCCGATCCGCCGAGCGTGAATTGCTGCACCATCTCCACCTTCCGGCGAGCACAGAACGAATGGCACACAGAGGTACTTGTCCGGTTTGAGCCTGCCCCTCGTCGTGGGGCGCCAACAACCCCTAACATCGCCCCCTAGGACCCCTGTTTGTGCACCTGCGGCGGACACGTAGGCGGTGGATTGGAATACTGGTCCACATGCTCGATAGACGACTCAGATTCGGCGTCGTACTGATCTCATCCGGCTGCACCGCAGCGGAGTGGGCGAAGAAGTGCGCACGGGCGGAAGCGTTGGGATACGACGTCATCGGGGTTCCCGATCACCTTAATTTGATGTCTCCCTTTCCTTCCATGGTGGCGGCCGGTTCGGCCACCAGCCGACCAAAGATCGCCGCTTATGTAATCAACAGCTGTTTCTACAATCACGCCCTTTTGGCCCGAGATGTGGCCACGACCGACCTTCTCCTCGACGGCAGGCTCGAAATCGGAATGGGAACCGGTTACGTCGAGCACGAATTCGTATCGGCCGACATCGAGTTCGGGAGTCCGGGGTCGCGGGTCCGGCGGCTGGAGGGGGCTCTGTCCGGTCTACGGGAGTTCCTGGACTCGGACGTGCTTCCGTACCCCGCGCAGCGTCCGCACCCGCCCCTGATGATCGGAGGCCACGGCGAACGTGTCCTGCGCCTGGCCGCCCACGAGGCGGAGATCGTCGGTTTCACGGGAGCGAGGTTTCGCCCTGAATACGGCAGGACCGGCCTGGTCGACGCACCGACACTGGAGAAGAGGGTCGACTTCGTGCGGGCGGAGACCTCCTACCGGCCCGATGGTGTGGAGTTCAACGTGCTGAGCAAGGCCACCGTCCTCACCGGCGACCGTCGCGCCGCCGGCGACCGACTCCGGGAGCGGTACGGGCCCGACCTGACCATCGATCAGGTCCTCGAACTCCCCACCGTGTTCGTCGGCCGCCCACGCGATATCGCCGAACAACTGGAGAGCCACACCGAAAGGTTCGGCATCACCTACTACACGGTGATGGAGGCCGCCATGGAGGACTTCGGGAAGGTCATCGAACTCGTGCGTTGACCGCACCCTCGACCACTCGAACCGCGGCCTCCACCCCACCGGCCCGTTCGAAGGCGCGGCGCATGTCCTCCACCGAGGTCCGCACCGTGTCGTCGGTCGAGATCTCGTCGGCGAGTCGACGCAGATGGTCCACCATGTCCTCCGGACCCTCCCGAAGCACCCTTCCCAGGTTGAGCTGCTCGATGCGGTCCGCGTTGGCGCGCTGTTCGCCCATCTGGGGCGCGGCGAGCATCGGGACACCGAAGCTCAGGGACTCCATGACGCTTCCCATCCCCGCGTGTGTGAGGAACAGCCGCGCGTGCCCGAGCACTTCCAGTTGCGGCACCGTCACGTGGACCTCGCAGTTGCGCGGGACCTCGCCGAGAACGGCCGGGTCGACGTGTCGTCCGATCACCAGGACCACGTGCCAGGACGAGTCACCGAAGGCCTGGATGACATCCCGGAAGAAGTCGGGCCGGTTGTGATAGAGGGTGCCGAGGGAGACCAGGAGCACGGGGCGGTCCGGCGGGGGCGTCCAGCCCTGGTCCCCTCGCCCCTCGCGCAGGCAGGGTCCGACGAAACGGAAGCTCTCGTCGAAGCTGTGCCCCTCGAACTGGAACTCCCGCGGCAGGAAGACGAGGTGTTCGGGAACACCACGGCCGAGCGAGTCCATGAGCTCGACCAGGGTGAGCCCCTCCTTGATCGCCATCCGCCGCATGCGAAGGATGAACCCGTAGAGCCTCGGGTCCAGCTTGTTGAACTTGACGTACTCGTCGGTCAGCGACCACGCGTCGTTGGACACGAAGTTGGGCCAGGAGGGCACCGCCGGTATGCCGTGCCGGTAGGCCAGCAGGCGACCCCACCAGGCGACCAGGCCATCGAAGACCACGAGGTCCGGTCGATTCCGCGCGAACCAACCGTCAAGGCTCTCGGAGAGGTGCCGGGTCTCCCTCAGCCCGGACAGGAGGCCTCGGGTGACGTCGAGTCCGCTCAGCGTGAGGGGCTTGGCCTCCGAACCGGGCATCGTGGTCTGGTACGGCACCGGTTCGGCACCGGCCTCCTTGACCCGACCCTCGTGTTCCTCCGTGACGAAATAGCTCACTCGGTGTCTTCTCCGGACGAGCGCCGAGACCAGGCCCAGTGTCGGGTTGATGTGTCCTGTGGCCGGGGGGGCCATGAAGACGAAATGTGCCACGTCGACTCCGTCGCTTACTCCTAGATTAGACTTTCGGTCAGACTAGTGATTTTTCGGGCATCAGACCAATGACAACTGTCATCCCGTTCGCATGATATTCACCCTAAGCACGGACACGAGCGGAACGACATCATGAAAGTGGATCGAGAATGAGAATTCAGAGATCTCCGTAGTCTCCGCAGCAGAAGTGAAAGGTCTCCGTCATGAACGAGAACACCAAGCAGATCGTCGTCATGTCCGCCACCTCGGTCGCCGGTGGTGTGATCGGAGGCGTCGCCGGCCTGTTCGTACTCGGCCCGCACATCCTCATCCCGATCGGTGTGGTGATCGGCATCGCGGTCGGGCTCAGCCTGAGCAAGCGCAGCCGCCAGGCCTGACCCACCCCTTCCGAAGCCGGACGACCCGCAGCCGTTCACACTCGTCCCAGCTCGAAGAAACAGCTCATCGGAGAGACATCATGGAGTTTCGCCACCTCTCGGTGGAGGGAGCCGTGGAGTTCGGTTTCCCCGTGTTCCCCGATGACCGGGGATGCTTCGCGTCCTCGCTCATGGAGTCCGACTTCGTGCGCGCGCTCGGGCGCCGGCCCTTCCGGCCCGGTCAGGTCAGCTTCACCCGCTCCCGCAAGGGTGTGGTGCGCGGGGTCCACTACACGGCCACCCCTCCGGGGTGCGCCAAGTTCGTGCACTGCCCGGCCGGACGTGCGCTCGACATGGTCGTGGACCTCAGGGTCGGCTCACCCACCTGGGGGCGGTGGGACTCGGTGCTCATCGGCCCCGACTCACCGAAGGCGGTCTACCTTCCCGTCGGGGTGGGACACGCCGTACTGGCACTTGAGGAGGGGACGGTGATCACCTATCTCCTCTCGGAGGAGTACGTGCCCGCGAACGAGTTGGGGGTCGACGTCCACGATCCGGAGTTGGGGCTACCCCTACCGGAGGGATCGGGTCTCATCCGGTCCACCCGTGACGCTTCCGCCCCCACGGTGGCGAAGGCGCTCGAAGCGGGACTGCTGCCCACGTATGAGGACTCCATCGCCGGGGAGAAGGCCCTGACCGAGGCCTGAGGACACCCGGCCCGGGAGCGCCCCACCGCTCACAGCCAACCGCGGCCCTGAGCCACCAGGGCCGCCTCGGACCGGGTCCGGGTGTCCGTCTTGCCGATCGCCGAGGACAGGTGATTGCGCACCGTCCCCTCCTTGAGGAACAACCGCTTGGCCGTTTCGGTGATGGTGTCCCCCTCCAGCACCCCCAGGAGTACTTCCTTCTCCCTGGAGGTGAGGGGGTTGATGCCGTGGGTGAGGGACTCCGCGGCCAGTGTCGGATCCACGACCCTGACCCCCTTGCTCACCTTGCGCACGGCCTTCGCCAGCTCCTCGGGAGGCGCGTCCTTGACCATGAAACCCGTGGCTCCGGCGGACATGGCGCGAACCAGATAGCCGGGCCGGCTGAAGGTGGTGCAGATCAGGACCCGGCACCCCGGGACGTTTCGGCGTAGCTCCTCCGCGGCGGCGAATCCGTCCTTGCCGGGCATCTGGATGTCGAGCAGGGCCACGTCCGGACTCGTCTCACGAGCCGCGGCGAGTACCTCTTCCCCGGTACCCACCTGGGCCACGACCGTGATGTCGGATTCGAGGTCGAGCATGGCGGCGAGCGCGCCGCGGATCAACGCCTGGTCGTCCGCCACGAGGACACGGATCATTCGTTGCTCCCATCAGTCTCCGGTGGAGCCGATCCGCCACCCTCGAAGTCGTCCTCGGGGTGGAGGGCCGCCGCCACGTAGAACCCTCCGTCGGGGCGCCGACCGAACCTGAGTTCGCCCCCTTGATCCGTGATCCTCTCCTCCAGGCCGCGCAGACCATTCCCCTTGACCACGGGTCCAACGCCCGGACCGTTGTCCAGCACCTCCACGCCGTTCCTGTCGAGGCGGATCTCGACCACCGTGGCGTCCGAGTGCCGTACCGCGTTGGTCACCGCCTCTCGGACCACGTAGCCGAGCACCCGTTGCGCGTCCGAGGAGACCTCGTCCACCGCTCGTGGAAGGCGTGGAACGATCCCCACGGAGCGGAGGACGACTCCGGCCCCCGCGATCTCGCCCGCCAGTGTCACCGATCGGTAGTCCGACACCGTGGCTCGAACGTCCGACAGCGACTGCCGGGCCACCTGTTCGACCTCTCCCGCCTGTCGCGCCTCCTGCTCGTGTCCGGCGTGTTCGAGGACGCGTCGGAGCACCCCCGCCTGGACGGTGATGGAGGTGAGGCTGTGGCCCAGGATGTCGTGGAGTTCCCGGGCGACACGTTCACGTTCCTTCACGACGGCGAACTCCGCCACCTCGTCCCTGGCCCTGCGCAACTCACCGTTGGCGTCCACCAGGCGGATGAACAGGATCATCGCGATGCCGACGGAGGCCAGTAGGACCAGGTCGGAGAGCACCGAGATGATCTCCCCGGTGAAGAACGCGACGCCGGCGAGGGCACCGACCACCAAGAGCACCACACCGGTCGCCACCACGGTGCGGGAGAAGGCGGTGATCACGCAGAGGGCGAAGACCAGGACCCATGCGTTCTCCAACCCGGCGAGTGTGACCAGCGCACCTCCCAGGAGCAGGAGCAGGGCGCACATGAGCATTCGTACGAACCACGCCTTCGACTCCCCCAGGATCACGAAGATCAGATAGGAGACGACGTAGGCGAACCCGATCCCGAGGACCCACGCGCCCGGTTCCGCGTCCAGGCCCTCCGCCACGGTCAGTCCGTACGGCAGCATCAGCAGGCTGAACAACAGGGTCAATCCGGCGGAGACCCACAGTGCCCCGCTGCCATGGGAGGAGTGGGAGGGCGGGTCGAAAAGTCGCCGGCCGACCTCATCGATGGATCGTCCCAGCGATGCGGTCGGCCGTTCCTGCGCGCCTGGGTGGTTCATGAAGAGCCGTTCCGGTCAGGTACGTGCGGAGTCATGACGATAGCGCCAGCCCACGGCCACGGCGAGAGCCACCGTCCACGCCGTGAGCGCCGCCGCGGAGTACAGAAGGGGCTGCGCCTCCACACCGATGGCGGCGGCCATCCCGGACTTGCCCAACTCCGCCAACCAATAACTCGGGGTCACGTAGGAGACGTAGAGGAACCACTCCGGAAGGGTCTGGAGGGGGATGAACAACCCACCGAAGATTGCGAGTACGAGCATGCCGATGATCGTGATCTGCTGGACGTTCTCGCGCGTTCCCACCTGCCCCACGAGGAGACCCAGGATGGCGAAGGGCAGCCCTCCCAGAGTCACGAGCAGGGTCACCGAGACCCAGGCGGCCGGGTCGAGACGCACTCCGAGGAAGACGGCGGCCACGAAGGCGACCGCCAGCGGTGGCGGGACGGCCACCAACATGCCGACGGAGACCTTCCCCAAGAGGTAGCCAGAACTCGACAGGGGTGTCAGCCGGAGCTGACGCTGCCAGCCCGCCTGCCGCTCGTTGACCACTCGCGCACCGACGAGCATGCCGGAGATCAGTACGCCCCAGGCGGCCATGCTCGGCATGAGGATCGTGGCCGGGTCGTAGGCGTCGTGGGAGTCGGGCCACTCGGCCTGGAAGATGATCACTTCCAGCACGTAGAAAGCGGCCGGGAAACCGAGGACGAAGAGAAGGGTTCCGGGTTCCCTGAGCACCCGGCGAAGCTCCAGCTTCAGGTATCCGACGTTCATGACTGTTCGTCCTCATCTAGGTTGCCGGTCAGGACGAGGAAGGCTTCGTCCAGACCGACGCCGACCACCTCGATGTTCACCGCCTCCGGGAACCGGTCCAGGAGGGCCCGGAGCGTTCTGTCGGAGTTGGAACTGAGAATGACCACCTTGTCCAGGCGCACGTCCGCGCTCACGACGAACGGCAAATCCAGGACTTCCTCCTGGGACACGTCGGGGACGGTGGCCGTCAGGGTCCGGCCCTCCGCGAGCGCCCTGACCTCTTCGACGCTCCCGTCCGCGGCCACCTGCCCGTCCCGGAGGAAGACGATTCGGTCGGCGACCTCCTCCGCCTCCTCCATGTAGTGGGTGGCGAAGATGACGGTGTGCCCGCTCTGGGTGAACTTCTTCATCGACTCCCAGAAGTACTTCCGGGTGGCGACGTCCATACCGGCCGTCGGTTCGTCGAGGATCAGCAGATCCGGGTCGGAGACCATCGCGATGGCGAAACGGACACGCTGCTTCTGGCCGCCGGAGAGCTTGGTCGACCTACGTCGGGCCAGGTCCTCGATACCCGCCCTGTTCAAGGCCTCGGTAACGGTGAGCGGGGAACGGTGGAGGGACGCCACCATCGCCACCATCTCCCCTACGGTGGCATCGTCGAGCAGGGCCCCGTCCTGGAGCATCGCCCCGATCCGACCCTCCTTCACCGCTTCGCCCGGTTCCGCGCCGAAGACCAGGACCTCGCCCTTGTCCGGGCGGGTGAGGCCGGTGATCATGTCGATGGTGGTCGATTTGCCCGCCCCGTTGGGCCCCAAGAGCGCCACGACCTCACCCGGCGCGATGGTCAAGTCGATGCCATCGACCGCGTGCACCGTCCCGTAACTCTTGCGCAACCCCGATATGTACAGTGCTGGAGTATCACCGACACGCACGACCGATCGCACCTTTCCTCTATCCTGTCCGTTTCCCATGGAACCGATTATGTGGTCACGGCGACCGACTCGCCTAGATCGTCTATCACGGGTCGACCATGATGATTGTCATCTCCGTTGTCACCCACGTAGCGTGCCCTGCACGAATCACGATGCACAGGCCACCGGAACGAACATCGCCTGTTCCGAACAAGGAGTAGAGGACACACTGTCGAAGAGCCCCGCCCCACCCGTGTCTCCAGCGAGAACACGGATCGGGTTCTCTCGGTATACCAGGGTCTGAGAGCCCGTCGAAGACCCTGGGCCCCCTAGCCGACCCCTATCAACGAACGCGGCCCCGGAAAGGAAAAATACGGGTGGCATTCGAGCCCTCCACCAGGGAAACATGAACCGCGAATCTGCGCTCCGGAACCGGAGCACATTGATCGTGCGAAAAATCGGCTTACGCCGTTTCCCGGCTGCCGGGCCGGTGGTCGACCGAACCCTGGTTGCTTCTCCTGAGGAGGACGAAATGCCCGCGGGCTCCACATGCCGAATCTGTTCCGGAACACTGCGTGAGTTCATCGACTTCGGACGCCAACCACTGTCCAACCGATTCGTGCGACCGGAGGACATCGAGGGCGAGACCTTCTTCAGGCTCGCCACGGGCGTCTGCGAGAGCTGCACGATGGTGCAGCTCATGGAGGAGGTGCCCCGTGAACTGATGTTCAACGAGGACTATCCCTACGTCTCCGCGGGGTCGAGTGTCATGCGCGAGCACTTCGCGTCCATCGCTCGCCGCTTCCTCAACACCCACCTCAAGGGCGAGGACACCTTCGCGATCGAACTCGGGAGCAACGACGGGACGATGCTGCGGACCATCGCCGAAGCCGGGGTCCGCCACCTGGGCGTCGACCCCTCCGGCGGGGTCGGTGAGACGGCTCGGGAGCAGGGCGTTCGGGTGCTGGTCGACTTCTTCGAGAAGGAGAGCGCCGAACGCATCATGGCCGAGGACGGCCCCGCGAACGTCATCTACGCCGCGAACACCCTGTGCCACATCCCCTACCTCGACTCCGTCTTCCAGGGGATCGCGCTGCTCCTGGCGAAGGACGGTGTCTTCGTCTTCGAGGACCCCTACTTCGGGGACGTTCTCCAGCGCAACTCCTTCGACCAGATCTACGACGAGCACTACTACTACTTCACCGCGCGCTCGGTACAGGCGCTGGCCGCCCGATACGGTCTCGAACTGGTCGAGGTCGAACGGCTGCCCGTCCACGGTGGCGAGGTGCGCTACACGCTCGCCCACGCCGGCGCCCGCACGCCGAGCCTCGCCGTCCCCGAGCTGATCTCCGAGGAGGACGCCTCAGGGGTCTCGAAGTTGGAGACCTTGGAGGCGTTCAGCGCCAAGGTCGACGCGATTCGGGACGACCTCGTCGGCCTGTTGAGGGATCTGAAGGAGCAGGGCAAGACCGTTGTCGCGTACGGGGCCACCGCCAAGAGCGCGACCGTCGCGAACTACTTCGGGATCGGCCCCGACCTGGTGGAGTTCGTCTGCGACACCACGCCGGCCAAGCAGGGACGACTCACACCGGGCATGCACATCCCGGTGCGACCCGCACAGGCCTTCACCGACCCCTACCCCGACTACGCGCTG
Source organism: Nocardiopsis sp. NPDC055551 (assembly GCF_053619415.1). Classification (NCBI taxonomy): domain Bacteria; kingdom Bacillati; phylum Actinomycetota; class Actinomycetes; order Streptosporangiales; family Nocardiopsidaceae; genus Nocardiopsis; species Nocardiopsis sp. NPDC055551. The sequence goes on along the minus strand of NZ_JBSHJJ010000020.1, from coordinate 22,542 downwards.
CTCTTCGCGTGGAACCACGCCGAGGAGATCATGGCCAAGGAAGAGGGGTTCCGGGCATCCGGAGGCAAGTGGATCCGCTACGTTCCCGACGTCACCGTCTCCTGATGGCGGCGCTGACGGGGTGGGCCGTCGACGTCGTCGCCCGTTCCGCGTCGGCGGAGACACCCGGGCGCTTCGGCCCGGACGAGGTCAGGGAGTGGTTCTCCGAACTGGCCGCGCACACCGGTGTACAGGTGGACAGGGCACCGCTGGACGGTCTCGAAGGTTGGGACGAGGTGCCGGACACCGGCGACATCGGGCACCACAGCGGTGGGTTCTTCAGTGTGCGCGGCCTGCGGGTCCGCGATCCCGAGAACCGTGAGGAGCCCGGTTGGTCCCAACCCATCATCGACCAGCCGGAGATCGGTGTCCTCGGCATCCTGATCAAGGAGTTCGAAGGTGTGCCGTACCTGCTGATGCAGGCGAAGATGGAACCGGGGAACGTCAACCTCTTCCAGCTCTCCCCCACCGTTCAGGCGACCCGGAGCAATTACACAGGGGTGCACCGTGGCCGGTCCGTGCCCTACGTGGAGCACTTCCTGGATCCCCCACCTGGGAGCGTCCTCGCCGACTCGCTCCAGTCGGAGCAGGGTTCGTGGTTCCTCCGCAAGCACAACCGGAACATGGTGGTGCTCGCCGGTGACGAGGACGTCCCGCTGCGGGAGGGCTTTTGCTGGCTGACCTTGAAGCAGGTACACGAATTGCTCGCCGAGGACGACCTGGTGAACATGGACACCAGGACCGTACTCTCGTGTCTGCCGTCCCACACGCGTGACCCCGACGACGGCGCTCTGCTCTCGATGTCGGAGATCCTCAGCACGATCACCGCGGCCCGCTCACTGACCGCCATGTCCGCCTCGCCCGTACCGTTGCGAACGATCGAGGGATGGCACCGAACGGCGGGGGAGATCAGGCACCTGGAGGACCTGCACTTCAGGGTGATCGGTGTGGACGTGGCGACGAGGGGCCGAGAGGTCAGGAAGTGGTCGCAACCGATGATCGAACCCCGTGGGCTCGGCTTGGCGGCCGTGGTGACACGCCGGGCGAACGGGGTCACGCACCTGCTCCTGAGGGCGACCGCGGAACCCGGTCTGCGAGAGACCGTCGAACTGGGCCCGACGCTCCAGCTCGCGTGCGAGGGCGAACTCGGGTCCGGTTCGCACGGGTCGTTGTCGGACGAGATGTCGAAGGCCCCGGGACGCAGGGTCCTCTTCGACGCCGTCCAGTCCGAGGAGGGAGGCCGCTTCTTCCACGCTCGAACACGCAACCTCGTGGTGGAACGCGGAGAACGGCCGCTTCCGGAGGAGGACCTCCCCGATCACCTGTGGGTATCGCTTCCACAGGTGGACGCCCTTCTCCGACACAGCCACTACCTGAACATCCAGGCTCGGAGTCTGGTCGCCTGTGTCCGAAGCCTCTCCGACGACCATGGGTCACCGGTCGACCGGTAGCGCCGAAGGGTTCCGGCCGGGCCACGAGAGGGGGTGCTCACCCTCATGGTCCGGCCGGTTCAGCGCACCCCGAAGCCCTCCCACCAGTCCTGGTTCTCGCGGTACCACTCCACCGTGGACTTCAGTCCTTCGGAGATCTCCACGCGCGGTTCGTAGCCGAACTCGTCGAACATCTTGCTGTAGTCCACGGAATAACGCAGATCGTGCCCGAGTCGGTCCTCCGACCGCACCACCAGGCTCGGATCGGCTCCGGTGTGCTTCACAAGGATGTCCGCCAGTTCCCGGTTCGTGAGTTCGCTGCCGCCGCCGATGTTGTAGACCTCTCCCGGCCGGCCGCCCTTCGCCACGAGCGCCACCCCCCAGCAGTGGTCGCTCACGTGCAGCCACTCGCGGACGTTGGAGCCGTCACCGTACAGCGGCACGCTCCGCCCCTGGGAGAGGTTGGTGACGAAGCGGGGGATCAGTTTCTCCGGGTACTGCCGCGACCCGTAGTTGTTGGAGCAGCGGGTCACGGAGACGTCGAGACCGTGGGTGCGGTGGTAGGACCGCACCAGGAGGTCGGAGGCGGCCTTCGACGCCGCGTAGGGCGAGTTGGGCTCCAACGGGCACCATTCGTCCCAGGAGCCCTTGGCTATGGACCCGTACACCTCGTCGGTGGAGACGTGCACGAACTTACCGACCCCGTTCCGGAGCGAGCACTCCAGGAGGTTCTGGGTACCGAGCACGTTCGTCCTGACGAAGGCGGCGGAGTCCACGATGGATCTATCGACGTGGGACTCCGCCGCGAAGTGGACCACCAGGTCCACACCCTTCATCAGCTCATCGACCGATGGGTCACAGATGTCGATCTCTGCGAAACGGATGCGCGGGTCGACCCGTCCGGTGAACAACCGGTGATCGCCCGCGTAGGTGAGTTTGTCGACGACCACCACCTCGGTGGCGGGCAGATCCGGGTAACGGCCGTCGAGAAGGTTGTGCAGAAAATGGGATCCGATGAAACCGGCACCACCGGTGATCATGATTCGCATGAGATTTCTACTCCAGTTTCCCCATCGCCTTTTCTTCTGCAATTCTCATGACATAGTTTCCGTAATCGTTTCCACCCAACGCCGCCCCCAGTCGATAACAGGATTCGGCGTCGATGTACCCCATCCGCAAAGCCACCTCCTCCAGGCATGCGATACGGATTCCCTGCCTCTGTTCCATCACCTGGACGAACTGGCAGGCCTGCAGGAAGGTATCGTGCGTTCCCGTGTCCAACCAGGCGAACCCTCGGCCGAGGTCCACCATTTCGGCCCGCCCCTGCTCCATGTAGATCCGGTTGATGTCGGTGATCTCCAGTTCCCCACGCTCCGAGGGACGAATGTCCTTCGCGATGTCGACCACCGTGGAATCATAGAAATAGAGGCCGGTTACGGCGCGATTGGAACGCGGCTCGGCCGGCTTTTCCTGGAGATCGGTGAGTCTGCCCTGGTCGTCGGTCACCCCGACCCCGTACCGCGAAGGGTCGTTGACCGGGTAGCCGAAGAGAACACATCCGTCGACATCCTGCGCCTTGTCCTGGAGGATGGACGAGAAAACCGGACCGTGGAAGATGTTGTCGCCCAAAATCAGCGCCGAACTGTCGTCACCGACATGGTCGGCTCCGAGGACGAACGCCTCGGCGATCCCCCGAGGCTTGGTCTGTTCGGCGTAGGTCAGGTTGATCCCCAACCAGGATCCGTCGCCCAACAGGCCCCTGAAGAGCGCCATGTCCCGGGGCGTCGTGATGATCAGGATATCCCGCACACCGGCCAGCATCAGGACGGAAAGCGGATAGTAGATCATCGGCTTGTTGTAAACCGGCAGAATCTGCTTGGAGATCGATATCGTTGCCGGGTGCAACCTGGTTCCCGACCCACCCGCGAGGAGGATGCCCTTCATGGGGTGTCCTCTCCGGTACCTGAACGGCCATGTGCCGGGGCCGCGCCGTTCACCGGACCCAGCCTCGTTCCAGCGCCATCTCGCCGACCGCTTCACGCAGAGCCACGATCTGAGCGCCGTTCAGGTCGGGCACCCTTGCGAGGAACTCCTCGGTGAGCAGATGCCGCAGCTCGCCCCGGGAGAGGTCCGGCCCCTGCGTCGCGGGCCCGGCACCCGACTCACCGTTCGTGACGCCGGCGGGGGAGCCGACGTCCTCATCGGTGGGTTCGAGCAACCGGACCTCGAAGGCCTTTCGGCCACGGTGCCCGTTGACCGCGTCGAAGCGGACCCTTCGTCCGGCCTGGAGTTCGGATTTCAGCTCCTCTTCCAACCCCGAGGCGTGGATGAAGACATCCTCGCCGCCGGAGTCCGGTTCGATGAATCCATAACCGCGTTCCTCATCGAACCGTACGACTACTCCTGTCTCCACCAGAACACCATCAATCTTCAAGGCGACCAGATCAAAAGTAGGCTTGCACAGCCGAAACCACGACCGGAACCCCTTGCACCCCCTAGTCTTCGGACGCCGCCCCCTCCCACGCTTCCTAGGGGCCCTTAAAAATCCCACGGGCCTGGAAATGTCCAGGTGGTCATCCATATATTTTCGTGAGTGTGCCCTCACGAAAGGGTGAAGTGAAATTCAGGCAGGCTAGGGGATCCATGAGTATTTACGTGTGGAACTACCTTGACGAGTACGAGCGCGAGAAGGAAGAAATCCTCGACGCCGTCGTCAAGGTGTTCGAGTCCGGACAGCTGATCATGGGGCCCAGTGTCCGCGCGTTCGAGGAAGAGTTCGCGGGCTATCACGGCCTGCCGCACGGCCTCGGCGTGGACAACGGGACCAATGCCCTGGTCCTGGCCCTGCGCGCCCTGGGCGTCGGCCCGGGCGACGAGGTCATCACCGTCTCCAACACCGCCGCGCCGACGGTCATCGCGATCGACCAGATCGGTGCGAAACCGGTGTTCGTCGACGTGAACGAAGCCGACTACCTCGTGAACACGGACCTGATCGAAGAGCAGATCACCGAACGCACCCGGTGCCTGTTGGTGGTGCACCTCTACGGTCAGTGCGCGGACATGGACACCATTCAGTCCATCGCCGACCGGCACGGCATCCCGATCCTGGAGGACTGCGCCCAGTCGCACGGAGCGCGCCGATGGGGCCGGTTGGCCGGCACCTTCGGGAAGATAGCGGCTTTCTCCTTCTACCCCACCAAGGTCCTCGGTGCCTACGGTGACGGGGGCGCGATCCTCAGCAACGACGATGAGACCGACGCGTCGCTACGCCGACTGCGCTACTACGGCATGGAGAGCCAGTACTACGTGGTCGACACCCCCGGCCACAACAGTCGCCTGGACGAGGTCCAGGCCGAGATCCTTCGCCGGAAGCTGACCAGGCTCGACACCTACACGGAAGGGCGCCGTCGGGTCGCCCGCCGGTACGCGGAGGCCCTCTCCGACACCGAGCTGGTCCTTCCCCACGTCAACGATGGCAACGAGCACGTGTACTACGTCTACGTGGTCCGGCATCCTCGACGCGACGAGATCATCTCCGAACTTCGATCCCACGGGATCTCGCTCAACATCAGTTACCCGTGGCCGGTGCACACCATGACGGGGTTCTCCCACCTGGGCTACGAGAAGGGTTCGCTTCCGGTCACGGAGCGGCTCTCCGGGGAGATCTTCTCCCTTCCCATGTACCCCTCTCTTCCCGAGGACCGTCAGGAGCAGGTCATCAAGGCCATGCGCGAAGTCCTCGGTGCCGCCTGACCTCCGACAGAAACCGGAAACCCGCCTCATGCGTATTCTCTTCGCCACCATCGGCGAACCTTCGCACTTGGACCCCCAGGTCCCGCTGGCCTGGGCACTGATCTCCGCGGGCCACGAAGTACGGGTGGCCAGCGGACCGGCGATGACCGACCTGATCGCCGCCGCCGGGCTGCCGCCCGTCGCGGTCGGCGAGGACCACGGCATGGACGAGTTGCTGCGTGCGGCGGAGTCGGATGCCGGCGGGTCGATCGAGAACGAGATCGCCGACTGGAGCCACCCCTTCGACGAGTCCCTGACCTGGCCGGAGGTGCTGATCAAGTACCAGGCCTCGGTGCCGTATGGCTACCAGCCCTACAACGACCCGATCCTCGAAGGACTGGTCGACTTCGCGCGGAAGTGGCAACCGGACCTGGTGATCTGGGACCCGGTCACCTACGCGGGGGCCGTCGCGGCGGAGGCGATCGGCGCCGCGCACGCCCGGTTGCTGTGGTCGGTCGACATCTACTCGACGATGTACCGGACCTGGCAGAGACTGAGCATGGAACAGCCTCCGGAGGAGCGGCACGACCCCCTCCGGGACTGGCTCACGCCCGCCTTGCACAAGGTCGGAGCCGAGTTCTCCGAAGAGATCCTGACCGGTCAGTGGACCATCGACCTGGTTCCCGACTCCCTCCAGTTCGAGTTGGAGACACCGCGCCTTCCGGTGCGCTACGTACCGTTCCACACGCGGCGCCCGGCCCCTTCGTGGATCCACGAACAGCCCGTGCGGCCCCGGGTCGCGCTCTCCGGTCGCGGGTCGCTCGACGCGAAACTCAACAGCAGCATCTTCCCGGTCAAGGCGACCATCGAGGCCCTGGCCGAGATGGACGTCGAAGTCGTGGCCGTCCTGAGCGAGGACGAGCGAGAGCAGCTGGGAACGGTACCGGAGAACATCCGTCTCGTGGACTTCGTACCGTTCCACATGCTCCTGCCCACCTGCTCCGCCCTGATCCACCACGGTGGGTTCGGTGCCGCCTCCACCGCCGCCCTCAACGGCGTGCCCCAGCTCCTCCTTCCCATCAGGCACGCGGACGCGTGGGTCCGGGCCGAGCACTTGGCGCAGGCCGGCGCCGGTCTGTTCCACCACGCGCTGGAGGCCGACACCGGCACGATCCGAAAGTCCCTGACGAGACTTCTCGAAGAGCGCTCCTTCAGGGAGAAGGCCTGGGACCTCCAACAACAGATGGTGATGACGGCGACCCCGAACGACATCGTGGCCGACCTCGAACGGTTGACGCACCGGCACCGCAGGGATTCGGGCGGCGCGAACACCCCGGGAACCTGGACGGGTGGTCGGGCATGAAGGTCATTGGAGCGGGGTTCGGTCGTACCGGGACCTACTCCCTCAAGGTGGCGCTGGAGCAGATCGGGTTCGGCCCGTGCGACCACATGTACGAGATCGCCGAGCGGCCGGAGCGGATCCACAAGTGGCTCGACGTCGTCGAAGGCCGTTCCAAGGACTGGGACGCGCTGTTCGCCGGGTACGAGAGCGGCGTCGACTGGCCCACGGCGGCCTACTGGCGGGAACTCTCGGAGCACTACCCCGAGGCGAAGATCGTGCTCACCGTCCGTGATCCGAACAAGTGGTACGAGAGCACCCAGCAGACGGTGTTCAAGCGGAACCCCTGGGTCCGGCCGCTGACCTGGCTCGCGGAGCGGCAGAGCCCTGACCTGAGGGCGTTCCTCCGGATGGACCGGGCCAGCGTGGTCGACCGCGTCTTCGGCGGTTCGGTCCACGACAAGCAGCACATGATCTCGGTGTTCGAGCGGCACATCGCCGAGGTCCGAGCGACGATCCCCTCGGAGCGACTCCTCGTCTATGAGTTGGGGCAGGGATGGGAGCCGCTCTGCGAGTTCTTGGACGTCCCCGCGCCGAACACGCCCTTCCCCCGGTTGAACAAGCGCAGTGAGTTCAGCAAGGAGTCCAACAAGCACATCCAGAAGTTGATGTCCTCGCGCTGAGGAGAGCACTGGACCGTGTCGCGAGCGGGCCGCCCTGTCCAGGGGCGGCCCGCTCCCGTTGGGGGTGGCGGGTCCGCACGCACGGGTACCGGACTCAGGCCAGGTGGGCGATGAGGGCGCGCAGGGCGTCGGGGCCGATGGGTTCGCGGCCGGTCAGGGGTGACTCGACGGTGCCCTGCTCGGCGAAGCGGGCGCGGATGTCCCCGATGACCTCGGGATCGACGTCTGCGGGGACCTGGTTGACCACGACGGTGCCCAGGCGGAAACCGGTGTCGGCGAGCTCCTTGGCGGCGCGATCGGTCTCGGCCAGGACCATACGGCGGGGCACCAGGACCAGCCGGACCTCGGCGTCCTCTCGCAGGCGGGCCGCCGCGCGTTCGAGTTTGCGGCGGCGGGCGTGCAACTTCTCCAACAGCGGGTCGTCGGTGCTCTCCTGAGTACCACCGATGACACCGACGGCGAAGCGGTCGGCGTCCACGGCGCGCTCGCGTTGGCGGGCCAACCCCTCCACCCAGGGGGTGAGCAGTTCCGGCAGGTGGAGCAGGCGCATCAGGTGGCCGGTGGGGGCACTGTCCACGACCAGGCGGTCCCACCTATCGGGAACCTCCTCCATGGTGTCCATGAGCAGGTCGGCCAGTGCGGACTCGGCCATTCCGGGCCCGGCCGCGGCGTGATCGAGGTGGCGGGAGACCGCGGGCAGGATCTCGCGGGGCAACGCTCGTGCGGCGTCGTCGCCGATCCGCCGGACTCTGCGACGCAGGGCCGCGTCGGCGTCCGGTTCGCGCACCCACAGGTTCTCACCGACCTGAACGGCCGTGTCACCGAGGGGCGTCGCGAGGACGTCGCCGAGCGAGTGCGCGGGGTCGGTGGACAGCAGCAGCGTGCGCAGGCCGTGGTCGGCGAAGTGGAGCGCGTGGGCGGCGGCCATGGTGGTCTTGCCGACCCCGCCCTTACCGCCGAAGAAGACGATGGGGGGCACGGCGGGGATGTCCGGGTCCTTCTTCGCTCGTGCGGGCCGTCGGAACCTCAACAGCACACCCCCGGTCCGCCAAGGTCGTCCCGCCCCATACGCTGATGCCATTCGTGCAGGTCGGACACCATGTAGGGGATCAGGTCGAGGGTCTCATAGGACACCGGCCCCTCCACCCCCAGAGTCTCCAGGAGCAGAAGGGCGCGCAGCGTGTCGTGCTGGGTGCGCGTCTCCCGTCGCACCTCCTGACGCCATTTCGCGGTGAAGACCTCGTCATGAAAGGCCTCCAACCTCTTCCAAGCGTCATATGCGCGAGAGAGCGCACCCAGCGGATTCACTTCCTACTTCTCCTTCGGGTCGGAGATCTCGGTGGTCCCTTCGGACTCCGTGCCCTCGGTCTCCGGCAGGTTGCGCGCCGCGAAGGCCTTGCGCAGCGCGATGGTGGCCTCGACGACCAGCCAGACGGCCAACGCGAAGATGACGAAGTCGAGTGGTGCCAGCAGGAAACGGTCGATGACGTCGTCGGAGCGTACGAACGCGATCAGGTTGACGATCAGCGCCCACGAGGTCATGACCAACAGGAAGACCAGCGGGATGAGGATCGCCAGCGGGTTGCGGCGGCGCTTGGTGACCCACACCGCGATGACGGCGAGTGCCAGGCCGGCGGTGAGCTGGTTGGTGGTGCCGAACAGCTGCCACAGGGTACCGAAGGCGAAGTCGCCCGGGATGAGCGCCAGGCCCAGCGGGACGATCGTGGCGATCAACGTCGCGGCGGTGAGGTTGCGGGCCAACGGGCGGAACCGGATGATCTCGGCGATCTCCTGGACGATGTAGCGCTGTAGGCGCACACCGGTGTCCATGGTGGTCGCGGCGAAGCTGACCACCACGACGACGGCGAAGATGACACCGATCTCCAGCGGGATCCCGAGGTTGTTGCCGAACTGTCCCACGCCCTCGACGAAGTTGCCGGTGGCGCCGGCGGAGGCCGATCCGAAGTCGCTGTACAGGCCGTTCCAGTCGGCCAGCGGAGAGGTGGAGGCGGCGACCACACCGGCGGTGCAGGCCAGGATGGAGCAGACCGCGAGCGTGCCCTCACCCGCGGCGCCCATGTACCCGACCAACCGGGAGTCGGTCTCCTTGTCGATCTGTTTGGCCGTCGTACCGGAGGCCACAAGACTGTGGAAGCCGGAGATCGCGCCGCAGGCGATGGTGATGAACAGCAGCGGGAACCACGGGGGAGAGTCCGCCGGGATGTCGCTGTTGATCATCGGGGCGACGATGGTGTCCCAGCCGACGACGACACCGAGGAAGATGACCGCGAAGGCCAGCAACATCTGGTGCAGGTTGATGTAGTCACGCGGTTGCAGCAGCATCCACACCGGGATGCGGGAGGCGATGAACGCGTAGACGAACAGCAGGATGATCCACACCGTGTTGGGGGTCATTCCCAGGGCCTCGGAGACACCGGTGATGTCGATCGGGAACATCACGCCGAGCGGGATGCACACGTACACCAGGGCCAGGGCGATGATCGACGGCACCAGGGCCGCGGTGCGTCGCTTGTAGACGATCTGTCCGACGGCGATCGCGAGCGGGATCTCCACCACGACCGGGAGGACGGCGGCCGGATAGTTCACGAACAGGTTGGCGATGACCACGGCGAACACCGCGTTGACCATGGTCAGCAGGAAGAAGATGATCACCAGGAACAGCGTTCGTGAACGCTTGCTGATGACGTCTCCGGCCAGGGTGCCGATGCTGCGGGCCTTGTGCCGGACGGACACCACGAGGGCACCGAAGTCGTGCACACCGGCGGCGAACACGGTGCCGAGGAGGATCCACGCGAGCGCGGGTCCCCAGCCCCAGAACACGGCGACGGCGGGACCGACGATGGGTGCGGCGCCGGCGACCGAGATGAAGTGGTGGCTGAAGACGATGTGACGGTTGGTCGGCACGAAGTCGATGCCGTCCTTGTAGGTGTGCGCGGGGGTGACGAACCCCGGTTCCAGCGCGTACACCTTCTCAGCGAGGTATCGCGAGTAGTAGCGGTAGCCGAGTGCGAACACCGCCACGGACGCGAGTAGGACGAGGGCTGCGGGCATGGCCGTGGCCTACCTTCCGCATTCCGGGCCCGAGACGCGGCGTGATCGTCGACCCGGACCCGTCTCCCGGTGATCACGCCCGCTCGGACCATGGGTTAGGGTCACCAGAAATTAACATGCGACATTCCTCACTTATAAGGTCTGACCTTGACTGACCTGATCACGGTTTGGCAGCGATCCACCGTCGCGGAACTCAGCTGGATCTCACCGTCCGGGCCCACGGGTATCCCGGTGGTCCCGTTGACACTGCGCGATCAGGTGTGCGTCGCCCTGCCCTACTCGATGGCCGACCTCGCTCTCACCCTCGGTGACCGTCGGCACGCCGCCTTCAGCGTGACCGATCAGGGGGCCGGTGGTCAGGTGGGATTGGTGGGCAGCGGACCCGTCGAGGTGCTCGAAGACCTGGAGGGACGGGAATTCGCGGAGTCCCTGGTCGAGCAGGAGGCACTCAAGCATCCGCCCACCCGACTCCGTGGGGACAGCCTCATGGCCCGTCGGGAGAACTGGTGGTGGGTCCCAAGGATGATCGTGACGCTCGCCTCGGTGGAGAGCATCCGTGAGATCCATCCCCGCACCCGGGCCACGGACGCGCTCCTGGTGCGCGACCGCCACGGTCGCCCAGAGGTCGACGTGGTCACGGCCGACCGGTGGTCCGACCAATCGGGAGCGAGGACCGAGTTGTGGGCCCGCGGCGGAGGGCTTCTGGCGGGAACCGACGAGCCGGTCTTTACCTTTTCTCACCAGTACAGCCCCGACTTCGAACGATGGGAACGCTGGTTCCGTTCGGGGCGGCTCAACGGCGAGTCCCTACAGGTGGAGCGGGCCGAGGGCGCCCCCGTGGGCGAAGAACCCGCCGGCCCGTTGCCGCCCTACGGTCTCCTCGAACGCTACTCCAACCACCGATCCCTGGCCCGATCCTGCCGTCGCGGCATCGCCGAGGCCGAGCGTCGACGTCCGACCGATTGACCGCCGCCCACCCAGGGGCCCAGGCCTCGATCCCGATCCGACTCCACGCGGAAGAGGGCTCGTACTCGCCGTTCCAGGGTCTACGGGGTCATCAGCCCCCAGGCCACCGCCCAGGGGAACAGGGCGATCGCGCCCGCCGACAGCAGACCCACCCGGACCCGGTCGACCCCGCTCAGGGGAGCCGATCGGTTCCTCCAGGTCAGGAGCAGCACCGCCGTGGCGCCCAGTGCGGCCAGCGCACCCGCCTGCAACCCCAGCCAGGGCAGTGGTCGGCCGAGCACCACCGGCCCCGCCCCGGTGCCGGCGGTCATCATGATCCATTCCAGGTAGGCCACTGTCAGGGGTGGTAGCAGCAGCCCCAGGACCGCCAGCGCGAGCGCGCCCCGGGTCCCGGCCGCCGGCAACCGGCTCCGGCGCCCCCGTGCCCTGCCGATCAGGCCGATCCCGAGGTAGGCGGAGAAGCAGACCAGGGTGCCGCCGCCGGCCACGACCAGGAACCACAGCGCTCCGGGGCCCGCCGGTGGCTGTCGGAGGCTCTCCAGGTCCTGCGCGGGCGGCGCGTCCGACCCCCCTCCCGGGTCACCGGCGGCCAGACCGTGCACCCAACCGGTGACCGTGTCCACGTACTCCGGTGCCAGGCTCTCGAACAGGGAATCCGGATCGGTGTCGACCTCGATGAAACCGTCCGAACTCGGTTCCATCCTGTGGTCGACCCCCGGAACCACTCGGAGGGTGTGGTGGGGGTGCCCGCTCCCTTCCAGGGTGTCCCTGTACAGCTCCAGGGTCTGTCCGGGTGGGGTACTGCGGTCGTGTTCGGCGATCACCCCCAGGAAGGGTTGTTCGAGCCGCGCCAGGTCGGGCAGGGGGTCGTGGCCGGCCAGGCGGAAGGCGTCGGCGCCCACCACGTGGCGGGTCAGTCGCCCGCCCAGGTCGTCGAGCAGCCGGTCCGACACCCCCGCGTGGCGCAGCCGGACCTGGTTCATCCAGATCTGTGTGCGGTCCGGTGGCAGCGCGCTGGGCGCCGCCGCCACCACGAAGTCCACCTCCGCCGATCGCACCCCCGCCTCGATAACGGTCCAGCCGCCCTCGCTGTGGCCGTGCACCCCCACCAGGTCGGAACGGACGTCGGGGCGTTCGCGGAGCAACCGGACCCCGGCGACGGCGTCGTCGGCGAGGTCGGGCAGTGAGGCCTCGGAGAGGCCGTATCCGTCGGCCTCCCCCCTCTTGTCGTAGACCAGGGCGACCACGCCGGCCGCCGCGAAGACCTCGGCCACCGGCAGGTACGTCTCCATGGGCACGCCTGCGCCGGAGCCGGCGACGAGCACCACTCCGGGGTGTTCGTCCTCCGTGCCCTCCGGGGCGAGAACGGCCCCGCGCACGGTGCGCTCCCCCGCCGTGAACTCCACTGCCACCTGGCTCACCCCTGACGTCCCGCTCTCACGCTCCTCCCGTGGCGGAGCACCGGGTTCGTCGGGGGCGGCTCGGGCCGGGAGTGCCAGGAACACACCCAGGAGCAGTAACGGAAGGGGAAGCAGTGCCTTCAGGAGCACCGCTCGCTTTCGGGGGGCGGACATCGGGTCACCTCTCTCGGTTCGGGCATCGACCACGGTTCCCCATACACAGGGATCTGTGCACAAAAAACTGTGCACACCCCTCGCCTCCGGTCAAGGGCTTGCACAGAAACCTGTGCACAACTACGTTGAGCCCCATGAGCCCAGCCTCGGAGCCCAGGACGATCGACGACCCGTCGGTCCTGAAGTCACTCGCCCACCCCCGCCGGCAGCGCATCCTCGCCCGGTTGAGCGAGCACGGCGCCGCGACCTCTGCCTCCCTGGCCCGCGAGCTCGGGCTGAACACCGGAGCCACCAGCTATCACCTGCGGGAACTGGCTCGGAACGGCCTGGTGGAGGAGACCGACCCGCCCGAAGGCTCACACGGCAGGGAACGTTGGTGGCGCACTCCCCGGCACGACCTGCGCTTCCCCCCGCGCAGCGCCCAGGAGGAGGCCTTCCGGCAGGCGCTGGACGAGTACGCCCGAGCCGCGTTCACCCGTGACTTCGAGGACTTCAACCGCGCTCTGGAGGCCACCGCCGAGGATGGCGCCTGGGGCGACGCGTTCCCCTTCTCCAGCGGAAGCATCCAGGTGACACCGGAGGAGCTGTCCGGTTTCTTCGAGGAGTACATCGCCCTGCTCAAGCGCTACCAGCGCGCCCCGGAGCAGACGCCCGAGGGCGCCCGGACCATCGTCACCCGGTTCCTGGCCTTCCCCACCACACCGGACAGCGCTTCGGAACCGGAAAACCCTCCCGAGCGGACCTGAGCACCGCCCTGACAGACCCCGGTCCTCCTGCCCGCAGGCGTCACTTCCCCATGGGCGCCGCTTCCCCGTTGGACCTCGCTCGTCCGGAGACATCCCTTCCCGCGGACATTCCGTCCCCGCGAACGTCGCTTCCCCGATCAGTGATCCAGGTAGGCCAGGACGGCCAGGACCCTTCGGTGACCGTCGACCTGAGGATCCAGGTCCAGCTTGGTGAAGATCGAACCGATGTGTTTGCTCACCGCCGCGTCCGACACCACCAGCAGGCGGGCGATGGCCGTGTTGGACTCGCCCCGCGCCATGAGGGACAGCACCTCGCGTTCCCGGGGCGCCAACCGGTTCAGCGGGCTGGAGCGGGCCGCCAGCATCACCCGGACCACCTCCCGGTCCAGGACGGTGCCGCCCGAAGCGACCTTGGTGACCGCCTCGGCGAACTCCTCCACGTCACCTATGCGTTCCTTGAGCAGGTAACCCACCCCGCCCGGGGCGTCGATCGCCAGCAGGTCCGAAGCGTAGGCGGGCTGCACGTACTGGCTGAGCACGATGATCCCCGACCCAGGGCGTTGGCGGCGGATCCGCACCGCGGCCAGCAGCCCCTCGTCCGCGTAGCCCGGGGGCATGCGAACGTCCGTGACCACCAGGTCCGGGTCGTGTTCGCGCACCGCCTCCTCCAAGGCGTCGGCGTCGCCGACCGCGGCGACCACCTCGTGCCCGAACCTGCCCAACACCCCCGCCACACCCTCACGAAGCAGGACCGAGTCGTCCGCGACCACCACGGTCAGCGCGCGCGTCATCGTTCCGGGATCTCCAATCGCACGGTGGTCGGCCCGCCCCGCGGGCTGTCCACGGTCAGCTCCCCCGCCAGGACCGCCAGCCGGTGGCGCAGGCCGCTCAGCCCGCCACCGTCCGGGCTCGCGCCTCCGGGGCCGTCATCGGTGACGTCCACCCACAGTCTCGCGTCCCGTATCCCGCCCCGCACCCGAACGGTGGCGCCGGGCGCGTGCTTGCCGGCGTTGGCGATGGCCTCGCAGACCACGAAGTAGGCGGTGGACTCCACCGCTCCCGGGAGGCGTTCGGGCAGGTCGAGATCGATCTCCACCTCGGACGCGGCGCGGGCCGCCACGTCCAGCAGGGCGGCCGGCAAGCCCCTCTCGGTGAGTACTCGGGGATGGATGCCGCGCACCAGGTCCCGCAGTTCGCTCAGTGCCCGCGTCACCTGCTCCTGGGCCTCCCGTACGGCGTTGGCGGCCGGGGAGTCGGCGGGCAGGTCCAGCCGGGCCAGTCCCAGGGAGGTCTTCACCGCGACCAGGCGTTGTTGGGCACCGTCGTGCAGGTCGCGTTCGATGCGTCGGCGCTCCTCGTCGAAGGCGGTCGCCAGCGCGGCGCGGGAACTGGTGACGTCGCGCAGTTCGGCGACCAACCGGTCCTCGCGCGGGGACAACACGGCGCGGGCGATCTCCGAACGTGTGGCCGCCCATCCCGCGATCAGGTAGAGCCCGACCGGCCACAGGGCGGCCCATCCGAGCACGGAGGCCCACCGTTCGAAGACGTTCAGGTGCCCGGCGTCGACGAAGTTGAGCACGCCCAGGAGGGGAGCGCCCAGCGCCACCCCGAGCACCGCCAGGTCCAGCACGCACAGCATCGTGAGGCTCAGCAGTGTGTACCCGAGGTCGCGCCATGGGCCGGACGTGGAACGCGCGGTCGCCGACCGTTCCGGCCGCTCCCCGACCAGCCCCTCGCAAAGCCGACCCCAGCGCGCCACCAGCGGAGTACTGGCGGGGATCGCCACCAGGACCACGATGAGCACGAGCGGCTCCCAGTACCACGGCCACTCGGTGATGGGCGTGTACTTCACCAGGAGATCCACGCTCCCGACGATGAGCACGCCGCCCACCGTGCCGGCCAGGACGTACGCCAGGGCCCGCCACGGCCACGCCGACAGCAGGAAGCGGTGGGGCGCGAGCGTGATCGCCGCGCGCAGGTTCGGGGTGCTCACCCACTCGACGGTAGCCCGCCCGAGGATGGTCGCGCGGTAGAGCAGGGTCTACCTCCGAGACTCCACCACGGGCACCCGCGCCGAACCCGTCCGAACCGCTGTGCTCGAAGTATGAACGCGACACTCGGCGCCACACGTGACGCCCTACGCATCGACTCCGTGACCAAGCACTACGCGACCGGGGACCACCGGGTCGCCGCCCTCGACGGCGCGTCGCTCGACGTGCGGGAGGGAAGCTTCACCGCCATCATGGGGCCGTCCGGTTCGGGGAAGTCGACGCTGCTGCACTGCGCGGTCGGCCTGGACAGGCCCGACGGCGGAAGCATCGTCGTGGACGGGACCGAACTGGGCGGCCTCGGTGAACGAGGGCTCACCGAGTTCCGCCGTGAACGGGTCGGATTCGTCTTCCAGAGCTACAACCTCATCGACGCGCTCACCGCCGCCCAGAACACGCTGCTGCCCGCCCGTCTGGCACGACGGCGCCTGGGGCGCGAGGACGCGCTCAAGGCACTCGACGAGGTGGGGCTGCGCGATCGCGCCGATCACCGACCGCACCAACTCTCCGGCGGTGAACAGCAACGGGTGGCGATCGCCCGCGCCGTCCTGACCCACCCCGCGGTGATCTGCGCCGACGAACCCACCGGCGCCCTCGACCTCGCCCGCGGCCGTCAGGTTCTGGACCACCTGCGCGCGGTCGTGGACACGCACGGTCGGACGGTCCTCGTGGTCACCCACGACCCCGCCGTGGCCGCGCGCGCCGACCGCGTGGTGTTCATGGCCGACGGACGGATCGTGGACGAGATCGACGCTCGCGACGGTGGGCGATTCGACGCCGGGAGCATCGCGCTGCGCATGGCCGGACTGGAGGAGTCATGATCGCGTTCGCCATGGTGCGGCACCGCCTGCGCTCGATCCTGGGCGGGTTCGTCGCGTTGACGCTGGGTGTGGCCCTGTTGGCGGCTTCGGCGATCGTCATCACCTCGGCACGACCGGCGGTGCCGCCACGCTACGAGAACGCCGCCGTCCTGGCCGTACCCGAGGAGGCCGGGACCAGGTCCGATGACTTCACCGTCGCTCGCGCGGTGTGGAGCGTCGACGAGGCGAACGTCCTCGTCGAGGAGATCGCCCGGGACGACGGGGTGACCGACGCGGTGGCCGAGCACCGGTTCCAGGTCCAGGTCATGGACGGTGACCGGATCCTGGGCGACGCGGTCGACGGCGACCCCAACGGCGCCGGGTGGTCGTCCTTCGTCCTCGGGAGCACGAGGTTGCTCGACGGCGCGGGACCCTCCGGGGACGACGAGGTCGTGTTGCCCGCCTCCTACGGACGTTCGGTGGGCGACACCGTCGACGTGCTGACGGCCGGCGCCGAGTGGCCCATGACCGTCTCCGGGATCACCGACGGCGACGACGTCCTGCTCCCCGATCCCCTGGCCGAGGAGAGCGCGACCGGGGTGTCCCTCATCGGTGTGGTCACGACGGCCGGCGCCGACCCCGCGGGCTCCGGTGACCTGGTACGGGGCGTGGTGGGCCCGACCTCGGACGTGTACACCGACGACGAACGCGGCGCGATGGAGTCGGAGTTCGACGCGTCCAACAACTGGGTCGGCCAACAGCTGCTGGTCCTGATCGGCGCGCTGGCCGTGTTCGTCTCCGTGTTCGTGGTCGGCACCACCTTCACCTTCCAGGTCTCGGTGCGCCGCCGTGAACTGGCGCTGCTACGCGCCGTGGGCGGCACTCCACGTCAGGTGCGTCGAATGCTGCTCGGTGAGGCCGCCGTCGTGGGTGTGGTCGCCTCCCTGGTGGGCGCGGCGCTCGGGATCGTCGGCGCGCACCTGCTGGGCGACCGGATGATCGACGGTGGCCTGCTCTCCCGTTACTGGGAGGTGCGATCGGTGGCCCTGCCCGTCGGAGCGTCGGTGCTGATCGGTCTCGCCACGGCGGTCGCCGGGGTCCTGGCCGCCTCGCGCAAGGGTGCGGCGGTCAGGCCCCTGGAGGCGCTGCGCCCCGAAGAAGGCAGGGACGAAACGATGCCGAGGTGGCGGCTGTGGGTCGCGGTCTGCGCCGGGCTCTTGGGCGTCGTTCTGGTGGTGGCGACCATGCGAGGGGACATGGAACAGGCCATCGCCTACGGTCTGGCGTCGAGCCTGGCCCTGCTGGTGGCGGCGGCCGTCGCCGCACCCCTCTACCTGCCACGCCTCATCGGTCTGCTGCCGGGGAACTCACCGCTCACCGAACTGTTGCGCGTCCAAGCGCGTACCGGTCCGCGGCGAACGGCGTCGACGCTCCTACCGGCCCTGCTGGTGTCCACGCTCGCCGTCACCGTGTTGGGTCAGACCGACACCCTCGGCGGCGCCATCGAAGAGCACTCGCGGGGCGAGATCCCCGGCGACGCCATGCTCGTACGGACCGACGGTGGCGGCGGGCTGACCGACACCGCGCTCGAACGCACCCGTGAGCACGTCGGCGGGGAGGTCGTCAGCCACCTCTCCACCGGTGTGTACGTGGACGGCCGTTGGGTGGAGTCCGTGGGACTCCGTCCGGACGCCGTACCCGAGGGAACGGCGCTGGCCTCCCCCGCCACGGCCGGGCGGTTCGGTTGGGCGGAGGGCGACACCGTCGACCTGACCTGGCGGGACGGCACCACCGGCCGGATCCCGGTCACGATCGAGGAGTTCCCACCCGAACTGGAGATGTGGGCGGAACTCGCGCTGCCGCACGACCTGGCCCGCGAGCACGACCCGGCCACCTTCACGATCATGGCGGCGTTCGATCCGGTGGACGCCGAGGCACTATCCACGGCCCTGGCCGACCAAGGCGTGCGCGTCGAGGACACCGACCGATTGCTCGACGAGGGCGTCGCCACCGAGATCGGGCTACTGCGCCTGTTCGCCGGGATCATCCTGGTGTTGTCCCTGGGGTACACGGCGATCTCCCTGGCCAACACCCTGTCCCTGTCCACTTCGGCGCGCCGCCGCGACCTGGCCCTGTTGCGGGTCGCCGGCGCGCACCGGCGACAGGTCCTGGGCCTGTTGACCGCGGAGTCGGGGCTGGTCACCACGATCGGCCTGATCCTGGGCGCGTCGCTCTCCCTGCCCGGTCTGTACGCGCTCACCATCGGGCTCCGGGACGAGTTCGATCCACGCCGGGGCCCGGCGGAGATCGCCGTGCTACTGCCCTGGTCGGAACTCGGCCTGGTCTTCGCCGCCTCCCTGCTGATCGGGGTCCTGGCCGCGCTGGTACCGGCGGCCCGTACCCTGCGCCGGTCACCGTCGGCCATGGTGGCCGAACGCCGATGACCGGATCGTTCGGTCCCCGGTTCAGCGCCAGGTGGCGAGGTCGGTGCCCCAACGTGAGGCGGTGCGCGCCCAGTCCCGGGGGCCGCCCTCGTAGCGCACCGGCGGCACGGCGTAGCGCAGCCGCCCGTAGGGGGACCCCGCCTCGACCAGCCATTCCTCGGCGTCGTAGGTTCCCTCACCCGGCTCCCGCGCGGCGATGTCGTGCAGCAGCCAGGAGGCCGTCCCCGCGAGGGAGAAGTCCAATCGTCGGCCACGCCCGTCGACCCGCCGATCGGTGAGCGCGCGCAACACACCCGCGGCCATCAGGTACCCGGTGCCATGGTCGAGGGCCTGCGCGGGCAGGACCCCCGGACGCCCGTCCGGGCCCGACTCGATCGCCGCGATACCGGTGGCCGCCTGTACCAGGCTGTCGAAACCCCGACGACCCGACCAAGGACCGCTCCGATCCCAAGCGCACAACCCGGCCACCACCAGCCCGGGACGGCGCGCGACCAGATCGGCGGCGGCCATGCCGCGCCGGTCCAGGGCCCCGGGCCGGTACCCCGTGACCACCACGTCCGCCGTGTCCAACAACCCCTCCAGAACGCCTCGTCCCTCCGCCGAGTCCAGGTCCACCAGGGCAGAACGTTTGCCCGGGCCGGTGTCGACGTGGCTGTCGGGGTCCTCCGACATCCCGGGTGGATCGATCCGCAGCACGTCCGCACCCAGAAGGGCGAGGGTGCGGGTCGCGACGGGGCCGGCGATGACCCTGGTCAGATCCAGGACACGCACCCCCGCGGCGGGCAACGCCGCCGGTTCCAGATACCGGTCTCCGGCCTCGCCGTGCGGGACGACCTCGGCCAGGGGCGAACGTCCGATCGCCGACGTTCCTCGATCGGGCGCCGGAGCGACCGCCACCGCCAACCCGCCGGCCGCGTACACCCGTTCCTGGACCTCGGTGGCCGCGAGCCCGGACAGGACCGCGGCGAGCCGATCGGGCAGCGTGCCGGGGTCGCCCTCCGCGTCGATGTCGAGCGCGTGGAGCAACCGTTCCCGATGGTGCGGATAGTTGGCGTGGGTACGCACCCAACCGTCGGAGGCCCGCCAGAACCCCGACAGGGGCGCGAAGGAGGTGGGTTCGCGGCCGTCCACGCGCAGGTGTCGTTCGCTGACGAACGCGGTGGCCACCGCGCCCTCGTCCACGTGGACCCGTGGAACCGCACCGCCGTTGCGGGCGGCCAGGAGTTCGGCGGCGGCCAGGGAACAGACACCGACGGTGGCCGTGGCCAGGGCGCGCACCGGAAGTACCGCGGGCAGTACGTTCCCGGCCGTGTGCCGGACGATCGCGGCCGGTGGTTCGGCCGCGCCCGCGATCGCGGTCCAGGCTCGCAGGGTCGTCTCATCGATCATCGGGGTGACTCACAATCCCTACTCGGCGAGGAGGGGGACCTCGCCGAACAGCAGGTGGTACTCGGCCGGCGATGGCTCTTGCGGCGTGTCACGCGAATACATACCCGGTTCACCCTCTCCCCCGGGGATCCGCGTCGGCTTCGGTCGGCCCGCCCCAGAGCCGAACCGTGGTCACCGGCGCCAC
Organism: Nocardiopsis sp. NPDC055551; assembly: GCF_053619415.1. Taxonomy (NCBI): domain Bacteria; kingdom Bacillati; phylum Actinomycetota; class Actinomycetes; order Streptosporangiales; family Nocardiopsidaceae; genus Nocardiopsis; species Nocardiopsis sp. NPDC055551. Next base: position 2,096 of record NZ_JBSHJJ010000020.1, on the reverse strand, counting down.
GCTCACAACGGAACACGCCCTAGTAGCCCCGTTCCCCGGCGGGGGTCGCGGTCCCCTCGATCCGGTTCACCCGGTCGAGCTCGTCGAAACCCACCTCCACACCGATGTCGGGTCCGGTCAGGGACAACCTCCGACGGTCCGCGTCGGTGAATCGCGGCGACAACCCGCGCAGCCGGGCGTAGGTGTACACGGCGCGTTTGGGGTCGGACAGCCGCAGACCCGCCACCCCTTCCTGGAGGATGCGCATGACCCGCAGGGGGGTGGGCCGCGGGAGCCTCAGGTCCGGATGTTCGATGATGAAGGAGACCCGGGTGCCGCCGCCCGCGTCACCGTTGTAGGCGAACCAACGGCCGGTGAGGAGCTTGGCCGCCTCGGTCAACGGATGCAGCGCCAGGTGTGCCTCCTCCGGCGCGCCCGGCAGCGTCGCGAAGGGGACCTCGGCCTCGGACAGGGCGGGGATGTCGTTGTCCCGACCGAAGTCCCGAACGGCCGCGCCGAGAGCGGTCAGATCCGGGGAGAAGCCGGAGGGGTTGGCCCAGCCCCACATCCAGGATCGCGGACCCAGGGCGGCGCTGCCCAGCAGGTGGAAGCGTTCGCAGACCAGGGGGCGATCACCGGTGAACTCGAACCTGGGCACCTGGAAGTCGACGTTCCAGTGGTGGTCGCCGAGGAACTCCTCCAGGTGGAGCTGGTGCTCCAAGGAGAACAAGGCCGCGTCGTCGAGTATGTCCGGGAGGGTGTGCTTCTTGCTCATGCCACGATGCTATTGCCCGGTTCCGACACCCTCCGGGGTCGGGGCGCGCGGCAACGAACCGTCCGACGCCACCGCGATGCTCCGGAAGCATCGCGGTGGCGGCCGGTCCGTTGGTCGTCCGGGCGGTCCCTTCGGGTGGTGGTGAGTCCTACCCGCTCAGGAGGTGGTCACCGGCTCTCCGGCCCGGCGCGCCTCGGGGGCGTGGGTATCGGTCGAGGTCGTCTCGGTGATCCAGTCGCCGTGGGCGACCGGGTCGGTCAGCACCATCGGCCCCACGCAGGACGGGTCGACGTCGAAGTCACCGTCCCGGCTGACCACGCCCACCAGTTCCCAGTCGCCCTCCTCGCCCCGCACGGCCGGGCCGCCGGAGTCGGAGATGCACATCTGGGCCGCCTCGGTGGGGTGCTCCGAACACAGGTCCGCGTCCTCGTCCATCTCCGCGCACCGGTCGGGTTCGGTGACCTCGGTGTCCAGCTGTTGGAGGATGGTGGGCTTCTCCTCCTCTCCGAACTCGTCGACCATGCCCCAGCCCAGTCCTCGCACCGGTGTGCCGGGGGTGGCCGACTCGGCGGCGATGTCGATGGGGGTCTCGTCGACCGGAGCGTCCAACCGGAGCAGGGCCAGGTCGTTGTGCAGCAGGTACTGCGAGATGGGGTAGTCGGGGTCGTCGCTCACGTCTTCGACCTCGTATTCGGGGTGCAGGACGGTCTCGGCCACCTCGCGCTCGCTGCCGCCACCGCCACGGTCGGTGCTGCCGACCCGCACAGCGATGTTCTCGGACTCGGTGCAGTGGCCCGCCGTCAACACCCATTCCGCGTCCACCAGCGCACCACCGCAGTAGTGTTCGCCCTGATCGTTGTAGAGCGCCGCCATGAAGGAGTACTCCTCGGTGGCGTCGGTTCCGCCGATGACGGCGCCGGCCGGGGCGCTCAGGGCGACCGCCGCGAGCAGGGCTCCCGCACCGACCGTACCGACCCGTGTTCCGATTCGCTTCTCTCGGCTGTGGCTCACGTCCTGGCCCTTTCCGTCTCGCTGTCGCTTCGTTCGATGTGACAGCAAAACTACGGAACGGAATCGGCCGGAACATCGACCTCGGGAACGAGAACGCACACCTACGAAAGGCGGGCCGGGAACCGGACCGAGGGCTACGGAAGTCCTCGTCCGTCGCCGATCGGACCGGCCCGCGTCATCTAGGATGCGGAACGTGACTCCTCCCACCGCTGAAGCGGTGGGCTTCTCCTGTCGCTACTCAGGCAACAGGAAGGACCAGCCCGGCCCTGATACCAACGTTGACCGCTCCCACCCGATCGGCGTGCTCTGTGTAGCCGCACTGGACACAACG
>NZ_JBSHJJ010000019.1:0-63410 GCF_053619415.1 Nocardiopsis sp. NPDC055551 | reverse complement strand
GGAGTTCGACCCGGTCACCGAACGCGCGTTGGGCAACCACCCGCAGGCCTACTCGCATCTGGGCCTGATCCGCTGCGCCCAACTCCTGGACCGGTGACCAGGGGCGGCTTCTCGTCGCCGGCACCCGAACACGCACCGGCGCCCCCGGGGATCCGAGCTCACGGAAGTGAGCCGCCCCGGGGGTCGTGCGTCGGCCACGGCGGCCGGCGTGCCGCTTTCAACGTCGGCGGGGCCCTTCCTCCAGACGGCTACGCACGAGTGGCCACTCGGCGCGCAGCACCGAGTAGTACACCGCGTCCCGGCGCCGGCCTCCCGGCATCACGTTGTAGCTGCGCAGAACGCCCTCCTCCGTGGCGCCGATCCCGCTCAGCCCCCGACGGGCCCGCTCGTTCAACACGTCCGTCTTGAACTCCACCCGTTCGGCGTCCATGGCCTCGAAGGCGTGCCGCAGCAGCAGGTACTTCGCCCAGTGGTTGACTCCCCGACCGCGGAAGTCGCGCCCCAGCCAGGAGCTACCGATCTCCAGGCGCAGGTCCGGCTCCGAGAGGTTGCCGTAACTCATGCTGCCCGCGACCCGTCCGTCGACCAGGTCGGTGATGGTGAACGTGGTCCGTTTCCCCTTCTCGCTCGCCTCCAGGTAGGAGTCGAAGAAGCGCTCGAAGCCCGCGGCGTCATCCACCCTGGTGGTGAAGTGCGTCCAAATGTCGGGGGCGAGCGCCTGCTCCCGCCAACCGTCTCGATCGCCTTCCTGGAGCGGGGTGAGTCGTACGTACGCGTTCTCCAATCGGACCCGCGCCCGCTCCGCCCACACGTGGTTCTCCACCATTTCGTCCCCAGACGGCTCGTCGTCACCTTCGTGTCGCAGCTTAGGGCCGCCCTTTTTCTCCGTTTCGACGGGATCGGCCTCGGATCGTCGGTGTCGGTGGGTAGGGTTCCGACACGCAACGGAACCCGGAGTGCACCCGATGGCCACCGTCCTCAGCCGCCGCGCGCTCAACCGCGCGACCCTGGCCCGCCAGTTCCTCCTCGAACGTGTGGACCTGCCGATCGTCGAGTTGGTCACCCGCCTGGGCGGGCTCCAGGCGCAGACCACGCACACCTGGTACGTCGCCCTGCAGAACCGGCTGCGATCCCCCGATCCGCACGAGATGGGCCGTCTGCTCACCGAGGGCGCGCTGGTCCGCATGTCGCTGATGCGCTCCACCCTGCACCTGGTGACCCCGCAGGAGGCCCGGTGGCTGCGTGGCACCACCGGTGAGGTCATGGCCAGGGACCTGGAGAACAGTTCCCATGGCAAGGCGACCGCCGGCTTGGACCGCTCCGCCGTTCTCGACATGGCGCGCAAGATCCTGGAGGAGGAACCGCTCACCCCCAAACTGCTGGGAGAGCGTCTGGCGGAGCGCTGGCCGGGCGTTCCCGGACCGCACCTCTCCTACGTGGTGCGCTGTCTCCTACCGGTCGTCCAGGTCCCGCCACGCGGTGTGTGGGGCGCCTCGGGACCCCCGGCGCTGGCCCCCGCGGACACCTGGACCGGGCTGCCCATGGACGCCGAACCCGACCGGGAGCGCCTGGTCCTGCGCTACCTGGCCGCCTACGGACCGGCGAGCGTCCAGGACATCCAGGCCTGGTCCGGGTCGACCCGCCTCAAATCGGTGGTGGAGGGCCTGCGCGACCGGCTGGTGTCCTTCCACACCGAACAGGACGAGAGGCCCGAGGGAGGTCGTAGACCCGCCAGGCCCGTCGAGCTGTTCGATCTGCCCCACGCCCCTCGCCCCGGCTCCGACCTCTACCCGGACCTGCACGCCGACACCCCCGCGCCCGTCCGCTTCCTCTACGACTTCGACAACATCCTCCGCGCCCACGCCGACCGCACTCGTGTGATCTCCGACGAGGCCCGGCGCCGTATCGCCGTCCGCAACGGGATGCCGCCCTCGACGGTCCTCCTGGACGGTTCGGTGGCGGCCACGTGGAAGGTGAACCACATCCGCCCCACCCGTTCCTCCACTCACACCCCGTCCCTGGAGGTGGCCCCCTTCCGCACTCTCACCGGCTCCGAGACCGAGGAGATCGTCGAAGAGGGCCGCCGGCTGCTCGACTTCCTCTCCCCAGGTCAGGGCGGGCGAGAAGTCCGGATCCACGACCCCGCTTGATTTTTCGGCCTTCCTGCCCGGTCGGGCCCCCTCACCTGCGCCGCTCCCACCACTCGCCCGTTTCGTGCACATGCATCCGGATCACAACAAGACAGTGCGGGTATGACAGGATTCTGGGGTGATTGAAGAGTTCCGCGCCGCGTTCCAACGGGTGCTCGACACCGCCGCCGGCCAGGCCCACGACTTCCCTGAGGCCGTGAAGGAAGCCTTCCGGCTGTCCTCCAGTGTGCCCAAAGAGGAACTCGAAATCGCCCTCGAAGCCCTGGCTCCGGTACTGGGCGACTGCGAACCCTACGCGGGTGTCGCGGCCGATCTCTCCGTCCTGGCCGGTGCCCTGGCCGAGTCCGGCACACCCGCCGGGCAGGCCGGTCTGGAGGTGCTGCGACAGGTCGGCGGCTACGGCCAGGCCGCCGTGGCGTTCATGCACGCCTGGGACAAGACCGGAGGCGGTACGCTGCCCGCGCCCTCCCAGGTGGGCGACGAGGAGGAGAGCCGGGTCGAGGAGGTCCTCGGTGACAACGCGCCCCTCGCCACCACGGGTTGGTGGACCGCCCAGCGCTACGGGCTCGCCGCCAAGGCGATGCTGAGCGACTCCGGCGTGCGTTCGGCCGTGCGCGCGGACCCCAGCGCCCTGGACGGACTGGGCCAGATCGTCGAGGCCCTGTCCACCCGGTTGAGCGAGTTCGGTGAGGTCGCCGAACTGCTGCGCATGGCCGAGGTGAGCCGTGTGCTCGTCCTGGACCGCGCTTCGTGGCGAGGCTTCCGCGTCCGGTTCGACGGCGTGAGCGACAACTTCCAGCTGCACACGCTGCTCGCCGACGCCCTGATCGGCAAGGAGGGGCTGCGGCTGTCCGGTACCCGCCCGGACCCCCGTTGGGTGGTCGCCTCCCAGGACGGTCAGGTGGATCCGCTGGCCGACGTGGTGCGCGGCGAGTGGGACCTGGTCGGCGGCGACGGTACCTGGGTGGGAAACGAGGCCTGCCCCGGGGACATCCCCGAGGTGGACGGTGAACGCGTCCTCGTCCTGGAGCCCCAGTCACTGTCGCACTCCTGGCGGGCCGGGCGTCGCCACCCGCACATCGTCGGCGCGCTCACCGTCCTGTCCGAACTGCACGGGGAGGAGACGGCCGCCTGGTGGTCGCGACTCCATCCGGCGGGAAGCGTCCGTCACCCCATGGCCCCGGCGATCGAGAACGAGGACACGGGCACGTACCGACGACCCCCGCGGCATTTCGGTGTGGCCGCGCACTTCGCCGAGGTGGACTCGGGTCCGTTGTCCGCCCCGTTCTCCGCCCTGGACCCCGATCTCGACGCGCCCGACCCCCGAATGCGCTCCGACGCCCCCGAACCGGACTTCGACTCCCTCTTCGGTGGCGGGTCTCCGTTCGACGACGATCCCCTCGGCCCCTCGTCGTCCCCCGCTTCGTTCACGCCCTCCGACGCACCGATCCCATCGACCCACGTCGAGGAGGACGAACCCGACGACTTCGTGGTGCCGGCCCCCTGGGCCGCCGCCCCGCCACGGGTCGACGACGAACCGCAGGCGATCCCGGACCCGGGCCCCTTCCGCGACCCCGACCCGTTCGGCAGCGCGCGCGGCGGCGCGGATTCGCCTTCCTGGACCGACGCCCTCGACTCGCCCACCTGGGGTGATGCCCTCGACTCACCGTCCTGGAACACCCGCTCGGAACCCTCCTCCGATTCCCCCTCCTCGTTCGACTCCCCCGACTCGCCTGCTTGGACGGACACCCCGGCCGCACCTCGTTGGGACGACCCCCTCGACCCGCCCTCCTCGAAGGACGCCTCCGAGGAGACGGAAGAGGAGGACCTCCCACCCGGTCGCCGACTGCTGCCGCCGATGCCGCCCGGCGTATCGGACGCCTCCACCTGGGCGCCGCACTGGAAGTGGCCGCTGGACCCACCCCGTCGCTGACGGCACCGGGGCCGCACGGCTCGCGACGCCCTACCCTGTGACGTGCGTGGGGGCGCGGGACGCATGACACATGTCATCTCGCGTCCACGCACGGCTCACACCGCTCCGGTGACTCCTACGACTACTGCGCGAGTGGGACCTCGCGGGAACCTGGGGACATGATGACGACGACGCCCGTTCCCCGGCACGACGCCGACTCGAACCCTGGTTCCGACGACGGTCCGAACAGCGCCCGCCGCCCCACCCGTGAGGAGGCCCTGAAGGCCGCGGAGGAGGCCTGGGGCGTACAGGAGGCGGAGCTCGGCAAGGAGATCCTCCGCTCCATGAAGCCGTGGAAGGGCGAGATGCAGCGCCAGGACAAGGTGCTGCTCGCCGTCGCCATCATCCTTCCGGCGCTGATGCTGCTCACCCTCCCGCTGCGTCCGCTGTTCATCGCCGACCACCCTCTGCCCCTGGCCCTGGTCACCGGAAGTCATGCCGCGGTCGGTGCCGCCTCCGCCTTCGCGAGCATCGGCGAGGGTTCCCTGTGGCTGATCGTCCTGGCCGGTGTGATCGGCAAGATCAAGATCGACTGGGTGTTCTGGTGGTTGGGTCACCGCTGGGGCCGAGGCATCGTCAACTTCCTCATCCAGGGTGAGCGCGGGCGCCGCCTCGCCGACCGCCTGGAGACGATGAATCCGTGGGTGATGCGCGTCCTCATCCCGCTGAGCTACCTGCCGGGCGTCCCCGCGGGCATCCCCCACGTGATGGCCGGCGCCAACGGGATGCGGCTGCGCACCTACCTCCTCCTGGACGCCCTGGGCGCCCTCATGATCACCACGTTCGTCGCCTACGTCGGATACGTCTCCGGGCAGTCCGGGGTGGACCTCGTCCTGATGGTCGACAAGTACGCCCTGTGGATCATGCTCGCGCTCATCTTCGGCATGGCGTTGTACCCGACCCTCACCGCCGGCCGCGACCAGAAGGCGCGCAAGAAGGAGGCGTTGGACCTGGCCGCCGCCGAATACGACGCCGAGACCGACCGGATCGAGTCCGAAGGCTCCGCAAGCGCCTCCACCGGCTCCGGAGGCGCCCCCGGACCGGGAGACTCCACCCCCACCGAACCCACCGCCACCAGCGAAGACAGCGTTAAGTGACGCTTGCGTGACAACCGGTCGCACACAGGTGGCCTGTGCGCGACTAGGCTGGCGTCCGGCAATCCGACACCCCGGGCAAGCCGGCTGCGCTGGGTGCGTCACAAACACACTCAAGGAGATCCCGTCATGGGACAGCGACACTTCGATCTGGTGGTCCTCGGCGCCGGGCCCGGCGGTTACGTCGCGGCGATCCGCGCCGCCCAACTGGGCCTCACGACCGCGATCGTCGAGGAGAAGTACTGGGGCGGGGTCTGCCTCAACGTGGGCTGCATCCCTTCCAAGGCACTCCTTCGCAACGCGGAGCTCGCGCACCTGTTCCACAACGACGCCGACACCTTCGGCATCAAGGTGGAGGGCAAGGTCGAGTTCGACTACGGCAAGGCGTTCAGCCGAAGCCGTGAGGTCGCGGACGGCCGGGTCAAGGGTGTCCACTTCCTCATGAAGAAGAACAAGATCACCGAGTTCAACGGGCGCGGCACCTTCGTGGACGACCACACCATCGAGGTGCGGAACGCGGACGGGGAGACCGAGTCGATCACCTTCGACAACTCGATCATCGCCGCGGGCTCCTCCACCAAGCTCATCCCGGGCACTTCGCTCTCCGAGCGCGTCGTGACCTATGAGGAGCAGATCCTCACCGAGGAACTACCCGAAAGCATCATCATCGCGGGCGCCGGCGCCATCGGCGTCGAGTTCGCCTTCGTGATGGCCAACTACGGGGTCGACGTCACCATCGTGGAGTTCCTCGACCGCATGGTGCCGGCGGAGGACGAGGAGGTCTCCAAGGAGATCTCCCGCGCCTACAAGAAGCTCGGCGTGAAGGTCCTGACCTCCACCAAGGTGGAGAACGTCGAGGACTCCGGTTCGGGTGTGCGGGTCACGGTCACCGGCAAGGACGGAGGGCAACAGACCCTGGAGGCCGACAAACTGCTCCAGGCGATCGGTTTCTCCCCCAACGTCGAGGGCTACGGCCTGGACAAGGCCGGGGTGGAGCTCACCGACCGGGGCGCGATCGGCATCGACTCCCGAGGCCGCACCAACGTGCCGCACATCTACGCGATCGGCGACGTCACCGCCAAGCTGATGCTGGCGCACACCGCCGAGGCCATGGGCATCGTCGCCTCGGAGACCATCGCGGGCGCCGAGACGCAGGAGATCGACTACCGGTTCATCCCGCGCGCCACCTACTGCCAGCCCCAGATCGCCAGCTTCGGCTACAGCGAGACCCAGGCGAGGGAGGCGGGCTACGACGTCCAGGTCGCCAAGTTCCCGTTCATGGCCAACGGCAAGGCCCACGGGCTCGGCGACGTCCGCGGCTTCGTCAAGATCGTCTCGGACGGGAAGTACGGCGAGTTCCTGGGCGCCCACATGGTGGGGCCGGACGTCACCGAACTGCTGCCGGAGCTGACCCTGGCCCAGCAGTGGGACCTGACGGTGCACGAGGTGGCTCGCAACATCCACGCCCACCCGACCCTGAGCGAAGCGGTCAAGGAGGCCGTGCACGGCCTGGCCGGGCACATGATCAACCTCTGACCCACCGCGTCACGGCCGACCACGTCGGGTTCGGCCACGAGGTGACCCGGAAACGGGGCCGGGCCGAGGGGATGTCCTCGGCCCGGCCCCGCCGTCTGTGCCCCCGTGCTTCCCGGAGTTGCTAAGTTTCCCTGTGTGTCCCCCGCCGGCGCCCCTCCCACGTGCCCGGCGCACCCCGAACCGAAAGCCACCCATGCGCCTGATTCCGTCCACTCCCCTGTCATGCCTGGGCACGGCCGTCGCCGCGGTCGTCATCGGCGGTTTCGTCCTCGTCGGCTGTGACGTGGTCGACCTCGACCTGGATATGAACCTGTCCAGCGGCGACGGCTCGGAGTCACCGGACGAGGAGGCGAGCGCGAGTCCCAGCCCCGGCGAGGAGGAGGCCGAGGAACAGGAGGACTCCTCCTACGGACTCCCCGAGTCGTGCGAGGCGGCGGGCGCCGCGCAGATCGTCGGCGACCTCGCCCCCGGCACCGTCCTCACCGAGGAGAGCGGAGCGATCGACGGGGTCGACGACGCCGAACAGCTCTCCTGCACCTACAGCGACGGGAACGCCGCACCGGGCACCCCCTCCTTCACCCTCCTGTTCACCTCCGGCGCCGACCCGAGCGCCAACCCGGACGTCATCGAGGTTCCCGGTTCGGAGGCCGAGATGAACTGGGAGGTGGACGTCGACGTGGACGTGGACACCTACCACACGGAGGAGTCCGACGACCTCGACGGCGACCTGGAGTACGTGGGCACCGTGGACGGCTCCAGCCGCCACCTGTACCTGCAACTGCCCGGCGACTTCCACGTCACCGCCATCGTCTTCAACGAAGACGTCGAGCGGGGCGACCTGGAGCGTGTCGTGTTGCAGGCCGCCGGTCAGATCCGAAACTAGTGTCATGGCCGGTGAGGCAGGGAGCGGACCCACACGAGGGGTCGGGGGACTGAGCCGAGAGGAGCTCGACGCCGGCCGCGACCTCCTGGTGCCCGACGTACTCGTCGAAGGGTTGTCGGTGGTGTTCTGCGGGCTCAATCCCGGGCTGACCAGCGCGGTGCGCGGACACCACTTCGCCACCCCCGGCAACCGCTTCTGGCCCTCGCTGGGCCGGTCCGGGTTCACCCCGGGCCGCTACACCCCCGACCGGGAGTGGGAGCTGCCCCGACTGGGGTTGGGGATCACCAACCTCGTCGCGCGCACCACCCGCGGTTCGGACGAACTCGCACCCGAGGAGTTCGTCCAAGGCTCCGAAGAGCTGCGCGGCAAGATCCTCGACCTGGCCCCCGCGTGGTTGACGTTCCTGGGCATCACCGGTTACCGGGCGGCCTTCGGGGTCAGGCGACCGAAGGTCGGCCCTCAGGAGGAGACCATCGGTCGAACCCGGCTGTGGTTGCTGCCCAATCCGAGCGGACGCAACGCCCACTACACGCCCGCGATGTTGACCGAGGAGTTCGTCCGGCTCCGGCTCGCCGCGGGCCTGCCCGACCGTTCGGCGGACACCGACTCCCCCTGAGAGCCGGCCCCGGGAAACGACAAGGGAGGGGGGCCCGACATCGTGTCGGGCCCCTCCCTGTTCACGTACCCCTAGTACTCGACGGGGATCTCCTCGAACTCACCGAAGGGGCCGGCGCGCATCGTGAGCTCCTCGATGTCCACCGGCGGGGCGGGGAACACCGCGACCAGCTCGTGCGTGTTGCCGGGCTGGATGGTGTGCACCTCCTCGGCGAAGCTGCTGTAGCGGTTCTCTCCGAAGTCCATCTGCGCCACGTAGCGGACCAGTCCGCCCTCCGGCTCGTACAACTGGAACCCGCCCAGGGTGCCCTTGTTGAACTGCTCGGGGCCACCGGCCACCGTCTCACTGCCGCCCAGCTCGGGGGCGAGCGGTTCGTCGGTGGTGTTGGTCATCGCCACGGTGCCGATGACGTAGGCGCCGTCACGGCGCAACGGGTAGATCTCCAGCCGGATCCCGTTCTCCTCCCCCTCGGCGACCACGGAACCCGGGTCGTCGCTGTAGGGGGCGGGCCAGGTCACGTTGCGCTGGGCCACGCCGAGGCCGTCGTCGTCGTACTCCTCGTCCTCGGTGGCCTCCACCGTCGGGTTGAAGACGTAGGAGAACTCCACGCGCCGGTTGCGGGCCCGCGCCTCCTCGTCGTCGGAACCGCCCTCGCGGGCGATGGGCTCGCGCTTGCCGCGACCCTCGACCTCCAGCTGGTAGTCGGTCCCGAGTTCCTCGGCGAGCAGGTCCCGTACGCTCTCGGCGCGTTCCACCGACAGGTTGTCGTTGTAGGCGTCGTCACCGATGCCGTCGGTGTGGCCGACCACGGTGATGCTGGGCTCGTCGGGGTCGACGTTCTGGGCCAGGGTGGTGGCGGCGCGGCGGACCACGTCCTCGGCGTCGTCGGTCAGGTCCGAGCGGTCGAACTCGAACATCACGTCCGAGTGCAGCGAGATGATCTCGCGGTCGCCGTCCCGGGTGGTGGAGGCGATCTCGGAGTCGACGAAGCTCTGTACCCAACCCTCGTCGGCGAGGGCGTCCTCGTCGGGGCGACGGTTGGCGAAGACGAGGTTCTCACCCCGTGCGGGCGGGTCGTCCAAGGTCAGGTGGTCGGGCCCGTTGGGGTTCTCCGGGTCCTCCCGCTCGGTCTCCACGTCCTGGACGGGGATGCCGGTCATGGCGCCCAGCCCGCTGCCGACGAACGTCACCTGGGACACCTCGTCGGGAATGCGGGGGAAGTAGCGGGTGTACTCGTTGGTGACCCCGTCGTGCACCGGGTAGAGCCCGTCCTCGTTGGGGCTCTCCGATCCGTACTTGAGGCCCTCGCCGTCGAGGAACTGTCGGTAGACGCGTCCGGTGAGGGGGTCGACCAGGGTGTGGGCCATGCTCAGGTTCCGGTTGGGCCCGGCGAAATCGTCCAGGTAGGTGACCTCGTAGTGCATGACCGTGTAGTCGTCGGTGCGCTCCAGTCCGGTGACGGCGAAGCGCATCTCGGCGTCCTGTCCGGTGTCCTGGAAGATGCGTCCCTCGCGTACGTAGGGGAACTCCTCCCTGACCTCGGGCGGTCCGGACGCGTCTCCGAAGGTTTCGGACCACCAGTCGGACACGGGGGCGCAGCCACTGAGGAGGAGGCTGCCCGAGACCATGAGCGCGACCACGGTTAGGTGCTTCTTCCGCGCCATGTGGGGGAACTCCGATCGTTGAGAGGACGTACCGGCAACATCTTCCTGCACTCACGGGGTCGAACCGACCACAGTGCCCCAAGAAGAGTCACGGCACCCGCCCTGGCCAGCCATGACCCGTATAGGCGGATTCCATGGCGGGGCGTTCCGGAGCGTTGGCCGGTGCCCCGTTTCGCGTTCGCGCATATGCGCGTCGCGGCTCTCGATGCAAGCGATTCACACGTAACGTGATGAACTCGTAACGTCGAGTCATCCATCGGGGCGGAAGATGCACCGAACCACCCTCACGGCCGGGTGTGCCGTACTCCTCCTCTCCCTCGCCGCCTGTTCCGGTGGCAACGGCGAGGGTGAGGGCGAAGAACACGGCCACAGCGCCGAGGCCGGCGTCGAACCGGTCAAAGCCTTCGGCCCCGGTTGCGCGGACTTCCCCGACACGGGACCCGGAAGCCTCTCCGCGATGGCCGACCGCCCCCTCTCCACCGCCATCGCCGACAGCCCCTTTCTGGGCCGCCTGGCCGAGGTGGTGGAGCGATCCGGTCTGGGATCGGACCTGGACACGGCCGACGACATGACCCTGTTCGCCCCCACCGACGACGCCTTCGACATGTATCCCACCCCGGCGATCCAGGAGCTGCTGGACTCCCCCGACGGGCCGGCGCACCTTCTGGGCCACCACGTCGTCCTCGGCGAGTTCGGCAGCGCCGATCTGGACGGCGGCTCCTTCGACACCCTCAACGGCGACCGGATCCGTGCCACCGCGGACGAGGGCGAGTACACGATCGACGGCTACGCCCCGGTGGTCTGTGCCGACGTGCGGACCACCAACGCCACCGTCCATGTGGTGGGCATGCTCCTCATCCCGTCCTGACACACCGCCTCGCGTTCCGGCACACCACTCGACGTGGGCCGCGAAACCCACGTCGACGGCGGGCGCACGGTGGCTCCGGGCGCTTGGAAAAAGAATCCCGAGAAAAGTCGTCGACCGACCCATCCGCCCCCGCGTCGGCGCCGAATACCCGACGTGACCACCAAGGAACGCGGGACACGACGCCCGCAACGCGACACCCGGCACCTCATGGTCGGGGTGGGTCTCGGCCTGCTCGTCGTCGGGGCGGCCCTCGGATTCGGCGAACTCACCGCCGGACTGACGCGTGCGACCTCGCCGGTGGTCACGGTCGGCGACGCGCTCGTCGACAACAGTCCCCCGTTCCTCATGGAGTGGGCGATCTCGCTCTTCGGCACGGCCGACAAGGCCGTACTGATCACCGGGGTCGTGGTCGTCCTCGTCCTGGCCGGCGCGCTGCTCGGTGTCGTGTCACCGCGCCGCCCGGCCGTCGGATACGTGGGGCTGCTCCTGTTCACGGTGGTGGGGCTCGCCGCCGTGTTCCTCCGCCGCGCCGATGACCTGGGAGCGGCCTCGGCCGTGGTCGTCGGCGGGGCGGCGGGCGCCGTGGCGCTGTGGCTCCTTCTCAGGAGCGCTCGCCCGGCCCTCGAAACCGGGGGAGAGAAGGGGGAGCCTCGGGCACCGGCGGAAGCGGAGGGTGGAACACCCCCCGCGCCGGGGCCGGACCGAGGACCTGGGAGGCGCGGTTTCGTACTCACCGCGGCCGGGGTCCTCGCCGCCACCGGTTCCGCCGGTGCCCTGGGGCGGTTCCTTCCCTCCATGACCGGCGGTACCGGATCGCGAAGCGCACTGGCGCTGCCCGCACCCGCCGAGCCCCTGCCGGCGCCGCCCTCCGGGGTCGACCTCGGCGTTCCGGGACTGGCGCCCTTCACGACCCCGAACCGGGACTTCTACCGGATCGACACCGCCCTCACCATCCCGCGCCTGGACTCCGATCGTTGGACCCTGCGTGTGCACGGACTCGTGGACCGGCCCTTCGAGATCGACATGGACGAACTGCTGTCCCGCGAACTCGTCGAGACCGACACCACCCTGACCTGTGTGTCCAACCAGGTCGGCGGGGACCTGGTCGGCAACACCCGCTGGCTCGGGTTCCCCCTCGCCGACCTGCTGCGCGAAGCGGGGGTCCACGCCGACGCCGACCAGATCCTCAGCACCTCGCACGACGGCTGGACCTGCGGCACCCCCACCGAGGTGGTCATGGACGGGCGCGACGCCCTCCTCGCCGTGGGGATGGGCGGCGAACCGCTCCCCCACGTCAACGGCTACCCCGCTCGCATGGTGGTGCCCGGCCTGTACGGGTTCGTCAGCGCCACCAAGTGGGTCACCGAGATCAGGCTCACCCGTTTCGCGGACGACCAGGCGTACTGGGCCCGGCGCGGGTGGGGCGTGCGCGCTCCGATCAAGACCATGTCCCGGATCGACGTGCCTTCCCCGCTGGGTCGTGTGGACGCCGGCGAGGTCGTCCTGGCCGGGGTCGCCTGGGCCCAGCACCGCGGGATCGACGCCGTGGAGGTGCGTGTCGACGACGGCGACTGGTGGGAGGCGGACCTGGCCGCCGTCCCCGGCATCGACACCTGGGTGCAGTGGGTGGCCGAGGTCGACGTCGACCCCGGCATGCACTCGGTGGAGGTACGGGCCACCGATTCCACCGGCTTCACCCAGCCGGCCGAACGGGTCGACCCGATCCCGGACGGGGCCACCGGGTGGCATCGGATCCGCTTCACCGCCGGCTGAACACCACAGACCTCATCCGCGACAACGGCTCGACACAACCGCAGATCGTCAACACCCACAGATGTGACCAGAGGGAACAACGGGAGAAGAGATGAACACCATGCTCCGCAAGAACACGCTCACCGCCACCGCTGCCGCCGCCGTGCTCGCCTTCGGTCTCTCGGCCTGTGGCGACATGGACGGCGCGGCCGAGGAGTCCCCGGAGATGGGTGGCGCCGAGGAGACCACCGAGAACACCGATGGCATGGAGGAGGAGAGCACCGACGAGGGCGCGGAGACCGCGGGCGAGAACTTCGGCCCGGGCTGCGCCGACGTGCCCGAAGACGGTGACGGCAGCTTCGAGGGCATGGCCCAGGACCCGGTCGCCACCGCGGCCTCCAACAACCCGCTCCTGTCCACCCTGGTCAGCGCCGTGGAGGAGGCCGACCTGGTCGACACGCTGAACTCCGCCGAGGACATCACCGTCTTCGCTCCCGCCAACGACGCCTTCGAGGCGATCCCGCAGGAGGACCTGGACGCGCTGTTGGCCGACCAGGAGCAGCTCACCGAGGTGCTGACCTACCACGTCGTCGAGGGCACACACGCTCCCGAGGACCTGGCGGACGGCACGTTCACCTCCCTGCAGGGCGAGGACGTCACCACCAGCGGCTCCGGCGAGGAGTTCACCGTGAACGACGAGTCCCAGGTGGTGTGCGGCAACGTGCAGACCGCGAACGCCACCGTCTACATCGTCGACACCGTGCTGATGCCTTCCTGATGGGAGGCTGAACCGAGCACCCGGGCGGCTCGAACTTCGAGGACGGGCCGCCCGGGACCACCCATCGCACCGTGACCACCAGACCACGACTCCCCACCGGAAGGCCGTAGATGGACAGGGCAACGGCGGCACCGCAGGGGTCCTCCCCGGAGGGCCCTCTCGGGTTGGAGGATCTTCTGAGCCGCGTGGCGCGCGGCGAGGAGCAGGCGTTCGACAGGGTGTACGACCTGATCAGCCCGACCGTGTACGGGCTGGTCAAGCGTGTTCTACGGGACCCCGCCCAGTCGGAGGAGGTCTCCCAGGAGGTGCTGGTGGAGGTGTGGCGCAGTGCCTGTCGTTACGACCCGCGCCGGGGGAGCCCCCAGGCGTGGGTGATGACGTTGGCCCACCGCAGGGCGGTGGACCGGGTGCGTTCGGAGCAGGCGGCCACCGACCGGGAGTCCCGAGCTGCGGCGGGCGACACCGAACGCCCCTATGACCAGGTGGCCGAGGAGGCCACGAACCGGCTCGAACGCGATCGTGTCCGACGATGTCTGGAGAACCTCACGGAACTCCAGGAGCAGTCGGTGCGCCTGGCCTTCTACGGCGGCTACACCTACCGTGATGTGGCACGCCTGTTGTCGACGCCCCTGGGCACCATCAAGACCAGGATGCGCGACGGACTCATTCGACTCAGGGACTGTTTGGGGGTGGAGTGGTGAGAAGGTCGCTCAGCCCGGACCTGCACACGCTGACCGGCGCCTACGCGTTGAACGCCCTCACTCCGAGCGAGAGCGTGCGCTTCGAGGACCACTTGGCCGACTGCGACTCCTGTGTACAGGAGGTGCGGGGTTTCACCGAGACCTCCGCGCGGTTGGCCGCCACGGCCGCCGAGACACCGCCCGCGGAGCTTCGGGCGAAGGTGCTGGAGGAGGTCTCCCGGACCCGTCAGCTCGCCCCCGCCCCCGAGCGCCTGCCCGAGCCCCGCCGCCGCGGACTTCCATGGACGCTGGGTCTGGTGTTGGCCGCCTGCCTGGCCGCGGTCATCGCCCTGGGCGCGGTGGTGCTCGACCAGCGTGAACAGGTGAACGAGCTGCGCGGCAACGAGCGGCAGATCGCCGCGGTGCTGGCCGCGCCGGACGCCGTCACCACCAGCGCCGAGCCCATGGAGGGTGTGAGCGTCACGGTGGTGCGCTCCGAGTCCCTGGGCGACCTGGTGTTCAGCGCGCACGGTCTGGAGGACCTGCACGACGAGGACTACCAGCTGTGGCTGAGCCGGCCGGACGGGTCGGTCTACTCGGCCGGGACGCTCTCGGTCGACCAGGAGGGTTTCGTACTCCCGGTTCTGGCCACCCCGCAGGACGAGGAGACCGACGGCGTCGCCGTCACCATCGAGCCCGAGGGCGGGTCCGAGCAACCCACCTCCGATCCGGTGATGGCCATGCCGGTCACCGGCTGACCGGTACCGATGGCCCGAGCGCGCCGTGACCCCGCGGGACCAAGGGGTCACGGCGCGCTCGACGGGCGGCCGGAACGGCGGGGAACGGCTCCTCAGAGGACGGCGACCTCATCCGGGCGAGGCAGGGCGCGCATGGTGGGTCCGAGGGTGAACAGCGCGGCCGGCGCGGACACCACCGCCATCGTCACGAACACCGCGATCGGGCCGGCCAGGTCGAAGACCACCCCCACCCCGACGATGCCGATCGGTTGGGACAGCAGCGCCATGAAGGTCACCGCGCCCAGGGCCCGCCCCTGGTAGTGGTCGGGCACCGTGGCGGCCACGTAACCGAAGAAGACCGCGTTGACGCAGGGGACCGCGGCGAAGACGAACGCCACGATCATCCCCAGCGGAAGCACTCCGGGCGTGACCACCAGGACGAGCGCGCAGACCGGAGCCGACCACGCGGCGAAGAGGAGGATCCGGGAGGGGCTCACCGCCCGCAACACCGGACCGGCCGCCAACGCTCCGGCCAGCCCGCCCATCCCGGCCAGTGACACGGTCACTCCGACCAGCAGGTTGGAGGCACCTCGTTCGTTCGCGGTGGCGATGATCGCGAGGAACACACCCGTCTGGGTGAAGGCGAGGTTGAACCCGATGATCCAGCACATCATCGGCCGCAGGATCGGGTGCCGGGCCAGGAGCACGAACCCGGTGACGGTGCCGCGCAGGGTCCACGGTTCCCCTTCGGCGCGCCTAGGGGCCTGCATGGGTCGGCGGATGCGCAGGAGCAGCGCCGTGGACAACAGGTAGCAGACCGCCTCTGCGAGGAACGGGAAGGCGCGACCCAGGCCGAACAGCGAACCGGCGAGCGGCGCGCCCAGCGCGGTGGTGCTGAAGAAACGGATCTGGTTCTGCGCCGACGCGCTCGCGATCTGCGAGGACGGGACGAGCTGTTTGATCGCCGCCATGGCCACCGGGTTGGAGACACCCGTGAGGGCCGAGGAGGTGACCGCCACCCCGATGACGAGCGGCACGTCGGCCTCACCGTTGAGCAGTAGCGAGGCGAAGGCGACGAGGAGCAGGAGCCGTCCGATGTCGCAGACGAGCAGGATGGCGCGCCGGTTGACGCGGTCGGCGAGGGCACCTCCGACCACGGCCGTGATCATGGTGGTGGCGACCTGCGCGGCGCCGATGATGCCCGCCTGGGACGCGGACCCGGCCAGGAGGAGGATCAGCAGGGGGTAGGCGACCTCGCCGCTCTCCTTGCCCAATCCCGCGAAGAAGCGGCCGGCCCACAGGGCCTGGAAGTCCTGGTTGCGGATGAGCGGAGCGGGTCCCTCGGCCCCGTTCCCCGGTCGTTCCGGGTGGCGGTACGGCTGTGGCCGTTCCATGGTCATTGTGTGCGACTTCCCGTGGTGTGCCCGCGGAGAGCCGGGGTTCCCCGACCCCACCTCCGACGTGCTGAACCGTTGTTCCCCTCGGGGTCGAGGCGATCAGGGAGGGAATTCGGGATACGCGAAATAAGGGCATGCGGGGGGTTGGATGCTCATGTGGCCATTATGCGCCTGTTGTAGGCATTGACGAGCTTCTGAGACCGCATGTGATGCATATCCATGAAAGTGGCCACTATTGGCCGTTTGTGCACATGCATGCGCCTGTTCTCCCTGTGCCTTTCGTCCCACAGAAATGGGACTCAGGGCACTCACAGGGGCGGGTGTGACGTTTTCCAGTGACCGTCCGTCACCGATTTTCCCTTTCGGGACATCGGTGGGCCGGACGGAAACGGAATCGGTGGGACGGCCCCTCCCTCCCGGGGTTGGGAAGGGGCCGACCCGAAACGCTCACGTCTCTCTCCCGGGCGCCATCCGATCAGGCGTGGAGGAGCCCCGCCCCGTCTCGACGGGGACACCGTCCCCGCGCCGCCGCCTCGATGGTCCACGGGGTGCGTTCGACGTAGGCGACGACCGCCGCCACCACGAGCGAACCTCCGGCGACGAGGACGTAGGAGGCGGTCCAGCCTCCGGTGAGCTCGCTCAACAGTCCGAACAGCAGCGGCCCGCCCAGGGCGATCCCGCTACCGGCGCCCTGCACGAACCCGGACAGGGCGGCGGCGCCCCGGGCGGTGGAACTTCGAGCGTTGATCATGGTCATGGTGACCACGAACAGGCTGGTGCCCAGTCCAAGGAAGAGGACCCACACGACGGCGAGCCCCGGTGCCAGCGCCACACCCAGGTAACCGATCCCGTAACCGGACAGTCCCAGGGCGACGATCGGGAAGGTATCGGCGGTGCGCAGGGTGGCCGCGGGCGCGACCAGGCCGAACAGCAGGCTGGTGCCGACCATCAGCGAGACCATGCTCCCCGCGGCGGCGGGGCCGTGCCCGGCGTCGCTCAACAGGGCGGGCAGCCAGGTGAAGAGCGTGAAGACGTTCCAGGTGACCATGCCGAAGAGCAGGGCCATCCGCCAGGCCATGCCGACCCGCGGGATGGGGCGGGCCAGGGGCCGATCATCGCCCATCGTCGTGGTCGGGGAGGCCACGGGGCCGCCCCTGCGCCACTGCACGGCCCACAGGAGGGCGGCGACGAGGGCGATGCCCGACCAGGCGCCCAGGGCGACCCGCCACCCGGCGACCTCGGCCAGGGGCACGGCCACCAGCGGTGGGAAGAGCGCGCCAAGGTGGATCGCGACCATCTGGACGGTGCTCAGCGCGGCGATTCGGTCGGGGAAGTACTGCTTGATCAGCGGCGGCAGCACGACGTTGCCCAGGGCCGCTCCGGTGAGGGCGATACCGGTGAGCGCGAGCAACGCCCCGGTGTCGGGGGCGAAGGCCCGCAGGACCTGTCCGATCCCGGTGAGCAGCATGCTCAGGGTCGCCGTGGCCTCGGCGCCCAGACGACGCATGATCGCGGGGGTGACCAGGCCGAAGATCGCGAAGGCGACCAGCGGCAGGGTGCCGAAGACGCCGACGACGGTGGCGGTGAACCCGAGTTCTCCGCCCACGGTGGTCAGCAGTGGGGACAGTGAGGTGACGACGAGGCGCAGGTTGAGCGCCGCGCAGACGATCGCGACCAGGGCCAGGACGCGGCCCCTCGTCACAGGGCCCACCGACGATCGGTCGGTGTCGGCCGCGGCAGAGGAAGGTCTCATGGTGACGGGACGTCCCTTTGTTGTGCGGTGGTGCGGCGTCGCACCGGAGCGTGGTCGATCGGCGGGCGACGCTGCCGGCCAGGAGAGGATCACTCCCCGGCGAGCCAAATACGACCTTTTCTCTCAGATGTTACGCATACTCCGGAGTTGAACTCAACATTCCGGATTAAGTACGGATAGACTCCGCGTATGGCTGATATTGACGAACTAGATACGGCGATTCTGGCCGAACTCCAGTCGGACGCACGGAAGACCAACCGCGACGTGGCCGCGGCGGTGGGCGCCTCGCCCACCACGACGCTCGATCGCACCCGCGCACTGCGGGAAAGGGGTGTGATTCGCGGCTCACTGCTGGACGTGGACCTGGAACTGATCGGTCGCCCGGTCCAGGCGCTCATCACCGTGAGCGTCGTGAAACCCTCGCGGCACAACATCGAGGCGTTCCGCGACTGGGTCCGTTCCCTGCCGGAAACGCTGTCGGTCTTCGTGACGTCGGGCGAGGAGGACTTCCTGGTGCACGTCGCCCTGCCGGACAACAACAGCCTGTACGCGTTCGTGGTGGACAAGCTCACCGAACGACCCGAGGTCGCCGACGTGCGCGCGTCGATCGTCTACGAGCACCTGCGCAACCACGCCGTCACCCCCGCCACGCGCACCCGTACCTGAGTCGGAACATCGACCGCCCACACCCTGTGGGCGAACCCGATCAGGTCGAGGACGAGGGCCGGGACCTACTCTTGCGGGGTCCTCTGAACCCTGCCCGAGAGGTCCAATGACCACACCCGTCCTCGCCGCGGTCCTGGTGGCCGCGCTCCTCCACGCCACGTGGAACGCGATCGCGCACGCCATCACCGACCGGCTGCTCGGGTTCGCCCTCATCGGGCTCGGCGGGATGCTCGCAACCCTGCCCCTGCTGTTCGTGGCCGGGCTCCCGCCGGTCGAGGCCTGGCCGGTTCTGCTCGGGTCACTCGTCGCGCACGTGCTCTACCTGAGCCTGCTGATGCTGTCCTACCGGACCGGTGACTTCGGACAGGTGTACCCGTTGGCGCGTGGCACCGCCCCGTGGGTGGTGGCGCTCATCGGCGTGGTGGTGTTCGGTGACGCCCTGCCGCCGAACGAGTTCGCCGGGGTGCTGACGGTGTCCGCGGGGCTGATGGTGCTGGTGTTCGCGAACGGCATGCCCAGTAGAGAGCACGCCCCGGCACTCCTGGCGGCCTTCGCCACGGGGCTCGCCATCGCCACCTACACGGTGGTGGACGCCTACGGTGTGCGCCTCACGGAGAACCCGACCGGATACATCGCCTGGATCATGTGTCTTCAAGGACCGGTGTTCCTCTTGGTCGCCCTGGTCACCCGGCGGGGAAGGCTGGTGGAGCAGCTGCGCCCCATGTGGAAGGTCGGCCTGCTGGGCGGGGCGGTGAGCGCGGGCGCGTACGGGCTGGTGCTGTGGGCCCAACTGTCGGGGGCGGTCGCCGGCATCGCGGCACTGCGTGAGACCAGCATCGTCTTCGCGGCCGTCATCGGCCTGATCTTCTTCCACGAACGGTTCGGGACGGTGCGCGTCGTCGCTTCGGTGGTGGTGGTCGCCGGGGTCCTCCTCCTGGCCCTGTGAACCCGCTCCGCGACGCGGTCCCACCACGTACCGCTCTCGAATCGCATGTCCCTGATACGTGGTTTTCAGGAGGCCGGGCCAGGTTCACGGTGTTCTACCGAACGCACGTGGCGCGCTTTGTCGGCGCGGCGTGTTATCCAGGCCCTTCCACCCCTTTCAGCAAGTGCAAGGTGCCTCCCATGCGACCCCCTTCCCCACTCTTCCTTCCGTCCTTCCCCGCAGAGGAGGAGATCACGGTCTTCCTCGTTGTTCGTACCGCCTACGACGACCAGGACGCGTGGCAGGACACGCTCTCGTACCTGTCCGACCTGCCCGGTGTGCTTGCGCACCCACCGCTCCCCCAGCCGGAACACGACGGCCGAGGGGACGTTCCCCCTCCCAACGACCAGCACCTGATCCTGGTGGACGACCCCGCCTGGCGGAACGCCACCACCGCCGAGGTCCACTCGGCCCTTGAGCAGGCCGGGTCCGAGCTCCCGCACATGGTGTTGCTGGCGGACGAGCGCACCATGGCCGACCCCGTGCACCGCCCCCTCCTGGCCTTCACCACCTCTCCCGAGGACGAGGACACGCCTCAGGAGCCCCCTTTCGTCCCCCACGAGCACGTGCTGCGGATCGGAGTCCGTCAGGCCTGCATGCTCTACCTGGTGTCCGATCCCGAAGGCCATTACCTGGAAGATTGGAAGGTCACCCTGCCCGAGGAACCCGACGAGGTCTTCGGCACCGACCTGGACCTGCTGGCCTCCCCTCCTCGCTACCGCCCCCTCACGGGGCGTCCACCACGCCTCCCCGTCAGCGAGGACCCACTGCTCGTACGCACCCATCACGGTGACGACGGGGCATGGAAGGCGGTCCTGAAAGCCGTACGCGCTCCCGTCTTCGACGACGAGGAATTCGAGCTGCCCGAGGAGGACCCCGACACCTTCTACGCCTATGTCCACGTGGTGGACGACAGCGGCTACACCGGGCTGTCCTTCGAGCAGCTCATGTGCCTGTCACCGCACGACGAGCACACCTTCCTGATCGTCGCGGACGAGCTGACCATGCTCGACCCCCGGCATCCGCTGTTGGTGGTGGACCTGTGGGACCAGCCCGGCAGATCCTTCCGAGCCGTACCGGGGGCGATCCAGGCGATCCAGAACAACCTGTCCATCTCCAACATGGACTTCGACGACTTCGACTGTGGTGAGGGGTTCATCCAGTTCTGGGAGACGGAGCACGAGGACGGTGCCGAGGTCCTGTAAGGACACGGGGCCCACTGGGCTGAGGAACGAGCGGACCGGCTCCCCGGGGTCGGTCCGCCCCGAGCCCTCCGGGTGGCCGGTCGCCGCCCCGGCTCCGAGCGCGGTTCGGACGGGCCATAAGCTGGATGATGTGACTGGAGTCTCATCATTGATCGGGGCCGACGAGAGCGCCGAGGTCCGCCGGGTCTGGCGGGATCTCGGGCTCCCCGGCCTCGTGGACGTGCACACCCACTTCATGCCCGACAACGTTCTGAGCAAGGTGTGGGCCTACTTCGACGCCCTCGGTGACGGCGTCTGGCCCATCACCTACCGCTTCGACCAGGAACAGCGCCTGGACATCCTGCGCGGATTCGGGGTCCGGTACTTCACCGCGCTGTCCTACCCGCACCGCCCGGACATGGCCCGTTGGCTCAACTCCTGGGCCGCCTCCTTCACCGAGGGCAACCCCGACTGTCTGCGCAGCGCCACCTTCTACCCCGAACCCGACGCCAAGGACTACGTGGCCGAGGCGATCGACTCCGGGGCCCGGGTCTTCAAGGCCCACTTGCAGGTGGGCGCCTACGACCCGCGCGACCCGCTGCTCACCGACGTGTGGGGGACGCTCGCCGACGCCGGGACCCCGGTGGTCGTGCACTGCGGTTCCGGCCCGATGCCGGGTGAGTTCACCGGGCCCGGTCCCTTTTCCGAGGTGCTGCGCGCCCACCCCCGGCTCACCGCGGTGGTCGCCCACGCCGGCGCACCCGAGTACACGGCCTTCCTCGACCTGGTCGAACGGTACGAGCGCGTGCACCTGGACACCACCATGGCGTTCACGCCCTACATAGAGCGGATGTCGCCCTTCCCACGCGCGGAACTCCCACGGCTGCGCGACCTCGGGCACTGCGTCCTGTTGGGTACGGACTTCCCGAACATTCCCTACGCCTACCGCGAGCAGATCCGGGCCCTGGTCGACCTCGACCTGGGATCCGACTGGCTGCGCGGGGTCCTGCACGACAACGCTTCCGGACTGTTCGGGCTCTGACCGCCACCACACGCACCATCTGCCCTGATAGCACCACAAGCCGCACGGGCACTTGTAGAAGTCGAAGGAGAGGGCACCTTGGAACTCACACTGACGCCGCTGGAGTTCGCCCGCCGCACTCGCAGGCTGTACCCACAGCGCGAGGCGGTGGTCGACCGGGACCTGCGCCTGACCTACGAACAGTTCTTCGATCGCTGCGACCGCTGGTCCTCGGCCCTCCAGACCATGGGGGTGGCCCAAGGCGACCGCGTCGCCTACATCGCGCCCAACACCCACGCCCAGCTCGAATCGTTCTACGCCGTCCCGCAGCTGGGCGCGGTGCTCGTCCCGGTCAACTTCCGGCTGACCGCCGAGGACTTCGTCTACATCGTCAACCACTCCGGCGCCAAGGTGCTGTGCGTGCACGCCGACCAACTCGGCGCCGTGGACTCGGTGCGCGACCGGATGCCCGGGGTGGAACGCTTCGTGGCCCTCGAAGGCTCGCGCGAGGGATGGGAGGACTACGAGGCGCTCATCGCGGCCACCTCCCCGGACTTCCGGCACCCGGAGATCGCCGAGACCGACCTGCTCACCATCAACTACACGTCGGGGACCACCGCCCGCCCCAAGGGGGTGATGATCACCCACCGCAACGCGTACATGAACTCGGTGGGCACCCTGCTGCACCTGCGCGTCGAGCTGGGGCAGAAGTACCTGTGGACCCTCCCGATGTTCCACGCCAACGGGTGGACCTACACCTGGACGGTGACCGCCGCGGGCGGCACGCACGTGTGCCTTCCGGTGATGGATCCGGCGCGGGTGTTCGAACTGATCCGGACCGAGGAGGTGAGCTGGTTGTGCGCGGCCCCGACCGTGCTCATCATGCTCGCCAACACCCCGGAGGAGGTCCGTGGCGGCGTCCCGCCCGGTGTTCACGTGGTCACCGCCGGCGCCTCCCCCGCCTCGGAGACCATCGAACGGCTGGAGGAGGACTTCGGCTGGACCATCACCCACGTGTACGGACTGACCGAGACCGCCCCGTTCATCACCGTCTGCGAGCCGCGCCCCGAACACCGGGAACTGTCGGTGCGCGACCGCGGCACGCTCAAGGCCCGCCAGGGCGTCGAACTCATCACCTCCGGCGAACTGCGCGTGACGGACGACGAAGGCGCCGAGGTTCCCTGGGACGGCAAGACCGTCGGCCAGATCACCGTGCGCGGCAACGTCGTCATGAAGGGGTACTACAACGACCCCGAGGCCACCGAGAAGGCCATGGGCGACGGCTGGTTCCGCAGTGGCGACGCCGCCGTCATCCACCCCGACGGCTACGCGGAGATCCAGGATCGGATCAAGGACGTGATCATCTCCGGTGGGGAGAACATCTCCTCGGTGGAGGTGGAGGGTGTACTGCTTCGCCACCCGGCCGTATTGGAGGCCGCGATCGTGGGTGTGCCGCACGAGCGCTGGGGTGAGACCCCGCGCGCCTTCGTGGTGCTTCAAGAGGGGGCCACGACCACGGAGGAGGAGATGATCGCGTTCACCCGCGAGCACCTCGCCCACTTCAAGGCACCCACCCAGGTGGAGTTCGTGGACCAGTTGCCCAAGACCGCCACCGGCAAGATCCAGAAGTTCGTGCTGCGCGGCGGTTCCTCCGCCGTCTCCCGCCAGTAGCGTCCATGGGGCGGGGCCGCGAGGCGGCTCACGGGCCGACCCGCCGCCCCGCCCTCGGCTCATACGGGCGGGATCACTCCGGTGATGGGGTGAGCAGGACGAACCCCGCGGAGAAGGGGTCGGCGCAGACCGCGAGCCGCCCCACGCCGGGCGCGTTCTCCGGACCCATGTGGACCTGGCCGCCGGCCTCACGTACCCGGGCGACGGCGGCGTCGCAGTCGGTGACGTGGAAGACGGGATGCCAGTCGGCGGCGCCCCGTGTCTGTGGCAGGTCCTCGGCCCGCACCTCCATGATCCCGCCGAAGTAGCGGTCCTCGCCCTGTTCGGCCGGGCGGATGGTCGCGTACACCTGATCACCCATCGGAACGTCGTTGAACTCCCAGCCGAGCAGCGCTCCGTAGAAGTCCTTGGCCCCCACCGCCGAGGGCGTCCACAGTTCGGTCCACATGAGCGAACCCGGAACGTCGATCGCTTCCGCGCCGGCGAAGCCCCGCGGCTGCCAGAGCGGAACCGCGCCGCCCTGCGGGTCGCTCAGGAAGGCCATCCGCCCCAGATCCATCACGTCCATGGGGTCGATGTGGACCGTGGCGCCCAGGGCCCTGGCGGCGTTCACCGTCCCGTCCAGATCCGAGGTGGTCAGGTAGACGGTCCAGGAGATCGGCTGCTCCTCCGACATCCGCGGGCTGAGCGCGCCCACGAGCGCACCGTCCAGCCGGAAGTTCACGTAGCCGCCGGCCTCCGGTCCGGCCGACTCGGCCTCCCAGCCGAACAACGCGCCGTAGAACGCGGCCGAGGCCTCGACGTCCGGGCTGGTCACCTCGGCCCAGCAGGGTGAACCGGGTACGTAGTCAGTGGTGAGCATCAGATCGCCTCCTGTGTCGACTTCCCAGTGTGCTGTCGGATACCGACGTTTCGCGGCTCGCCGCGGTGCGGGTTCGGGGCCGGGATCAGAGATGTCCGTTCAGCGGCTCCAGGATCACGAACCCGGCGGAGAGCGGGTCCGAACAGACCGCCAGCCGCCCCACCCCGGGTACGTCGTGCGGCCCCACGTGCACCCGACCGCCCGAATCCCGTACCGACGCCGCCACCGCGTCACAGTCCGCCGCCTGGAACACCGGGTGCCAGTCGGCGAAGCCCTCGATCTGGGGCAGTTGCACGGGAGGCATCTCCATCATCCCGCCGAAGTAACGGTCCTCGCCCGCCCCGGACGGACGCGCCATCGTATAGGTCTCCTCGTCGGCGAGGGGGATGTCGACGCACCGCCAGCCGAACAGATCACGGTAGAAGTCCTCGGCACTCTGCACCGAGGTGGTCCACAGTTGCACCCAGCACAGTGCTCCCGGGCGGTCGGTCACCTCCATACCGACGAAGGTGCCGGGCTGCCAGAGGGCGAACCAGCCGCCTTGCGAGTCGGTGGCGTGCGCCACCGTGCCCAGCTCGAACACCTCGGTGGGCTCCACCTGGAGGGTGCCTCCCAACTCCCGCACACGCCGGGCGGTCGCCTCGATGTCGTCGACTTGAAAGTAGACCGTCCAGGACAGCGCTTCCTCGTCGACGATGCGCGCACCGATCCCGGCCACGTTTCCACCATCCGACCTCATGATCGGGTAGTCGCCGACTCGCGCTCCCCCGCTCTCGGCCTCCCAGCGGAACACCCGCTTGTAGAAGTCCGCCGAGGCCTCGGGGGAATCGGATCCCAGTTCGACCCATCGGGGCGAGCCGTTGACGAAGTCGGTGGTCAGCATGGGTTCTCCTCCTGTCGCGCCTTCCCTATCGAGTCTGGGACGCAGGAGCGCACCTGAGCGGGACCGCCCCGGCAAAAACTCGACAACCGACTACGGGATGATCCGGGGACGAGCCGACGAGAGGACCCGGCAGTGCCCCTGCGACTCCACCACGTGGGACCGGTGATCATCGACGTCGTGATGGAGGTCGACGGTGTGCCCGAGCCCGGCGGTGGTTCCTTCGCGAGCTCCGCGCGGACCCTGCCCGGGGGCGGGTTCAACGTGGTCTCCGCCGCCGCGCGCGCCGGGTTGGAGGTGGAGTACGCGGGGGCGCACGGAACCGGACCCAATGGTGACCTGGTGCGGGCGGCCCTGCGCGCCGAGGGCGTGAAGGTCGCGCATCCGCCTCGCCCGGCCGACACGGGGTTCTGCGTGGTCATGGTGGACCCGAGCGCCGAACGCACCTTCGTCACCCATCTGGGTGCCGAGATGGACCTGCCACTGTGCGACCTGAACGACCTGCGGCCGAGGCCGGGCGACTTCGTCTACGTGGTGGGCTACTCGCTGTTGCCGGGTGGGCGTGCCGACGACCTGGTGACCTGGATCGGTGGGCTCGCCCCCGGTGTGCGCCTCGTCCTGGACCCGGCGCCGGTGGTGGGAATGATTTCCGAGGCGACCCTGGAACGGGTGCTGCCCCGGGTCGACGTGCTCAGCCTCAGCGCCGCCGAGGCGACCACACTCACCGGCACCTCCGATGGGATGGAGGCGGCCTCGGCCCTGTCCCGACGCGTCGACGGCGTGGTGGTACTGCGCGCCGGCGCAGAGGGTTGCCTGGTCGCAGAACCCCACACCGCCCCCGTGCCGGTACCCGGGTTCGAGGTCGAGGCCGTGGACACCAACGGCGCGGGCGACGCGCACGTGGGGGTGTTCGTGGCCGCCCTGGCGGCGGGAGAGGACCCGGTGTCGGCCGCCCGCCGGGCCAACGCCGCGGCGGCGCTGGCGGTGACCCGCAAGGGCCCCGCCACCGCCCCCACCGCCGAGGAAGTGGAGGCGTTCCTCCAAGGCCGAGGTCGATGACCCCTCAGGCCTGTCCGGGCAGGGCGACGTGGACCCGGTGGGGGCCGTTGTAGTGCAGGCCCCGGCTGACCACGAGGAAACCCCTTCACCCATCCAGTGACACAGAATTCTCACCCATACGTACAACTTATTGTACAATGATGGCATGTCCGGTTGTACTACGAAGGGGCCAGGAATGAAGACCTTGACCTACTCGGAGTCCCGAGCCAACTACGCCGCGACACTCGACTCCGTGGTCGATGACCGGGAAGAGGTCGTCATCACGAGAGCCGGGCGCGAGCCGGTGGTGATGATGGCTTTGTCCGAGTACGAGACTCTGAAGGAGACCGCCTACCTGCTCCGCAGCCCTGAAAACGCCCGACGTCTGGTGACCGCGATCGAGGAGCTCGAAGCCGACCAGGGGATCGAACGGGAGCTCGGCGAGTGAAGTTGGTCTGGGCTGAGAGCGCCTGGGAAGACTACGTCTGGTGGCAGGGCCAGGACCGGAAGATCCTCAAACGCATCAACATCTTGATCAAGGACATCGCCCGCAACGGCAACGAAGGAATCGGTAAGCCGGAGCCGCTGCGACACGGTTTCCAAAGCTACTGGTCACGTCGCATCACCGATGAACACCGACTGGTGTACAAGCTGGTCGAAGAAGAGATCAGGATCGCCGCCTGTAGGTACCACTACGGCAAGTGACGCCTTACTCCCGTATTTGAAGTGGACGAAAGGCGGCCAGGCCACTCACGAAATCGGGCCTCGCCTCAGGGAACACCCAGGCCTGTCCGGGCAGGGCGAAGTGGACCCGGTGGGCCCCGTTGTAGTGCAAGCCCCGGCCCACCACGAGGAATCCCAGGCGTTCGGCCAACCGCAGGCTCGGGGTGTCATCCACGTGCACCAGCGCCCAGACCGAATTCAGCCCCATTCCGTCGAGCCCGTGCCGACGAGACCCCCTGGTCACGCGGCTTCGAGCTCCCGCGCCCCAGGGGGTGTTGCCCTCAGACCCGGGTCAGGGGCAGTTGTGGGCCGCAGAGGTCGCCGAACCGACGACGACGTCGATGCCACCCGGACCAGTCAGATGGACGCCGTTCACGGTGAAGCCGCCGTCCTCCTCCTCGATCTGCTCGTTGACCACGAGTTTCGTCCCCAGGATGCCGCCCAGGTCCACTTCGAGGTCAGGGGTGTCGCCGACCTCCACCGGCACGCCTGCCACCGTCAGGGTCATGTCGACGCTGCCGGTCTGCTCCTCACAGGTACTGGTGGAGCTGACCTCCAGACCGGACACACCGATGACCGGCAGGCCCACGAGCCCGATAGAGGCGTCCGCGACGTTACTGCTCGCGGTGGAGCTCGCCGGCGCGGTACCGGTCTCCACCTCGGCGCACAGAACGTCCGCGGTGATCAGAGTCGAACCGATCCGCTCGGAACACACGGGTTCCATCGTCTCGGCGTCCGCCGTGCGCACCTCACCGGTCTCGGGCTCCGGTCCCAAGGAGATCGGCAGACCAAGGACGGGGACCTCGGCGGACAAACCGAAGGCACTACCGGTCACGTACCCCAGGGCCACGTCCGAGGACGCCTCCGAGGGCAGGTAGAAGTCGCTGCCGGCGAAGGTCAGCGCCACGGGAACGGTGGCGTCGTCGTTGAGGGGCTGATCGACCTCGTCGATCGTGCAAGAGGCGTTACCGTCACCATCGGTCGTCCCCTCACAGGCCTGCTCAGCCTCCCCGGCGCCCAACACGAACTCCACGTCCTTGTCGGCGACCGCCGCACCGGTCTCGTCGATCAGCGTCCCCGACAGCTCGGCGGGCTCGTCATTGGCCACCGTCTCGGGGCCGGTGAACTCCAGTTCCGTCTCCAACGTGATCCGCAGTTCCGCGGAGGCCTCCGAGGCCTCGTACTCGTCGTCACCCGCGAAGGTCAGTGTCACGGTAACCGTGCCGTCGTCGTTGAGGGGCTGATCGACCTCGTCGATCGTGCAAGAGGCGTTACCGTCACCATCGGTCGTCCCCTCGCAGACCTGCTCACCGTCCCCCGCACCCAACACGAATTCGATGGCCTTCTCAGCGACCGTGTCTCCGCCCTCGTCGGTCAGCGTGCCCGACAGCTCCAGCGGTTCCCCGTTGGTGGCCGTCTCAGGGCCGGTGTAGGCCAGTTCGGTGGGTTCCGCCTCCGGCGGCGGCTCCTCGCCATCGCAACCGTTGGTGCTGGTCACGAACTCCTCGTGATAGCCCAGCGGGTAGCCCAACGACTCGCCCTCGAACTCGATCTCTTGGGCGACCTCGTTCAGGCGCTGTTCGTAGTGCAGGTGTGCTCCGGTGGTGTTGTCGCCGGTGTTCCCCAGTGTGCCGATCTGTTGGCCCTGTTCGACCTCCTCACCTTCCGTGACGGTCTGCGAGTCCAGGTGGTAGTGCTTGGTCTCCCAGCCACCCGCGTGGTGGATATTCACTACCAGCCCGGCTCCGTCCTGCTCCAGAACCTGCGCGGTCCCGGGGGCCGAGGCGAGAATCGGCGTACCGGTGTCCTGTCCTCCGTCGGCACGGATGAAGTCGAGGGCGTTCTGGTCGTGTCCGGAGTATGTCGCGTACGTCGTCTCCAGCCCGCATTCGAACGGTGCTTTGAAATCGGTCGGCAGATCCCGGGTCTCGTCAGAGGCCGGGGCCGCGTGAGCGGCACCCATCGAACCGATGGTGAGCACCGCCGCCGCCAGTACGGCGATCACAGGGCGCACACCCGTGTGCTTGGCGGGCCGTTTCAAATAATCTGGTAACGCAGAAATGGCTCTTTCTCCTCGATCAGGCACCCACGACCGAACAGGGCCGTGGGCGAACTATGGGCGATGACATATTCGCGCGATCCACGCGGTCGATACCCAAGTCGAATGCAGCGGCCAGTTCATAAGAACGACACCGCATCTGACACGAACACGTGAACCCATCAACAGAACTCCCCGCATCACCTAGGCAATGCTCGGACAGTTTGCAACAGAAGATTGCACGACTCAAGCGCCACCATTGACCGCTCCCGGCCGGCCATGCGATTGACTTTTCATTCAGGCATGATAAATAACCCCACCTCATCAGAAACCAAGGCCCCTGCAAGCAATCCAGCCCCTGGAGTCACACACATAATCCGCACGGAAATCTACACAAGAACAAATGGGATCCGGGTTCCAATTGGAACAAACACCCCGGCCTCATAAACACATAGAAATGAATATCCAACGAGACCTGATTGAAAATCGACCCACCGTGTCAATCGACCGCCACCCAGCACCCCGGTGCACGCACATGAATCCACACTGAACCGGGGTAACGAAAATTCCAGTGGCCCTGGCGGCGGAGAGGTACGGACCGGAACGCAGCGTCCAGCGGGCCGTCCGGGGCCGCTGCGACACGGTTTCCAAAGCTACTGGTCACGTCGCATCACCGATGAACACCGACTCGTGCACAAGCTGGTCGAAGAAGAGATCAGGATCGCCACCTGTAGGCACCGCTACGGAAAGTGACGCCATACCTCGGCATTCGAAGTGGACGAAAGGCAGCCAGGCTACTCACGGAATCGGGCCTCGTCTCAGGAAATGCTCAGGCCTGACCAGGCAGGGCGACGTGGACGTGGTGGGGGCCGTTGTAGTGCAAGCCCAGGCCCACCACGAGGAACCCCAGGCGTTCGGCCAACCGCAGGCTCGGGGTGTTGTCCACGTGCACCAGCGCCCAGACCGAGTTCAGTCCCAGTTCGTCGAGCCCGTGCCGAAGCAGCGCCAAGGCGGCCTCGGTCGCCAGACCACGGCCGCCATGACGCGCGGACAGGTACCATCCGATCTCCGGAAGGTCGCCGGGCAGTTCCTTCGAGGGGCGTAGGTGGGCCAAACCGATGAGGTCGCCGTCGAGCATGATGACCCAATGCCCGAGTTCCGGCGGGCCCTCATAGGCGAGCCGGTTGTCCACCATCGCCCGGGCCAGGTCGGGATCGGAAAGGTCCGCCCCTAAGTGGGCGCTTATCACCGGGTCCGCGAACAGCGCCACCACGTCATCAGCGTGCCGGCGCTTCAGGGGAACCAACGTCGGTCGCCCGGTCTCGACGATCGCCTGCTTCACTCCCACACACCCCACCTCGCACGTCCACGGTGCCTGCGCCATCGCTCCGAGCACGCCTACCGGCCGGTCACAGGCCGAGCTCCTTGGCAACATCCTCGGCGGAAACGACCTGGGCATCTCCGGACCGGATCTCCTCCAGTCTCTGCTGCGCGACTCGTCCTTCGGCATCGGCCATCTGACAGATCGCGGCGTTGAGCAGGTAGGAAGACAAATCCATCCCCGCGCGCTCCGCATGGGATCTGACACGCTCCGCCTCATCCGGATCGAGGCTGACGCGGATTCTGACCTTTGCCATGGCACGATCGTAGGACTCGCGTCACTCCATGTCTCGACGTAACCGGTCCACAGGCCTCATCCGCTCAGTGTTTGAAGTGGATGAACAGACGACCGAAGTTCTTCGAGTCCTTCTCCACCCGGTGGTAGCGGGCCTTGACGTCCTTGCGGTCCAGGAAGCGCAGCACGCGCTTCTTCAACTGGCCCGAACCCTTGCCCGGGATGATCTCCACGGTCTTGGCCTTCTTGCTCTCGGCCTCGTCCATGATGTCGTTCAGGGCCTGGTCGATGCTGCGCCCCTTGTTGAAGATGTCGTGGAGATCGAGCTTGAGCCGCACGCTTCTTCCTCCCGGTCGGTTGGCACGGATGATACGCGCACGCTCCCCGTACGCTCCGCCCCGAACCGACGCCCCCGCTCCGAGGAGCGGGGGCGGGCGGCGAGGTCAGGCACGCCGCCACGGTTCGGGCAGCGGAGATCCCGCGCGAAGCAGGCCCTCCAGCGTCCTCCAATGCCGGCAGGCTTCACGGAGCGCGGTGAACACCGGGCCGGTCTCCCCGCTCTCCCCGGTCTCACGGAGGGCTTCGGACAGAGCGTCGTACACCCGCGTGATGGGCTCCATGTCGCCATCGTGCCCGCTCAGGACCCAACGGGACGGCAGTGGAGCACCCGCACGAAGCAGCGAGTCCAACGTCGTGAACACGTTGTCGGCGCTGTTCAGGGTGGCCACCGCGCCGCACGGCGGCCCCGGCGAGGTCAGCAGTCGGTGGAGTTGTGCGGCGCAGGCGTTCACCACGAACGGTTCCGTGTGCTCGGTGTGCGCACCCCCGTGGTTCTGGCCCAGGACACAGCGAGGCGACGCGCAGTTCAGAGGTTCGATGTTCGTCATGCCGCCACCCCCGCGGCGAACGCACGCGATCCCGTGTGGTGGACGTAGTACCCGCGAACCAGCCGCACGGGCGGGAGCGGGTAGCGCGGGTCGACCTTCAAGGGCGCGTCCGGTGACACGGGGCGGGGAAGCGAGTCGATGGGCCGGCGCGGAGCCGGGACCACCGGGGGAGAGAGCGTCGACGGAGGTGAGGCAACGTACCGGCGGACTCGGCGAGCACGGTTGCGGCGCAGCTCCGCGAGGACACCCGCACAGCGCCCGTAGGGGTCGGCGTGGACGGCCTGCGAGGGCCTGATCAGCCTCATCAGGCAGGCGAACAGAGCGATAAGGTAAGGCATGTTGCCGCTCCTTTTAAGCGGTGGCCATGGCCCCGGGGCGTGTTCCAGCACGTCGCCGGGGTTCCTCATGTATGAGGACTCCTTCATCATAGACGAACTTGGCCCACCTGGCACGTGCCGGCTCGTACCTGACCGTTATGGCCCACATAATTACCGGCCGGATAGATTTGACCCGTGGTGGATCTAGATGGACCCGAACCGATGTACCGGCAGATCGCGCGAGCGTTGAGCGACCGGGTGAAGGACGGCCGGTATGCGGCCAACCGCGTGATGCCGTCAGAGTCCGACGTGTGCGAGGAATTCAACGTGTCACGTCGCACCGCGCGCTCCGCGTACGCCCTCTTGGCCGAGCAAGGGGTCGTCACCCGTGTTCCCGGCAAGGGAACCTACGCCGCCGACCTGGGCCAGGCGTGAACGCCACCGACCCGCGCACCTTCGCGAGGATTCCGCGTTTCCTACCGGCTCACAGGCGCAGCTCGAAGCACATCCGATCCGTGCCGGGACCGTCGTAGTCCTCGTGCGGACCGGTCACGGTGAAGCCGATCGACCGGTGGAAGGCGATCGACCGCTGGTTGGACGGAGAGGTCACCGCGCGCACCATCCCCCTCCCCTCGGCGAGGGCCGCGTTGGTGAACAACCGGTACAGCTCGCGCGCCAACCCCGAGCGACGCTGCGCCGGGGACACCCCCGCGAAGTGCACGTAGGCCTCCTCCGACCGCGCCTGCGAGGGGAAGCCCACCAGAAACCCGACCAAATCCCCCTCGTCCTCCGCGACGAGGCTGGTGGTGTGGAAGTGGTCCAGGAACAGCCGGGGCAGGATGTGCGTGACCGGCTTGCCCCACCAGGCGTCGCACACGCGAAGAATCCGCCCGTGATCATCCGGCCGAGCGTTACGGATCAGTGTTCCGGACGGCCCACGGCTCTCCCACGTTCCACTCCAGGCGTTCATCCGCCGAAGACCTCCTCGAAGGGCGTCCGCACCGCCGGGTCTCGATCCAACACCGCGAACACCACCCGATCGAAGACCCCCGCAAACTCCCCCTTCAGGTGCCGCCCGAAGGCACCGGCCACGACAGCCGGGTCGTTGCCGAACACACCGCAACCCCAGGCGCCCAGAACGAGCCGAGTGGAACCATGGTGGGCGGCCACCGCCAACACCCCGCGGGCCCGCGTCTCCAGCGCCTGCGGCACCCGGTCGGCGTGTTCGGGCTGGTTGCGTTCCACCATCCGCCGGTTGGGTGCGGGCGAGGTGAGGAAGTCGATCGGAACCGCGTCGGACAGCCACCCGCCCTTGGCGTCCCGGTAGACCGGCACGCTCGACGACCAGATCACCCGGTCGGAGTACAGCAGGCTCCGCTCGGCCCGATGGTGCTCGTAGTACTCGGGGCAACGGGTCAGCGAGTCGTACAGCGCACTGGAACGGGCCAGACTCTCCTCCTGGGCGCGCGCCCCGTTGACCACCCCACCACCGGGGTTGCGGGCGGACGCGAAGTTGAGCGCCGCGACCCTGCCACCGCTCTCGCCGACCACCCGCCGCGCGGCGGCCAAGGTGTCCTCGCCGGTCACCTCGTAACGGGTGTCGAACCGCGGCTCGGGCACCGACAGCGCGGCGATCTCCTCCGGCAGGTGCAGCCGCGTGCCCTCCCGCATCACGGCGAGCGCCCCCTCCAGGTCCACCATCCGCCCTTCCACGGTGTAGTGGCCGGCCTCGTAGGCCTCCCGGGTCTGTCGCCACACCTCGCGCATGCGTACGGACACCGTTTCTCCCCTCGTCTCCGGACCGAAGCTACAGCGCGCCCCATCC
The DNA here is from genome assembly GCF_053619415.1 of Nocardiopsis sp. NPDC055551. Classification (NCBI taxonomy): domain Bacteria; kingdom Bacillati; phylum Actinomycetota; class Actinomycetes; order Streptosporangiales; family Nocardiopsidaceae; genus Nocardiopsis; species Nocardiopsis sp. NPDC055551. Next base: position 29,818 of record NZ_JBSHJJ010000019.1, on the reverse strand, counting down.
GAACCCAAGGGGTTTTACGTCCGTCCGAGACCACCGAACCGGGGAGACGCTCCGGCTACGGCTTGACCGCGCTGAACACCGCGGTGCCGGGGATGAGGCGACCGCGCACCGGCCCCCACCCTCCCCACACCTGGTCGTTGTCCTCGGGCCACTCGGGTTCGACCAGGTCGCGCAGGACCAGGCCGGCCGACGTGATGCCCCGTACCCAGTCACCGATCGTGTGGTGGTGTTCGGCGTAGATGGCGCGACCGTCCTCGTCCTCCTCCACGTAGGCCCGCCGGTCGAAGTAGGACTGCCCAACGGTGAGCCCGTGTTCGGTGGGGTCGTCGGGAAAGCACCACCGGATCGGGTGGGTCACCGAGAACACGAACCGTCCCCCGGGGCGCAACGTCCGGGCCGCCTCGGCCAGCGCGCTCTCGGCGGCGGGCACGAAGGGGAACGCCCCGAAGGCGGAGAAGACCACGTCGAAGGAGTCGGTGGCGAACGGCAGACGCTGGGCGTCCGCCTGCACGGTGGGAACCCGCAGGTCGGTCTGCTCGTCGATCCGCCACGAGTGTTGGAGCTGGCGCCACGAAAGGTCGAAGGCGACCACCTCCGCCACCCCTTGGGAACGCAGCCACCGGGAGCACTGGCCGGCCCCACATCCGATCTCCAGGACGCGGTCGTCGGTCACGTCACCGAGCAGCCGCGCCTCGGCCTCGTCGAGCCCCTCCGGGGACCAGACGAACCCGGCGTCGCGCAGGAAGTCCCCGTGTTCGGCCTGGTAGGCGTCGGCGGCCCCATCCCACCAGTACCGCCCCGCCCGAGCGCTCTCCGTCGCCCCCACCGCGCGTCGGTCCATGCCGCCGGGCACCGGGTACTCCGGGCCCCCGATCAGGTCGTCGTCCACGCCGCTCCTAGTTCTGTGTCTGTTGGATCCGGTCGGCGGAGGCCTCCTCGGGCCCGGCCTTCTCCTCGGCCCCGGATTCGGCTTCCCTCTCGCCCTCGGCGCCGTCTCCGGGTTCGCCCTCGGACCCGTCGGCGGCCTCGTGCCCCGACCCGTCCCGGGGCGGATCGCGCAGCTCACGCCGGATGAGGATGATCCACCCGACCACCACGACGATGGTGAAAACCCACCACTGGAAGGCGTAGGAGGCGCTCATGCCCTGGTCCTCCTCGCGCAGGGCCAGGCGTTCGGGCGCCGGGTCGGGCGCGGGGTCCTGCTCGATGAGTTCCACGTATCCGCCGTAGATCGGATAGGGCAGCTCGGCGGAGAGCCGATCGACGTCGACGAACATGATCTGGCCTTCGGGCAGCCCCCCGTGTTCGCGCAGACCGGTGTTCTCCTCGGTCTCGCCGAACTGCAGACGCCCGGCCACCTCGATGGTGCCCTCCGGCACCGGGGGGACCTCCGGGGTGTCCTGTGCGGTCTCACCGCGTTCGATCCACCCCCGGTTGACGAGTAGGGCGGTCCCGTCCTCGGTGACCAGCGGGGTGAGGACGTGGAATCCCACCCCCTGGGAGCCGTCCCGGTTGCGCAGCAGCAACTGGTGATCGGTGTCCCACTCCCCCTCCGCCTCGACGGTGCGCCACCGGTCGTCGGGATCGACGTCACCGCCCACGCTGGCGAGTTCCTCCACCGGGACGGGCTCGGCGGCCACGTTGTCCCGCTGGAGATCGACCGAAGCGGCACGCTGTTCGGCACGGTCGAGCTGCCAGAACCCCAGCCAGATGAAGGACGGGACGATCAGCAGGACCAGCGCGTGGAAGGCCAGCATGCGTCTGGAGAACAGGACTTTGAGCACGTCTTCGAGGTTATGAGACGACGGCGGCCGCGCCGCACCGCCCCCGTGTCGGGAGCGGCACGGCGCGGCCGTGAGCGTGGGTCCGTGCCCGGAGTGTGTCCTACTCCTCGTCGGCGGTGCCGGCTGCGGCCTTGCGCTTACGGGCGAAGTACAGACCCGCGCCACCGGCGCCGACGGCGGCCAGGGCCGCGGCCACCAGACCGCTCAGGGCGCTACCGGTGACGGCCAGCGCGGGGCCGTCCGCCTGGTCGGAGGGGGCGGGCTTGTCGTCGGAGGGCTCCTCCTCGCGCTCCTGCTCCTTCTCCGGCGTCTCCGGGTCCTCCTCGGGCTTCTCGGGCTCCTCCTCGGGGGTCTCCGGCTCCTCTTCCTGCGGCTCCTCGGGCTTCTCGGGCTCCTCCTCAGGGGTCTCCGGCGTCTCCTCGGAGATCGTCTCGATGCAGGAGGCCTCGGCCATGCCCAGGACGGAAACGGCGTTGCCGCAGATCTCGACCGCGGCGTCGACGGGGACGACCACCTGGTTTCCACTGGCCACACCACCGGAACCATCGGTGGCGACCTCGGTCGCTCCCTCGTTGTCCGGGGAGGCGTGGATGATGTTGATGACGGTGGTGCAACTGGCGCTGGAGGCGCCCAGGACCGCGACGGAGTTGCCGCAGATGTCGATGGCGGTGTCGACCGGCAGGACGATCTGGTTTCCGCTGGCCACGCCACCGGAACCATCGGTGGCGGCCTTGGTGCTCGCGGCGCCCTCCTCTTCCAGGACCTCCACGACGGAGGTGCACTCGGCCTCGGAGACACCGGCGACGGCGACGGAGTTACCGCACACGTCCAGGGCCGCGTCGACCGGAACGATGATCTGGTTTCCACTGGCCACGCCACCGGAACCATCGGTGGACGCGGAGTATCCGCTGCTCTCGTAGAGGACCTCGGACACCTTGGTGCAGTCGGCCTTGGAGATACCCAGGATGGCGAGCGCGTTGCCGCACAGGTCGGCCTCGACGTCGACGGGGACGACCACCTGGTTTCCGCTGCCCACGCCGCCCGAGCCGTCGGTCTGGGCGTCGGCGAACGCGGCACCGATCGGCGCGAGCACCAGTCCGGCGGTCATTGCGGTGGCGAAGGAGTAACGGAGTGTGTTGCGCATAGTGCGGCTGGACCTTTCAGAAGACTGCCAGGGGATGCGCCGAGCGGAGCGCGGATTTCGTGCGATCCACACCTTTCGATACCCGTGTCGTGGGCACTCGGGAGGGTCGCACGGTGAGCGGACCCGGCCACAACAGACCGGTGGCACGGTGAGGTGGCCCGCTTGTTCGTGCAGGGGTGACGGTGACGTCCTTTCGGAGTTCACTCCAAGGACAACCGCCAACGGACCGAAACGTTAGAGCAGGGCGCGAGGAAGTGCAGTGCTTTTCCCAGAACTTCCCGAACAACCCATGATCACCCTGCACGCACGGATGATCACTACTTGGCATATCCACTGCTCAGCGCGCATGCTTCAGCCATTCATCGGCACGATCCACGCCTTGATGTCATCGATCAAGACCGAAAAATTTACTTCCCGACACGCCCGAAAGCACACTAAGGAACTTAGTGGATTCGTCCTTCGCTCCCCTCCGGGTCGCGCCTTAACCCATACATAGAAAATTGCCTGGATTGCGCACTATGACCGAAGAGTGAATATCGACCCTCCCATTCTTCAAAACCCCGGAATCCTCGCCCGAAAATCCGTGTCATCGCTGTTCAAGACGCTTACGCTGACCATGTCGGGCCACTCTCGACCCGATTCTCGTCGAACACCGAAGTCGAACACCACAGCAGGAAACCCGCGCACCAACCGGTCGAATCGGCCAACCGGATCCGGCGGGCAGGCGTCCTTCATCCCATCGGACATGCCCTCGGTCCCCCTCACGGAGCATGGAATGAACCCCGAACACACGCGTCCACGCAAGCTCCGGGTTCTCGCGGCCGGCACCGCGACCCTGGCGTTCGCCCTCTCCGCCGCCTGTTCCTCGGCAGACCCGAACACATCGCCCGACGAGGGTGCCGTACCTCCCGGGGAAGGCACCGACACACCCCCATCGTCCACCGAGGCGGCGCCCGATCCCTTCACCATCGCCTTCGGTGGTGACGTGATGTTCGAGGGCCTGCTCCTGCCCCGACTCGACGACCCATCGACCGCCCTCGACCCGATCTCGGAACGGCTTTCCGCCGCCGACCTGGCCATGGTCAACCTGGAGACCGCGGTGACCGAGGGCGGCACACCCGTACCCCACAAGGACTTCGTCTTCCGTGCCCCCGCCACCGCGTTGGAGGCCCTGGACTCCGCGGGTGTGGACGTGGCCACGATCGCCAACAACCACGGCATGGACTACGGCGAGCAGGGACTCCTCGACACCCTGGCCAACGGTGCCGACTCCCCCGTCGCCCTCGTGGGCGCCGGCCACGACGCGGCCGAGGCCTACGCCCCGCACGTCGCCGAGGTCAACGGCCAGAGCGTCGCCCTGTTCGGCGCCACCGACGTGCTGGACGAGGAGCTCATTCCCGCCTGGACCGCGAACGAGGACGGGCCCGGTCTGGCCACCACCAAGTACGAGATGAAGGACCGGCTGGTGGAAGCGGTCACCGGCGCCGCCGCCGAGCACGACAACGTCGTGGTCTTCCTGCACTGGGGGTTGGAGGGCGCGCACTGTCCACTTCCACACGCCCCCGAACTGGCCGACGAGCTCATCGACGCCGGCGCCACCGCCGTGGTCGGCGGGCACGCGCACGTGTTGTCCCCGGGCGGATTCCAGGGCGACGCCTACGTGCACTACGGCCTGAGCAACTTCGTGTTCTACAACTTCGACGGCCCGACCGCCGAGACCGGGGTGCTCACCCTCACCCTCGACCAGGGCGGTGTCCTGGAGGCCGATTGGGCCCCCGCCCGGATCCAGGACGGCGTGCCCGTTCCCTACGAGGGTCAGGACGCCGAACGGGCCCACCGAACGTGGGTGGACATGCGCGCCGACTGCGGACTCCCGCTCAGCGACTCCCCGGCTTGATCCCCGGTTCCCACCCGAGGCGCCGGTACCCGGCATCCGGCATCCGTCGCCGGGTACCGGCGCCTCGGCCCGGTTCACGGGGTCGCGGTGCCCTCGATTCGCGGTGTGAGCCCGTCCAGCAGGTGTTTCATACCGGCCTCGAAGATGCCGTCGACATCGAGTGGCCCGGACACGCTGAACATGACGGGGAAACCGCCCCCGGCGGCCAGACGCAGGAACTCGGGGGCCCGGGAGCGCCACCACTGATCGGCGTCCATCCCGAACTCGTGGTCCTCCAACACCACCCGCGTGGCCTGAAGGGCCATACCGGAGGTGTAGGCGGACACGAAGACGAGGATCTCCTGTGCTTCGTCGGCGGAGCGCCCCTGGTCGGTGATCACCCTCATCATCCACTCGGCGTTCCTCATCAGCCCCGGTGACACGACCGCGCCGGCCATCATCGTCAAGCGCATGGCCCAGGGATGTTCGCGGTAGATCCCCCACTCAGCGACCAGGGCCAGTTCGAGGGCCTCCCGCCAGTGGTCGGGCGGCGGTTCGGGGAGCGCGGCATCGGTGTAGACACGATCGATCATCGCCGTCATCAACTCGCCCTTGTCGGCGACGTGGCGGTACAGGGCCATGGTGCTCACCCGCAGTTCCGAGGAGACCCTGCGCATGGACAACCCCTCGATCCCCTCGGCGTCGGCGACGGTGATGGCGGCACCGACGATGGCCTCACGGGTCAGTGCGGGTACGGTCCGGGAGCGGCGTTCACGCCGCCGTTCGGGTTCGTGCCCCTCCAGAGCGGAAGCGGATTTCGGGGCCGGTTCCGAGTCTGGTTCGCCCCGCACCACGGTCCCGACCCCGCGCACCGCCTCCACCAACCCCTCTCGGCGCAACGCCGTCAGCGCTTTGGTGGCGGTGGCCATGGCGACCCCCCACTCCCGGGTGATCTCCCGGGTGGAGGGCACACGGTCACCGGGCCGGAGTTCTCCGGAGTCGATACGCGCCCGGATGTCGACGAAGACCCGCGCGTAGGGCGGGATTCCTCGTCCCAAGGTTGTGGACATCGCCGGCCCCTTTCGGCCATTCTCCGTTCGGACTCCAGAGTGTACTAGTGCACATGCACTCGTGAACCACCTCGGAGCACCGCTTCACCCTCGCTCGGAAACCTCCTTTCACACCCAGTGCACTAGTACATTGACCTGCAATTACATGGAAAAATAGGGTTCACAGCGGCGACTCCTCCTGTTTATGTTGTACGCACACGATGCACCACCCATGAGAATCCGACCTCGACGCGTACAACGTCCACCGAGCCGCACAGACCGCGGCCCCTTTCGGAGCCCACCATGTCCCACACGACCACGCCCGGACCACGGGTCCCGGGCACCACGGACCACCCGCCACCCCCCGATCATCGTTCCCTGGCCCCGGACCTGGCCCGCGGTGTCATGCTCCTGGTCATCGCGCTCGCCCACGCGCACCTGTTCACCGTTCTCATCGGCGGCCCCGAAAACCCGCTCACCATCGCCGACCGGATCACCACCGCCGGCACGGTCGCGTTCGTGGACCTGCGCGGCCACCCCATGTTCGCGGCGCTGTTCGGCTACGGCCTCGCATGGATCCACCGTCGCCGAAGCGAACAGGGGCACGAACCGCGCCGAACCCGCGGCCTCTTGCGTCGACGCGGCCTCTGGCTGGTCGTCTTCGGCCTGGCGCACGCCGTCCTGCTCTTCCCCGCGGACATCCTGGCCGTCTACGGTCTGGTGGCGCTGCTCTTCGTCGGAGTACTCCGCTTCCGCGACCGGACCCTGGTGATCCTCGCCCTGGCCTGGCTGCCCGTGGCCGCCACCGTCCACGCGCTGGTCGGCTCCTACGACGCCATGACCGGCTCAGGCCCGCCACCGATGCCCGACGGCTTCGTGAACGAGCTCTTCTTCCGTCTGGAGCTGTTCGCGGTCCTCTTCGTGATGATGTTCCTCGGCACGATCGTCCCGTTCCTGCTCGGAGTCCTGGCCGGCCGGCACCGCGTTCTGGAACAGCCGGGCGAACACCTGCGGCTGCTGCGCGCGACCGCGTTCGTCGGTGTCCCCGTGGCAGTCCTGGGCGGACTGCCGATGGCCCTGACCAAAGCGGGTGTGTGGACCGCCGCGACCCCGTTGGACGTACTCGTCATCACCCCGCTGCACCAGGTGACCGGGTACGCGGGCGGGTTGGGCTACGCGGCGCTCATCGCGCTGGTCGCCGCGCGATCGACCGGCCCACGAGGGCCGTCGACCAACGCCCTGGCCGCGCTCGGGCAACGCTCCATGACCTTCTACCTCGCCCAGTCCGTGGCGTGGGCGGTGCTGTTCTCCTCCTACACGCTCCACGTCCAGCACACGTCGCCGGTCGTCGGGGTGGGCATCGCGGTCGCGGTCTGGACGACCACCGTGCTGCTGGCCGACCTCATGCGCCGCCGGAACAGGCGCGGGCCGGCCGAGGTGGCGCTGCGCCGGCTCACCTACGGGCCGTCCCACTGAGCCCGCGGGCCCGATGTCCTGAAGGGAGGGTGCCGGGCCCGCCTCCTTCAGGACACTCCGTGCCGGGCGGCCACCGCGTCGATCTCCGCCAGCAGCGCACGACGGCGTGCCGCACCCAGGTAGGAGGCCTCGACCCCGTTGCGGGCCAAGCGCACCGGCCCGGCCGCGCCCAGCAGGTCATGGGCGATCCGGTACTCACCGGTCAGATCGCTGCCGAACATCGTGGGGTCGTCGCTGTTGAGGGTGACCAACAGCCCCGCGTCGAGCATGGCGGGCAGGGGATGGTCCTCGATCCGCTCCACGGCGCGGGTTCGCAGGTTGGAGGTGGGACTGACGTCGATGGGCAGTTGTTCGTCGACCAGGCGGGCCACCAACTCCGGATCCTTCATGGTGTCGATGCCGTGCCCGATCCGCTCCGCCTTCAGCACGTCCAACGCCTCACGGACCCGTACCGGTCCACCGTGCTCGCCCGCGTGCGGCAGGCTCACCAGACCGGCGGCCCGGGCCCGTCCGAACACCTCCGCGTAGGGCTCCAGCGGGGACTCCACCCCGCCCACCCCGAGACCGATCACGCTCGACGGGCCGTCCCGGAGCACGGCCGCCACCGTTCGTTCGGCGGACTCCGGCCCGAAGTCCGCGGGGAAGTCGGGGATCCACCTGAGTTGGACGCCGTGGTCCCGTTCGGCCTCGATCCGGGCCTGTTCGATGCCGTCGAAGACCACCTTCGCCGGTACCCCGCGCATCAGGTGGGTGTACAGGCTCACGTGGACCTCCGCGTAGCGGACGTTCTGCGCGGCCAGCCGCTCGGCGACGACCGAGGTCAACAGCGCGAAGTCGGCCTCTTCCCGCAGGGTGCGCACCGACGCCAGGTAGACCTCGACGAAGTGCGGGAAGTCGGTGAAGGCGTACCACGGATAACCCAAACGAACGTCGGGGACCTCCGGGACACACAACGCCGCCTAGGAACATCTAGGAGGCTCCGCCGTGCCCGTTGCCGCAATCTCTATCCGTGTCTCACACGCTGACCAGGCGTCCGTATCCGTCACCACACAGGAACGTCTGTGCCGCGAACTGTGCGAACGGAACGGCTGGACGGTCCACAAGGTCTACGTGGACGAGAACGTATCCGGGGCCGTCCCTCCGGAGGCCCGGGAAGGCATGGCGGAACTTCTCGCCGACCTTCCCCACCTGGACTACGTCGTTGCCGCCAAGCTGGACCGACTGTCCCGTCGTACCTCCCACCTGTTGGACCTCGTGGAGACGTTCAAGGACGCGGGCGTCAAACCGGTCACAGCGGACGGAGAGATCACTCCCCACAACGCCGACAACATGATTGGGCTGTTCGCGTGGCTGGCACAGCTTGAACGGGATCGAATCCGGGAGCGAACCACGGAGTCCCGCGCGGAGATCTTCGCGTCCGGCCGCGTGAGCAACAACGCCCCGTATGGCTACCGGATCACCCGCCGCGACGGCGGAGCGTTCCTAGAGATCGACACGGAGACCGCCGACACCGTCCGCGACTTGGCCCGCCGAATCACCGACGGACAGACCGTGGCGGACCTCGTGACATGGCTCAACCGTCACAAGACGCCCACACCACGCATGCACGCGGCCAAGGTCGCGGGCCGGACCCCCAAGCCCGCTAAGTGGACGGCCGCGACCCTCCGAACCATGCTCGTCTCCCCCGCGTTGCGCGGTATCCGCACCAAGTACCCACGCGAGGAAGTACGGGACGCCACCGGGGCCCCTGTGCTGGACGCCAAGGGCCGTCCCCGCGTGAAGCGATTGCCTCCGGCGGAGTGCTACCGGCCGGACGGCACCCTTGACATCATCGCGGACGAAGTCCTTGACGCGGCCACGTGGCACGCCGTGCGCGAGGCAATGGCTAAGAGGGGCCACCGGTGGACGCGGCCCGCGAAGACAGATTCCCCGCTGTCCCGGGCGGCTCGTTGCGGTGTGTGCGGGGGACGCATGAACCACAGCCGGTCCACGTACAAAGGCAAGTCGTACCGGTACTACCGATGCGCCGCGTATAAGTCATGCACCACCGTCCGGGCGGACGCCCTGGACGAGCACGTTGACCGATGGTTCCGGGAGACCTTCCACGGACTCCACGTGTACCGGGAAGAGGTCCAACGCGGCCACGACGTCACGGCGGAGCTTGCCGACACCGAACGGGCCCTAACGGGTCTCACAGCCGCCATTGAAGCGTCCCCCGCCTCCGCCGCTGTGTTGGGCCCGCGTGTGGCCGAACTGGACGCCCGACGGGCCGTCCTCGTCGCGGAGCGGGACAAGCCACGTGAGGTCATCCGTGTGGCCACAGGAGAGACGTACGCGGACGTATGGGAGCGGGCCGACGGATTGGACCGCCGGGCCCTCTTGGACGACATGGGCGTCCTCGTGAGCGTCGCCAAGGGTCAACGGGGCCGCCACGGGTTCGACCCTTCCCGCGTCACTATCGCTGTGGAGAACGCGGACTACGCGGACGCGGCGGACGTGCTGTCCGCGTCCCTGGCAGACGCCGCGTAGCGCGGCCCCGGCCCCAAAATCTTGACCAGTACCGATCAACTCATAGGAGACGCTGTGAACAACACCGACCGAATCAACGGACTGTCCATGCTCGTCGGGGACCTCGTGGGCGGCCTCGTGGCCGACGGCCGGATGACGGACGCGGAGGCGGACCGTTGGACGCGACAAGCCGACGCGATCGCGACCGGTGACCCGGAGCGCGTCACGGAGTAGGCCAGCCGTCCGGCCTCCGGGCCCCGTTCCCTCGTCGGGAGCGGGGCCCTTGTCATGTCCGGGGCCGCTTCCGCGAACGAACACGCACGCCGGACACATAACCAAGATGACAGTTTCAGCAATAGCGTCATCCGTCCGGTGACAGTTTCCCCAGAAAGGACACGCCCCATGTGCGTTTACTGCGAATCTGACACGACCCCCGTGAAGGTCGCGGAGTTCCTAGCACGCCTTCCCCGTGACGAGAGCTACCGCACAACCCGCGTGTGTCTGTGGAACGCCTACCTTGCCTCACAGCCGCCGGGGATCGCTCCGGCGGAGGGCAAGCACGAGCTATACCGGCAGGTTCGCGGCCTGGAAGGCGTCCGGGAGTTGCGCACGGCTAGTGGCCGGTGGTTCGCGGGGATCGCATCCCAATGACGCCCTCCGGGGCCGCCCTGGACGTCTCTGGAAGTTTCCACGAACGTTTCCCCGAACGGGACACACAACATGTGTACACACAACGGACGAGAGGACACGTCCATGTACACAGCAACTATGACAAGCGTTCCTATCTGCCAGCGTCCCGGCTGTTCCCACGTGGCCACGTGGGCATACCCGCACGCGCGACACCGTCCGGTCTACTGCGGACGCGATTGTCGCCGTGTGGTGGTTCGGGCCCGCCAGCGGGCCGCGCGGTTCGCGGCGGTGCCCGTGGCCGCTTAAAACCAGCTATGACCAGCGGTCCGGCTGTCTCTCGCGAGAGGACGGCCGGGCCGCTTTCCTTTGGTTACGCTTTAGGGATGATGAGTACCTAGGTTTCTATTTTCTTTAGAGTTTTCATAAGAAAACAAAAACATAGGTACTCATCATCCCTAAAGCGTAACCACCCAACCGAACGGAGAACTTGTGCCCTACTACGCTTACGACAACCACCGCGACACCTGCGCTCACTGTGGTGCGAAACTTTCAACTCGCCAAGAGCTTTGGTGCGGGGAGCGTTGCCGCCAAGCGGCCCGCGCTCTCGCGAGACGCCCGCTACGCCGGGTCAAGTGTGAGCTGTGCGGAAACGTCTTCACTACCCGGAGCGGGCGTAAGAAACGCTGCACTCTTGGAACAGGGGAAAACGCGGACGCCGGGCCGGGTGATCCGTGTTGGGAACTCCAGAACGACGCCGACGCAGCGGAGGCCGCCGCCGTGGACGCCCGCGACTTTCCGACATGCGCGCACTGTGGCCAGGAAACCGAATACGCGGGGACGGGACGTCACCGTAAGTACTGTTCTGACAAGTGCCGTGTCTACGCCCACCGGGCCCGGAAGGGGCGGAAGAAACGGACCTTCGTGTAATGGCCGCTTGATATCCCAACCTTGTCCGCGAACCGCGTAGGGGCCCGGCTCCGCCGCCCCCCCTTGTGCGCCCACAGGATGCCCGTAGACGACCGGAAGCGGCGGCCTCCAAGCGATGTTGGGGTTCGCCATTCCAGGCTCGGAGAATTGATTTCAGGGCTTTCCTTGGTTTTTCGCTAGAGACGCCGGGGCCCGCGAACCACCGGACACATAACTACTCAGTGGGGGCCGGTCCGCTGTTTACAGTTCGGGCCGGCTCTTCACTCACGGGTGCCCGCACAGCATCCGTTACTCGACTTGCGCGCTTCCTAGTTCTGATCAGGACTGACCAAGCGCGTTCCCGGCCCCTGGCCGACGTTGGACCTTACGAATATGTGCGGTATTCGTAATGCCACGTTGGTCGGGGGCCGATTTTTTTTTGCCCAAATTCTTTTCCCGCGAACGTTGCGGGTCGTGAGTGAATGGAATCCCTATGTCGGAAGAATTGCCCGTGTGGCTGGTCGGTCGCCTGGAGTCCATGGACGCGGACGAGGCTGAACGCGGTATCGCTGCACTTCAGAAGCGTGTGGACGCCACGCGCGGCCCGGTGGCGGGTCGGGACGAGGCCGGGAAGGTCGACCCTTCCGAATTGGCGGAGCGCATCCGAAAGGCAATGCCGTACTAATGGACATTACTCCCATTCCTTACGGGGCCCTTCGGGCGGCATTTCGCGACCCGACGGCCGCTACCGGCCTTATGGTCCGGCCCGTCGTTGGTTTCACCGCTCCCGCCCCTTCTGGCTCCGCCATGGTGTTCGGCGGGCCGATTCCTCCGGAGCTTTACGCGGCCAATGTTCCCGATCCGGACGCGAACGCCGGAGCGGTAGGCGTTCCCGTGGTGGTGACGCGACGCGGGGAACTCCGGACCGTGCGAACGCATTTCCCGACCACGGGCCCCGACGACGTTCAGGATGCGGCCCCCGCGTCGGTTGACCTCGTGGACGGCGTGGAGCCGGGCCCCGCGTTCCTTGGCCTCGTCCAGTCGCACGAGGACCCGGCGGAGGTGTTCCGGGCCCACGTGGAAGCGGCTACCGCGCACAAGGCCGCTGTGGAAGCTTCCAGGGCTGCACAGGAACGCCCGGAGCTTCCCCCGCGAACTGTGGACGCGGTCGTCTCCGACCCGGCCCCGGTCGCGGAAGCGGCCCCCGTGGTCCGACGTGCCCGCCGGGACCTGGACGCGCTGATCGACGACGCCCGCGCACTCACCGACACCGACATTGAAGCCATGGGCGAAAGCCCGGAGGACTGGTAACCATGAACGACAAGGCCATTGCCACCGATCACAGGGGCGTCCCCGCCTCCCACCTGGAAGCCCGGGAGTATGCCGAGTTCGGCCCGGACCACCGGGGCCCGGCCCTAGCAAGGCACGAGGCCGCTGAATACACGAACCTTCCCCTCATGCCCAAGGCCGTCCAGGCGGCCAAGGCCAACATGGACGCGGCGGCGGAGCTTGTCCGTGAATTGGACGAGGCCGCCCTAGGCGTCCTGGACGAGTACCGCGCGGCCCCGCGTGAAGCGGCCCGGAAAGCGGCGGAAGCCGTGGCCGCCGGGAAGGTCCCGGAGTCCACGGAGGACCTGGACGCACGCCTTGGGAAGCTGGCCGTCCGTTACCGGGACAGTGTGGCCCACCGAAAGGCCGTGGAAGCCCACCTTGTGAAGCTCGTGGACGACTATCACCGGACGGCGGAGGCGGCCTATCCCGCGTGGCGGGACGCCATCGCGGCGGAAATGGAATCCCGCGCGGAGCGGGCCCGTGTCGCGCTGTCCAAGGCCCTTCCGGACGCACGGACCGTCTACGCGTTGGCGGCGGCTGTGGAGTCGATGGATCGGCCCGTAAGACGTGACCGGGACGAGCGTCCCCGTGTGTCAGCGTTGGCCGGGAAGGCGTTGCCGGAGGTGTTCGACATTGACCGCTCACGCGGCCAAGGCGGCGTCAACTACGCCACGAACACCAAGGCGGTAGCGGCGGACCTGGACGCAATAGCGCGTGTGGCCACGACGTGGCTACGCGTCGATGGCCGTCAACAGCTTGGCCAGGGCCCTATCCCGGAGGCGTTCACGGTCCCTGTGGCGGACCTTCCGGACGAGGACCCGGAGGCTAAGCGCGCGGAGGCGGAGCGGGCCGCAAACGAGCGACGAGCTCGTGACTACCTGGCCAGGATGGGCCGGGCTTAAGCAACCCACACGAGGGCCCGGGGCCAAGCTCCGGGCCCTCCGGCATTCCCGGAAGGAACACCACCCCATGCCCTACGACAAGGCCCCGGCCCCCTCATGTGTCCGGCCCGGATGTGGCCGCCGCGTCACGCCCGGAACGAGGCCTAGCGGAAACGCTCACATCGGTTGCTCATTCGCGTGTGTGCTAGCACAGCAGACAGCGGAGGCTATCGCAGGGTCGACGACTGTTCCGACGGGCCGCGACCGGCACGACGACGCGCGCGCCGTACTCCGTGTATTCGCGGCACTGGACGTTGCACCTGAAGGCCAGCCTCCGCCGCGACCGACATGGAACGAGTTGCAATCGCTGTCACGGGCGTGGATCAAACGCGGACGCCGTGGTCGTCGTCATGGACGTTCCCGCTGGCCAGGGTGGGGGAGGCCCCCGGAATCCGGGGGACAGCTCTCGGCGGGGGTTAACGACTTACACGCGGGCCGCATGCCCAACCATTCTGATTTTCCGGTGACCTGCACAGATGCAAGGAGGAATTCATGAGTGACGAACCGGCCTCCGCGTCTGCGCGGCTCGTGGCCAGTTACGAAACCGAGTTCGAACTAGACGAGACACAGCGGGCCGCGCTCACACTGGCCGGTGAACACCTGGACGCGGCGGAGCGGCTGGACGCCGCCGTTCGGGAGCATGGCGTCATGGTCTCCGGCTCCGCCGGACAGCTCGTGGTGAATCCCGCTGTGTCGGAGGCCCGCCAACAGCGCGCGGCCGCGTGGGCCGTCCTCCGGTCCATGCTCCCGACGGACGCGGGGACCGACGCGGCGTCCATGGGACAAGCGGACGCCGGTAACGCGGCCCGCTCCACTGCCAGTGTGAAGGCTTCCCGCGCGGCGACGATCCGGTGGGACCGGGCACGAGCTTCCGGAGGTGTGGCGTGAAGCCGCTCCGGCGTAAGTCCGCCGCGTCTGCTTCCGCTCCGCCGGTGGCGGTCCCGGACGTGCTCCCGCTGTATCAAGCTTTGTTCCCGGAGTTGGGTATCTCCCCCGACGTGCCGACGGTTCAACTTCACGTATCCGTGTGTGAGGCCGCTGTGTCCCATGCGCGCGGCTCGTGGCCACCGGGCCTATGCACGTGCCCGAACGGTTCCGGCTACCCGCGAACGGTGGCGACGGTGGCCGACGGGGACGAGCCCGTGAACGCGGCAATGTCGGAACGGAACCGTTCCCTTGGACTCACCTAGGACGCGGGGCCGACACTCGTCCTCGTCGTCCAGGAGGACGAGGACGAACACGCGGAAACGCTGTGAACAGCGGGTTTCCGCTCGTTCCGGAAGGCTTTTCCGCTCCGTTCCGCTGGACGTTTCCGGTTCCGGAAACCTGTTCCGGTGGCTCCGGAACGGCCTCCGGCCTTGTTCCGGAAGGCCGGAGGCCGTTCCGACGCGTTCCGTTCTGTTCTGAACGATCGGAACGAGCTCCGGAACGGTTTCCGACGCGTTCCGCTGGCCTCGTTCGGTTGGCGATGCCGTTCCGCGAACGGCAGTAGGGCCGCGCTTCTCACCGGAGCGCGGCCCTTTTCGTGCGTCTAGGGGTTGAACAGTACTGATCACGCGACCTGTGCCTCGTCCAGGGCGTCCCGGTACTCCCGGCACCACTCCGCGTCCCGTTGCTCCGGGGGAAGGCCGTCCAGCCCGGCCCGTAGGTTCTCCGCCGCCTCCGCGTGGTCCCCTAGGGCAAGGTGGACGAGACCTATACCCATCCGGGAGAACGTAGGGGAGAGCCAATAAGCGGTGATGGGCGGGGCCGTGTCCTCCGCCGCGTCGGCAAGTTCGGAGGCTTCCCCCAACAGACGCCGGGCTGTCTCCGGGTCCCCTAGCAACGCGTGGCCGTGGGCCGCTTGGACAGCGTCCCCGACGCGCTGTAGCGGGGCCGCTCCCGGCGTGTAGTACGCGGCGGAAAACCAGCGAACCACGGCCCGGGGCCGCCCCTGTTGCCGTGCTAGGTAGCCCTTGAAGTTCGCCGCTTGCGCCGCTAGTTCCCCGTTGTCGATGTCGTCCGCGCGTCCCTCCGCCTCTGTGAGCCAACGGACCGCCTCCGCGTCGTTGCGTGCTTCCGCGTGCAACCACCCGATGAACTGGCTCCACTCCGCCGCTACCTCGTGGAGCGCGTCCGTGTGCGGGCCGCGTGAGTCCCGTGCCAGCCGCTCCACGGTTTCCCACTGTGCGGACGTCGCGGGAAGCATGGCGACAGCGGGAAGGGTGTCGTCTAGACGCCGCTGTGCCGCGAGAACGTCCGCCAACGCGCGCACGGTCCCCGCGTCCAGCCGATCCGGCATAGCGACGCTGTGAGCGATCCGGGCCCGGTCATCATCGGTAACCGTGACCGCCAACGCGGCTAGAGCCCCTTCCGCACCAACAAGGCGGTCCAAGACCTCCGCGACGTGTGACGGGACCGGGCGTTTCCCGGACAACATCCGGGAGAGGTGGCCAGGGTCCACGGGGACGGCGTGAGCCGCCGTACGGAGGGAGATACCACGTTCGGCTAGGGCCGCACGAGCACGTACCGCGAAGTCGGACAAGGTGGACCCCCGGGTGTTGCCAACACTGTTGCCCCCAAGGGTAGGCAACGCGAACGCCTAGCAGTAGGGCGTTTGGCGGAGAACGCTGGAAACATGATCGCTTCCAAGCAACGCACGGACTCCGCCGACGCGGAGGGGACGACACAGTTCGTCGCACGGCTTACGACCCTGCTGTCTGTTCGGGGGACGGACGCGGAGATACGCCGCGCGCTCCGCGAGGCTGACAGCGTGTTTGATGATCTGCACTGGTTCATGCGCACGGGTGGGGAACTTCCGCACGGTTGGAACCCGGGTCGGGGACGTAAGGGGAAGATGTACACGACCGCGTGGTTTGACGCATTGTCGGAAACGCTCCGCCACACGGACGCGCGGCCTACCCTCCGCCAGACGATCAACGCGGCGGAGGTGGCGTGGTGCGCACTGGACGCCGCACTCCGGGACGGGAAACCTCTTCCCCAACCGTGGGAGTCGCGGAGGGTACGGAATGAGTAACGAGCACGGTCCCCCGGCGGGAATAGAAGACGACGGCGGCGTGTACCGGCGTCAATGCGGTTGGCCCGGGTGCGGGAAGCTGGAAGGGTCGTTCGGCTGTGACACGCACGGGATCACGGGGCCCACCGGACAAGGACAAGTATGACCAGGCGGGGAAGTAGGTCCTAGACCTCCGCGTGTGCGTCGGGCCTTCCCTCGTGTGCGCGGACGCCGGTCCCGGAGCACTTCCCCGCTCCGGGCCCGGCATTCAACCTTCGTGGACCGGCCACGCACCCTTACCGTTCGACACCCTTACACGCCCGTGCTCCGCAAGGACGGACACGGCCCGCTGTGCGGTACCGCGCGAGACACCGAACTCGTTTTGCAGTTGCGCCACGCTCGGAAGCCGCGCGTCCCCCGGGAAGTCCCCGCGTTCAATCCGGGCCACGAGGACGGCCGCAAGCTGCATGTATTTCGGCTCCGGGCCTTCCTTGAGACGGCTGTCCGGCCCGTACCCGGCGGGAAGCGGTGTGGTCATGTCGTTATCGTCCCATGGCGGGAAGGTCTGAACTCGATAGACAGCCCTGAACGGTTGCGGTAGGGTCACGCATGCCGACACGGCAAAGCCCGGCGGGTGCTGGTAACACCCCCGGGCCGTGGTCAACGCTTTATGGGAGCGTCAACATGCACAGCCTACTTGCCATGCTTGCAACCCTCGTTCGGTTGCTCCGCCCGGCTCACGGACTCCACGCGGCCCCGCGCGCGCTCCGCCGGGACCTCCGCGAGGAAGCCCGCGCGGCCCGCGTCCGCCGGTACGCGGACCCGCTTCCGGCCCGCCCGACGGGCCCCGGGTACGCCTCCGCGCTCCGGCCGGTCCCGGCGGACTATGTGTCCGTCGTCCAGGCGGAGGCCGTGAGTCCTCCGGCGGACATCGTTCGCGGCTACTACCGCGCCCACGAGGCACGCCAGCGGAACGCGCGCATGGACCGGGACCGGTTGGGCGTAGCCGTGCTGTTGGACGTCGCTACCGCGACCCGCGTGGCGGTGACGGCATGAACCGCTGTGAACTCACCCGCTGGCACCCGTTCAAGGCTGGCGACGACATGCCGAAGAACTGTGTGAAGCCTGCCGGACACGCGGGCATGTGTCGCGACTACCGAGGCGACTACGAGGGCGACGCCGGGCGTACCCGCGAGATGTCCCCGGAAGAGGTCGACGCGCACAATCTTTCGGACGAGGCAGACGCCACGACGGACGCAGACAACGCCGTGACCGGTACAGACGTCCCTACCGTGGACACCAACGAATCCAAGGGGGACGCCATGACCAACGCCCGTGAAATCGATCCGACGGAGCTTGACGCCCTCCGGGCCGCCGGTTGGACGGAGGAAGACCTCCGGGAACACTTTGGGGACGCCGTGTCCCTTCCGGACGTGGCGGAGGACGTCCCGCTCCGGGACGCTTAGCGTCTGGCCGCGAACCTCTTGGGCCCCGGGAGTCCCGGGGCCACTCTTAGACCCGAACTGAAGTGCTTTTGCCTAGGTTGGCCAACTCGTACCAATTCCGAAGCTCTTCGAGGGTGCCGGGGAGACCATCGACCCGGTGCCGTTTCGCCAGTTCGAAAAGGGTCTCGGCGGGCATCGACCCTTCGAGGTGGACGTGGAGTTCCACCTTGGGCAGGGCGTCGACGAGGGCGTGGGGATCCTGGGTCATGGAGACAACCTCGGGGCGTGGTGCGAATACGGTCGGTCTTCGCAACCTAGGGGACGGTCTCCTCCGACGACAGGTCGTCGGGGCGGACCTGACGAAAGTTCGGGAACTCCGGTTCGGGTTCCTGACTTCCGTGCATGGTGCGCGCCGTGCCGGGATTCGTAGTGTGAGCGCCATGACCTCCCCGCTCTGGAACAACTCGTACGCCTCCGTTCCGTCCTCGGATCCCACCTCGGGGCAGGTGGCCAAGGCCCGACTCCGGCTGCACGCCCAGCACCACCCGGTGGCCCACTCCGCGCTCTGGGGGGCCGGCGCCGGGGTCATCGCCCTCCTCCTCGCCGCGATGTTGACCGCCCCGAACCTGACCGATCCGACCGGCGTCCCCGGCTGGGTCCCGGGCGCCGTCGCCATCATGGCCCTGTCCGTCACCGTGTTGTCCGGACTGGCCGCGTACTCGATCCTTCGCGTGATGCCCGCGTCACCCGAGACCGATCCGGTGCGCTACGCCATCGCCCGACGCCAGGCGGTCTCCGGGGCTCCTGGTCCGGACGAGAAGGTCAACCGGACCGCCCGACACATGATCGACCACCTCGTCTACGTGTCGAACCCGACCTACCGGTTCGTGCCGCTGCTGGTCGCCGCGGCCGCCTTCGCCGTCCGCCCCCTGATCGAGATGGCCGGCTCCGGGGCCGAGACCTGGACGCTGTTCGAGTTCGCTCCGGCCGCGCTCATCATCTTGGGCATGGTCTTCATCGAACCCATGGCCGACCGGGAGAGGGAGGCCTGCCTCTCCTTCCGCGAGCAGTACGACTCGGAGTGAGTCGGTGGTCCGGGCCGCGACCCGGACCACCGTGCGAGGCCGTCAGACCGCCGGTGATCCGCCGTCGACCTTCCTGGGTACACCGAGCGGGTTGCCGTCCCGCAGCGCGGCGGGCAGCAGGGCGTCCGGCACCGACTGGTAGGTGACCGGACGCAGGAACCGACGAATCGCGGTGGTGCCCACCGAGGTGTGCCCGGGCGCCGTCGTGGCCGGGTAGGGACCGCCATGGGTCATGGCGTGTGAGACCGCCACCCCGGTCGGCCAGCCGTTCCAGATCACCCGACCCGCCACCGAGGCGCCCAGGGCCAGCAAGGCCGGCGCGATGGGGTCGTCCTCCTCGCCGTGGACGGTGACGGTCAGCTGCCCTTGCAGGGCGCCGCCAACCTCCAGCAGCCGCCGCTCATCGGGATAGGTGACCACGAGTGTGGCGGGACCGAAGCACTCGGTCAGAAGGGCCTCGGAGTGCTCCAGCAGGGAGTCCAGGTCGGTGCGCAACAGGCTCGGCGTCCACCCCTCACCGGTCCGCCGCCCCTGGACCAGCACCTCCGTGGCCGGGTGCCCGGACAGGTCGTCCAGCCCGCGCGAGTAGCCCTCCTCGACCCGGTCGTTGAGCAACGGGGCCGCCGCACGACCCTCCAGGTCACCGACCAGGGCGTCCAGCTTCGCTCCCTCGGGGACGAACACGACCCCGGGCTTGGTGCAGAACTGGCCCGAGCCCATCGTGGCCGAGCCGGCGTAGCCCTCCAGTACCTCGGTGCCGCGAGCGGACATGGCCGCACGGGTCACGAAGACCGGGTTGAGGCTGCCCAGCTCCCCGTAGAAGGGGATCGGGTCGGGGCGGGAGACCGCCAGGTCGTACAGGGCACGCCCGCCCGGGATGGACCCGGTGAAGCCGACCGCGCGGGTGTGCGGGTGGGTCACCGCGCCCTTACCCGCCTCGAATCCGAAGACCAGCGCGAACACCCCTTCGGGCGCGCCCGCGTCGGCCAGGGCCGCGACGACCACCTCGGTGGTGCGGCGGGCCAGTTCCGGGTGACCCGGGTGGGCCTTGACCACGACGGGACAACCCGCGGCCAGCGCGGAGGCGGTGTCCCCGCCGGCGGTGGAGAAAGCGAAGGGGAAGTTGCTCGCCCCGAACACCACCACGGGACCCAGGGGGACGAGGACACGGCGCAGGTCCGGTCGGGGGGTGCCCCACTCCGGGTCGGCGGAGTCCACCATGGCCTCCAGGTACTCGCCCTGTTCCAGCACGTCGGCGAACAGACGGATCTGGAACGTGGTGCGCCCCAGTTCACCGCGGCATCGCGCCTCCGGGTAGTGCGATTCGGCCATCGCGATCGGGACCAGGTCCTCGGCGGCGGCGTCCAATGCGTCGGCGACCGCACGCAGTACGCGGGCGCGGTCGGTGGGGGCGAGTGCGGCGAAGAGGGGCGCGGCGGCGGACGCGCGCTCCATGACGGCGTCGAGTTCCTCCGCCGTGGTGTCGGGGATGGCCGTGGTCATGCCTGGACCTCCTGGAGGGGTGGATGTGCGGGCTCGGACCCACCATGCCATGCATCTACTGCAAACGGTTGCAGCGGGGTCGCGTCCCGGCGCACACTGAAGGACGATCCACCCACTTGAACCCGTGAAGCGACAATCCGACTACCGACAGCGACAACAAGCGATAAGTCGGCCGAATAGGACAAGTTTCAACCACTTCTCTCGACCCGCTCTCACCAGGAAGAACGAATGAATCACCCGAATCGGACAAGTGTCCACACGGAACTTCGGAACGAAACTGGAATTTCCCCGGAACCAGGTGAATCCGAAAAGGCATCATAGGAGACGTGACGACCAATTCCCGAAGCTCAACACCCCCGCGCGCGCGACGCTCCCCGGAGCCGACCGACGGGGCCGTCTCCCAGCGTGAGAGCCGTGGACCCGCCAGAGTCGCCAACGACGAACTCGCGTTCGCGCAGGCACCACTACGCCGGCTCCCCGCCCAGCAGCGCAGCATGGTCCGGGTCCAACGCATGCTCGACTGCTGTGCCGAACTCCTCGACGAGGTCGGCTACGACAACCTGTCCACCACACGGATCGCCGAACGGGCGGGCGTGGCCATCGGCTCCGTCTACCAGTTCTTTCCGGACAAGAAGGCGATCACCCAGGCGCTCGGACTGCGCTTCCTCGACCAGTTCGGCACCCGGGTCACCGAACGACTCGCCGACGCGTCCTTCAGCCATTGGACCGGGGCCGTCGATACCATCATCGACGAGTACATCGACATGCACCGTAACGTGCCCGGCTTTCGCAGCCTCCACTTCGGTGACATCGTCGACCCCCGTCTCCTCAGCGGTGGCAGCGACAACAACCGGGTGATCTCCGTGCGCCTGCGCAAGATCATCGTCTCGGTCACCGGCCTCCCCGACAACGATGAACTCGACAGAGCCGTCCACGTATCCGTGGAAGCGGCGGACGCCGTCCTCAAGCTCGCCTTCCGTGACAACCCCGAAGGCGATGCCGCACTGGTGTACGAGGCCAAGCGCCTCGTCAGCAGCTACCTGTCCCACTTCTCCGAACGCAACGGAGGCGACCATCCGTGGTAGTCGACGCGCCGGCCATCGAAGCACCGACAACCGGGACCGCCGCGGGCGTGCCCTTCCTCGCCCTGCCCCCGGCGGTGGCGGCCCCCGCACCGGCCCCACTCGTCATCGGCCTGCACGCCTTCGAACCACCCCGCAGTGAATCCGCCCTCGCCGGGACCATCCCCATGGCGGCGCTCCCGGCATGGCGGGTCTACCTCGGGCTGCCGTTGTTCGGCGCCCGGCTGCCCGAAGGCGGCGTCCCCGAGATCAACCGGCGCGGTGAACGCGACTACCTGGTCGAACTCTTCGGCCCCGTGGTGGAAGAGGCCGCCGCCGAACTGCGCAAGGTCGACGCCGAACTCCGGTCGTCCCTGCCCATCGCCGACGTCCCGACCGGCCTGGTCGGCGTCGGGGCCGGAGCCACCGCCGTGCTCCTGACCCTCGCCGAGAACGGCCTCCCGACCAGCGCCGCCGCGGTGGTCAACCCGATCGTCGACCCGACCCTGCTGATGGCGGCCCGCGAACGCCGCACCGGCACCCCCTACCGCTGGAACACCCGGGCCCAACGCACCCGCGGATGGCTGGACATGAACGCGCGGGCCCCGGAGATCGCCCGGAACCACACCCCGCTGCTCATGGTCGGCGGAGGCGCGGACGAGGTGTCTCCACCCGGCCACGGACGGGCGTTCCACGACGACCTGGCACGAGAGCTCGGTCGGACCATCGACGCCCCCGGCCACGAACATGCGCTCCGTCACATCGTGGTGCCCGACCTGGCACACTCCATCGGACCGGAGCCCGGCCTGGAGCCCGGACCGCTCACCCCGGCCGGGGTCCTGGCCGACCGAGCGCTGACCGAATGGTTCCATCGGCACCTGCCCGTTTCACCACAGGTCCGGATGGATCGGGCACACTGAGAGAAGACACCTCGGGGCCGGCCACACCACGAACACGGCCGCTCCCCGACGTTCATCGGGGGCACGCCGCCTCCTTCCCCCCAAGCCGCCTCCCCGTCGTCGGGGCGACAGACGGCACGCGTTCCATGGGATCATCCAGTGGCGACCGCGCCAGCGGTCCCACCTGATCCGTTCATCCATCAGGAGGGCGAACCACGTGACGGAACCGGCACCGGTCTTTGCCAGCGGGGTCGACAACGAACGGCTGAACGCTCAGCTGCGCTTCATCCTGGAAGTGGACAAGCTCAAGCGCGTCCTACGTAGGAACCTGCTGGTGGACGGTTCTCGCCGAGAGAACTCCGCCGAACACTCCTGGCACCTCACCCTGTGCGCGCGGACCTTCGCCGAGTACGCGCCCGAGGGCACCGACATCGACCGTGTCATCGAGATGCTCTCCATCCACGACATCGTCGAGATCGACGCCGGAGACACCTTCGCCTTCCAGCCCGACGACGCCGAGTCCCAGGCCGAACGCGAGCGTGCCGCCGCCGAACGCATCTTCCCCCTGTTGCCCGAGGACCAGGCCGCACTCGCCCACGAGCTGTGGCAGGAGTTCGAGGCCCGACAGACGGCGGAGGCGCGTTTCGCCCGGGCCATCGACCGGCTGTCCCCCATGCTCGCCAACTGGCACAACGAGGGCGGCGCCTGGGTGCGGTTCGGGGTCACCCGGTCCGAGATCATGACCAAGGTGAAGCTGATCGCGGAGGGCTCCGAGGCGCTGGGATCGTACGCGACCGCGCTCATCGACGACGCCGACCGCCGCGGTTACTTCCGGGCCTGATCCACCGGCGGGGGCGGCGCCGAGGGCGTCATACCCTGCCCATGATGATCTGTGCGGCGGCGGACAGGCCCACGATCACCAGGATGACGCGCAACGCTGTCGGGCTGAGCCTGCGGCCGAAGTTCGCGCCCAGGTAACCACCGACGATCGTCCCCGCCGCGAGCAGTGCGACCACCGGCCACGCCGGTGAGGCGAACACGATGTAGAACACGGCCGCCGTGCTGTTGGCGATGGTGGCGAGGGCGTTCTTCAGGGCGTTGAGCCGCTGGATGTCGTCGTCCAGGGTGGAACCCAACAGGCTCATGAGGATGATGCCCTGCGCCGCCGCGAAGTAGCCACCGTAGGTACCCGCGCCGTAGGCACCGATGGGCATCAGGATCCCACCGTTCTCGTGGGCCGGTTTGCGCGCCCTGGCCCACTTGGTGATCTTGGGCTGGAAGACGATCAGCACGCAGGCGCCGCCGATCATGAACGGCACCACGGACTCGAAGACCCCGGGCGGCAGATAGACCAGCAGCGTCGCACCGGTCAGCGCGCCGAAGAAGGACATGACACCGAACCTGATCAGCCGCGGCCGCTGCCCGGCCAGTTCACGCCGGTAGGCGATGGTGCCGCTGAGGGTCCCGGGTGCCAGGCCGACGCTGTTCGAGATGGTCGCGGTGATCGGTGGATAGCCCAGGGCCAGCAGCACGGGGAAGGTGAACAGGGTCCCGGACCCCGCGATCGCGTTGATGCCGCCGGCGGCCACCCCCGCGAGGAGAATGGCAACGGCCTCCCAGAGTTCCATCGCCCCACCTTCCGCTCCGCGGCTCCCCGACCGTCGAGGGCTCGAACAGACTACGAGAGCCGGTCATCCGATGATCAGGTCGGGTGCGACCTGAACCGGACGCCCAAGCGCACCCGGCCCCTGACACGCGAAGGCCCCGCCCAAGGGACGGGGCCGGAGCACGCGAGGGGTCGGTGGACGACCCGGCTCAGGTCGGGATCTTGACGACCTCGTTCTGGATGCGTTCGAAGGCGCTGCTCACACCCTGCAGGGCCTGACCCATCTCCGCCGGAACGATCCACACCTTGTTGGCGTCGCCCTTGGCGATCTCCGGGAGCTTCTGCAGGTACTGGTAGGCCAGCACGTCGGGGTCGACCCGGCTGGTGTGCAGGGCCTTGAAGACCATGTGGATGGCGTCCGCCTCACCACGGGCCCGCAGGGTCTGGGCGTCGGCGTCGGCCTTGGCGGTCAGCATCAGCGCCTCGGCGCTACCCTTGGCCCGCAGCACGGACGAGGAGCGCTCACCCTCGGCGCGCAGCACGGCCGACTGCTTCTCACCCTCCGCGCTGAGCAACTGGGCCCGCTTCTCCCGGTCGGCGCGCATCTGCATCTCCATCGCCTCCTGCACGGAGGACGGTGGCTCGATGCCCTTGAGCTCGATCCGGCTGATCTCGATGCCCCAGTCCCGCGTCGCCTCGTCCAGGACGGACTTGAGCTCGCGGTTGATCTGGTCGCGGGAGGTGAGGGTGCCCTCCAGGTTCATGCCACCGATGACGTTTCGCAGGGTCGCCAGGGTGAGCTGCTCGACCGCCTGGATGAAGTTGGCGACCTCGTAGGTGGCCCGGTAGGCGTCGATCACACGGATGTACACCGCGGAGTCGACCTCGACCGCGAGGTTGTCCTCGGTGATCGCGGACTGCGGCGGGAAGCTGACGACCTGCACACGGCGGTCGATGCGTTCGCGCACCTGGTCGACGCCGGGAATGACGATGTTGAAGCCCGAGCTGAGCGTACGGTGGAACTTACCGAAACGCTCGACCACGTCCTCCATGGAGTGCGGAACGATACGCACGCTTCGCCAGAAAATGATCAACAGGACGGCGACGAAGAGTGCGACGATGATGATCGTGGTCACGGTTACCGACCCTCCACCGAGTCGGGCCGGGTGACGGTGTTCAGTGACGACATCTGGGGCGGCTCCGGATCTGCTGACGGGGGTGACAGGCAGCGCGGGAGCGGACCGCGCCCTAGGCCGCCCGTCATAAAGCGCGCCGAAATAGAGCGATCCGCCCACTGTTCGACGACGCTACCCCATACCTATCCGGGACGACCACATCCGGACGGAAATAGGAATTACGGACCCTAGGATTTCTTCCATAAACACATCCCCAATCACTCCCTTCACAGAAGGGCCCCGGGGCCGACGAGGCCACCGGGGCGATCAGGGAGAAGGGGACGGGGGTTCGGGTCCACTCGAAACGCGATGAACCTCAGACGGCGCGGGCCGACCAACGACCGCCGTCGCGCTCGACCTTCAACCCCAACCCGAAGGTCTCGCTCAGGTTCTCCGCCGTCATCACCTCGTCCAAAGGACCCGCCCGCATCACCCGACCGTCACGGATCAGCAGAGCATGGGTGAAGCCCGGCGGGATCTCCTCCACGTGGTGGGAGACCACGACCAGCGCCGGCGCGTCCTCGTTGCGCGCGAGCTTGCCCATACGACGCAGCAGGTCCTCTCGCCCACCCAGGTCCAGCCCGGCCGCGGGTTCGTCCAGGAGCAGCAGTTCCGGGTTCGACATCAGCGCACGCGCGATCAGCACCCGTTTGCGTTCACCCTCGGACAGGGTGTGGAAGAAGCGGTCCGCGAGCTCGCCCACCCCCCAGTGACCCAGCAGCGCACGGGCACGCCCGTAGTCCGGAACCCCGTACTCCTCCCGGAACCGACCCAGGTAGCCGTAGGCGGCGCTGAGCACCAGGTCGAGGACGGGGGCGTCCTCCTCGATCCGGCCGGACACGGAGGCGCCCGCGTACCCGATCAGCGGCCGCAGCTCGAACACGTCCACGCCCCCGAGGTGCTCCCCGAGGACCTCCACCTTGCCCGAGGTGGGATACAGCTGGCTGGAGGCCACGTTCAGCAGGGTCGTCTTACCCGCGCCGTTGGGACCGAGGACGACCCAGCGCTCCCCCTCCAGCACCGACCAGTCCACGCCATCCAGCAGGTTCGCCCCGCCTCGTCGTACCGTGACCCCGTTAAGGCCCAGAACACGCCCGTCCATCATCCTCCTTCTCTCACGTCCCACGCCGGTGCACGGGCCGCCCTACCCTGTAGCAATGCATTTGACGTCCGCACCACTCGTCGCCTGGGGCAACGCCTGGCTTTCGGGCCACGTCGGGTTGGACGACGCCGTCGACGCCGTCGAACGTCGGGGCGGCCCCAACCTGATCGGGACAGTACCCCCCGGTGACCTGCCCTTCGACAGCGGCGTACCGCTGCGTGCCGCACTGGTACGTCTTCGTGGCCTGGGCCTGTCCGCGTTCCGGTTGGCGCTGCCCACCTGGGGCGATCCCTGCGGGCTGATCGGCCCCGCCGAACTCAACCGGGCGGCGATCGAGGCGCAGGAGGGTGTGTTGGTGCAGCTCGCCGAACGACAGGTGGGGTTGGTGCCCTCCGCCGACCTACGTGGTTCATCCTACGTGGGCGTCTCATGGGCCCCGTATCCGGCGAATGACGGCATACCCCAGGTTCCCGACCTTTCCGACGCCGAACGGCGACTCAAACTCACCCTGGTGCGGGTCGCCGAGCTCCTTCAGGGGGTGGACGACGTGGCCTCCTTCGCGCCGTCCGTCCACCGCGAGTTGGGGGACCTCGGTGACTCGGGCACCCCGCCCCTCGCCCACGGGTACCCACCACGCGCCCATCGGGTCGCGGCCCAGGCGAAGAGGCTCGCGAAGGTGGTGGCCCTCGCCGAACCCGGTTCCGGGCGGGGCATGAACGCCCACCAGATCGACCTGAGGGCCCAAGCCCTGCGGGAACTGGACGGTGTCGTGCGTCGCGCCCTGATCGCCGCGCACGCGGCGATAGAACTGCCCTGAGCGGGGAGGGTGCGCCCGGACGGGGGTATGGCCCGGAGGCGACACGAGTGGGACCCTGGTGTCGGGGGCGGGGAGACTCCGGGACGAACCAGGGACGACACCTGATCCGGGATCTCGTCGAACACACCGATACTTGAGTGTGCGGCCGTGTCCAGGCCGACCCACCGAGGAGGAGAGCCGTCACCATGCAGCCCGATCACATCCGAGCTTCCGACACGGACCGGGACCAGGTTGCCGAACGGCTCCGGGAGGCGCTGGCCGAGGGCCGCCTCAGCCCCGTCGAACACGAGGAGCGCCTCGACACCCTCTACAAGGCCAAGACCATCGGCGAACTCGGCCCCATCGTGTCCGACCTCCCCCGATCCGGGATGCCCGGGGTACCCGGGCTCCAGGGGCTCGGCGGCACCGACCACAGCGGCACCACCGACGGCATGGAGATACTCGGCAGCGACGCCCGAGACCTCGCCGGACAGAGCAAGGGCTCGGAGAACCTGGTGGCGGTCTTCGGCGCCGCGGAACGCCGTGGACGCTGGCTCGTCGAGCCCCGCACCAACGTGTCGGTCCTCTGTGGCGGGGTCGAGCTGGACCTGCGCGAGGCGGTACTGAGCCGGCACGAGGTCACCATCCAGCTCGCCGTGATCCTGGGCGGAGTGGACATCACCGTGCCGCACGGCGTGCGAGTGATCAACAACACCTCGGCGATTCTGGGCGGCACCGACCTCCACGGCACCGATCAGGTGACCGACCCCAACGCCCCGGTCGTACACCTGACCGGAACCTGCATGCTGGGCGGGGTGGACGTCAAGGCGAAGAAGGTCAAGAAGAAGCGCAAGGGCAAACGCGGCGAGTGATCTGCCTCGCACCCCCGGGGCCCTGGATACTCGCCTACCTGTCCACATAGTGAACGAGCTGCGAAAACCTCGTGCCCCGATCGTCCCGGGCGTCCCACGGCCGAGTACCGTGGGGCATGCCATGAGTGATGAATCCACGTTGTTGGTAACGATGACCGGGCATGACCGTCCCGGGATCAGCGCACGTCTGCTGAGCACTCTTTCCGTCTTCCCGGTGACCATCGTCGATCTGGAACAGGTCGTTCTCGGTGGACGTCTGGTGCTGGGGACCGTCCTCGAAGTGGACGAGAAGGTCGCCCCCGGGGTGAGTCATCGGCGGGTCTACGAAGAAGTCCGCTCCGCACTCGACAAGACCGCGATCGATCTCGGCATGGACGTCGAGTACGCCGACGGGAACGGGCGGGTCAACGCCAACGGTGACGAGCACCTGCACGTCACCGTGCTGGCCTCCCCACTACGCCCCGGCGCCCTGAGCGCCATCACCTCGTGCGTGGCCCGCTCCGGGGCGAACATCGACCGCATCGAACGTCTGTCCGCCTACCCGGTGACCTCCGTGGAGATGGAGATCTCCGGAGGCAACGCCGACCATCTCCGTGCCGAACTGGCCATGGAGTCCGCCACCCAGGGAGTGGACGTCGCCGTACAGGCCGGGGGCCTGCATCGACGCGGCAAGCACCTGGTCATCATGGATGTGGACTCGACCCTCATCCAGGGCGAGGTCATCGAACTCCTCGCGGCCCACGCCGGCTGTGAGGACGAGGTCGCGAAGGTGACCGAGGAGGCCATGCGCGGTGAACTGGACTTCGAGGAGTCCCTCCGCCGCCGGGTCGCCCTCCTCGAAGGTCTGGACGCCTCCGCCATCGAGAAGGTCTGCGGCGAGATCCAGCTGACCCCCGGCGCCCGTACCTTGATCCGCACCCTCAAACGCCTGGGCTACGAGTGCGGCATCGTCAGTGGCGGCTTCACCCAGATCACCGACGTCCTCGTGGAACGCCTCGACCTCGACTACTCCGCGGCCAACACCCTGGAAGTCGTCGACGGCAAGATCACCGGCCGCCTCGTCGGCCCGATCATCGACCGCAAGGGCAAGGCCACCACCCTCCAGCAGTTCGCGGAGGAGGCCGGGGTCCCCCTCAACCAGACCGTGGCCATCGGCGACGGGGCCAACGACCTCGACATGCTCCAGACCGCCGGCCTGGGCGTGGCCTTCAACGCCAAGCCCGTCGTACGCCGTCAGGCGGACACCTCGGTCAACGTGCCCTACCTGGACACCATCGCCTTCATCCTGGGGATCACCCGCGAGGAGATCGAAGCCGCCGACCTCGTCACGGACCCCGTCCCCTGACGGAGTCCGCGCACCCGTTTCACCTGTGGTCACTATCGATGTCGATAGTGACCACAGCCGTAAGAGCACGAGGAAACAGCGTCCAGTAGAACACCTCCACCAACCCACAACAAAAAAAGGGGGCCGCCTAAAAAGACAACCCCCCAACACACAACCCCACCCACACACAAAAAAAGGGGGGCCCGCCAACAAACGGACCCCCCAAGAAAAACCGTGGCAGCGACCTACTCTCCCACCCCACCACAGGGCAGTACCATCAGCGCAAAGAGACTTAACGACCGGGTTCGG
>NZ_JBSHJJ010000018.1:0-93939 GCF_053619415.1 Nocardiopsis sp. NPDC055551 | reverse complement strand
TCGGTGTTCCTGATCGGGGTAAAGGCCCGTTTGTGCTTCTTTCGGCTTTGCGTTTTCACCTGTCGGTTTGAACGCTGGGCTTTTGAAGCGACTCTCATCATCTTACATGTCTCGGGGAGTGCCCGAACCATTTCGGTGAAGAAGAGGAAGTGTCTGACTCGAAGATCCGATCACGCCCACGGAGAACCCGTGTTCGTTTCGATCGAGAAGATCTCGTCCCCCTCTCGGCCTTGGGCCGTTCGGAGGCGACTCGGAGAACATTACCCCTGCCCTCCCACCCGTGCAACCCGGAAACCCTGTGCCGTGGGTCACATCAGTTGAGGATCCGGCCGGTGCCCGTTCCCGGAGCCGCGTAGAGCCACTCCCCCTCCAGGTCGATCGCCGCGACGGTGGCCGGTGAGAACGCCGCCATGGCCTGCTCTCCGATGAACGACGCGGCCACCTGAGCGATGGTCGGGTTGTGTCCGACCACCAAGAGGGTGTTCACCACCGGGTCCACATAGGTGATGAGTTCCAGGAGGCTCTCCGGGCCGGCCAGGTAGGCGGCCTCGGTGTGGTCGACCTCCGGGGCCGAATCCATCGCACCCAGTACCCCGTCCAGGGTCTGTCGTGTCCGGGCGGCCGCGGAGCAGATGACGTGTTCCGGTGCGTACCCCTTCTCCTTGAGGAGACGCCCGACCCTCTCGGCCTGGTCTCGGCCCTTGTCGGTGAGGGCACGGTCGAAGTCGATCGCCCCGAACCCGTCCTCGGCCTTCGCGTGGCGCATCAGGAGGAGTGTGCGACTCATGGGGACACCACCGTGGCGACCACGGTGATGAACGCCATGAAGCCGAACATGGCCCCAAGGATGATGAACAGTCCCTTTGCCCCTGACACCTCGACACAACTCCTTCATTCAGAGCACCGACATCCGTTCCACCAGGGTAGGTGCGTGAACGGAGCGGCCGCCCGGAGGTCCCGGACGGCCGCTCGGCGAAGGTGGGGAGACAAAAGGTGGGGAGGCAAGAGGTCTCCCCACCCGGGGTCGGTGGGGTCAGCCCTTGCCGGTGTCGGCGGCGCGGGCCTCCTCCTTCCGGTTCCCTTCGGTGTCCCCACCCTCGTCCGCGACGGCGTCGCCCACCACGGTCTTCTCGTCTCCGGTGACCTCGCCGTCTCCACCGGCTTCCGGGGCCCCCTTCGGGGTGGTCCGACCATCGACCTCGGCGAGGTCGTTCTCCGTCCCCGACCCCCTGTTCTTCGACCAGAGCACCGCACCGACGAGGATGCCGACCGCCACGACGGTCACTCCGACCCGGAGGACCACGTTGTCCGCGTACATCACCACGGTGGGTGCCACGATCAGCGCGACCAGGTTCATCACCTTGAGCAGCGGGTTGATGGCCGGGCCCGCGGTGTCCTTGAAGGGGTCGCCGACGGTGTCACCGATGATGGTGGCCTCGTGGGCGGCCGAGCCCTTGCCTCCGTGGTGTCCGTCCTCCACCAGCTTCTTGGCGTTGTCCCAGGCGCCACCGGCGTTGGACAGGAACACCGCCATGAGCACGCCCACGGCGATGGCGCCACCGAGGAAGGCACCGAGCGGCGCGTACCCGAAGGCGAAGCCGACGGCGATCGGTGCGAGGACCGCGAGGAGACCGGGGGTGACCAGTTCCCGCAGGGAGTCCTTGGTGCAGATGTCGACGACCCGCGCGTACTCGGGCGTCTCGCTGCCGTCCATGATCCCGGGACGGGTGCGGAACTGGTTGCGCACCTCCAGGACCACCCGCTGGGCGGCCCGGCCGACCGCCATGATGGCGAGGCCCGAAAAGAAGAACACGACGGCCGCGCCGATGATGACACCGACGAGGACGTCCGGGTTGTCCAGCGACAGGGAGAAGATCTCGCCCTCGCCGAGGCGTTCTTGGACCGAGGTGCGGAACGCTCCGAAGAGCGCGGTGGCGGCGAGGACGGCGGTGGCGATCGCGATGCCCTTGGTGATCGCCTTGGTGGTGTTGCCGACGGCGTCCAGGCCGGTGAGGACGTCGGCGCCCTTGCCCTCGACGTCCCCGGACATCTCGGCGATGCCCTGGGCGTTGTCGGCGACGGGACCGAAGGTGTCCATGGCGACGATGATGCCGACCGTGGTGAGGAGCCCGGTACCGGCGAGCGCGACGGCGAACAGGCTGAGGGTGATGGAGCCGCCACCGAGGAGGAACGCGGCGTAGACGGCGCCGGCGATGAGCAGGGCCGAGTAGACCGCGGACTCCAGGCCCACGGAGATGCCGGACAGGATGACGGTGGCCGCGCCGGTCTCGGAGCTCTGCCCGATGTCCTTGACGGGGCGTTTGTCGGTTTCGGTGAAGTAGCCGGTGAGGAGCTGGATGGCCGCGGCGAGTACCAGTCCGATGAGGACCGCGACGATGGCGATGAACCTCGGGTCGGGGTCGGTCCCCGCAGCGGCGATCTCCTCTAGGACTCCGTCGCTGACGCCCTTCAGCTGGTCGAAGCTGCTGGGCAGGTACCAGAGCGCGGTGCCGATGACGAGGACGGCGGAGATGCCCGCCGAGACGAAGAAGCCGCGGTTGATCGCGCTCATCGCCGTCTTGTCCTTGGCCCTGGGCGCGACGATGAAGATTCCGATGATGGCGGTGATGACACCGATCATGGGGACCAGCAAGGGGAAGACGAGCCCCTCGGTGCCGAAGGCGACACGGCCCAGGATGAGCGAGGCGACGAGGACCACCGCGTAGGACTCGAACAGGTCGGCGGCCATGCCGGCGCAGTCGCCCACGTTGTCACCGACGTTGTCGGCGATGGTGGCGGCGTTTCGGGGGTCGTCCTCGGGGATGCCCTGTTCCACCTTGCCCACGAGGTCGGCACCGACGTCGGCGGCCTTGGTGAAGATGCCACCGCCCACTCGCATGAACATCGCGAGGAGGGCCGCGCCGAAGCCGAAGCCCTCCAGGACGATGGGGGCGTTCTCCCGGTAGATGAGGACTACGATCGCGGCGCCGAGCAGGCCGAGGCCGACGGTGATCATGCCGGCGACACCGCCGGTGCGGAAGGCGATGCGCATGGCGGCGTGGCCGTCGCTCTCGCCGCCGCCACGGGCGGCGGCGGCCACACGGACGTTGCCGCGGACCGCGAGCCACATTCCGATGAAGCCGGTGGCCGCCGAGAGCAGGGCGCCGAGGGCGAAGAACAACGATCGGCCGATGGCGATGGCCCATGTGTCGGCGTGCAGGAGAAGTAGTAGTAGCGGGATGACGACGATGAAGACCGCGAGTGTGCGGAACTGTCGTTTCAAGTAGGCCGCGGCGCCTTCCTGAACGGCGACCGCGATATTGCGCATTCGTTCGGTGCCCTGCCCGGCGGCGAGTACCTCACGTACGAGCATCCCCGCTACGGCGAGCGCGAGGAGCGCGACCACCATGACGACGATGACGAGGGTGAGGTCCCTGCCTTCCAGGGCCAGGGCCATGCCACTATCCGCGGCGATGTTGAGCCCAGACAATCCGTCCTCCTTGAGACGGGCACATCCTTTTCGGCCCCGTCATCGAAGGTGTGCGGAACAGCCGCCTCTTGGGCTTCGGTGCCGCGCACCGCCGTATGCGTTCCGTCGTCCACAGGGGTATTGAACTGGGGCGACATCACGCGGGTCGGGGTCGAAGCGGTGCCACCTTTCTGTGTGGTGCACGCCGCCCGCGTCACGTACCGGCGAGCGGTGATCCGGGGATTGTACGCACGCGGAAGAATAATTAAGAGGGTCGGTTCACCATTTCCCCAATTGGGATTGAAGATGTGACCCCATGGTGATCTCGGGATTCGGATTAATGGCTTTGTTGGTCTTTTTTGCCTCAGATGACATCGCATAATGCGTTAGTGCCATGC
Organism: Nocardiopsis sp. NPDC055551; assembly: GCF_053619415.1. Lineage (NCBI taxonomy): Bacteria > Bacillati > Actinomycetota > Actinomycetes > Streptosporangiales > Nocardiopsidaceae > Nocardiopsis > Nocardiopsis sp. NPDC055551. The sequence goes on along the minus strand of NZ_JBSHJJ010000018.1, from coordinate 90,072 downwards.
AAATGACAAAGCACGTATACGGGCATGAATCAGAAATTACCCTCTGTAGTCACTGGAGGCACAGGAGGGCCAGAGGTCTCGATAACCCCTGTCATACCGCTCTGGTGGTGGGTTTCGGTCCGGACGGAATTAGGCCGTCCGCAGCCGCATTCCAGAGGGATCGATGCCGTCGCCAGAGGTGGCACGCCCACTGTCGAGATCGTCGGCCAGACCCCGCGCGAACACGGCGATCCCCGCCACGTCCACCCCGTGTGGAGCGTCCGGACCGAACTCCTCCACCCGGTCGGCGCCTCGTCGCAACAGGCGGGCCGCGCCCAACCGGTTACCGCGCTGGGCGTGGGTGACCCCGACCGCGGTCTGCGCCAGTCCTCGCCACAGCTCCCGCTCCGGCTCCGGGGACGACTTCCAGACCGCTTCGAGCACTTCGTGCGCGGTGAACGCGTAACCCTGGTCCAAGAGCCGTTGGGCCTCGCCCAGCCCCTCCTCCACGGTGAACTCCGCGTCGTCGGGCACACGCTCGACCTCGCCCCGACCGCCATGAGGCATAGGGCGCCCGTACCGGTCACGAGGCCGCTGGTTCTGTGCCCGCCCGACCTCGTTACGGTCGCGTTCGCCCTCGGCCCGTGTCGTCATGGGTGCCTCCCCGCCGCTCGCCATCGATCTCCCGCATCCACCCTACGAGAGCCTCCGCGACGTGACCCGGCCGCTCCTCCTGGGGGAAGTGTCCGGCGTCGGGCACCGACACCCAGCGGTAGGGGCCGGCGACGAGTCGCGCCGAGGATCGGGCGACCTCGGGCGGACAGACCGGGTCCAGGGAACCGTGCAGTTGGAGGACGGGGATCCGTACCGCGGCGCGCATTCGATGGGCGTACCGGAGGCCGTCCGCGCGCCACCGCGACCGGAAGATCCAGCGGTGGTACTCCAGCGAGCAGTGCGAGACCTTCGGGATCGAGAAGGCGAGACGGTAGCGTTCCTCGGCCTCGCGGTCGGGCCACCCCGGGGCCGACCAGGCGTCGAGGAGTTCGCCCACACGGACGCAACCGTCGGCGAGCAGCCGGTGTTCGGGAAGGATCGGCACCTGGAAGCGGAGCATGTGACCGGCGCCGGGCCCCGGAGAAAGGAAGGCACGGGCGGCGCGTCGAGGGTGGGGGGCCGACACCGCGGCCAGGGCGCGAACCGTACCCGGATGATAGGCGGTCATGGTCCAGCCGATCAGTCCGCCGACCCCGTGTCCGACCACGACGGCCTCGGCGGACCCGAGCGCGCGGACCAACCCCGCCATGTCCTGCGCCAGACCCACCAGGTCGTATCCCCGCGGGGTCTTGTCGCTGGCGCCATAGCCCCGGAGGTCGACGGCGACGGCCCGATATCCGGCCCCGGCCAGGGCGGTCATCTGGTCGCGCCACGTCCACCAGAACTGGGGGAAGCCGTGCAGGAGGAGGACGGGTGGACCTTCGCCGAGTTCGGCCACGTGGAACCGGGCTCCGGCCGCGCCGACCGTCCGGTGGGCCCAGGGGCCGTCCACATAGGCGACCGAATCGTCCAGCACCCGCGGGTCGCTAGTCGTTCGTGACGGCGGTGGCCCCGCCGGCGGTGGTCCTACTGGTGGCGGTGGCCTCGGTGACGGCCGTGGCCCCGCCGTGCCTGGGCGGACGGATCTCTCCACGAAGGATGCCCACGAGGCGGGAGGTGGTGATCGCCGTGCGGGCCAGGCCCTGGCGACGACGCAGGTTGATGACCGCGACCAGGGCGAAGATCAGGGCGATCAGCAGGTAGAAGCCGGTGACGGCGAGGAAGGAGGTCCAGTACTGCCAACCGAAGACCTCCGCCAGGAAGAATCCGGCGGTGATGGAGAAGAGGATCGCCACGAGGTGCAGGATGACACCGGCGGCACCGAACTCACCGATGCTCTTGCCGATCTTGACGGCGTCCGCCTTGGCCTCAAGCTTGGCGAGCCTGATTTCGAGCTTGACCAGATGCGAGAGGTTGTCGGTGGCGTCGGTGACCAGTTCACCGATGGAACGTTCGGGGTCGCCGGCAGCGCCAGGTCGGCCGGTACCCGGCTTGTCCACCATCGTGGGGGTTCCCTTCTCTCGGTCCGAACACGCGGATTATCCTCCGCATCCTCGCACATGCCATGCCACCGATGTCTCTCACGGCACGCAAAACGGCGGGCTTCGGTTTCGGTGGTGAGTGAGCGGTCGAAGGCGCCCCACCCCCGCGGGAGGGGATGGGGCGCCGTTGAACCGTCGGTGTCGCGACCCCTCAGCCGTCCGTCTTGGCCGAGGGCAACTGCTTGGCGATCACGTCCATGATCGACGAGTCGGTCAGGGTGGAGGTGTCACCGATGTCCCGGTTCTCCGCGATGTCGCGCAGCAGACGCCGCATGATCTTGCCGGATCGGGTCTTGGGCAGTTCCGGAACCGCGAGGAGGCGGGCGGGCTTGGCGATCGGGCCGAGCGAGCTGCCGACGTGGTCGCGCAACTCCTGGACCAGGTCCTCCGGGACCTCTTCCTGTCCACCCCGCAGGATGACGAAGCCGACGATCGCCTGACCGCTCACCTTGTCGGCGGCTCCGACGACCGCCGCTTCGGCGACCTTGGGGTGCGAGACCAGGGCCGACTCAACCTCGGTGGTGGAGATGTTGTGGCCGGAGACGAGCATGACGTCGTCCACGCGGCCGAGCAGCCACATGTCACCGTCCTCGTCCTTCTTGGCACCGTCACCGGGGAAGTAGAGACCCTCGAAGCGCGACCAGTAGGTGTCCTTGTAGCGCTGGTCGTCGCCCCAGATGCCGCGGAGCATGGCCGGCCAGGGTTCGCGGATGACGATGAAGCCGCCTTCGCCGTCGGGCACCGATCGCCCTTGTTCGTCGACGACGTCGGCCTCGATGCCCGGGATCGGACCCATCGCGGCGCCGGGCTTGCCCGAGGTGACACCGGGCAGCGGGCTGACCATGATGGCGCCGGTCTCGGTCTGCCACCAGGTGTCCACCACCGGGGCCCTGCCGCCGCCGATGTTCTCCCGGTACCAGATGTAGGCCTCGGGGTTGATCGGCTCACCGACCGAACCGATGACGCGCAGGCTCGACAGGTCGTACTTCGCGGGGATCTCGTCTCCCCACTTCATGAAGGTACGGATCGCGGTGGGCGCCATGTAGGCGATCGTGACCTTGTACTTCTCGATGATCTCCCAGAAACGGCCCTTGTGCGGGGTGTCCGGGGTGCCCTCGTACATGACCACGGTCGCGGCGTTGGAGAGCGGACCGTAGACGATGTAGGAGTGACCGGTGACCCAGCCGATGTCGGCGGCGCACCAGTAGACGTCGGTCTCCGGCTTGAGGTCGAAGACCGCCCAGTGCGTGTACGAGGACTGGGTGAGGTACCCGCCGGTGGTGTGCAGGATGCCCTTGGGCTTGGCCGTGGTCCCGCTGGTGTACATGATGTACAGCGGGTCCTCGGCGTCGTGCGCCTGGGGGGTGTGCTCGGTGCTCGCGGAGCCGACGGCGTCGTGCCACCACACGTCCCGGTCGGTCCATTCGACGTCCTGGCCGGTGCGGCGGACGACGAGGACGTTCTCGACGACGGGACGGTTCGCGACGGCCCCGTCCACGGCGGGCTTGAGGGCGCTGGGCTTGCCGCGCCGGTAGCCGCCGTCGGCGGTGATGACGAGCTTGGCCTGGCTGTCGTCGATGCGCTGGCCGAGGGCGTCGACGGAGAACCCGCCGAAGACGACCATGTGCACGGCGCCGATACGGGCGCAGGCGAGCATGGCGACGACCGTCTCCGGGATCATCGGCATGTAGATGGCGACCCGGTCGCCCTTCTTCACGCCGAGCGCGGTGATCGCGTTGGCCGCCTGGGACACCTGGTCCTTGAGGTCGGCGTAGGTGATGGTGCGGCTGTCACCGGGCTCGCCCTCCCACTGGATGGCGGCGCGATCACCGAGACCGGCGTCGACGTGGCGATCCACGCAGTTGACGGAGGCGTTGAGCTTGCCGCCGACGAACCACTTCGCGTAGGGCGGGTCCCAGTCCAGAACGGTGTCCCACTCCCGATCCCACTGGAGCCTGCGGGCCTGCTCCTCCCAGAAGCCGAGTCGGTCGGCGGCCGCGGCGTCGTAGGCGTCCGCCTTGACGTTGGCGTTCGCGGCGAGCTCCGCCGGCGGCGGGAAACTACGTGTTTCGTGGAGAAGGTTGGACAGTGTCTCCTGGCTCGAGGGAGTGCTGTCGGCCACTGTGATTCTCCTTACGTTGGCGGTGGGCACCCAATTAATCATGTGGCGTAGGGCGCGTGAACAGCCGGGTCTCGGTCCAGCGGCGGTGAGCGCCGGGCGAGCGCCGAACGGTCGACGAACGGTCGTCGCTCCGCGATGAACGGTCTTCCCAGAACCCGTCCGGGCATGTGGGCGGTCGGTGTTACCGCCGCGTAGTGTTGGTTGACGTGAGCGAATCGAGTTCTGCCTCCCTGTCCGACCCACTGTCCCGGATCGCCGAGCTGCCGGGGGTGAGCGACGCGGTCGACGAGACGCGAACCCTGGTCGACCGGCTGAGGGACCACCGGATCCTGCGTCGGCGCAGCAACGACGTGTCCCTGGAGTCCTCCTTGCGCGGCGCGTGCGCGTCGGCGGCCTTGGAGGGCGCCGAGGTCTCGATGGACGAGATCCGCGAGGGGCACGTCTACGACACCAGGATCAAGGGTGCGCTGCGCATCGGCGGTGAGCTGGGCGCGATGGTGGACACCTGGCCGAAGGCGCCCCGGCAGACCCTGGCGCGACTGCACACGTTGGCCGCCGCCGACGCGGTCTCCGAGGAGGCGCTGGGCCGCCCACGCCTGGATGGTGAACGGGCCGAGGATCCCCTGGACCTGGGTCCCGTGCCGAGTTCCTCGGTGGCCTCCGCGCGGCTGGAGGGCCTGTACCGACTGCTGGAGTCCCGCACGAAGGTGCCCGCCCTGATCACCTCGTCGCTGGTGCACGGAGAGCTGATGGCGGTCCGTCCGTTCGGATGGGGTGACGGACTGGTGGCGCGCGCCGCGGAGCGGTTGACCCTGATCGAGCGCGGCCTGGACCCGAAGTCGTTGGTCGCCTCCGAGCTGGGCCACCAGACGTTGAGGGACGAATACGCCCCCGCCCTGCGCGGATACATGGAGGGCACCCCGGAGGGTGTCGGCGGTTGGATCGTGTACTGCTGCCGCGCCGTGTTCGCCGGCGCCCAGGACTCCATGGCCACGTGCGAGGCGCTCAAGCGCGGCTGAAGTCGCACCGAACGCGCTTCGGTCCACTCCGTGTCGGACCTTGCGCGGGAAAGCCGCTAAGTTTCGCAATCGTCCATTAACCGACAAGTGGAACGGCCATTCGATATCGGTTCGGTCACGCTTGAACGTTGGACAATCTTTCAAGAATGCTACGGGCATCTGCACGTGCACGTCGAACGGCGCCTCGGGGCTTGACCCGGGGCGCCGTTTCCGACCTTGGAGCGACGGGTTGTCAAGCGTCGGCGATCTGTAGTCCGACCTGGTGGAACTCGATTCCATCAGACCTGGACAGGCCCTATGGGGCCCAGCGAGGCGTGGGCTCCCGTGACCGAGGTCGGGGTGGGACTCATGCCACCGTCCACTTTCTTTCTACGCCGTACACCCACGCGTCGAATAGACGGTTGACGGAAGGTTTTCCCCTGGATTCCCGAACCCATACGTGACACTCGTGATAGCGTCTGGCTCGGAAGTTGAGCGAAGGACCGAGATCCTCGGTGAAAACCGAGGCGGAACGTCCCTTTCGAGTGCCTGACGGCAATACGGACATGTCGATCGGACGGTCCCACCGACCGTTCTTCGCGCCAACACGCACCAGCGGACCATCTCCAAGGTCTCGGGAGTTCGATGACCACTCCCGCAGGCCCTTCCTAGGAGAGCGGAACAGCCGACCCGTCCCCCCAGGGCCGGACCAGGGCCGCCCCAGATCCCCCTCTGGGACGAGACCCACGGTTTCCGCTCCGCCTCGCCTGCCGGGCGGGACACACGACAGCCCCCGTACGTATGTCCCGCCCGTGGGTGAGGCCGATCGGCTCTCAGGTCGGGTCCCACGGAGTTATCCACAGATCCGCGCACCCCACTTCTCTCGCGCTCCGGTGTCGACCAAGGTCGAAAGGGCAGGTTCCCGCCCTCACCGGAGGTCCGATGGACGTTCCGCAGCGCCCCCTCATCGTCACCGCAGATCCCGCCCTCCTCGACGACCTGCTTCGGTTGGCCACCGCGGCCGCGACCGAGGTGGCCGTCGCCCCCGACCCCGAACACGCGTTGCGTTCCTGGCGCCGGGCGCCACTGGTCGTGGTCGGCGCGGACCTGCGAGGGACCCTGGGCGCGGCCGAGCCACCGCCACACCCTCGGTTGGTGGTCGCCTCCCGCTCACCCGACGCCCCGGATCCTCGGATCATGGCACCGGACCCGTCCGACGGGGAGCGCACCTCTCCCGGACCATCCGCCGGGGTCACCGCCGGTCCTGGACCTACGGTGACCGACCCACAGGGGTCCGGCCCGAAGGGGTCCGGCCCGAAGGGGCCCGGCCTCACGGGGCCCGGTCGACGAGGATCCGGACTCGACGACGGTTCACCCGTCTACCTGCTCCCCCGGGACGAGTCGCTTCTGGTCGAACTGTTCGCCGCGGTCGGTGAGCGTCGACCCGCGCCCACCGTGTCGGTCATCGGGGGACGTGGAGGAGCCGGGGCCAGCCTGCTCACCGTGGCCCTCGCCCTGGCCGGAGAACGCGCCGGACACTCCACCGCTCTCCTGGACGCCGACCCCCTGGGTTGTGGACCCGACATCTACCTGGGCTGCGACCACACCCCACAGAGTCCACGCACCGGTTGGAACGACCTGGTGAACCAGCGTTCCCGTACCCCCTGGCGGGCTCTACGCGATGGGCTTCCCCACGCGGGTCTGGTGGACGTCCTCACCTGGGCGCGGGGCACCGGTGGGCAGGGGACGTCGCTGCCCGTGGGCGCGGCCCGATCCGTGCTGGCCTCCGCCCGGCGAGGTTCCGATCTGGTGGTGATCGACCTGCCGCGATCCTTCGACGCCACCACCCGGGTGTTCCTCAACCACTCCGACCTCGTGCTGCTGGTCGTACCCGCCGACGTGTACGCGGTGGTGTCGGCCGCGCGCATGATCGAGACACTTCGACAGGAGACCGACCGTCTCCGGTTGGTGGTGCGCGGGTCACACGGCGGCCTGTCCACTTCGGTGGTCACCGGAAGTCTGGGGGTGGACCTGGACGCGGACCTGCCACCGGAACCCGGACTGTCCCGGGCCCTGACGGTGGGCGAGGTGCCCGCGCGGCACCCCCGGTCGCCGCTGGCCCGGTACGCGGACCGCGTGGTCGGAACGTTCTCCGGCCTGCGGGAGGCGGGATGAGGCGGATCGAACGGCTGTGGCACGGTTCCCCCGCCACCTCCGAGGGCGGTGGGCCGCCGGAACCGACATCGGTTCCACCACGCGGGATCGGATCGGGTCCGGAGCCCGTGGGGAACACCGTGGCGCCGGGGCCGATCTCCCCGGAGCAGCGCAAGGCCCTCCTGGAGCGGGTCCGCAACCGCTTCGTGGCCAGTGGGTCCTCGATCACCCCCGCCAACGTGGCGACCGCCCTGCGCGCCGAGGGGACCCTGCTGGGCGGTACCGACATGCTCGAACTCACCCGGGCGCTGAGCGCCGACCTGTACGGGGCGGGTCCGTTGGAGGAGCTGATGACCACCGGCGTCACCGACATCCTCGTCAACGGCCCCGACCAGGTGTGGGTCGACACCGGTGAGGGGCTACGACGGGTCGAGCACGTGCGGTTCGACTCGGCCGACGAGGTGCGTCGGCTCGCCCAACGGTTGGCGTTCCGCGCCGGCCGCCGGTTGGACGCGGCCTCCCCCTACGTGGACGCCCGGCTGCCAGGTGGGGCGCGGCTCCACGCCGTGCTGCCACCGATAGCGGCGGAAAGCGCCTGTGTCTCGCTGCGGATGCCACCGACCCGGGTCTTCGGCTTGCCCGCGCTGATCGAGTGCGGCACGCTGACCCCGTCCGGAGCCGAACTGCTCCGGGCACTGATCACCCGACGGATTCCGTTCCTGATCAGCGGCGGGACCGGAACGGGCAAGACCACCTTGTTGTCGTGCCTGTTGTCCCTGGTGCCACCGGACGAACGGATCGTGTTGGCCGAGGACTCCCCCGAACTGCGCCCCGACCACCCGCACGTGGTGCGGTTGCAGACGAGGCCGGCCAACATCGAGGGCAGCGGTGAGGTGTCCTTGGAGACCCTGGTCCGTCAGGGGCTGCGAATGCGTCCGGACCGACTCGTGGTCGGCGAGGCCCGAGGGCCGGAGATCGTGTCCTTGCTGAGTGCCCTGAACACGGGCCACGAGGGCGGCGCCGGCACCCTCCACGCCAACGGGGCCGGTGAGGTTCCCGCACGGGTGGAGGCCATGGGCTGCGCCGCGGGGATGGACCGAGGCGCGGTGCACAGTCAGCTCGCGGCCACCGGGGTGCTCGTCCTGCATCTGGTCCGGGACCGACGAGGACGACGGCTGGCCGAGGTGCGGACCCTGCGTCGTGAGGGGTCCGGTCTGGTCCGGGCCGAACCGGCGGTGGAGTTCACCCCCGAGGGTCGCCGGATCGAACACGCGGGGACGGCGGAGCTGGTCGAGCGGTTGGGGCGGGGGTGGCGACGTTGACCCTGCTGGTGGTGTGCTCCCTGGCCGCGGCGCTGCTGTGGTCACCGCCCCGGACCGGTCGGTTCCGGCTGGCCACGGTCCTGCCCCGGTCCCGCTCTCGACGTTGGTCGCCACCCGCGTTCCGGTCGCCTCTGGCCGCCCACCGGATGGTGACCGAACGCCGGCGGGCCGTCATCACGCTCTGCCGGGTCATGGCCGCCGAACTCCGCGCCGGACAGCCACCCGAGCTCGCGCTTCGGGTGGCCGCGATCGAGGCCGGGCCACTCGTGGGAGAACCGGTCGACGCCGAGTCACTGCGTCGCACGGCCGGCGGTGAGGAGGGGCTGTGGGAGCTGGCGTATCTGGCGGCGTGCTGGGAGGTCGCCTCGGAAACCGGGGCCGGGCTGGCCGTCGTGGTGGACGACCTCGCGGCCAACCTGACCGAGCAGGAGGAGACGCGGGCCGAGGCGTCCGCCCGGACGGCCGGGCCGAGGACCACCGCGATGATGCTGAGCGGTCTTCCGCTGGTGGGGCTGGCGATGTCGGCGGGCCTGGGCGGGACCCCGTGGGAGTTCCTGTTCACCACACCGCTGGGACTGCTGTGTCTGGGCGGTGGCCTGTCACTGGACCTCATCGGTGCTTGGTGGACCCTGCGGTTGGTGCGGGGCGCCGTGGACCGCCCCTGAGCCGTGCGGGGAAGTGGGACGACCGGGGTCGATGGTGCCCACGGCGATCGGAGAAGGGGCGCAAGGGGTGGGGATGTTCTTCGAGGGGCTGACGGTGGCGTGCGTGGTGGCCGCTGTATGGGTGCTGTTCCGTCCACGACCGGACGAGGAACGGGAGGATCCACCACGCCGGTGGGGACGGCCGGCAGGGCCCGTGGTCCGGTTCGTGGCCTCGGTGATCGCGGTGGCGGCCGTGACCGGGCTGTTGGGGCTGTTCGCCGGGGCCGTCGTACTCGGCGGAACGCTCTGGCTTTGGTGGCGAGGGGCGCGAGCGCGGGTCGATCCCGGCAGGCTCCCGATCACCGCCGATCTGCCGGTGTTGATCGGTCTGATCGGTTCGGGCATCCGGGCCGGCGCGACCCTCCCCGTGTGTCTTGCCGCGGTGTCGGAGGCTGCCCGAGGTCCGGTGGGCGAGGAGTTGGCCGCCGTCTCCGAGCGGTTGCGGTTGGGCGCGGAACCGGCCTCGGCCTGGCGACGCTCGGCCCTGCCCGATCCCCTGGTGGCGGTGGGACGAGACCTGGCCCGGGCGGCCGACACGGGAGCCCCGGTCGCCGACCTGCTCGACCGCCACGTGTCCGACCTGCGCCGGTCGCTACGGGCCCGCGCCACGGCCCGCGTCGAGCGCTTGGGGGTGCTGGTGGTCGCGCCGCTGGGTTTGTGCTTCCTGCCGGCGTTCGTCCTGATCGGTCTGGTACCCATGGCCGCGGAACTGCTGGGTTCGGCCCTGACTCCCTGAGGATCCCGCGCCGGGAACGAAGGACGGGGCGTCGAGGACCATGGCCGGCGGGTCCCACCAGGTCCGAACGCCCCGCGTCGACGACCGGCACCGGGCGCCGGGGGACGTCTCCCCCGGCCCGGGCTCGGTTCAGTGGACGTCGAGGTCATCGCTCAGGCGACGACGACCCAGGTAGAGCGGCGGAAACCGCGGCCACCCCACGGCCAGGCGCAACCCGAGGGTGCCGGCGGCGAGCAGGAACAGCAGGGTGGTCGAGGTGACCCCGACCGCGCGTCCGAACACACTCGTGGCCGAGGTCTCCTCGAACGCGAGACCGTCCACGGAATCCATCTCCTGTGGTTCCTCCACCTTCTTGCTCGGTGGTCGTTCACCGAGGTCCTGGTCGTGGTCGCCGGAGGGGGTCGGGCGCGCGGTGTCGGAGGCCCGACTCACCGTTCCGCCCTCCGCCGGCCGAGGTTCGGGGGTCGGGGACGGGGACGGGGACGGGGGCGGGGACTCGGCGACCACCGAGGCGGCGCCGTCCCCCTCCGTCTGCTCCGACTCGTGCGTCGGTTCCGCTTCGGGCTCGGCCTCGGGGACCGCCGGACTCGACTCGGGAACGGCCGATGGTTCGGACGTCGGTTCCGTCGGGTCCGGGGCCGGGGCGGACGGATCGATGTCCTCGCCCGGATCCTCGGATTCGTCCACACGCCCCTCTGCGTCGTCCCCGCCGGAGGCCTCGTCCTCCAGTACGGCGACGCAGTCGGCGAGGGGCCCGAGAAACCCTGTCCCGGCATCGGCGTCGGCATCCGTGTCGGGTGCCTCCGCGTCCACGTCCGGGGATATGGCCCGACTGCTCGGCGACTCGGGGAGATCCGTGGCGGGGGTGGCCGAGGGCACGGACGTGGGGCAGGGGGCGACTCCATCGGTGGGCGGCGGGGGAACACAGAGCAGGAGAGCGCACAGAACAACGGAATGAGCGGTCATTCCACCTCCTCGGTGGAGTCGTGGACGGGGCCGGCTCGGGCGACGGCCCGCAGGGTCATGGGGAGCGGGGACGAGGACAGGGCGGCCGTCACCGTGACCGTGTGGACGTCGAGCGCACAGTCGTCGAGGTCCGCGCCGTTGGCGGAGGCGGTCTCGACGGCCACCGCGCAGGCCGACTCCTCCCCCTGATGGGCACGGGCCGCCGCCGCGAGCGCCGCCAGGTCGGCGGCGGCCCCCACCCGTTCGCGGTCCAGGACCAGCCCGGCGCCGGTCAGTACCGCGTAGGTGAGGAACATCAGCACCAGGCACACGGAGACGCTCCCCGCGGTGCCGGCACCTACGTCGCCGCCCCTCATGGACCTGGTTCCAGGGGGACCGCGGCGACGCCGTCGATCCCCACGGGTGGGGTGAGGGCGGGTCCGAGCCGGACCCGGGCCCGCACGGTGACGCGGGCCATGTCGTCGTCGGTGGTCAGGTCGATGTGGGCGTCGTTCGGAGCGGCTTCCATCGCGAGGGCCCGGGCCCGTTCCGGCGACTCGCCACGGGCGAGCGCCCTGGCCCCGATCCGTGCCGCGTCGGCGCAGGAGAGCTGGGCGGCGGCCGCCGCGACCGCGCCGAGCGCGATACCGAGCACCAGCAGCAGCGCCGGAAGCACCATGGCCGTCTCCATCGTGGTGGAGCCGCGATCAGCGGTCGGAGCCGAGCGCATCGACGATGGTCGTGGTGAGGGCGGTCTGGACGGTGTCTCCGGTGAGGATGACGTAGAGGAGCCCGGCGAACGCCACCACCGCGAGGGTGCAGATGGCGTATTCGGCCGTGGTCAACCCTCGGTCGTCGAGGCGGACGGGCATGGTCGGGCACGGGTAGGGGAACACGGGACCTCCCTGGTGACGGGACGGATGAGGTTCCGCCCCACTTCCAGGTTGCGCGGTCCCGGTTCGCGATGGAAGCGCCGATCCACAGCCTGTGGATAACTCCGCGCGCCACCCGAGGTCCGCCCCGGCCCCATCGCGGGAGTCCCGCGTCCGGCCCTGGTCGGAGATGCCTCCGGCGCCCGGTCAGTCGCCTTCTTCGGTGACCCCACCGAGGACCTCGTCCAGCAGCCGCAGCGCGCCGGACTTGCTCAACGGCTCATTGCCCGTGCCGCACTTGGGCGACTGGACGCAGGAGGGGCACCCCTGTTCGCACTCGCAGTCCGCGATCACCGCCCGGGTCGCCGTGAGCCACTCTCGGGCGGCGGCGTGGCCGCGTTCGGCGAAGCCGGCACCACCCTCGTAACCGTCGTAGACGAACACCGTCAGACGACCGGTGTCGGGGTGCAGTGAGGTGGAGACGCCTCCGATGTCCCAGCGGTCGCAGGTGGCCAACAGGGGCAGCATGCCGATGGCGGCGTGTTCGGCCGCGTGGGCGGCGCCGAGCAAACCCACGTCCTCCTTGCGCAGCCGGTTCTCACCCTCCTCGGTCAGCGTCCACCAGACCGCACGGGTCTGGAGCGTGCGTTCGGGCATGTCGAGGGGCTGTTCGCCGAGGACCGAACCGGTGCGCACGTCGCGTTTGAGGAACCCCACCACCTGGCGGGCCACCTCGACCTCGCCGAAGTGCACGCTCGCACCACTCGGCCAGGTCTCCTGGCGCAGCACGGAACGGATGGAGATGTCCGTGGTGTCGCGCGCCCACGTGCTGTAGGGCGGCTCGGCGGTGTGCACCAAGGCCACGCCCTCGTCCAGATCGAGGTCGTCGACCAGGTGGGTGATCCCCTGGTGGAGATAGACGGCGCCGGGGTGAACGGTGCCGTGCGCGGCGGCCTCGTCGATCTCCCCGAGCAGTTGGCCGCTGCCCGTGTCGACGATCTGCACGGGTGGACCCCCCGAACCGCGAATATCGGCGAGGTCACTGGCCCTCTCGTTGCTGGTCCAGAACCACCCCCGTGGACGTTTCCTCAGCAGCCCTCGTTCCACGAGTTCATCGAGCCTCTCCCGCGTGCTCTCTCCGAAGAGATCGAAGTCGTCACGGGTGACCGGAAGCTCCTGGGCGGCCGCGCACAGGTGTGGACCAAGGATGTGCGGGTTTTCCGGGTCGAGGACGGTGGCCTCGACCGATCGTCCGAAAATGGCCTCGGGATGGTGGGCCAGGTAGGTGTCGAGGGGATCGTCCCGGGCGATGAACACGGCCAGCGCGTCGTCGCCGCGCCGGCCCGCGCGCCCGGCCTGCTGCCACAGGGAGGCCAGCGTGCCCGGCCATCCGGCGATGAGCACCGCGTCCAACCCGCTGATGTCCACCCCCAGTTCGAGGGCGTTCGTGCTGGCCAGACCCAACAGCTCTCCCGAACGGAGTGCTTCCTCCAGGCTCCGCCGGTCATCGGCCAGGTACCCGCCTCGGTACGCCGCCACCCGTTCGGCCAGGTCGTGTTCGCCCTGCTCGGTGAGCATCCGCCGGGCGGACAACGCCACCACCTCCGCGCCCTGTCGGGAACGCACGAACACCAGGGTCCGCACCCGGTCCCGCACCAGGTCGACCAGCATCTCGGCGGCCTGGGAGGGCGCGGTACGGCGGATCGGCGCGCCCTGCTCACCGGTGAGGTCGGTCATCTCCGGTTCCACCAGGGCCACGGACAGACCCGGTCGCGGTGAGCCGTCCTCGCTGATCGCGGTCACCGGCACACCGGTCAGCCGGGTGGCGCTCTCCGCCGGGGACCCGGAGGTGGCCGAGGCCAGCACGAACACCGGTTCCGAACGGTAGCGGGCGCACACCCTGCGCAGACGCCGCAGGATCTGGGCGACGTGCGACCCGAACACCCCGCGGTACCTGTGCGCCTCGTCGATCACCACGTAGCGGAGCCGCCGCAGGAAGCGGGCCCACGCGCCGTGTCTGGGGAGCATCCCGTGATGCAGCATGTCCGGGTTGGTGAGCACGTACCCGGCGTGTTCGCGTACCCAGGTGCGCTCTTCGGGGGAGGTGTCGCCGTCATATACGGCCGCACGCATGCCTGAAAGCCCCAGGTCCGTAATCCATCGGAGTTGGTCCTGGGCGAGCGCCTTGGTGGGTGAGAGGTAAAGCACCGTTCCACCCGCGTCGATCGCGTCCACGGCGGGCATAAGGAAGGCGAGCGACTTTCCCGAGGCGGTGCCCGTGGCTATGATCACATCGCGGCCCGAACGTGCGAGGTCCGCGGCTGCCGTCTGGTGGGACCACGGGTTCGTGATCCCCCGTTCGGCCAGCCGTTCGACCAGGTGGGGAGCTGTCCACTCCGGCCAGTCCCCGCTCACTCCCGCGTTCCGGGTCACATGCTCGATGTGGGTGACCTGCGGGTACCGGGTGTCGTCACGCCACACTCCGGGGAGCACGGGCTCCGACCGCCTCATCGAGACCCCTCTCAGTGGACACGTTCACAGAGCACACGCCCCTCCGGGCACGGCTCGGGTACCGATGCACATCGGTTTCAGTGTGACATCCGAGGGAAGAGTTGCGCGGGGTCACCGTTTTCCCGCCCCCAGGGCGGGCAGACACTCGGGACACCCGTGGTTGAATGCGTGCTGGTGGGGTAACGCCCGGCAGAGACCATTCGCGAGAATTCGCGGTTCGGCGCTGGAGGACTTGTGGACTTGAAGCTTGATCATTACACCGAGGGCGACACCGAGATCGTCGTCGTTGAGGGTGAGATCGATGTCTATACCGCGCCCCGACTTCGCGAGCTGCTCATCGACCTGGTGAACAAGGGCAACTTCTACCTCGTGGTCAACATGGAGAAGGTGGAGTTCCTGGACTCGACGGGCCTCGGTGTGCTCGTGGGCGGGCTGAAGCGCGTCCGTGCTCACGACGGGACGCTGGACTTGGTGTGCACCCAGGAGCGGATCCTGAAGATCTTCCGGATCACCGGCCTGACCAAGGTGTTCGGCATCCACGACACGGTGCAGGAAGCCATCGACAAGCGCTCCGCGAAGTAGCCCAGAGCGAGCGATGGCAACCATCACGCTCACGATCAGCGCGCTCCCCGCTCACGTGCGTACGGCTCGGCTCATGGCCGCGACCGTCGCACGGCGAGCGGGAATCGCCGCCTCCGCGATCGATGAGATCAGGCTGGCGGTCGGCGAGGCCTGCTCCCGGGCGGTGGCGGCTCACAAGCTGCACTGCCCGACGCAACCGATCCTGCTCCAGCTGATCGACGGGAGCGGAGCTGATCCGGTGTCGGAGCCCCGCACCGACACCACGAGCCGAGCAGCACGCGCCAACGGGAGCGCCACACGACGATTCGAGGTCGTGGTCTCCGATCGAGCCCCCTCCAAGGACTCGGACGAGACCTTCAACCATGTCGAACCCCTACTCGATGGCCTTTTCCTCGATGGCGATGACACCCCTCCGGGGGGCATCTCCGGGTTCTCCCCCGGCCTCGGCCTTGCGGTGATCACCGGTCTCGCGGACGAGGTGAGCATCGAGCCACAGGAACTGGGAACGGTGGTGCGCATGAGCTGGCCTCTGGGCACCGACCAAGCCCAGGATCCGAGCTCGAACTGACGCTGTTCGGCGATCCGGTCTCCAAGGCCGGATCGACCGGACCGTCGAGACGATGACGACGAAGGGGGTGCCTTCCCGGTCGGGAAGGCACCCCCTTCGTGTTCGCACTCGTCCGGCCGTCTCCCGGCCGCCCTCGTGGTCTCCCGCCCGCCGTCGCCCCGGGACCGGCCCGGGGCGGCTTTGTACCGCGCGCTGAGGCCTGCTCAGTCGCAGGTCTGGGACGAGACCTCGGAAGTGGCGGACAGCCCTTCCTGGGCGTTCTCCGCGACCTCGTCGGCGGTCAGCACGTATCCGGTCTCCTCCTCGTTGGTGGCGGCAGCGAACACGACCCCGTAGACCGACCCGTCCGGGGCGAGCAACGGGCCACCGGAGTTACCGGGACGCACCACCGCGCGAACCTGGTAGATCTCCCGGCTCACCTGCTGGGAGTGGTAGAAGTCCGATCCCTGCGCGGTCTGCTCGGCCCGGATACGCGCGGGCACCGCGGTGAAGCCACTGTTGCGCGGGAAGCCCGCGACGACCGCGTCGTCGCCCTGGTCCGCCTCGTGGTCGAAGTCCAGCGGGTTCAGGTCCAGGCCGGGAACGTGCAGCACCGCCAGGTCCTGCTGGGCGTCGAACAGCACCAGGGTCGCGGGCAACTGGTGGCCGTCCCTGGTGACCACGCGCATGTCGTCGGTGACACCGGCGACCACGTGCGCGTTGGTCATGATGCGGTCCTCCCCGTAGGCGAACCCGGTCCCCTCCACGCGTCGCTGGCACGAGGGGGCGGTGCCCAGGACCTTGACCACGCTGCGGCTCGACTCGATGAGCTCGGGTGTGGTGAGGACATCCGGGTCCGGCGGCTCCACCTCCGCGAGTTCCCCCGTGCCCAGACCACTGAAGACCTGCGGGAACGCGCTCTGGTCCACCACCCGACGGAAGGTGGAGAAGCCCTGGTGGGCGGCGTCGGGCATGAGCGTGTCCACCGAGTGGAGGATCCGCGAGTCCCTGACCTGCTGTGAGACGTGTGGAAGCGCCGAGTTGGCGACCGTGCTGCCGATGAACCAGGCGACGAGCAGTACGGACAGACCGCTGATGAGCGCCCCGCCCAGGGCGTCCACGACGCGCGCCGAATCCCAGGTGACCTTGTTGCGCACCAGGGTGCCCAGGTAGGAGGCGAGGAACTGTCCGAGCGCGGCGGCCAGGAACACCACCGCGATCGCCAGCAACGCCTGTCGCCCCGGATCCTCGATCCAGTTCTGGATCGGCTCGGGTGCGGTCAGGGCGGCGATCACGCCTCCGCCGATGAAACCGACGAAGCTGAACACCCCGACGATGAATCCCTGTCGGTAGCCGGTCACCGCGAACAGCAGCAACAGGACGACCAGAACCGCGTCGAGCACGGTTGTCCTCCAAAAAGGTGAGCGGTTAACCGACCGGACGCAGACCCTGCGGGGTGGCTTCGAACTCGTCTGTGAGACCCCGGACGCGCCACGGAAGTTCCCATCCACCGAGCACGAGAAGCTCGTCGATGATCTTTCCGGTGAAACCCCACACGAGCATGCCGTCGACCCGGAAACCCGGGCCCCACATAGACCCGTCGCCGTAGCGCACCTTGACCCGGTTGGCCGGATCGGCCAGGTCGGCGATGGGGACGCGGGAGACCGCGGCGACCTCGTCGATGTCCGCCGCTCGTACCTCGGAGGGCTCGCGCCACCAGCCGAGCACGGGGGCGACACGGAAGTCGCTGAAGCTCAGGTAGAGCTCGGGTAGTCGGCCCACCACGTCGATCCCGGCCGGGATCGCCCCGGTCTCCTCCTCGGCCTCGCGCAAGGCGGCGGCCTCGGGTGAGGGATCGGTGAGTTCGATCCGGCCACCGGGGAAGGCCGGTTGACCGGCGTGCCGGCGGAGTCCGGCCTTGCGTTGGATGAGCAGCAGGTCGGGTCCGCGGTCGGTCTCACCGAACAGGATGAGGACCGCCGATTCCCGGCCGCCTCGCGCCGGTGGGCGCATGGGTTCGGGCACCGTCATGGTCCGGGCGGCGTCCGCGAGGTCGGACAGCCAGAGCGGGGTCGAGTTCATGGAGGAACCTGTTCCGGGGTCATCGCACCGTCGTCTTTGGTCCAGGGTGCGGACGTCTCGCGGGACACGTGTCGAGCGAGAGCGTCCGGGCGGTTCATCCGGGTGGTTCCCAACCGGTCATCTGATGGTGGGAGCTTTCGTGTTCCACCACGGTGTCGGGGTCCGCCGGAGCACGTGGTCGGACCCGGCCGAGGCCCGTCTCGGGGGCCGATGTGTGCGCACTCACGTGATCAGGGTACAAACTGCCGTCGAGTGCTTCCCGGGTACCGACCCTCACCCGCGCGATGGATCGGTCTCCGGTCGGGCCCGGGGCCGTTGTCGGAACCGTTCTCGGAACCGGCTCAGGCGAACGAACGCATGCGCAACAGCTTCTCGGCGGTCGGCGGATCCGTGGGCCCCTCACCGAAGGACGGGCACCAGTGCGCCACCACGCAGGCTCCGCAGGCCGGGCGGCGCGCGTGGCAGACCCGTCGGCCGTGCCAGACCACTCGGTGGGACAGCATCGTCCAGTCCTTGCGCGGGAAGAGCTCACCGATCGCGTGCTCGACCTTGACCGGGTCCTCCTCCTCGGTCCACCCGAATCGTCGGACGAGTCGTCCGAAATGGGTGTCGACCGTGATACCCGGCACATCGAAGGCATTACCGAGCAGTACGTTTGCGGTTTTTCGTCCCACACCGGGTAGTTTGACCAGGTCTGTGAGGTTTCCCGGAACCTCACCGCCGTGCCGTTCGCACAAGGCCTGACCCAAACCGATCAGGCTATTGGCCTTGGCCCGGAAGAACCCCGTGGAACGGATCATCTCCTCCAGCTCCTCACGCCCGGCCGAAGCGTAGGCCTCGGCGTCGGGATAGCGCGCGAAGAGCGCCGGAGTGACCTGGTTGACCCTCTTGTCGGTGCACTGCGCCGACAGGATCGTCGCGACCAGAAGCTCCAGAGGAGTGGTGAAGTTCAGTTCGGCGTGGGCGTCCGGATAGAGCTCGGAGAGCTCCCGGTACATCTTCCGTGCGCGTCGGACCAGCGCCAACCGGCTCTCACCGGTGGGTGTGGGCTCCTCCGCGAGTGCGTCAGGGGTGTCACGAGGCATCGTCACAGGGTAGGCGTCCTTCCGCGAGGGTAGGCCCCGAGCGCCGGTACAGACGACGCGTCGTGGTTTCGGCCGGTGATCGGGAATTTGTGACCAATGTCCCGGTCATGCGGCGCGGATCGCCTTGAGACAGGCGGATGGCGACTAGGATCGTACGGGCTGACGTCGGCTGTTGTGGGCGCGTTGTCTCCCGGCGGACAAGCCGAGGTAACGACCTGGTTTCCCACCGGGTTGCGATATACGTCACACTGTTGACGGTCAGGTTTTAGGAGGACGTGTGGACGAGATCAACGAGGTGCTCCGGAAGGCTCCTCTGTTCGAGGCGCTGGACGAGGAGGACACGGCCGCGCTCCGCTCCTCGGTGAACGAGGTGCGTCTCGGCCGCGGCCAGACCCTGTTCAACGAGGGTGACGAGGGCGACCGCCTGTACGTCATCCTCAGCGGGAAGGTGAAGCTGACCCGCACGGCCGTCGACGGCCGCGAGAACCTGCTGGGCGTGCTCGGCCCCAGCGAGATGTTCGGTGAGCTCTCATTGTTCGACCCGCGCCCGCGCACCGCGAGCGCCGTGGCCGTCACCGACTCCGTGCTCGCCGGGCTCGGCCACGACGACCTGCGGCCGTTCCTGTCCAGCCGCCCGCAGGTGGGTCTGCAGCTGCTGAAGTCGCTGGCCGCCCGACTGCGCCGCACCAACGACGTGATGGCCGACCTGGTCTTCACCGACGTGCCCGGCCGCGTGGCCAAGGCCCTGCTCGAACTCGCCGACAAGTTCGGCAAGGAGGGCGACGACGGCCTGCACGTCCACCACGACCTCACCCAGGAGGAGCTCGCCCAGCTGGTCGGCGCCTCCCGTGAGACGGTCAACAAGGCACTCGCCGAGTTCGCCCTGCGCGGCTGGCTGCGGATCGAGGCCAAGGCCGTGGTGCTGCTCGACGTCGAGCGGATGCGCCGCCGTGCCCGTTAGGGCGTGTTCCCGATGACGCTGTGCGGCCGTTGCCCTTCGGGGTGACGGCCGCAGCGCTTTTCGGGGGTATCGGTGTTCGGGGGGACGGTGATCGCGGCACACCATGGCGTGCGGGTGTCCGGGACACGGGCCCGGGTCAGTTCTCGACTTCCTCGGGGAGTTCGCCCTTGACCGCCAGGTAGCGCAGTTGCGCCCGCACCGAGGAGGCCGCGGCCGGACGGATGCTCTCCACGACGTCCGGGTAGACCCTGTCGATGATCTCCTCCACCTTGGTGGACCCGGCCCGCACCGCGCCACGGATCTGTTCCAGGCGCGACTCGCGGTGATCGATGTAGGAGTCGATGACCGACAGTGGGGAGGTCAGGATCGGTCCGTGCCCCGGCAACAGCGTCCGGACCTGGTATTCCCTGACCAGGTCGCGCAGGCGGTACATCGATTCCATGTAGGGGGCCAGGCCGTCGTCCCCGTCGATCACGGTGGTCCCGTGCCCCAGGATCGTGTCACCGGTGAGGATCGCGCTGTCCGACTCCAGCAGGAAGCAGACCGAGTCGTCGGTGTGCCCGGGGGTGGCGATGACCCGGAGTTCCAGACCGTCGGCGCTGATCACCTGACCGTCCTCCAACCCGGACCCGCCCAAGCGCGTCTTCGGGTCGACCGCGTGCACGGGAGCACCGGTCAGCTCGGCGAAGTACCGCGATCCCTCGGTGTGGTCGAAGTGCCGGTGGGTCAGCAGGGTCATCTGCACCTGGGCGCCCTGTTCCTGCACCGTCCGGGCCACCCGTTCCAGGTGCCGCTCGTCGTGCGGGCCGGGGTCGACGACCACGACCCCCCGCGCTCCCGGTTCACGCAGGATCCAGGTGTTGGTCCCCTCCAGGGTCATCGGGCCAGGGTTGGGGCACAGCACGCAACCGGCGCGCAGCGTCCCGGAACCATCGATCCTCATCGCACCTCGCTTCGCTCGCAGGAACCGGACCGGTCTGAAGGACGACCAAGGGACCATGGTGGGATACCTATCCGCGACCGGGCGCCCCCTACCGTCGAACGGCTCCACCGTGTCCGTCACACCGCCGGAGGTCCCCACGGTGTCGGTCTCAGGGCACCGTGCTCTCAGGTCCTCGTGTTCGGTCTCGGCAACGGGAAGTCCGTGCCGTCCGGAGCGATCACACGGAGATGTCCGTCCATCTCCCGCACCTCCGGTTCGAGGGGAACGATATCCCGTTGGGCGTCTCGTACACCCTCAAGGGTCCGACGGTCCGCCAGCTCCGCGCAAGCGATGACGGTGGGCGGCAGCATCGGCATCCGACCCGCGTCCCACTCCGGGGCCACCACCGCGGGGTCGACCCACTGGGTGTGGTCGGCCTCTCCGCCCACGTCACGGGGCCGCTGGCCCGGGGGCAGTTCGGCGGTGAAGAACCAGGTGTCGTAACGGCGCGGTTCCCGCGCGGGCGTGATCCACCTCGACCAGGCGCGCAGCCACTCCGAGCGCAACACCAGGCCGCGCCGGGACAGCACCTCGGTGAACGAACGTGAGCGGTCGATGAGACCGAGCCGGTCCCGTTCCCAGTCCTCGGTGTCGGTGTCCAGGGTGATGGCCGTGTCGCTCGCGCGCTCCGGTTCACTGGCCAACAGCACGCCGGTCTCCTCGAAGGTCTCGCGGACCGCGGCGCAAACGAGGGCCCGGGCCATGGGCACGTCGACGCCGAGGATCTTCGACCATTCCTCGGGGGCCGGACCGGTCCACGGCAGGTCACCGTCGGCGTCGCGCTCGTCGACCCTTCCCCCCGGGAACACATAGGCACCCGGGGCGAAGCCCATGGAGGGAACCCTGCGCATCAGCAGGACCTCCATGGGCCGCTCTCCCGAGGCGCCCGCGGCATCCGTCACCGGACGCAGCAGCATCACGGTGGCGGCGGGACGAGGCCTGACCACACCCTCGTTCTCGGTCATCGGAGCACTCCTGTCGTTCGCAAAAGCCACACCGTGCCCGCGCACCCACCGGGAGCCGTCGAGACGTCCTCGGGTCGGTCAGCGGACCTCGACGATCATGTCAACCTCGACCGGGGAGTCCAACGGCAGGGCCGCCACTCCGACGGCCGCGCGAGCGTGCACACCGGCTTCGCCGAAGACCTGGCCGAGCAGATCGCTGGCCCCGTTGATCACACCGGGGTGACCGGTGAAGTCGGGTGCGCTGGCGACGAAACCGCCGACCTTCACGACCCGCACGACCTTGGACAGGTCGCCGATCTCCGCGCGCACCGCGGCGATGCCGTTGAGCACGCACACGGCGGCCAGGTCCTGCGCGGTCCGAGCGTCGACCTCGGCGCCGACCTTGCCGGTGGCGGGCAACTTCCCGTCCACGAAGGGGAGCTGACCGGAGACGTACACGTGGTCACCGCTGCGGACGGTGGGCGTGTACGAGGCGACCGGAGGCACCACCTCGGGCAAGGTGAGCCCCAGCTCGGCGATCCGCTCTTCGGGGGTGGCCATCGCTACTTCGCCCGCTTCATGTAAGCGACGTACTGCTGATTGCGCGGGTCGGCGCCCTCGGGCAGCGGCGCGGGAACGACGCTGACGAGCTCCCAGCCGTCATCGCCCCAACCGTCGAGGATCTGCTTGGTGGCGTGCGACAGCAGCGCGACGCTCTGGTACTCCCACTTGGTCATCTGGTCTCTACCCCTCTCGGTGACCGGCGGCCCGAAGGACCGCACCTCAACGCCGCCACCTTACTCACCCCGGCCCGTCGGGCGGACCAGGTAAACCGCCCACCCGCCGCCCATCCCCGAAGAGGGGGCCCGCATAGACTCCGTGGGGTGAACGAACGTGAACACGGACCGCGTCGCGGTGGCCCAGGGGAAGCGTTCACCGGCGCCCGGTTGCACATCGTGACGGGTAAGGGCGGCACCGGTAAGACGACGGCGGCGACCGCGTTGGCGTTGGCCCTGGCGACCGGCGGTGGTCGGGTGCTGCTGGTGGAGGTGGAGGGCCGGCAGGGGGTGGCCTCCCTGCTCGGGAGCGCGCCCCTCCCCTACGAGGAACGCGCGATGCTGTCCGCGCCCGGCGGTGGTTCGGTCTCGGTGTTGGCGGCGGACGCGGAGGCGGCGCTGCTGGAGTACCTGGAGATGTTCTACGGGATGCGTCGGGCGGGCCAGGCCCTCACGAAACTGGGCGCGGTGGACTTCGCGACCACGATCGCCCCCGGACTGCGGGACGTGTTGCTGACCGGGAAGGCCACTGAGGCGGTCCGACGCCGTGAGGGCGAACCTCGTTCCTCCGGCGGCCCGCACCGGTACGACGCGGTGGTCATGGACGCGCCGCCCACGGGGCGCATCGGCCGGTTCCTGAACGTGAACTCCGAGGTGGCGGGGCTCGCCCGGATGGGACCGATCCACAAACACGCCGAACGCGCCATGTCGGTGATCCGTTCGGAGCGGACCAGGGTGCACTTCGTGACCCTGTTGGAGGAGATGCCCGCCCAGGAGACCCGGGACGGGATCGCCGAGATCGAGGCGCTGGGGCTGCGGCCGGGCGCCGTCCTGGTGAACATGGTCGGCCCGAGGTTGCTGGGAGAGGTCGAACTGGCCGCCGCGGCCGTCGAAGGGCCGGACGAGGCGGCGCTCACCGACGGGATGGAGGTCGCGGGGTTGGCCGACCCGACGGGTCTGGCCGCCGACCTCGCCGGGGAGGTTCGGTCCTACGCTCTTCGGCACCTGCTGGAACTGCGGGTACGGGGTGAGCTGGAGGACGTCGGGCGCCCCTTGGTGGAACTGCCCCGGTTGGAGGGTGGGATGGACCGGGCGGCGCTGGTCGGGCTGGCCCGGCGGCTGAGTGAGCAGGGGGTGCGCAGGTGACCGGTGGAACGCGGAGTCCCGACCCGAAGCGGATGAACGTGGACGCGCTGCTCGACGATCCCGGAACGAAGATCGTGGTGTGTTGCGGTGCCGGTGGCGTCGGCAAGACCACCACGGCCGCGGCGCTGGCTCTGCGCGCGGCCGAACGGGGTCGGCGCACGGTGGTGATCACCGTGGACCCGGCCCGGCGCCTGGCCCAGTCCATGGGGTTGGAGGAGCTGGACAACACCCCGCGTCCGGTTCCGTTGCCGAGGCCCGTCACGGCCGGCGGCGGTTCCCGGGACGGCCGGGCCGCGCAGGTCTCCGGGGACGGGCAGGGCGAGCAGGCAGGGCAGGGCAGCCTGCACGCGATGATGCTCGATATGAAGCGGACCTTCGACGAGGTCGTGCGAGAGCACGCCGACCCGGAACGGGCCCGCCAGATCCTGGCCAACCCCTTCTACCAGACCCTCTCCACGAGCTTCTCCGGCACGCAGGAGTACATGGCGATGGAGAAGCTGGGCCAACTGCGCCAGTCCGGCGAGTGGGACCTGATCGTCGTGGACACCCCGCCGAGCCGCTCGGCCCTGGACTTTCTGGACGCGCCCAAGCGTCTCGGTCGATTCCTGGACGGCAGGCTCATCCGCTTCCTCAGTCCGGCCGGTTCGGGCGCCTTCCGGTTGTTGGGCGCGGGGATGAACATGGTGGGCTCGGTGGTGGGCAAGATCGTGGGCGCCCAGTTCCTGAACGACCTGAGATCCTTCGTCGCCGCCTTCGACACGGTGTTCGGCGGGTTCCAGGAGCGCGCCGAACGCACCTACCGGCTGCTGCGCACCCCGGGGACCGCTTTCGTGGTGGTCGCCGTGCCCGACTCCGACTCCATGCGCGAGGCCTCCTTCTTCGTGAAGCGACTCGCCGAGGACGCGATGCCCTTGGCGGGGTTGGTCGTGAATCGCACCCACCCACTTCCCACGGGCCCTGGAGCCGACCTGAGCGCGGAACGGGCCTCGACGGCGGCCGACATCCTGGCGGACACGAATCCGTTGGCCGTGGCGGCGTTGCGGTTGCACGCCGAACGTGTACGCAAGCGCGAGCGGGAACTATGGCTGTGCGAACGGATGACGTCCACGCATCCCGGCATCCGGGTGACGGAGGTGGCCGCCCGCCCGGAGGACGTGCACGACCTGGCGGGGCTGAGGGAGATCGGATCGGCTCTGGCGGGGGACGAACGTTAGGGGCCTCAGGCGCTCTGTCGTGTCCTCGCGTAGTGGGCCAGGTCGCCGGCGCCCTCACGGCGGGCGCCCTCCAGCAACGGCCCCCAGTCACCGACACCGGGATGTTTTCGAAGTAGGGAACGGCGTTCTCGTTCGGTCATTCCGCCCCAGACCCCGAACTCGATCCGGTTGTCGAGGGCATCCGCCAAGCACTCGGTGCGCACGGGACAGCCCTGGCAGATGGCCTTCACCTGGTTCTGCGCCGCTCCCGGCACGAACAACGTGTCAGGATCGATTCGTCGGCACAGAGCCCGCGTCGTCCATTGATCGGTCCACATGTGGCCCACTTCCCAGACGTGTGATGGGTCTCGTGGTCACGGGTGGTCGATGTGCTCTGGTTGAGTGGAGGGGAGCACGGTGGCCTCCCGTCACCGGACGGGGTGGGTGGCATCCTCGATGGCACCACACCCCCACATCTCGAAAGTACGGTTCGGACCGCCGCGCCAACAGAACCCGGTCGACCCACATTCCATCTCATGGATATGGCCCGAGCGGGCCATTGCGTGACCGGTCGACCACTCTCCCGGAACCACGGCGGAGGGGCTCGTCGGCCGAACCGAACCGGGATCGTTCAGCGATAACCGTGAAAAGATGGTCGTGGGGCACGGCTCGTGCGACGGCAAGGTCGATTCCGCATGAACAAGCGGCGTTCGACACCGGTTGCACCGCTTTATCGCGTTCGCGGTCACTTAGTCTGATGGGGTGGGTCAGGGGACATTGCTTCAAAGAATCAGCCAACTGATGGTCGTCGGCGTGATCGCCGGTCTACTCGTCGCCGCCTTGGCTCTGCCGGCGGTCGGGGGCATGGGGATCACTGCCAGGAACGTCGCCAGCGGCTTTCTCGACATGCCCAGCCAACTGGAGACCCCTCCGCCTCCACAACGCTCGACGATCTATGACGCCGATGGCGGCGTCATAGCGGAGATCTTCGACCAGAATCGTGAACTGGTCGACATCGAGGACATCTCCCCGAACATGACCGACGCGATCATGGCGATCGAGGACTCCCGCTTCTACGAGCACGGTGGCCTGGACGTGTCCGGCACCTTGCGCGCGGCCATCCGCACGATGGGCGGCAACACCGAGGGTGCTTCCTCGATCACACAACAGTACGTCAAGAACGTGCAGATCGAGGCGGCCACCTCCCAGGAGGAACTGGACCACGCCCGCGAGGAGACGATCGCCCGCAAGATCCGGGAGCTGCGCTACGCGGTCGCCCTGGAACAGCGGATGACCAAGGACGAGATCCTTGAGGGCTACCTCAACATCGCCTACTTCAGCGACGGCGCCTACGGTGTCGAGTCCGCCGCCCAGCACTTCTTCCAGGTGTCCGCGGCCGATCTCGAACTGCACCAGGCCGCGACCATCGCCGGTCTGGTCCGCTACCCCTACCTGTACAACCCCCGCTTCTTCCCCGAGCAGACCGAGGAGAGACGCAACGTCGTCCTCGATCGCATGGTCGCCACGGGTTCCATCACCGAGGCGGAGGCCGACGAGGCCAAGGAGGAGAAGCTCGAACTGGAACTGGACACCCCGCCCAACGGGTGCGTGCCCAGTGACCAGCCCTTCTTCTGCGACTACGTGGTGCAGGAGATCGAGCAGGACGAGCGGTTCGGCCCCAACGAGACCGAGCGCGCCCGCTGGCTGCGCACCGCGGGCCTGGAGATCCACACGACCCTGGACCCGCAGACCCAGGAGGCCGGCCAGGCCGCCGTGGACAAGTGGGTGCCTCGTGAGAACGAGTCCCGCAAGGTGGCGGCGCAGGCCGTGGTCGAGCCCGGGACCGGCCACATCCTCGGCATGATGCAGAGCCGCAACTACGGACCGGACGAGAGCCAACTCGGCGAGACGTCCATCAACTTCGCCACCGACTCCGACCGAGGCGGCAGCAGCGGCTTCCAGGCCGGCTCGACCTTCAAGGCGTTCACCCTGGCCGCGGCCCTCGAACAGGGCCTGCCGTTCAGCACCTCGTTCAACTCACCGAGTTCCACCACGGTGAGCGGGCAGACCGCCTGCAACGGCGGACGCCTGGAGAGCTGGTCGTTGAGCAACGCGGGTGACAGCAACGCCGGCAACCACAACATGATCTCCGGCACCAAGGCCTCGTCCAACACCTTCTTCGCGCAGCTGCAGGCGCGGGCCGGGCTGTGCAACACCATGAAGATGGCCGAGAAACTGGGGCTGCAACGCGCCGACGGCACCCTGTTCACGGAGAACGCCAACTCGCTCGCCAACAGCAGCTTCACCCTGGGCAGCGAAGAGGTCTCCCCGCTGCGGGTGGCCAACGCCTACGCCACCTTCGCCGCCGGCGGCCAGTACTGCGAGCCGCAGGCCATCACCAAGATCGAGGACAACCAGTCCGGCACCACGATCGACATCGAGCCCGAGTGCGAGCAGGCCATCGAAGAGGACGTCGCGGACGGCACCAGCTACCTGCTGACGCAGCCCTTCAACGGCGGTACCGCGGCCAGCCTCGGCATCGGTCGACCCGCCGCGGGCAAGACCGGCACCACCGACGGTTCGGCGGCGGCCTGGTTCGCCGGGTTCACCCCGCAGATGGCGAGCACCGTGTTCGTCGGCGACCCGCGCGGCCCGCAGCAGTACCCGCTGCGCAACGTCACCATCGGCGACCGGCACTTCGGGACGGTGTACGGGGCCACGATCCCCGGGCCCATCTGGCAGGAGACCATGCGCGGCGCCCACGAGGGCCTGGAGGTCGAACAGCTGGCGTCGGCGCCCGGCCGATTCGGCTCCACTTCCGAGCCGCGTTCGTCCAACGACGATGACGATGACGCCGACGAAGAGGCCAGTCCGGCCAGCGACGACGGCGGCGTGCCCGACGTGGTCGGCATGCCGGAGTCCGCGGCGGTGTCCGCGCTGGAGGAGGCCGGCTACTCCGTGAACGTGTCGGGGACCGTGCTGCGTTCCTCCGAGTCGGAGGGTTCGGTGGCCGCGGTGAACCCGGACCCCGGCAGCCGCCTGCCGGAGGGGGCCACGGTCAACGTCTTCCTCAGTGACGGCACCGGCCGGGAGAGCGCCGGAGGTCCCTCCGGGGACACCGACTGGCACCCGGTCCTACCGGCCGGCCCGGTGAACAACGGCCGGAGCGAACAGGACTGACCCGGGTCCGAACACACGGGAAAAGGGGGTGGGGTGATCAGATCATCCCACCCCCTTTCGTTCTTCGAACCCGTTGGTCAGGCCAGCCGGCTCTTGACCTCCGCGGCCACGCGGGCGCCGTCCGCGCGGCCCGCGACCTGCGGGTTGACCACCTTCATGACCTTGCCCATCTCCTGCATCCCGGAGGCTCCGGTCTCGGCGATCGCAGCGGCGACCAGCTGGGAGAGCTCCTCGTCGGTGAGAGGCTTGGGCAGGTAGTCCGAAAGGATCTCGCTCTCGGCGCGCTCGTTGGCGGCGTCGTCGACGCGGCCGCCCTTGTCGAAGGCCTCGGCGGCCTCGCGGCGCTTCTTGGCCTCGCGGACCAGGAGCTTGGTGACCTCGTCGTCGCTCAGGGAACGTTGGGTGGAACCTGCCGCCTCCTCGGTGGCGATGGCGGCTAGCACCATGCGAAGGGTCGCGGTGCGCACCTTCTCACGCGCCTTCATCGAGGCGGTGAGGTCGGACCTGAGGCGATCTTTGAGTTCGGACATGACCTGATCCTATTGCCGTGACTCCCACGCGGACCAACGCTTTGCGCACGGGACGGTTCCGGATCTGAGACGATCGATCAACGAAAGAGGAGGGCCGGATGAGCGTGGACGGTAGACGAATTCTGCGCGGGATCGGGCGTACGGCCGCGATCACGGGCGCGGTCGGTGTGGCTGGACTGGGGTACGCCTCGGTCATCGAACGCAACTGGTTCCGGCTGCGCAGGTACGAACTTCCCCTGTTGCCGGCCGGCAGCCCCCGGATGCGGATCCTGCACCTGTCCGACGCGCACCTGACGCCCGGACGGAAGATGCTGATCGACTGGATCCGCGGGCTCGAACGGTACGAGCCGGACCTGGTGATCAACACGGGCGACTCCCTGGCGCACCCGGAAGCCGTCGGGCCGTTCATCGACGCGCTCGGGCCGCTCCTGGACCGCCCCGGCGCGTTCGTGTACGGGTCGAACGACCTGTTCTCGCCACAGCTGAAGAACCCGGCGCGGTACCTGTGGCGGACCAGCAAGAACGACTACAGGAAGCGTCGGGTGCCGGACCTGCCCTGGCGTGAGCTGGGCGCCTCGATGTCGGCGTCGGGTTGGCTGGACCTGAACAACCACAAGGGTTCGTTGAAGGTCGGTGAGCTGGACGTGGCCCTGGGCGGCGTACACGACTCGCACATCAAGCTGGACCGGTACGACGCCATCGCCGGCCGGGCCGACCCGAGCGCCGACCTGCGTCTGGGGGTGCTGCACTCGCCCGAACCCGCCAACCTGGACCGGTTCGAGGCCGACGGTTACCAGCTCCTGCTGGCCGGACACACCCACGGCGGCCAGTTGTGCCTGCCGTTCTACGGGACCCTGGTGACCAACTGCGGGATCGACCGCAAGCGGGCCTGGGGGCTGAACGAGTACGGGAAGGCGTGGCTGCACGTCTCTGGCGGCATGGGCACTTCCCCGTACGCTCCGGTGCGGTTCTGCTGCCGCCCCGAGGCGTCCCTGCTGGACCTGGTCCCGGGGGCCTGACCCGCACCGGAACAGTGTGGCGTGAACCGCGTCGCGAGCACTCCCCGAATCCGCTAGACTTGGGGATGTTGCTTCGGGGTGTAGCGCAGCTTGGCAGCGCGCTTCGTTCGGGACGAAGAGGTCGTGGGTTCAAATCCCGCCACCCCGACGAGCACGAAGGCCGGTCCCACGGGACCGGCCTTCGTCATGTCCGGGGTCCTTCGCTCCGGCTCTGGGCGATCAGTCGCCGGAACCGTCCCTGCCCGCTCCGAGGTAGGCCAGGATCCCCGTGATCGCCGCACGGGCCCCGGTGGCGAGCGTCGGCTCCATGGCCGGTGCGAAGTAGGGCGAGTGGTTGGACGGCGGCTCACCGTCCACGGGGTCGAAGCCACCGAAGAACCAGTAGACCGAGGGCACGTCGATGGCTTCGGAGAGTTCCCCGAAGTCCTCACTGCCCATGTTCGGGGCGCCTTCGGACACCCGGTCCTCTCCCAGCCCGGCGCGCAGGGCCGCTTCGACCCGCGCGGCCTCGTCGGGGTCGTTGTAGCACTGCGGGAACCTGTAGAGCTCCTCGATCAGCGGCTCCGGAGCGTTGGAGACGGCCGCCTCCCCCGTGATGACGCGGCGCACCGCCGCGAGCACCTGGTCGCGCACCTGGGGTTCGAACGTGCGGATGTTCAGGGTGAACTCCGCCTGGGCCGGGATGATGTTCTCCTTGAACCCGGCGTGGAAGGTGCCGCAGGTGATCACGGCCGGGGACCGCGGGTCCAGTTCGCGCGACACGATGGTCTGCAACCGGGTGACGATGGCCGCGCCGAGCACGATCGGGTCGACCGAGGCCTGTGGCTGCGAACCGTGGGCCTGGCGTCCGTACACCGTCACCTTCAGCGAGTCGGCCATGGACATCGCGGCGCCGTGGCTGACCGTCACGGCGCCTGCGGGCAGCGGCATCACGTGTTGGCCCAGGACGATGTCGGGGCGAGGGGCTCGGTTCCAGAGTCCGTCGTCGACCATCGCACGCGCGCCGACCGCCGTCTCCTCACCGGGTTGGAACACCAGGACGAGCGTTCCCGACCACGCGTCGAGGTCGGAGACCAGGACACGGGCGGCCGTGAGCGCGGACGTGACGTGGGTGTCGTGGCCACAGCCGTGCATCACCGGGACCTCGGTCCCGTCGTCGAGCGTGCCGACGGCCTCGCTGGCGTACTCCAGGCCGGTCTCCTCACGGATGGGCAGCGCGTCGGTGTCCGCGCGGAACGCCACCACGGGGCCCTCTCCGTTGTGGACGACCCCGACCACCCCGGTGCCGGCGCAACGGAAGTGCGCGATGTCGAGGTCGTCGAGTTCGGCCTCGATGAAGTCGGCGGTCGCGTACTCCTTCATGGACAGTTCGGGGTTGGCGTGCAGGTGCCGGTAGATCCGATGCATGCGTTCGGTGTCCAGTCGGGCCGGGTCGGCGGGGCCGGTGGTCTCGGGATGAGCGGTCATTTCGCGGTTCTCCCTCTGGGACGGCGCCCCGGGTGACGTGCGTACCCGGTCGGGTGTGGACGCGGCACGGTGGTCGCACCGGAACCCTGTCCACAACATTGTCACCGGCACCCACGATTCGGTGGCGAACCAGGGCGCTCCCGGCGCGGCCGGGACCAGAACGAATCGGATCACCAGAACGGTGGTGACGGCGAACCCGAAGAAGCGCTCCGGGCGGTCTCCGCTCTCGCCGCGGAGCTCGCCGTCCGCGAATCCATGATCTTTCAGGCACCGCATTCTCCGGGCCCCGTCAAAGGGTGGGGGAACGCGTGCCGGTCCGGCCGTGGCGGGCCGGACCGGAACGCGGGGGGTCAGGGGTGCGGTGGCGGACTCGGGAGGTTACAGAGCGCCGACGTTGACGTCGATGCAGTTGTAGAACGCGTTGGAGGTGTCGGCGACGTTCCAGCGGGCCAGGACGGTCTGCTCACCGCTGTACCCGGACAGGTCGACGTCGTGGGAGAAGTAGTCCGGCGGCTGGGCGCCACCGTCGTCGAAGCTCGCGATCAGCTCGCCGTCGATGAAGTACTCCCACGTGGCGGTGGAGTGGTTGGCCGTGATGATCCAGTCGAAGGTGGCGGTGGTGCCGACGGGGGTGACGTCCCAGCCATAGTTGTCGTCGCGGAGCTCGGAGTAGATCTCGTTGCCTCCGGCACAGTCCATCAGGCCCTTGGGGCCCTCGACGCTCTGCGGCTCCCACTGGATGGGACCGCACTCGACGACCCCGGCGTTGCACTGGGCCTGCCGGCTGGGCGGGTTGGAGATGTAGCCGTGGGCGCTGGCGGTGCCCGCGGGCATGAGGCCGAAGACCAGGGCGGTTCCGGCGGCGACGGCGGCGGTCGATCGGATCTTGCTGCGCACGGTCATGAATCGTGCCCTTCCTGGGGGTCACGACCCCGGAGGGTCGTAGCGGGATGACCCGGACCGGCACCGGTCCAGGGGATCGGGCGGAGGTCCCACGGCCGGTTAGTCCGTGGGTTCCGGGCTCGGCCGAGAACGGCCCCGTGGTGGTCGGGAAAGTCCTCCACCCGGTTGTCGAAGACGGTAAAGAGAGCGTCACGGCCCGTCAAGACCCCTGTTGGCCCCAGGCGGCTCCGAATCCGCGTGACGGGCGCGGGGTGGGGGAACGAGTTCCGACCGCTGGTACTGGTGGGTTCCGGACGACACGAACGCCGGAACTGGAAAGATACCTTCCAGATTCGATGCCGGTCTGGCGCGAGGAAGGGCCGAGCAAGGGTCGGGCCATGCGGGATTTCCGCTGGACCTCACCTTCAGGTAACAGTTCCCTTACCCCCGTCACGACGCGCTTCGGAATCGTCGACTCCGGGGCTCATCGGAACGCGCGCGTCCTCGCCCGTCGATCCGGGTCTTGACCTACCATCCAGACATGGACCGATCGTCCGACCAATCGATGCTGCGCCGGGTCCAGGCCGAGTCCGGGCTCCTGGCCGGGGCCGGCTACGCGATCCTGCTCCAGATCGCCCACCCGTCCGTCGCCCAGGGCGTGTCCGACCACAGCGACTTCACGTCCCGTCCACTCGACCGTCTGCGCGGCACCCTGTTCTACCTGTACGGAACGGCGCTCGGGACGGACGAGGAGCGCGCACGGGTCCAGGCGATCGTGCGGGCCATGCACCGCAAGGTGCGCGGCCCCGGCTACGACGCGCTCGATCCCGACCTGCTGTTGTGGGTCGGCGCGACCCTCTACCGATCGGGGGAACGGCTGCACGAGCTCGTCATCGGCGAGTTCGCGCCGGGCGAGCGGGAGGCGTTCCTACGGGAGGCCGCGGTGTACGCCACCGCGCTGGGCCTGCCGGAGGAGACGTGGCCCTCGACCCCGGAGGAGTTCGAAGCGTACTGGGAGCGGAGCCTCGCGGACCTCGACGTAGGCCCGGTCGCCCGCGAGTTGGCCAACGGGGTCTTCCGGCCACGAAACCGGTTGCTGTGGCCGCTCACCTCCGCCCAACGGTTCCTCACCGGTGGGCTGCTGCCGGAGGGGCTACGTCGGGACTTCGGTATTCCGTGGTCGGCCGCGAGGCAGCGCCGGTACGACCGGTTGATCCGGGTGACCAGGACGGTGTACCCGAGGATCCCGCGCCCGGTGCGGACCCTGCCATCGAAGCTGTACCTGCGGTCGATGCGCCGTCATGGGGGTTGGAAGGCCCCGGGGACAAAAGGGGTCAAGGGAACGAAGCGGAGGCGGAACGGCCGCCGACTCGTCTAACCGCCCAGTTCTCGGAGCGCTTCGCGCGCCTGCGCCGCCTCGGGCAGGTCGAGTTCCTCGAAGGTCCCCAGGGCGTCGGTGAGCAGTTCCCTGGCCCGGTCCGGAGACACCAGTGGTTCGGGGATCCGGCCCAGAGCGAGCGAGGCCCGAGCGGCGATGTAGCGCTCGTCCCGCTCGACGGCGGTGGCGAGGGCCTTCTCCAAGACCTCCGCGGCCTCGTCGAAACGGCCGGTCACGCTGAGGGTCGTCCCGTAATCGGTGAGGATCTCCGCGTCGCCACTACGGTCGCCGCTTTCCTCCGCCAGTTCGAGTGCCTTCACATGGGCGGCGACGGCCGATTCGAATTTTCCCACGGCACGGTGCGCGACTCCGAACGAGTTGTGCACGAAGATCAGGTTCCCGACCAGCTGAAGCCGTGTGGACAGCTCCAGCGCCTCCTCCAGGTCCGCGAACGCGCGGTCGTACTGTTCGAGTCCCACACACGCCTCGCCCATGACCCGCTTCACGTAGGCCCGGCCCTCCTCGTCGGAGTCACCCATGGGGGTCTTGAGCGCCCGTTCGGCACAACGCAACGCCTCCTCGTACTCGCCCAGGGTTTGGCGCAGGACCGCGAGGTTCCCCCGCTGCAGGGATTCGACCCTTGGATCCTCGGTGGCCGTCGCGTGAGCCAACACCCCCTGGATCGCCTCGGCCGAGTCCCGGAACCTTCCCACTCGTTCGTAGACCATGGCGAGGTTGGAGAGCGCCCGGACCATGCCCCACTCGTCCTGGACCACTTCCAGGATGTCCTTGGCCTCGGTCAACATCTCCAGGGAGCGATCGAAGGAACCCGCGATGTAGTAGGCGATGCCCATCCCGATCAGGGTGACCGCGCGTCCACGTTCGTGTCCGCTTCCGTAGTTGGCGGCGAGGACCCGTTCGTGGAGGGACAGGATCATCCCGGACCTGCCACGGATCGTGTAGAACTTCCAGGTCGAATCGGCGAGTCGCCAAGCGTCCTCCGCGCGTTCCTGCGCGGCGAAGTACTCGACGACCTCCGCGATGTGGTCCTGGTGGAGTTCGAACCATTCCTCGGCCTCGGCCCGGTCGTTCAGTTCCGGGCTGTACCGAGACGGCTTGACGGGGTTCTCACCGCTGTGGCGTGGCCCGCCGAGAAGTTCCGCCGCCCGGTCGGTGGTCGCGGTGAAGTAGTCGGCGTGGGCCTGTCGGGCGCGTTCGAACTCCATGACCCCGAGATCCGTCCTCCCTCTCTGCGAGGCGAAGACGTGGATCAGGTCGTGGAACCGATAGACGTCGGCGTGAGGTTCGTCCAGCAGGCAGACACTCACCAGGTCCTGAAGCACCTCGTCGGTCTCCACCGGTGAGAGGGCGAGGATGGTGGCGGCCCCGTGAAGGTCGATGTTGCGGCCGAAGGCGGCGCTGAGCAGGAGGAAGGCCCGGTGCAGTTCCGGGTTGAGACTGCGGTAGGAGAGGTCGATGGCCGACTCGACGCTCTGCCCGTCCACCTGGAGTTCCCGGAACTGGCGGTTCTGCTCGCTCAGGCGCCGCACCACGTGCGCGAAGGTCCACCGGGGCCGGCTCATCATCCGTCCGGCCACCACCCTCAGGGCCAGCGGTAGACCTCCGCACAGCCGGGCGACCTCTTGGGCCTGTTCGGGTTCCTGGGCGACCTTGTCCTCGCCCAGCACACGGGCGAAGAGCTCCAGGGAGGACTTCTTCTCCAGGACGTTCAGGGAGATGTAGCGGGCTCCGCTGAGACCCGACAGGTCGTTGCGCGAGGTGACCAGGGTCAGTGATCCGGGGGACGCGGCCAGGAGTGGGGCGACCTGGGAGTAGGTGACGGCGTTGTCGAGAACCGTCAGGACCCGGCGCCCCATGAGGGTGGCCCGCCACAGCGCGGAACGCTCGTCCAGGGACTCGGGTACCTCGTCCGGGTCCACCCCCACCGCGCGCAGCAAGGCTCCCAGGGCGGTGTGGGAGTCCAGGGGCTCCTTGTCCAGGGTGTAGCCGTAGAGGTCGATGAACAGCTGACCGTCCGTGTACTCCTCGGCCAGTTCATGGCCCGCCCGAACCGCCACGGTGGTCTTGCCGACACCACCGGTCCCGGTGATGACACAGATCTTGGCCCGCTTCTCGTCGTGAGCTGCCAGGTCCAGGATCTGGGTGAGGGAGCTCTCCCGACCGGCGAAGTCGGGGATGTCCCGCGGCAGGTCGTTACGGACGACGAAGCCGTCCTCCCTGCTCAGCACCAGCGAACCGGACCCCTTCGCCGGTGTCTTCTCAACGCTGTCCGCACGCAGGATCTGCGTGTGCAGGGCCATCAGTTCGGGGTCCGGATCGACCCCCAGCTCCTCCGCGAGCCGGGAACGGATCGCCTCGTATGCGGACAACGCGGCGGCCCGTTCACCACTCCGCCAAAGGGCGGTGATGAGGAGGTGGTGGATCCGTTCCCGCAGTTCCTCCTGCCGGGCGATGGGGGTCAGGTAGGCGACCACCTCCTTCGCCCGACCCAGTTCAAGCGCGCAGTCGGCCCACTCGGCCACGGCCGCCCAGCGCTCTTCGAGCATCGGGGACACGACCGAGTAGAGGAGGTGTTCCGACCCGACCCCCGAGAAGGGGACCCCACGCCAGGATTCGAGGGCCTTGGACAGCCGCGTCATGGTCTCCGGGGAGGCGACGCCCTCCGCCGACTCCCGAAGCCGCCGGAACCTGTGCAGGTCGACACGGTCCGGGTCGATGTCGGCCAGGTAGCCGCCGGAGGTGGTTTTGATCAGCCCGGGAAAGGAACGGCGCAGGTGAGAGACCTGTACCTGGATCACCGAACGCGCGGTGCGAGGTGGGTCGTCGTTCCACAGAAAGCTGATCAATTGGTCGAAAGTGACCTCTCGACCGGCGTATACCAGGAGTACGCCCAGGACACAACGTTGCCGTGGTCCACCTACCGGAAGGGATCTTCCGTCCGACCACGCGGCAATGGGGCCAAGCACGCCGAAATCCACAAGCAGCAACCCTAGCAAGCCGCCACTCGTGGAATAGGAATTCGGGGAGCCCGTTCGCTCCGAGTACCCCCCTCCAGTCGGTACTCGGAACGGACGGCCCCCGGAGGGAAGGACTACTTGTCCTCCTTCTCCTCCTTCTCCTCTTCTGCTTCCTTGGGAGCCGCCTCCTTCGGGGTGGGCTCCTCCATGGGACGCATCTTGGCCTCGGGGGTCGCACCCGCCACGATCGCCTCGAACTGCTCGTCCACCGTCAGCATCTTCGGCACTCGAACTCCTCTTCTCACCGCACTCGTGTAGAGCCGCAATGTGGCCCTACGCCGTCTTCGAAGCATCATGGGACTCACCGCCCTCCGGCGGAAACGCCATCCGTGGCGCCCTCCGCCTGGGGGCTCACCACGGATGGCTCGTGTCCGATTCGTCGCCGGGCCGGCGTGTCTCCCACGAGCCGTCCTCTCGCGGGCGCCGGTCTCGCCGATCGAGCTTCACACTAGGGAGATCCTCTTCCGAGACGCTTACAAACCGCTTTCAGCTCGGAAAGAAAAACCCAAGGTCGTTCCGCGGACACCCATTGTTGACATCTGGCATTAACGGGTTCAACCCCCAACCCGAATCCGCACCATGCGTAGTTATTTATTCACTCCCGGTAATTATAGGTTCGCCCTCAATAACCGGTCCCGTTTCTCGGCCCACGCGATCCCCGAACCGCACGACCGGACCCGCACCCTCGAACGACACCGAAAACCGCCAGGACCTGCGAGAATTCGCGACCTTGTTCGACCGGTTCCGGACGTTTTGAGGTGCCCACGACCCATTACCTCTAGACTTGCGCCTCGTGGTGCACCATCTCGGCGCCGCGGAGGAACCGCGGCGCTCTCCCCTACCCGCGAACCCCTTCGCGAAGTTCGCCCTGTTCTCCCTGGCCGGCGCGGCCTGCGCGGTCGGTCTCCTCGGTGTGGCCGCGTTCGGTGGGCTCGACACCCACGACCCGCTGGCCGACCCGGCCGAGCCGGGCACCGAGTTGAAGAACGACCTCATCGTCGTGACCCCACACGAGGCGCGGATCCACTCCGACGACCTCGGTACCTACCTTCAGGTCAGGGCCGACATCGAGCTGCGCGGCTCCGAGCGCCCCGTCCCGATGGGCAACGTCGGCGGCAGCCTGGTGGTGCACGCCGAACCCGGCGGGCAGACCGTGAAGGGGCCGGAGATCAACTACGAGCGTCAGCCGACGGGTTACGTGTCTCACCTGCAACCGCACTCGGTGGAAGAGTCGGCCATTCTGTCCTGGGAGGTCCCCCGGAACTTCGACGTCGACGACGTGGAGAGCCTGGGTTTGGCGCTGCACGAGATCGAGGAGCTCCAGACCACCGGTGGCACGGGGACCCTGTGGGTCGGAACCAAAGACGTGGTGGGCGCGGTCTCGCTCCCCCTGGACGGGGGCTGAACGAACATGAACCGACCCCTCACCGTCGTCGTCTGCGTGCTCTTGGCCGCCGGAATCACCCTCTGCCAGCACTTCGTGGTGGCCAAGGACAAGATGGTCGAACCCATCGGTACGTCCGGGTCCGCCCGGGAGCCCGTCGTCACCGACGACTTCACCCTGGAGATCGACCGGGTCGACCTGAGCACGTCCCTGAGCGCCACCGACGCCTTCGGCGAGAGCACGGAGCCGGTCGAGGCCAACGGCGTCTGGGTGCTGGTCTGGGCCCGCATGACCGCCGAGCACACCACGATGGTCGGTTTCCCCGCCGAGCTGCGGATGAAGGACGGCACCACCTATTTCGAACCGAGCTGGTTCCCCGACGCGATGGACCGCGCCACCCTGTCGCCCGGTCTGCCCCTGTACGGCGCGTTCGTGTTCGAGGTGCCCGAGAAGGAGATCGACGAGCCCTCCCTGGTCGTCACGAACGCCCCCGGGTTCGAAGGTCGCCTCGGCGCCCAGGCCGCGGTGGACCTGGAGCTGACGGACACATCGCCCTCCGACGAACCCGCGGAACTGCTTCCGCCTCAGATCCAGGCCGGGGAGGACATCGATGCACCCGAATGATCCCCACGGGCAAGGTCCTCTGCCGGGCTCTCAGCCCCCGTATGGGCGCCCGAACCCCTCGTACGGCCCGGGTGGACCCGGGGGGCGCCCATGGCCACCCCAGGGGCCGCCTCAGGGCCCGCCTCCGCCGGGGGGACGGCCGTCCGGATGGCCGCCCATGGGTCCTCCCCCACCGATGCCTCCAGGCCTTGGCGGGCACCCCGGGCAGGGTGGGCCGGCCACCGGCGCCCAGGTCCCTCCCGCACGTCCCGGACCGTACTGGGGACAGCCTCCCCAGAACCACCCGTGGAACCCGGAGGCGCGGGACCCGCGTTCACCCCGACCCGCCTCGGGCCCTCGCTCGGCACGCCACGCCCGTCCCTCACCCGACTCCGGTCGGCCACGCCGCGCCCTCCCCCTGTGGAAGCGCCTGCACCTGCCCTACGTGGCCGCCTTGGTCGTACTGTTCCCGATCATGGTCGGGTGGCCGTATCTGACGGAGGCCAGGGAGGTGAGCGAGAGCGGTCTCGTCCGCCCCGAACCGCGGGTCGTCGAGGATTCGACCGCCACCATGGCCGGCAGCGAGTGGGAGGTCCTCGGTTACCTCGTCGGTTACGTGGAGGGGCAGACCCCACCTCCGGAAGGCGTGGAACTGGTCGACGTCGGCTTCAAGGTCACCCCCGAGGACGATGACGCGGGCGAGCTGCTGAACGCCTACTGCCGCTTCCGTGCCATGGACGAGGACGGACGTACCTGGGAACCCACCACGGAGTACGGCATGCGCGACCTCTCCGAGGACCAGGGCGTGACCATGGGCGGCTGCTCCGACGCCGACGCGGCTCCGATCCCGGCGGGCAAGGAGCAGACGTTGGTGCTGTCCTTCCTGGTGCCCGAGGACGTGGCCGAGGAACTCAGGTACGAGGTCACCGTGACGACCACGGGCGACCTCGACCGTTCCAAGCCCGAGGCCCTGCTCTTCGAGGCCGACCCCTTGGAGTGACCCCGACCTGCGAGGGGGCTTCCTAGGACGCGTGTCGGGCCGTGTGCCACAGGTGCCGGCCCACACTGTTCTCCTCCGCCTTGCGCAACGCGATCTCGAAGGCGGCGGCCAGCAGGCACAGACGGAACAGCATGTGCAGGGCGTCCACGGTGAAGTCGATGGGCCGCAACCATGGCCAGAGCTCACCCTGGAACTCACCCGGGCCGAGCAGGACGAAGAGTCCCCGGTT
This sequence comes from Nocardiopsis sp. NPDC055551, assembly GCF_053619415.1. Lineage (NCBI taxonomy): Bacteria > Bacillati > Actinomycetota > Actinomycetes > Streptosporangiales > Nocardiopsidaceae > Nocardiopsis > Nocardiopsis sp. NPDC055551. The sequence goes on along the minus strand of NZ_JBSHJJ010000018.1, from coordinate 50,586 downwards.
CAGTTGGCTGAACACCATGTCCAGGAAGACGAAGTACAGGCAGAAGGTCAGGTAGAACACCGGACCCGCGCCGAGCACGAATCGCCCGGCGTTGAGCAAGGGCGTGAACTTGTCCCGGAAGTCCGAGTCCGCCTGCCGTCCGAACACCTTGCCCAGCCTCGCGGCGAGGTTGACGGCCGCTCCGACCCGGCCACCGCCGCGACGCTCCTCGAAGAGGGAGTCGTGGTCGCCGATCTGGGCCCGGTAGACCACCGCGGTGATGGTCAGCCACAGTATGGGGCCGAGGAAGCCCTCCTTGACCGAGGTCCACACGGCGGTGATCGCCGCGACGATCCCGGCGGAGAGTTCGGGCACGTTCAGCTTGATCCCGAAACCGTCGATGGCGCCCTTCAGCGTGGTCTCCACCCCGACCCAGGCGGCACGGTTACCGACCCACTCATGGGAGAAGCCGATGAAGACCCCGACGGAGAACAGGGCCAGGAACATCCAAACGCCCTCGAACAGCGCCGTGAGGACGCCCAGGACCGGGTTGCGCCCCGACTCGTAGAAGTGTCCGCACACGCGCCGCAGCAGCCAGGCCACGACCGCCACCGCCAAGGGCAGGCCGAACCAGCTGAGTTCGGTCGGGGTCGCGAAGGCCTCGATGCCGCCGGTGTTGAGCAGGCCGATGCTGTAGGTGTCGTACTCCTCCTTGATCAACCCCCAGGCCCCGTAGAAGACCAGGAACGGCATGATCGCGAGGGCGACCCCGTCCACGACCCGACGTTCTCGTTCGGCGAAACCGGTGCGTTTCCCCCGCCGGACGACCTCGGAGTGGAGTTCCCGGTCCACCAGGGGGAGCCCCGGGCGTAGGAGCTGGAACATCACCACGAAGGTCACCAGGGTGACCAGCAGGGTGAGCCCGAGGCCGGCGAGGGAGAGGGTGGGGTTCACGTCGGTGAGACCCACCAATCCGCGCATGAGCAGGGTGTGCAGCAGCATCCCGCCGGTGTAGACGCACAACAGGGGAGCCCAGTGGCGGCGCACCAGGTCAAGAGCGTAAACCGGCAGGAGGGCTGCGGAAGACGTCGAGAGGGCCATAGGTTCAAGAGGTTAGCGGGATTCGCCGACGCGGACTCCCGTTGTCCACAGGGTGCGATGGGTCATCCACGCATCGGAGGAGACCGGGCTGATCGGAGGGCCTGATGCAGGAGGGCGACGGAAACGGCTGGGTGGAATTGCCCGACGGCTCCCGAAGGTGGGGGCTGTACGGCGCCGCCGGGTTGTTGTTGTACGCCACCGACGCGGCCGGTTCCGGCCACGTGCTGCTCCAGCACCGTGCGGGGTGGACCCACATGGGGGGAACCTGGGGCATCCCGGGAGGGGCGCGCAATCGGGACGAGACACCGCTGGAGGCGGCCGTACGCGAGTTCCGTGAGGAGGTCGCGGGTGATCTCGCCGACTACACGGTGTTGGGCCGGCACGAACACGATCTGTCGGTGTGGCGCTACGACACCTTCCTGCTGCGGATTCCCGCCCTGGCCCCGTTCCGACCCGGTAATTCGGAGAGCGAGGAGATCCGGTGGGTTCCGGTGACCTCCACGGAGTCGCTCCCCCTGCTTCCGGCGTTCCGCACGGCCTGGCCGCGTCTGCGGGCCGGTATGGAGGGCACCTACGACGGTCATCCGCGAAACCCGGGCGCTTCGGGCACTTCCGTGGACGTTTGATCGTTTCCCGAGGAGAGGCGCCCCGTGCACCGCTTCGGGGGCTTCGAGCCGTCTTTTCCCGGCGCGCCAGGTGCCGGGGCCCCACCTCCGGGGTAAGTCAGGGACGAGCCCTGATGCGTGGGACGCCCCGCCCCACCATCCTGGTAGTGGAGGGTCCCGCGACGCGCGGAGGCCACGCGAACTCGACTGGAGCTGTGAACATGACGCTGGAGCGCGGTAACGCATTCACTCCCGTCGCCTCGGCGACGATGATCTGGCCGTGGGGGGCTTCGGTCGTGGGCGGCTCCGTGGCCGGCGCCCTCTCCTTCCTGATGAACTTCGGCCTGGCCGGGATCCCCGGTGCGGTCACGACCGGCATCTTCTTCTTCGCGCTGATCGGCGGAATCGGCGGTGTGATGAGCAAGAAGAGCGACCGTCGGGGTCGCCGTTGGGCCGCCAACTACCCCTTCCGCTACGCGGCTGCGCCGGCCGTGTTCGCCGGTGGCGCCACCGCCATCATCAGCTACATCGGGTCCGTCATCGGCAGCTTCGCCATCTTCACCGGACTGTTCGGCGGTCTCTTCGCCGGTCTGGGTGTGGGCCTGGTCCTCTGGCTGATCATCGGCGTCGTCGCCGCGGTCGCGGGCAACAAGAACTGAGCGGTCTCCGACGGGTGGTCGATCACCTCGGCCACCCCGCACGGGACGGGCACGATTCGGGCAGGTGTGTGAGCGGTCTTCCAGGCCACCCTGACGGTGGTGGGGAACAAGAGGGCTTAGGCTCGTTGTTTCCGCCCGGGGCGGAACAAGACACTCACCTAGGGGAGACAACCGGCGCCGATGACTGAAGCTGCCCGTCAGAAGATGGTCGAGCGGGTCCGCGGGCTCCTTCGCATGGCGGAGGACCCCGCGGTCACCGATGCCGAGAGCCAGGCGTTCACCGCCAAGGCCGCCGAGCTGATGACCCGCCACGCGATCGCCGAGGCCGAGGCCCGCGTCGAGCGGGGCGAGGAACCGGACGCGATCAGCCGCATGGACTACACCGTTTCCGGAGCGGGTGGTCACGGCAAGTCCCGGGTGCGCGCTCTCGCCGACATCGCCGCCGCCTACGGGTGCCAGTCCGCGGTCCGGGGGAACAACTCGGAGACCACCGAACGCGTCATCATCCTGGTGGGTACGGCCAGCGCGTTGGACGCGCTGCGGATGTTGTTGCCTTCGATCTCCATGCAGATGGAGGCCTCCGCCCGGTTCATGAGTTCGTCGCACATCACCGACATTCGTGAACTGCGCAACTACACACGGTCGGCTTTGGAGACGGAGCGTAAGCGCTACTACCGTTCCTTCGTCCGTGCTTACGGGCAGGCGGTGGCCGAACGCATTCGGGAGTTCCGCGCCCGATTGCAGAGAATGGCCGCGTCCGAAACCGACTCCGACGGCGTTACCGACGGTGACGAAAGCGGTTCCACCCGCGGGGCGGCACTGATCCTACGCGAAGATGTGCATCGGGTGAACGAAGAGTTCCAAAAGCAGTTCCCACAGTTGCGCAAACATCGTCCCGAGCGCACCCACAGCGCCGCCGGATACCGGGCCGGATACCGCCGTGGACGCCAGGCGGAGCTGGGCTTGGACACCCCGGTGACCAGTGGCGGAACGTCCACTCTGGCCGAGGGCGAATAGCCACTCACGCGGAGTTGTCCACAGGTTGTGCACAGTTTCCACAGGAACGCTGTTTTCCCTTGTCACAGCGGAGAACAGGCCGTTTCAAAGGGCTCTACGACCCTTCTGCGCGACCGATCACCCCGGGTTATCCACAGGCTGGGGAGACAGCCTGTGGATAACTTGTGGACAGCCCTGTGGACAGTTTCCCCAAGAACAGGGAATCCGCTGGTCAAGTACTACGCAATGGCTGGACCAAGTAGTGGAACGAGGGCTCCTCGCCCTCCTTCGCCGGCACATCGGTGAACACCGCGGGTTTCGTCGGCTCGGTGAAGTTGAGGTAGGCGGTCGTGGTGTCCACCCCGGAGAGTCCGTCGACCAGGTAGTCGGGCTTGAACGCCACCTTCAGGGGATCACCCTCGTACCCCACCTGGATGGCCTCCACCGCTTGGGCGTCCTCACCCGAACCGGCCTCCAGGACGACCTCACCCTCCGTGAATGCCAACCGCAGAGGCGTGTTTCGGTCCGCCACCAAAGCGACCCGCTTGATCGCTTCCAGCAGCGGCGCCACGGCGACCTCGGCCCGCCCGGAGAAGTCGGTGGGGAACCAGGACGCGTACTTGACGAAGTCGCTGTCGATCAGCCGGGTGGTGGTGTGTCGCTCGCCGTTGGCGAAGCCGATCATGCCCTCGCCCGGTGACAGGTTGACGCCCTCCGCCACGGTGGTCGTGGACAGGGCGACGTCCACGTTGGAGTGGCCGATCAGACCGCGCACGGTGTTGGCGAGGGTGCGGGCGGGGACCAGGGCGGACACGTCCACCCCGGGGTCTTCCGGCTGCCACCACAGTTCCCGGACGGCGATCCGGTAGCGGTCGGTGGCCACGATCTTCAGCGAGTCGCCCGCGAAGTCCAGATAGGCACCGGTCAGCATCGGCAGGGTGTCGTCCTTGCTGGCCGCCGGGGTCACCTGACGCACCGCGGCGGTGAAGGCGTCGGCCGGTACCGAGCCGATCTTGCCCGGCATGCCGGGCAGCCCGGGGTAGTCCTCCAGCGGCATGGTGATGAGGGTGAAGCGGGCGGCGCCTCCGCGCACCTCCACCTTCGGGCCGTCGGTGTCGATGTGCACGGAACCGGACGGCAGGTTGTTAACGATCTCCGCCAGCAGGCGTCCCGGCACCAGTACCGCCCCGGGCTCTTCGGACAGGACCTCCACCGAGGCTCGCGTGGAGACCTCGTAGTCGAAGCCGGAGAGATGAAGGGTGGTGCCGTCCTCGGAGACCTCCATGCGCATCCCAGCGAGGACCGGTACCGCCGGCCTGGTGGGCAGCGCCCGCGCGGTCCAGGAGACCGCCTCCGCGAACGCGTCGCGATCCACTCGTAGTCTCACCGCACGGCCTCCTCTTTCAGCCAGGTTCCCTTTCCAGGTCAACGTACCCAGAGGTACCGACAATCGGCAGGCCCCTAGAGGAGGCGAGGAAGGCCCCGGCCGGGCCGGCGGAGGTCAGCCCCTGTTGGGCTTGAGCGTCCAGGTGACGGTCATCCTGCCGGTGACGGTGCCGTCCTCGGTGCGCAACTCCACCTCGATGGGGAACTCGGGGCGCTCGCCGGCGTCCAGTTCGGCCACGACCTGCTCGCGCGGGTGGGTGAGTGTGGCCTCCGCAATGACGTCGCCCAGGGCGATCTGGAGGAAGTCGACCTCGACCCGACTGGGGAAGGGCACCGCGCGGTTCAGTTGGTTCCCGAAGTCACCGATGATGATGGCGCCGGACGCGGACTCGGCCAGGGTGAACATGGCTCCCGTGTGGGGTCCGCCGATGTGGTTGTGGTGGTTCGCGTTCTCGGGCAGGCGCATGACCACGCGGCCGTGCTCCACCTCGACGAAGCCGATCCCGAGGTGCCGCGCGAAGGGCACGGCCGCGAGGAACCCGGACTTCACGAACTCCGCCGTACCGGCGTCCATTTTCTCCATGGCAGGTAGGTTACTCCTCAGTAACCCTGCCCGATACCCCTGCGCCGAAGCTCCCGCTGTGAGCTACCATGTCTGGCGGAGAGAGCCACGGCTCTCGCCTGGAGGGTTCGCATAGCGGCCGAGTGCAGTGCTCTTGAAAAGCACCAAGTCCTTGACGGGGCTTCGTGGGTTCAAATCCCACACCCTCCGCCGAACCTCCAAGGGCAGAGGCCCACTGGGGAAGCAGAGAAGGCCGGTGATCCGAGTCCATCGCACATGGACCGGCTCATCGGCCTTCATCGTTCCCGAGATCGGTTGCCTGCACCTTCCGCCAGACGTCGTCCATCACGCCCACGAGCTCATCCAACCGGCCCGGGAACAGACGATCGGCAGGCCGCTTCGCACAGGTCAGCGCCGCGTTGTGCGGCGGGTGCGGTATCCGGCTCGTTGCTGCCTGCGGACTCGGGGAGAGCTGGCGGCGCGGGCCTGCGGGTGCACCGTTGGGGATCGGCCGCGTGGAAGGCCTCGATGGCCCGTGCTCGTGGACCATCGACTTTCGTCGGTGACAGGCCGTTCCCCGGTGCCCGAGAGCCCTACTATCGCCACCCCCGGTTTCATCAGTCAGGTGGATCCGCCCGCGGTGCTCCCCTCACTAGATTGCCACTCGAACGCCAGCCGATAAGCGCTTCCGGCCGTCGAGTACGAGACCGGTGGCCGAACGATCGAGGAAAGCGCAGTGGGAAGAGCGAACATATTGACGGGAGCGGGAGCCGCCGTGGTCACGACCGGCCTCGCGCTCTCCCTGACCGGAGCGCTACCGTCGGATTCCTTCGCCGACGACCGACAAGAGCCCACCGAGGACCGGGCGTTGGCCGCCTTCCACGACCAGAACGTGGACTGGCAAGAGTGCGAGGACTTCTTCCTCACCGGTCTCGACTGCGCGACGGTGGAGGTGCCACTCGACTACGACGCCCCCGAGGGCGAACGGATCCACGTGGGGTTGAGCCGCCGGTCCGCCCAGGTCGACGAAGGGGAACGACAGGGCGTCCTGTTCACCAACCCGGGCGGACCCGGTGCGACCGGACGTTTGACCGCGGACGAGATCGGCTCCACCCCACTCGGAGAGGTCTACGACGTCATCGGCATGGACCCGCGAGGCCTGGGCGCCTCGACCTGGCTCGACTGTGAGATCGACCCTCCCCTCCTGGACACGCACCCCACCGACGAGGAGCTCGAACAGCACTTCGACGACCAGCGCGAGTACGCCAAGGCGTGCGACGAGGCCGATGGCGACCTGCGACCCCACTTCACCACCGCCAACACCGCCCGCGACATGGACGTCGTCCGCGCGGTGTTGGGGGAGGAACAGATCGACTACCTCGGCGCCTCCTACGGCACCTACCTGGGCGCGGTCTACGGAACCCTCTTCCCCGAGCGACTCGACCGGGCCGTGCTCGACTCGGCCGTCGACCCCGACGGGGTCTGGCGCGAGAACTTCCTGTCCCAGTCCCAGGCCGCGACCGACAACGTCGAGCGCTACACGGACTGGCTGGCCGAGCGTGACGACGAGTTCGGCTTCGGGACCACACGAGAAGAAGTCTCGCGCTCGTTCGAACAGACCTCCGAGCGACTCCGGGAGGAGCCCCGGGAAGCCGAGAGCGGGATGGTCTACGACGAGGACTACTTCCGCAGCCTGGTGAGCATCTCGGCCGACGACCAAGGGGCCTGGGACGAGTCGGCCTTGTTGTTCAAGGCCCTGGTCGAGGAGACCCCCCTTCCGGAGGCTCCCGAGACCCCGGGGGAACCCGACATGCCGATGCCGCCGGAGGACCCGGAGGAGGCCGAGGAACAGCTGGGACGGCTGGAGGGTCCCCCGCACCTGGTCTGGTCGCTCCTCTGCGAGGCCGAATGGCCCACGGATCCCGATCAGTACCGGGCCGACGTACGCGAGCTCCGGGACTCAAACGACTTCGGTCAGGCGGCGTCGCAGGCCGGACCACCGGTGTGCCTGTTCTCCGAGAACCAGCCGACCGAGCCCACCGTCGACCTGACCCGTGAGTGGGAGACCCCGGCGCTCGTCATCGCCGGCGAGTTCGACTCCAGGACCCCGTACCAGGGCGCGGCCAACATGGCCGATCGGCTCGACAGCCCGCTGGTGAGCGTCGTCGACAACGGTGGCCACGTCTACTACGGCTCCTCCCTCACAGACAACGAAGGGGACCAGATGTACCCGTGTGTCGCCGAGGCGGTGGAGGCCTACCTCATCGACGGTCAGGAGCTGCAGGACATCGACTGTCATGACCGTCCCCGACCGGGCGAGGACGCCCCCTAGTCGTTCGGCCAGGCGTTGAGGCAGGCATCGATCCCGGCCTCAGAACGCAAATCGTGAACCTTGGATGTCGATCGGCTGTGCCGGACACCGGGCCCGTCCCTCTTCCAGACGGGGAAGGAAGAGGGACGGGCCCAGCGTGTGTCCCAGTGGAGCCCCGCGCAGAGGGGCGCGGGGTCTCTAACCGCTGCCGGGTTCGGTTAAGCCCCATTCGCGCTTGAACCGCTCGCCTTGTTGTCGCCAGGCCCGTTCCTCTTCGGCGGTGAGGGGTGCGTTCTCGGGGTCGGGGCCGGAGGGAGCACCGTGATGGCGGCGCAGGCTCGCTTCCAGGAGTTCCGGGGTGGGTTCGATCTCGCTGCGCCAGTGGCTGCGGGGGTTGTGATGGGTGGCCATCCAGAACCGGCCCGTCCAAGCGAAGCGGTGGGTGCGCCCCCAGCGTTCGTACAAGCGCGCCAACACGACGGAGGGCGGTTCCCAGGTGTCGCCGCCGGCCTCCATGTGGTCACCCCCGTGGCCGGTGAGCAGGCAGCAGCGGCGGGTGGAACCGCATGCGTTGAGGTGCGTCTCGGTGCACAGCGGGACCGGAGCGTCGGGGAGTTCCTGCCGCGGCCTTGGTGTGGGGCGCGGGTTCGTCAGGTCGCTCATCTAGGCCGCCACCGGGATGCGGTGGAGACCATCGAGGACCCGGAGGAGCAGGGGGAGGTCGTCCATGGGCGGACGGGGCTGCGGAATGTGGGGCGTGCGAGTGGCCGGCCACAAGTGGGCGTAGGCACGCACCCGGGAGGCACGGCGGGGGCGGCGCTGACGGAGCACCTCTTCCGTGCACCGGGGCACGGAAGCCGGTTCGGACGGGTTCAGGTATCGGGGCGCCATGGGCGCACACCTCCTGGTTCAGGTGCCGGCTGGATGGGCCGGCCGCTTCTGGTGAAACACCATGGTCACTCAATGCGACTAGAAACGCAAGATTCGTTTTTAAAAGAAGTCTACGATTTTGAGCGTTGACATCTGACCAGGAAGCATGGTGCGTGGAATGTCTGAAAATTCACTCCGAAGCGTAAGCTCGCCGAGTCAGCATCGAATCAAGGAAGGTGCACAGGTGGCCGCCAGCCCCACACTTCGCCGACGCAGACTGGCCCGCCGGCTCCTCCAACTTCGGGAGGAAGCAGGCCTCACCGCCAAGCAGGCAGCGGCAGAAGCCAAGAAGACGGCACCCGACAAGAGCTGGTTCGAAGCGAAGATCACCCGCATCGAAACCCGAAAGATCCTTCGGGTACGCGACGCCGACCTTCAGGTACTCCTCGACGTGTACGGGGTGACCGACCCGGAGCAGCGGGAGGCCTACCGCAAGCTCGCCCGTGAGGCCGCCACCTCCGGATGGTGGTACGGCTACCGGGACATCCTCGGCACAGGTACCTACATCGACCTGGAGAACGAGGCCAGTCACGTCCGGACCTACCAGGGACAGCACCTGCCCGGCTTGTTGCAGACCGAGGCTTACGCTCGTGCCATGATTCGGGCCGGTGGCGTGACGTCCGAAGAGGAGATCGACCGTCGGGTCGAGGTACGGATGATGCGTCAGCATCTACTGTCCCGGGGCGATGCCCCTCAGCTGTGGGCGATCATCGACGAGACCGCTTTTCGTAAACTGCCCCCAGTTGTGGCAGCCGACCAGATCCGGCATCTCATCGCCGTACAAGGTACGTCCCTGCGGATCCAAGTTCTTCCGGACGCGGCAGGGCCACACGCCGGGATGGACGGCTCCTTCGTCATCCTGGATTTCAAGGCGGATCCTTCGGTGGTCTACGTCGAGCAGGCCGGCGGAGGCGGCCTGCTCATCGAGGAACCAGAACAGATCACGACCTACGAGACCGTCCTCGACCACGTCCAAGCCTCGGCGCTCAGCGTCGAGTCCTCCCGTACGTGGCTGGAGGAGCGGCTTAGTCAGATCGAATAGAGGACGCACCGATGCCCACCAGCGAACCCCACCTGAACTTTCACAAGTCCAGCCACAGCGCGAACGAGTCCGCTTGCGTCGAGGTCTCCGAGGGAGCGCGAACTCGCATTCGGGACACCCAGAACAGGGAATCCGGGTATCTCACCTTTCCCTCAGCGGAGTGGTCGACACTGCTGGAGCTCACCCGGGCCACCTGGAGGAAGTCCTCCTACAGCAGCGCCCGCGGCCAGGACTGCGTTGAGGTCGCCGATGCCCTCGGCGCGTCGGCCGTTCGGGACACGCAGAACCGCGAGGCCGGCCAGTTGGTCTTCCCTTCCAACGAGTGGGCCGCGCTGTTGCGCACAGCATCCCGCCCCTAGCGGAGAACGCAGAAGGCCCCGACCTTGCCGATCGGGGCCTTCGCGATGCTCACCAGAAGCATTATCCGAGAACACTCTATCCCGCTCCAGCGGTGTGGACAGGTGCCCTTGTCGACTAATCGTCTTCGTCGGCGTGCTTGGGCAGGACCACGACCGGGACCTTGGAGCGGTGCAGGATCCCCTGACTGACCGAACCCAACAGCAGGCCTCGGACGCTTCCCCTGCCCCGCGAACCGACGACGATGGCGTCGGCGTTGGTGTCCGCGGAGGCCTCCAGGAGGGCGTTCACCGGGTTGGACTGGGTCCGGACCACGGAGACCTGGATGTCGACGTCCTCACGCTGGTCGTCCATGACGTCGGCCAGTAGCTCGGCGACGAGCGCCTCGGACTGCTTCTCGAAGACGTCGTCCTGGGGCCGGTATCCCGCTGCGGACATGGCGACCGGGTCATACGGGAACGGCACCTCCCAGCTGTTGACGACGACCAGTTCACCCTCGGTCTCGGCGGTGAGTTCCACCGCCAGGCCCAGGGCACGGCGGGCGTTCTTGGAGTCGTCCACACCGACGACGACGCGGTCCAGCTTGGTCTTGGTGGGCTTGCCGTTCTCGGACGGCACCACCACGACGGGGCAGGGCGCCTGTGCGGAGACACGGACGCTGACCGAACCCACGAAGAGGGCTGCCACGGAACCGAGTCCCCTACTGCCCAGAACGATGAGGTCGTGCGGGTGGCTCTGTCGGATCAGCGCCAGCGGAGCCTCCTCCAGCGCGGTGACGGTCTCGACCGTCAGCGAAGGCTGCAGCTCCTCGGCCTTCTCCTTGGCCGCGGTGACGACGGCGTCCGCCTGGCCGGACATCTCGTTGGTCGGCTGGAAACGCTGCGGCCCCCCGTAGGCCGAGACGATCAGCGGCATCCCCAGGGCGTGGACGATGTGAAGTGAGACGCCGCGACGAACGGCTTCGGCCGAGGCCCATTCGAGCGCGGCCTGAGACTGGTGGGAACCGTCGACACCGACGACCACCTTGTTGTCTGCCATGAATCCCCCTTTTGCGCTGCTGCCCATCATCACCGAGTAGAGCAAATTCATGCGTGAACGGCACAGGCTGAAGGTCCCCGAAGTGTAGCCATTAGTCCGTTTCGTCCGAATGTGGTGGCAGGACCGCCACCGGGACCTTCGCGTGGTGCAGGACCCCCTGGCTCGTGGAGCCCATGATGAGCCCCCGCACCCCTCCTCGCCCACGGGACCCCACGACGATGAGGTCGGCGTCCCGCGAAGCACGGGTCAGCGCCTCGACCGGGTCGTCCTGCATCCGAACGGCGGAGATGTCCAGGTCCTCGGTCTGGTCGTCGACGACCTCGGCGAGCACGCCCGCGACGATCTCCTCGGACTGACGGTCGAACACCTCCTCGTGCATCGCCTCGGCGTCCGCCGCCAGGGACTCGGCGTCCTGTGGCAGCGGCACCTCCCAGCTGTTGACCACCTCGACGGAGGAACCCGTGAGCAGCGCGTGCCGCAGGGCGAAGCGCAGGGCCCGACGCGAGGAGTCCGAGCCGTCGACACCGACGACGACCTTGCCGTGATGTCGTTCGTCCCCGGCCTCGGGCACGACGACCACCGGGCAGGGAGCGTGCGAGGCCGTGCGGGAGCTGACGGAACCGAGCATGATGGCCCGGACCGCCCCCAATCCCCGCGAGCCGACGACGATGACGTCACCACGCGCGGCCTCGTTCAACAGGACCGCCGGCGCCTCCTCGGGTGCGAGGACGGTGGCGACGTCCAGGGAGGGACGGGCCCCACGCGCGTACTCCGCGGCGTCGCCCAGCAGTCGGTGCCCGGCCTCCCGCTCCTGTTCACCGGCCTTGTACCTCTCGGACCCGGTGTCGGCGAAGACGCCCATCACCATGGGCATGCCCAGGCCGTGCACGATCCGTAGTTGTTCACCTCGTCTGGCGGCCACCTCCGTGGCCCACACCAGCGCCGCGTGCGCGGCCGGTGAGCCGTCCACCCCCACGATGATCGCCGGTGGGCGCTCCTGAGCGTTCATGTCCACCCCTTCCCCTCCCTTCCATTGTCGTGCCCACCCGCCCGTAAACCAGGGGAGAGGGGCCCGGGCGTCGTGACACCCCCGGGTCAGCGGTGGTAGGCGAAGGCCTCACCGACGTTCGCGGCCAGTTGCAGGTAGGCGTCCTTGGTGGCGGGGGCCAGACGGTCGAGGTCGACCTCCGCGCCCTCCTCCAGGTGACCGTCCCAGGGGACCCGCACGACGGACCGGCATCGTCCGGCGAAGTGGTCCTCCAGACGGTCGAGGTCGACGCTGCTCTTGCTGTTGGAGCGCACCATGGACAGCACCACGACGGCACCGGCCACGAGAGCGCCGTGACCGTGCGCTTCGAGCCAGTCCAGGGTGGCGCTGGCGCTGCGCGCACCATCCACGGAAGCGGAGCTGACCAGCACCACCTGGTCGGCGAGGCCGAGGACACCGCCCATGGCCGAGTGCAGCAGCCCGGTGCCGCAGTCGGTGATGCAGATCGAGTAGAAGTGCTCGACGATGCGGGCGACCTCGCGGTAGTCCTCGTCGCTGAACGCCTCGGAGACAGCGGGGTCACGGTCGGAGGCGAGGATCTCCAACCGGCTGGGCGACTGGGAGGTGAAGCCGCGGATGTCGGCGTACCGCGACACCAGGTGGCGCTCGTTGAGCAGGTCGCGGATGGTGGCGGCGGTCTCCAACCGCACCTTGTCCGAGAGGGTGCCGCGGTCGGGGTTGGCGTCGACGGCCAGGACCCGGTCACCGCGCAGGGAACCGAGGGTCGCGCCGAGGGCGACGGTGGTGGTGGTCTTGCCGACGCCACCCTTGAGACTGAGCACCGCGACCCGGTGATGTCCGGTGGCGACGGGGGTGCTGGCCCGGGCGACGAGTTCGCGTTCGCGCAGGACCTTGGGAGACTCCCCCGGGTTGATCAGGCCGAGGCTGGCCGTGTGCACGGCGCGGCGCCACCCCCCGGTGGGCCCCTGGCGCCGGTTGCGGACCAGGGTGGCGGCGTTGAGCGCGTCGGAGGTCACCCCGGGTTCGTACTCGGATGGTGGAAAGGGCGAGGAAGTGCCCCGGGAGACCAGGCCACCACCGTGTTCCCGCGCCTCGGTGTTCCCCGTCGTCCCGGTGGGCTCGGTCGTCCCGGTGGGCTCGGTGCTCCCCGTGGTTCCGGCCGGACCGATCCGGCCACTCGAAACCTGACCGGAACGATCCCGAAGGGGTTCGGTTCGTTCCACCGGCTCCGGCGAGGCCACGTCCGACCGTTCGGTCCGCTCCGCTTCCAGGGGCGGGAGCTGCTCGGGTTCGGGGACGTCCGAGTCGCCTCGTATCCGGCGGGGGCCGAGCGGGTCCTGGTCCTCGCGGCCGACCCGGCCGGGTCGTGAGGGCCGTGGCGGAATCCGGGGCTCCTCCTCCCGCCACGGGGTGTCCCCCGGCCCGCTCCGGCGAATGCCGGGCATGAGCCGGACCGTGCCGCCACTCGTCTCCTCCGGCTCGTCGCCGGAGTCCTCGTCGTTCCCATCCTCGGCCCCGGCCACCGACTCCGCCTCTGGATCCGGTGCGGCGTAGGCGGTCCCGGGCAACGGCGGTGGGGTGTCCTCGGGCAACCGGGCGTAGGGCGGGGGCGGGGGAACCTCACCCTCGAACCCGCCGAACCACTGCTCGCGGGGGCTGGGGGTGGAGGGGCCCGGGGTGGACTCGGTGGCCGGTTCGTCGAGTTCCTCCGCAGCGCCCAAGGGACGCCGGATCGGCTCGGATCGGTCCGGCGACTCCGACTCCGCGCCTGTCCCGTTGTGTTCGTGCTGTGCCACCGGGGTTTCTCCTGCGTCAAGGGGCTTGCTGTGGAGGTGGGGCCCTCCCGGGGGGGAGATGTCGGGATCGAGCCCTCCAGGGGTCTCATACCCCTGCGAGCCCACCCAAGCATCCTTCCCGGTCACCTGAACAGTCTCCGACCGTTCCGATGTACTCCACGGGTCGGTCATGGATACTGTCGCCCCATGCACGCGATCCGAATCATCGAACCCGGGGGCCCCGAGGTCCTGTCCTGGTCAGAGGTACCAGACCCCGTCCTCAAGGAGGGTGAGGTCCTGGTGGACGTGGCGGCCACGGCGGTCAACCGCGCCGACGTCGCCCAACGCCAAGGCAACTACGCACCCCCGCCCGGAGCCTCCGAGTACCCCGGACTGGAGTGCTCGGGAACCATCGTCGAGGTCGGCCCCGGTGTCGAGGGCAGGTCCGTGGGCGACCGGGTGTGCGCCCTGTTGTCCGGTGGCGGCTACGCGGAACGGGTGGCGGTACCGGCCGGCCAGCTCCTACCGATCCCGCACGGCGTGGACCTGGTGGAGGCGGCGGCGCTGCCCGAGGTGGCCTGCACCGTGTGGTCGAACCTGGTGATGGCGGGCCGGTTGAAGGCCGGCGAGACCGTCCTGGTGCACGGCGGCGGCAGCGGCATCGGCACGTTCGCGATCCAGTTCGCGCGCGCCTTGGGCGCCCGTGTGGCCGTCACCGCGGGCAGCGACGAGAAGCTCGCACGCTGCCGAGAGCTGGGCGCCGAGATCACCATCGACTACGGGACCGAGGACTTCACCGAACGGCTGCGCGCCGAGGGCGGAGCGGACGTCGTCCTCGACATCATGGGCGGGTCGTACCTGGACGCCAACCTGCGTTCGTTGGCCACCAACGGCCGGCTGGTGATCATCGGCCTGATGGGCGGACGCCGTTCGGAGATCGACCTGGGCCGCATGCTGGCCAAACGGCTCTCGGTACAGGCGACCACGCTCCGTTCCCGCCCGGCCGCGGAGAAGGCGGAGATCGTCTCGGGAGTACTGGAGCAGGTTTGGCCGTTGGTAGAAAATGGAACCATCCGCCCCGTCATCGACCGTACGGTGCCCTTGCGGGACGCGGCGGAGGCACATCGTGTCATGGAATCGAGCGCGCACACCGGCAAGATCCTTCTCGCCCGTTGAACGCGTGCCGAACACAGCCGAACTAGGGGATCGATGAGCAACGCAGACGAACAGAAGGAGCCCCGGGTCCTGGTGGTGGGCGCGGACGCCGATCACGAGGACGAGGGGGGCGAGGGCGCGGAGGAGACGCGCTCGCTCGCGGACATGGTGGAGCAGCCCGCCAAGGTCATGCGGATCGGCAGCATGATCCGTCAGCTCTTGGAAGAGGTGAAGGCGGCTCCGTTGGACGAGGCCAGCCGCTCCCGGTTGAAGGAGATCCACACCTCCTCGATCAAGGAGTTGGAGGACGGTCTCGCACCGGAGCTGATCGAGGAGCTCGAACGGCTCACCCTGCCCTTCGCGGACGGAGCCGCGCCCAGCGACGCCGAGCTCCGGATCGCCCAGGCACAGCTGGTGGGTTGGTTGGAGGGCCTGTTCCACGGCATCCAGACCACCCTGGTCGCCCAGCAGATGGCCGCCCGTGCCCAGCTGGAGAACATGCGCAAGGCACTGCCGCCCGGCGTGGTCGGTCTCCAGACGCAGGGCCCCGGTGGCCCGGGTGAGGAGCAGGACCGTCCGAGCATGGGGTCGGGCCCCTACCTGTAGGTGTCGCGCCCCGAGCTCCGCCTGAACGAACGGGAGCCCGGAGGACCTCGGTCGAGGTCTTCCGGGCTCCCGCGTGTTCGTGTGCGAGCGTGGGCGAGCTACCTCTTCTTGCCCTTGGGCGCCTGGATCGGCTCCAGGACGTCCTTGCCCAGGTACGGGCGCAGCGCCTCGGGGACGACCACGGAACCGTCCTCGCGCTGGTGGTTCTCCAGGATGGCGACGATCCACCGGGTGGTGGCCAACGTGCCGTTGAGGGTCGCGGCGAAGCGCGGTTTGCCGTCCTCGTCCCGGTAGCGGACGTTGAGACGTCGAGCCTGGAAGTCGGTGCAGTTCGAGGTGGAGGTCAGCTCACGGTAGGTCTCCTGGGTGGGGACCCACGCCTCGCAGTCGTACTTGCGGGCGGCGCTGGTGCCCAGGTCGCCACCGGCGATGTCCACCACGCGGTAGGGCAGGTCGAGCTTGTCGAGCATCCGTCGCTCCCAGGCCAGGAGCCGCTCGTGCTCCTCGTGGGCCTGGTCCGGGTGGGTGTAGACGAACATCTCCACCTTGTTGAACTGGTGGACGCGGATGATGCCGCGGGTGTCCTTGCCGTAGGAGCCGGCCTCCCGACGGAAGCACGACGACCAACCGATGTACCGGTTGGGCAGGGCGTCCGCCGGCAGGATCTCCCCACCGTGGTACCCGGCCAGGGCCACCTCCGAGGTTCCGACCAGGTACAGGTCGTCCTCGGGCAGGTGGTAGATCTCGTCGGAGTGCTCACCGAGGAACCCGGTGCCCTCCATGGTCTCGGGCTTGACCAGGACCGGGGGGATCATCGGGGTGAAGCCCGCCTCGATGGCCTGGTTCATCGCCATGTTGAGCAGCGCCAGCTCCAGCTGGGCGCCCACGCCGGTGAGGAAGTAGAACCGGGCGCCGGAGACCTTGGCCCCACGCTCCATGTCGATGGCGCCGAGCATCTCGCCCAGTTCCAGGTGGTCGCGCGGGGTGAAGTCGAACTCGCGGGGCTCGCCCGCGGTCTCCAGGACCACGAAGTCGTCGACGCCACCCTCCGGGGCGCCTTCCTCCACGAGGTTGGGCACGCGGGCCAGGACGGTGTCGAGCTCGTCGCCCAGTCGCCCGGCCTCCGCCTCGGCCTCCTTGACCTCGGCGGCCAGGGACTTGGCCTTGGCCAGGAGCTCCTCGCGCTCCTCCGCGGACGCCTTGGAGACGGACTTGCCCACGCTCTTCTGTTCGGCGCGCAGGGTTTCGAACCGGGTCAGCGCGGAACGGCGACTGGCGTCCAGTTCGAGCAGTCGGTCGGCGACGGAGGGGTCCTCCCCGCGGGCCCGCTGCGATGCACGGAGTCGGTCGGGGTCTTCTCGAAGAGCGCGAAGGTCGATCACGCCTTGCAGGTTACCGCCCGCCCAGGTCCGACCCCACATCTTTTCCCCGCGGTCACGTCATGAACGGCCCGTTCCCCCGTCTTCCTCCTAGGAAGGGCCGCCGGGGAGAGACACCGGCGGCGCGTTCGGAGCTTGGGGGACTGTCGTGAAACCGCTGGGTGAGATGACGACCGGGGAACTCACCGAAGCCCTGGAAGCGCTGGACGACGCGGGTTCGCAGGACACCGCGCTGAGGTTGGCGCTGTACCTGGAGCTGCGTCGGGCCGCGACCGAGGAGTGGGTGTTCGACGAGGAGGACCTCTCCGAGACCGGTTGAGCGCACGGTCGGGGCGACCGCCGGTGGGGTGGTCGCCTCAGTCGATCTCGCCGGAGCGGACACGGGCGAGCCAGCGCTCCGCCTCCGCGAAGTCGGCGTCGGTGGCCGCGCGCGGCCGCATCGGCGGGTCGAGTTCGGTGCCCTTGCTGCGGCGCGGATAGCTGCCGAGGAACCGGACGTCACGGCAGACCCGGCGAATGCCCATGAGCGCTTCGCCCACCCGGGCGTCGGCGACGTGTCCTTCGGCGTCGATGCTGAAGCAGTAGCTGCCGAGGCCGTCGCCGGTGGGGCGCGACTCCAGGCGGGTGAGGTTGACGCCGCGGACGGCGAACTGGTTCAGCACCTCGATGAGCGCGCCGGGGTGGTCGTCGGCGATGAAGGCGACCAGGGAGGTCAGGTCCGCCCCGGTGGGTTCGGGCAGGGCCCCGGCCCGCGACAGGTAGATGAACCGGGTGGCGGCGTCGGAGCGGTCGCCGACCCCGGTGGCCAGTGCGTGCAGCCCGTAGCGTTCACCGGCGATGACGGCGCAGATCGCGGCCTCGTAGGGCGACCCGGGTTCGGAGACGGCGCGGGCGGCGGCCGCGGTGGAGGACACGGTGTGGGTGTCGGCGTCCGGGAGGTGCCGGGAGAGCCAGCCGCGGCACTGCGCGAGGGCGTGGGGATGGGTGGCCACCCGCTTGACGTCCTCGATCACGGTTCCGGGTCGGGCGAAGAGCGCGAACTCGACCGGAACCGCGGTCTCACCGGTGATGAGCAGGGGTTCGCCGTTGATGAGTTCGGCGATGGTGGTGGTGACTCCGCCCTCGACCGAGTTCTCCAAGGGCACGACCCCGCCGTCCACCGTGCCGGCGCGGACCGCGTCGAAGACCGCGGCCACTCCATCGCAGGGAACGCGGGCTTCCGCGGGCGCGTCGGGACGCAGCGCGCGTAGGGCGGCCTCGGTGAAGGTGCCCTCGGGGCCGAGGTAGGCGTAACGGTTGGGCATGCTGTTCAGGCTATACGGGACGTGTGGGCCGGGTGGGATCAGTTCCGGAAGTCGGGGGTCACGGGTTCCGCCGTCTCGGAGTCCGGATCCCTGGGTTCCGGGGCGCGCGCCTCGTCGGCGCCGTCGACGCACGACTCGGTCCCCTCCCCCGCCTCGGTCTCCCTCTCGGGTCCGGACACCACGGTGACCAGGTCCTTCTCCGATTCCACGAGTACGGTGTCGTCTTCTGCCCGTGCCGACCCGGGTGATGTCGCGCCGATCCCGTCGCCGAGTCGCGCGGACCGGATCACCTGGCACTCCTCGGGGCTGAGCCGGTCCTCGGACTCGCCTCGGGTGACGACCTTGGCGTAGGTACGGGTCTCGGTACGCCCGTTTATGGAGGTGACCACCACACCGTCGCCGTGGCTGTTGAGCAGGGCCAATGAGAAGGAGCGCGCGCCCGTCATCTCCTCCAGGGCGTCGTAGTGCAGCACCGCGATGTCGCGGATGGTGCACGGGTCCGAATCGGTGGCGTTGACGGCGAGCGCGCGTTTGGCCAGGGTCCGGTACTCGTCTTGGGCCTCGCGGGCCCGAAACAACGCGTAGCCGCCGACGGTGAGGCCGACCAGTCCGATGAGCAGTCCGATGAGAGCCAAGATGGTAGTGAACACAGCGCGAGCGTATCGCCACGCATAGCACCCATGTGGTTACTCTTAGCGTTTTTTGCGAGCAATCTGCCCGATTTTCCGAGGTATTTCCCGACCAGTGGCCTGCACACCATCGACCGTGCGTCCCCACGTCCGGTGCAGGGCCGGACGCAGCTCCCGGGAGGTCAACGCCCTGGCCACGTCCACGAACTGGTGCGCCCGGTGCATCTGGGCCCGCAGGTCCGTGCCGGTCGCCCGGTGCTCCAGGGGCACCTCGACCTCCACCACACGGAAGCCGGCGCGCAGGACGTCGATGCTCAGCCCGGTCTCCACACCGAATCCCTGGGCCAGTGGTCGCGCCGCCTCGAATGCCGAGCGGGTCAAGCAGCGCTGTCCGTTCAACGGCTGCTCCGGTTCCCAACCGGTGGCCTTGTGGACCCCGCCCCGGGCCAGGCTGACCACGAACCCGTGGCCGCCCAGGCGTAGACGAGTGGCGGGGAAGAGGGCGACGGTCATGTCCGCGACGCCCTCCAGCACCGGTGTCACCAACGGGGCGGCGCCCTGGGCGCTGTGGGCGAGGTCCGCGTCGAGGAACAGCAGGTGGCGCGGTGGGTAAGCGGTTCCCGACGCCGCCTCGTGTTCCTCCACCAGGCGGATCCCCTCCGCCCCGGTCTCCATGGCGGCGCCCTTGCCGCGGTTGCGGCCGTGCCGGAACACGCGGGCCCCGGCGTCCAGGGCCAGGGCCACGGTGTCGTCCGTCGACCCGTCGTCGACCACGACGACCAGGTCCACTCCGGGCAGCCCGCGCGCGGCGCCGACGGTCGCTCCGATGCGCTCGGCCTCGTTCTTCGCGGGAATCACCACCGCGACGGACGCACCGGCCGCCTCTCCGGGCCGGTACGGCTCCTGGGGCATGGCCGCTACTGTGCCGTGCCGGTTCCCGCGGCCACCGGCAACACGTCGAGGTCGGAGTGAATGGTGAAGACCTCGTGCAGCCCGGTGACTTCGAGGACCTTCATGACCGCGGGCCGGGGCGCCACGATCTCCAGGTCGCCGCCCTTCTCACGGGCGCGCTTCATCGCCGCGAGCAGGACGCTGATCCCGGTCGAGTCGCAGAACTCCGTCCGTGACATGTCCACGAGCAGCCGTCGTGTCCCTTCATCAAGGGAACCGACGAGCTCGTCGCGCAACTGGGGTGCCGTGTACAGGTCGATCTCACCGCCAACGGTTACCACCACGACGTCATCTTGAGACCGGCTCGATATCTTCAACTCCACAGTCGTGACTGTAGCGCCCATGACAGAGCCGGGCCACCTCGCCGACGGCGTTTCGCGCCATCAGTCAGGTTCATCCGCTCCTGAGGCCGTGACCAGGGACGGAAGCAGGAGTGAAGCCGGTCAGAGCAGGGCCCCCCAAGCCGGTTCGTCATGGTGGCCGTCCAGATCGAGTTCGACGACGCCTCGGTCTTGGTCACGACGTGCCCGCTCCAGGAGGGAGAGGGGTGAATCGGTCACGGCGTCGTCGTCATCGCTCGGCAGGTCGTCGGCGGTGATGTCCAGGACCGCCCAGACCGTGGTCGTGGTCTCGTCCATCTCGGTGCCCCAACGTCCGGCCAGGGTCTGGACGATGCCCAGGCCACGGCCGCCCAACCCGGAGATCGAGGGACGGGACACTCTCGGCATGGTGGTCGACCCCCCGTCGCGGACCGCGATCTCCAGCCGGGCGCCGGAGGCCTCCTTGTCCACCGCCAACCGCCAGGAGACACCGACCGTGTCGTCGGGCAGGGGGCCGGCGTGACGGAGCGCGTTGCTGACCAGCTCGCTGAGGATCAAGGCGGCGTCGTCGACCAGGGAATCGCGGATCCGTAGGGATCGCAGATCCGCGCAAAGGTCGTGTCTGGCGTCGGTGACACTTTCGGGAACGTAGGGAAGAGTGACGCTTCGCTCGACCTTTCGAGGATTCTGGGGGTCCTCGGCGTCGAGTGAGGTGTGGTCTCCTGTCACGGCTTTCGTCCCTGCGCGTTCGTGCTTATCAGCCGGCCCGGAACCCGACCGTTGTATGACGGCGAATTCCACCAGGGGTGGAAATGCCCCGAACACCCGGGGAGGAAACCAACCCCGAGGTGAAACTACGCACACGTGGCCCCTCGACGATGCGTTCGGCCCCCTCATCATCTGAATTCCAGGGTTTCTCGGGTTTCCTGAGACCACTGGGGCCCATGGGTTCTAGGCGCGGGCAGAGGGCACCCCTCCGCCCTCCCCCGTGACATGGGATTCGGACAGGACCACGTCCGGGCCGGGGTCCTCGCCCCTATGCCTGGGCACGGTGATCCGCATCCGGGTGCCCTTGGTCAACCGGTGCGCGGTGACCTCACCACCCTGTTCCCGGACCAGCTGGCGCACGATGTACAGACCGATACCGAGCCCGCCGTAGCCTCGCCGGTCGCCCCGCTCCCCACTCTGGAAGAACCGCTCGAAGATCTGTTCCTCGTCACCGGGGTCGATGCCGATGCCCTCGTCGTCCACGTGGATCGTGAGCGTGTCCTCGTCGACGTCCACGTGGACCCGCACCAGGCCGCCATCGGGCGAGAACTTCAGCGCGTTCTCCAACAGCTGGTCCATGACCATGCCGGTGACCAGGGGATCTCCCACGGTGCACAGCGGGCCCTCCGAGTCCAACACCAGTTCCTGGCTCTCGGCCAACGGGCGGAACGCCGCCACGGACTGGCCGAGCAGTTCCACCAGGTCGAACGGGACCCGGTCCAGGGTCATCTCGCCGCTGGCCACGTCCGAGCCCAGCCGCAGCCGCTCCACCAGCTTGGCCAGGGCACGTGCCCGGTCGAGGATGATCTCGCTGGCCTCCTGGCGCCCGGCCGGTCCCAGCCGTTCGCCCTTGCGGGACAGCATCGCCGCGTACCCCTGGATGACCGTGACCGGGGTCCGCAGTTCGTGCCCGGTGCTGGCCAGGAAGAACTCGCGTTCCTCCTCCAGGGCCTTCTGCGCGGTGATGTCGCGAAAGTCCACCACCCATTCGTCGGTGCTGGGGATCCTCGCCATGAGGATCTCCAGCCAACGCCCGCCCTCGTTCTTGTGCTTGACCGGGTCACCGTGGGCCACCGGGATGGGGAAGGGCGGGTGTTTGCCCTCCATCTCCTCGAAGGTGTAGCCGGTGAGCTCGGTCGCGGAGCGGTTCCACTTACGGACCTTGCCGTTGATGTCCAGCACCGCGATCCCGTCCGCGCTGGAGTCCGCGACCGCCTGTTCCCGCGCCCGCTGCAACTTGAGTTCCTCGTAGGCCATCGCGTTGCCGATCGCCACCCCGGCGTGCGACGCCAGGAGTTCCAACAACTCCAGCTCCACGTGCCCGACCTTGCGCCGGCTGTACAAGGCGTACAGCGCGCCATAGGGCCGCCCCTGGGCGTTGGACACGCACAGGGCGATGGTGTGGAGTCCGGGCAGGTCGGCCCAGATGAGGTCCTCCAGGCTGCGGGTGTCGCTGTTGGCCAACAGCACGGACTTGCCGCTGCGCAACAGTTCACCGAACAGGCTGGTCTCCAGCGAGGCGCTGAATCCGTACAACTCGCCGGACAGGTGGGTGAGGCTGACCAGCCGCACCTTGTCCTCGTCCAACAGCACGAACCCGCCGGCGTCGGCGCCGGTGAGCTCGGTGAGGCTGCTGGTGATCCGGTCCAGGACCGACTTGAGGCTGAGGTCGGCGTTGATGTCGGCGACGACGTCGGTGAGCCGACGGACCAGGCGGGCGCGTTCCATCGCCGAGGTCTGCGCCTGGGACTCCTTCTCCCGGGGGTAGAGGACCAGCACCCACCCGGCGTGCCGACCCTGGTCGTCGTACACGCACCCGGTGCTGACCCGCACGTCCAGGGCGGTCCCGTCCCGGCGCGTCCTGCGGCTGAAGATGGTCAACGGGGTTCCGGCGCGCACCTGTTCGAGCACCGCGCCGTGCTCGGGCCTCAACTCCGGCGGGACGATCGGCAGCTCGCCACCGATCACCTCGCCCGCGGACCAGCCGAGCATCCGTTCGGCCGCCGGATTCCAGAAGGTGACTCGGCGCTCGCCGTCGATACCGATGACCGCGTCCGCCGAAGAGGCGAGCATGGCTTCGGCGCTGAGGGGCGCGCGCTCGGAACTCACGTCGTCATAGTGCCACTCGCGAGCCTCCGAGTGGCAGGCCTTTGCGTAATCCGTCCGGATTCGACGCTCAGATCACACGGGGCTCGCTGTCCGAATCGGTCTCCATGTCCCGTCCGGCCTGCTCCCAGGCCTGCATGCCACCGGCCACGTTCACCGCGTCCCAGCCGGCCTGGTTGAGCGCCATGGTGGCCTGGGCCGAACGCCCGCCCGCGCGGCAGACGACGTAGACCTTCTTGTCCTTGGGCACCTCGGCGACGCGCTCGCCCAGCGCGCCGAGCGGAATGTGCACCGCGTCCGGCGCGTGCCCCGCGTTCCACTCGTCGTCCTCGCGGACGTCGAGGAGGTAGACGCCCTCGGGCACCTCGCCGACCAGCACCTCTGCGACCTGTTGACCGAACATGTGACCCCCTGTGTCAGGTGTGTACAAAGAATGTGAGAACCGGAGGAACCGAGTGATCCGGGTCTCCGTCAAAGCGGTATGCGTATGCACACCTTCGCAACGGCCCTGCCGACCCGCCTCGCCGCTCTCGCAGCCCTTGGCCTGCTTATCACGGCCTGCGGCAACGAGCCCGCCGAGGTGGAAGCACCCGCCCCCGGCGCGGAAGCCCCCGAAGAGACCGAGACCGAGACCGACGAAGACGATGAGGACGCGGAGGACTCCGAGAACTCCGAGGACGCCGAGGATACCGACGGTGGCGATGCCGCCGTGGAGCTCGTGATCGAGACCTCGGTGTCCGGTGAGGACGGCATGCCCGTCCAGGAGGGTTTCGAGGAGGGCACGTGGACACTGACCTGCGCGCCCGTCGGGGGTGACCACCCCGACCCCGAGGCCGCCTGCGCCGCGATCGACGAGATCGGTACCGAACCGTTCACCATGGACACCTCCGACATGGCGTGCACGATGCAGATCGGTGGCCCCGAAGAGGCCCGGGTGACCGGTCACGTCGAGGACACCGAGATCGACACCGAGTTCAACAAGCGCAACGGTTGTGAGATCGAACGCTTCGGCGACGTCGAGGCCGTCATCACTCACTGACCCCCACCGATCCGAGGGCCCCGAGGCCCCGAGGGGCGGACCGACCACCGGTCCGCCCCTTTTCCATGCGTCGTTTCTCCTGGCCGAAAGTTTCGGAAACCCGTCGGGCCCGGCTTTCCCCGGGCCTCGCCTCACCCACCTTCGATGGCGCTTGACGGGTGGGGCCTCTCAGAAAAGGGTGACCCGCACCTCCGAAGGGGGTTGACCCTGCGGGGACGTGAACGTACATTCACCGGCAACAAGTTTCGCGAAAATTTACGAAACTTTCGGAGCATGCCGGCCACCCCGGCGTACCCCGTGTCCCCACCATGGAAAGGCACTCCTTGACCAGGTCATCCGCTCGCCCCACCGACACACCCCCGGTGACGGCCGGCCAGCACTGGCAGGACCCCACCGCGACGACCGACGAGCGCGTGGAGTCGCTCTTGTCCGCGATGACCATCGAGGAGAAGGTCTCCCAGCTGTACGGAGTGTGGGTCCAGGCGAGCTCCGGCGGCGGACCCGTCGCCCCGCACCAACACGACATGTCCCAGGAACCCCCCGCCTGGGACGAGGTCGTCAAGGACGGGCTCGGCCAGCTCACCCGGCCGTTCGGCACCGTCCCGGTCGACCCCACCGAGGGCCGCGCCTCCCTGGCCCGCAGCCAACGCGAGATCATGGCCGCCAACCGCTTCGGCATCCCGGCCGTGGCCCACGAGGAGTGCCTGGCCGGATTCGCCGCCTGGACCGCGACGATCTACCCCGTGCCCCTGGCCTGGGGCGCCTCCTTCGACCCACCGTTGGTCGAACGGATGGCCGCGCAGATCGGCCGGAGCATGCGCGCGGTCGGCGCCCACCAGGGACTGGCCCCCGTGTTGGACGTGGTCCGCGACACCCGTTGGGGCCGTACCGAGGAGACCATCGGCGAGGACCCCCACCTGGTCGGCACGGTCGCCACCGCCTACGTCCGCGGGCTCCAGTCCAGCGGGATCGTGGCCACCCTCAAGCACTTCGCCGGCTACTCGGCGTCCCGTTCGGGCCGCAACCTGGCACCGGTCTCCATCGGCCCCCGCGAGTTCGCCGACGTCATCCTGCCGCCGTTCGAGATGGCGGTCCGCGACGGCGGGGCCCGATCGGTGATGCACGCCTACAACGACAACGACGGGATGCCGGCCGCCGCGGACGAGGGCCTGCTCACCGGGCTCCTTCGGGACACCTGGGGTTTCGAGGGAACCGTGGTCGCCGACTACTTCGGGGTCGACTTCCTGCACAAGCTGCACGGGATCGCCGAGTCCCCGGCGCACGCGGGCGCCTTGGCCCTGTCGGCGGGCGTGGACGTCGAACTGCCCACCGTCCACTGCTACGGGGACCTGTTGGTCGAGGAGGTCCGCGCCGGCCGCGTCCCCGAGGCGACCGTGGACCGGGCCGTCCGAAGGGTCCTGCGCCAAAAGTGCGAGCTGGGCATGCTCGATCCGGGTTGGTCCCCGGAGGGTGACGAGGACGCGGGCATCGATCTGGACCCGACCGAACACCGCGCGCTGGCCCGCCGGCTCGCGGAGCGGTCCGTGGTGCTGCTCGACAACTCCGGCGCCGCCCTGCCGTTGCCGGACGCCGGAGACAACGGCGTCGCGGACGTGGCGCTGATCGGCCCGCTCGCGGACACCGAGGACGCCATGCTGGGCTGCTACTCCTTCCCCGCCCACGTGGGACGCCGCCACCCCGGTACTGAGACCGGGGTCGCCATCCCCACTCTGGTGTCGGCGCTTCGCGACGAGCTGCCCGGGCACCGGATCACCCACGCCGAGGGCTGCTCGGTGGACGGCGACTCGGTGGGCGGGTTCGACGCGGCGACGGAGGCGGCCCGCTCCGCGCGCGTGTGCGTGGTCGCCCTCGGAGACCGCTCCGACCTGTTCGGCCGCGGCACCTCCGGAGAGGGCTGCGACGCCACCGACCTGCGTCTGCCCGGGGTCCAGCAGGATCTCCTGGAAGCACTCGTCGACACCGGAACCCCGGTGGTGGCGGTGGTGTCGAGCGGTCGCCCGTACGTGCTGGGGCCGGTGGCCGACCGTCTGGCCGCCGTCGTCCAGACGTTCCTTCCCGGGGAAGAGGGCGGTCCCGCGCTCGCCGGCGTGCTCTCCGGTCGGGTCGAGCCCGGTGGGCGCCTACCCGTGTCGATCCCCCGGCACCCGGGCGGCCAGCCCGCCACCTACCTGGGGGCACCGCTGGCCGGGAAGAGCCAGGTGAGTTCGGTCGATCCCACCCCGCGCCACCCCTTCGGGCACGGCCTGTCTTACACGGACTTCGAGTGGACCGCCCCCGAGGTCGAGGGCGCTCCGGCCACGGAAACCGCGGTCGAAGTCGCCACCGACGGCGAGGTGACCGTCGGCTGCACCGTCCACAACACCGGTTCCCGAACCGGTTCCGAGGTCGTGCAGCTGTACCTGTCCGACCCGGTCGCCCAGGTGACGCAGCCGGTGCGCCGCCTGATCGGCTACGCCCGAGTCGACCTCGAACCCGGCCAGGGGTCGATGGTGCGCTTCAGCGTCCCCGCCGACCTGGCCGCCTACACCGGTCTTGACCTGCGACGCATCGTCGACCCAGGAGAACTCGTCCTCGATCTGGCCGCCTCCAGCGCCGACGTTCGGCACACCGTACGTGTACGGCTCACCGGCCCCACCCGGGTGGTCGACCACCGGCGTCGACTCGTCTGCGACACCCACGTGGAACCGCTCCTGGGCCGGACGCCACGCACCTGAGGAGGGAACCCCCGTCTCGCGCCTTTAGGCCTACGACCGGTTCGTCGAGGACGGGGGATCCGGGGGTTCCCCCACCGCGCACCGCCTCGTCCGAGGGTCACGTCGTCGGCCACGATCGAGCCGGTCCGCGACAAGGCCGTGGGGGGCATCACCACGTGCGGCGGGCGTCGTTCAACAGACGTCGTTCAACGGGCCGAGGGCGCTCAGAGGCATCCGAACGCACTTTCCCAGAGTGATGGAGGCCACTTATCGGACTCCCCCGCGCTCACCACCACAAAGGGATCCAGAACCGGCATGTGCGATGATCTCCGAACCCGGGACCTCGACGACACCACCTCGGCCCCACCCCGTGACCGGTTCCGGCCCCGGAGGGCGGGTTGCCCCGAACCTAACGATCCAAGATCGTTGATACCGCTTGTCCCCCATTACGGCCCACCCGAAAAGAGCCCCCATGAGCACCATCGACGCCATCAGGTGTCGCGCGACGAGAGGTGCCGGCCAAGGGCCGCGACCGAGCGGCGCACCGGGAGGTTCAGGGGCTCGCACCCCCAGAGGACACAACGAAGCCGACCCCGGAAGCAAGCGCAGCTTACGACCAGGGTCATCTAGAGTCCAGGGTCGTCCCGGGGGTCTGGGGGTCGCCCCCCAGAGGAGACAACGAAAACGACCCTGGGAGCAAGCGCAGCTTACGACCAGGGTCATCTAGAGTCCAGGGCCGTTCCGGGGGTCTGGGGGTCGCCCCCCAGAGGAGACAACGAAAACGACCCTGGGAGCAAGCGCAGCTTACGACCAGGGTCATCTAGAGTTGAGTGGGCGAGGAGGGATTTGAACCCTCACATCCTTTCGGACACACGGACCTGAACCGTGCGCGTCTACCGTTCCGCCACCCGCCCGAGTGACTTATCCAATTATAGTGCCAGGTGATCCGGTGTTCTTCCGGTTCGTCCTGGCGACAAGAAAAAGACTAGCACGGGCTGGAGGCGGCTCGCACATCGTTTGTGGACGGCCCCGATCGTGGCCGTTCGACACCGCTGCCGGGGGTGCACCTGAGACCAGGGGCGCCCCGGCCCGGTTACGATCGTCTACACATACGGAGTGGAGTACAAAGGGAGGTACCTCGTGGGAGTGCTCCAACGCTTCGAGCGCAGGCTTGAGGGCATGATCGAAGGCACCTTCGCGATGGCCTTCAAGTCGGAGCTCCAGCCGGTCGAGGTCGCGAGCGCCGTTCAGCGAGAGATGGACGAACGGGCCGCCATCGTCGCCCAGGGTCGGACACTGGTCCCGAACGACTTCATCGTCGAGTTGTCGGCCAGTGACAAGGAACGCCTGGAGGTGTACGCCGACAGCCTGGGTCAGGAACTGTCGAAGCTGGCCCGTGACTACGCCACCGAACAGGGTTATTCGTTCGTCGGTCCGGTGCGGGTGCAGTTCCGCTCGGACGAGGGCCTGAAGACCGGACGATTCCGGATCCGTTCCGGTGTCGTTCGCGGGAGTCTGGTGGAGGGCGGTGAGCTCCGCCAGCCGGTGGGCGATCCGGCTCCGGGCTCGGCGCAGCCCCAGACGGGTCGTCCTCGCCTGCTGATCTCCCCTGGTGGGGCGACGGCCGAGGGCAACATCGCCAGCCAGGGCATGCAGCAGTCGTTCGAACTGACCACGCCGGTGACCCTGCTGGGTCGCGGTACGGACTGTGACCTGCGCCTGGTGGACAACGGTGTCTCCCGTCACCACGTGGAGATCCGCGTGGACGGTGACGAGGTCATCCTGGAGGACAGGGGTTCCACGAACGGCACCTTCGTCAACGGGCAGCAGGTCAGGCAAGCACGGTTGGTGGACGGTACCCGGATCAGTCTGGGCCGCACCACCATGACCTTCCGCCGCGACTGACCGCTTCCCCGACAGGCCACCGATTCCGACCCCTCCCGGACCGCAACCAACCACCTCGCTTCGGCATCTGAGGGTTCGGGACCGGTGGTGGGCCGACAAGGGACCACTGTCGGAGAATCCGGCCGGGAGGGTAGTCTCCGCGAAGACCTGACCGATCGGGCACAATGGCCGCGGCCGGCTCTGGGTCGCGGACAGCGACCTGGACTCACCGACCCGAAGGTGGGGCAGACACGGTGGCGGCGCCGATGACCGCCACCCCGGCCGAAGCACGACAGGGGCTGAAGAGCAGTTCGATGTCCAACTTGACCCTCATATTGATCAAGATCGCGTATCTCGCGGTGCTTTGGCTGTTCGTCCTCATGGCGGTCGGCGTTATCAGTACGGACCTCTTCGGACAGTCGAAGAGGAAGTCCCGCAAGAAGAAGCCGCGATCGGCTCCGCGTCCCGCGCCGCGTCGTTCCCCTTCCTCCTCTCAGGGACGTTCACGGGCATCGCGTAACGAGCCCACGGTGCTGGCCGTGACCCAGGGCCCGTTGACGGGGACGACGATCAACCTCTCCTCCCAACCCATCCTCATCGGCCGCGCGCCCGATTCGACGTTGGTCATCACCGATGACTACGCGTCGGGGCGGCACGCGCGCGTTTACACCGAAAGCGGCCGCTGGTTCGTCGAGGACCTCAACTCCACCAACGGCACCTACCTCGGCCAGCAGAAGCTGAACCGCCCCCAGCCCATCACGGTGGGTCAGCCCATCCGTATCGGCAAAACCGTCCTGGAACTGCGCAAATGACAATCGCTCTCCGATACGCGGCGTACTCCGACGTAGGATGCCTCCGCGAAGGCAACGAAGACTCCGGTTACGCCGGCCAGCACCTCCTCGCGGTGGCCGACGGCATGGGCGGGTACGCGGGCGGAGAGGTGGCCAGCTCGATCGCGATCTCGTCGATCCGCAGCCTGGACACCTCCGACGATCCACGGGCCGAAGAGATGGCCGAGGTCCTGCAACAGGCCGTCGAGAAGGCCAATGAGTCCCTGGCCCTCCGGATCCGGCAGGAACCCCAGCTCGAGAACATGGGCACCACCCTGACCGCCATGCTGTGGTCGGGTTCACAGGTCGCCCTGATCCACATCGGTGACTCGCGCGCCTACCTCATGCGGGGTTCGCGGTTCGAGCAGATCACCCACGACCACACCTTGGTGCAGACCCTCGTGGACGAGGGCAAGATCACCGAGGAGGAGGTCGCCACCCACCCGCAGCGGTCCCTGATCCTGCGTGCCCTGGACGGCAAGACCCCGGTCGACCCGGACATCTCCATCAGCCGTGCCAAGCCCGGTGACCGTTACATGCTGTGCTCCGACGGGCTGTCGGGCGTGGTCAGCAAGAAGACCATCCACGAGACCCTGGCGACCGAGAGCGACCCGCGCGCGGCCGCCAAGAAGCTCATCGAGCTGGCGATCCGCGGCGGCGGTCCGGACAACATCACCACCGTGGTCGCGGACGTCATCGAGACGGACGACGACCAGGAGGGAGCGACCGTCGGCTCCCAGGTCGTGGGCGCCGCGGACCAGCGTGACGTGGCGACGGGCCCGAACGAGACCAGCCCCGCCAGACGGGCGCAGGAGCTGCGCGGCAACGGCGGCGACACCGCAGAGATGGACCCCATCGACGAGCAGGCGCCGCCCCCGACCGGTACGTACGGTGCTTCTCCCTACGAGGAGCACGCCTACGAGGCCTCGCCCCCTCGTGACCGGGACCCGGAGCCGGAGTACCGGACCCGTAGCTGGTGGCCGATCATCCTCGTCTTCGTCATCGTGGTCGGCGCGATCGCCGGTGGCGGCTACTACTTCGGTAGCCGGTACATCAATGACCAGTACTACGTGGGCGTCTCCGCCGACGGGGAGAACGTCAGCATCTACCGCGGCATCGACACCAACATCGCCGGGATCGACCTCTCCGAGGAGGTGGAGAGGACCGAGCTTCGACTGGACTCGCTCGCCCCCACCGACCAGGAAGCCCTCCAGAACAACATCGAGGCGACCGACCTCGCGGACGCCGAGGCGAAGGTCGAGGACCTGCAGGGCGAGGTCGAGAACTCCGAGCGGACCCGGACCGACTCGGGCGGCCAGGAGACCGAGACCGAGGAATCGGGGTGACCCATTGAGCACCACGAAACCTGAGGCACCGACGGCACTTCCGCCGGTCAAACGGCGCAACGCCGAGCTGGTCCTGGTCCTCATCGCCATCGTCATCATGATGAGCGCGATGGCCACGGCCGGGCTGAACCTCAACAACCAGGTCCCGGGCGCGATGTGGGGCTACGGCCTCATCTTCGGTGCGCTCGCCCTCGCCACGCACATGGCACTGCGGTTCATCGCACCGTACGCCGACCCCCTGATCCTGCCCTGCGCACTGTTCCTCAACGGGATCGGTGTGGCGATGATCTGGCGCCTGGACGCGGCCGACTCCGGGAACATCGAGCACGCCGGTATCGGCATGCAGCTGGTGTGGACCGCGGTCGGCATGGTCCTGTGCATCGCGCTGCTGTTCTTCCTGAAGGAACCGCGGATCCTACAGCGGTACACCTACCTCACCGCCCTCGCCGCGATCATCCTCATCGCGCTTCCGATGGTCCCGGGCCTGGGCATCAGCGAGTACGGTGCCCGCCGGTGGATCGGCATCGGGCCGTTCACCATGCAACCGTCCGAGTTCGCGAAGATCGCGTTGGTGATCTTCCTGTCCTCGTATCTGGTCACCAAACGGCAGGTGCTGTCGTTGGCGGCCAGGTCGATCAAGATCGGCCGGTTCAAGATCCTGGACCTGCCTCGCGCCCGTGACTTCATGCCGATGGTCGTCGGCTGGGTCGTGGCCATCGGTCTGCTGGTCATCAGCAAGGACCTCGGTTCCTCGCTGCTGCTCTTCGGCATCTTCCTGGCGATGCTGTACGTCGCCACCCAGCGTTCCTCCTGGGTGCTCATCGGTCTCACGGTCTTCATCGGCGCGGCGACCGCCGCGATGTACATCTTCTGGCACTTCCGCCAGCGTGTCGACATCTGGTTCCACGCCTTCGACCAGGAGGTCTACGACCGGGTGGGCGGTAGCATGCAGATCGTCCAGGGCATCGTGGGCATGGCCTACGGTGGCGTGTTCGGTACCGGTTTCGGTGGCGGCCAGGCGCACAACATCTTCGCCGCGGACAGCGACTTCATCTTCGCCTCGCTGGCGGAGGACCTGGGCCTGACCGGACTCATGACCATCCTGATCGTGATCTTCCTTCTGGTCCAGCGCGGTATGCGCGTCGCGCTGGCCTCCCGTGAACTCTTCGTCAAGATGCTGGCGAGCGGTATCGCGTTCGTTATGTGCTTCCAGGTGTTCGTGGTGCTGGGCGGCCTGACCAGGATCATTCCGTTGACCGGTATGACCACGCCGTTCCTGGCCGCGGGTGGTTCCGCGTTGATGGCCAGTTGGCTGATGATCGGTCTATTGCTCCGGATGAGCGACAACGCGCGCAGACCCGCGCCACAAGCCATCCAGGACGAGGGGGCCACACAGGTGATCCGACGATGAACACACCCATCCGACGCCTCAGCGTCTTCTCGATGATCCTGTTCGGTGCCCTGATGCTCCAGCTCACCTGGATCCAGGGCTTCCAGGCCGAGGCCATCCGAGACCACTCTCTCAACACCCGCCAGTACAGCGAACGGCTCACCGAGATGCGGGGACCCATCGTCGTCGGTGGGGAGAACGTCGCCTACTCCGAGAACATCGCCGCCGAGGACGACCCTGCCCGCTACCAGCGCGTGTACGAGGGCGGTCCCCTGTACACGCCGGTGGTCGGTTCCTTCCGCAGCTACGGCGCGGACGGCATCGAGAAGAGCGAGAACGCGCTGTTGGACGGCACCGACGACCGGCTCGCGGTGCGCAACTTCCGCGACGTCATCACCGGCCGTGAGCCCGAGGGCGCGCGCGTCGAACTCACCATCGACCCCGCCGTGCAGCAGGCCGGTTACGAAGGCTTCGAGCAACTGGGCATGAACGGTGCCGCCGTCGCGATCGACCCGAGCAGCGGGGCGATCCTCGGCTCGGTCTCCTACCCCTCCTTCGACGCCAACGAGGTCGTGAGCATCGAGGAGATCACGGACGCGGTCACGAACTTCGACGCCTTGGCGGCCGACGAGAACCAGCCGCTGCTCAACCGGGCGCTGAGGGAGCGCTACCCTCCGGGTTCCACGTTCAAGGTCGTGACCGCCGCCGCGGCCATGGAGCACCTGGACGCCGGCCCGGACTCCACCATGGACGCTCCGGACACCCTGGAACTCGGTCACCCGCTGCCCAACGCCACCCCTGGTGGTACGTGCAACGGCGGGGATCCCGACACCCTGGCGCACTCCATCCAGATCTCCTGCAACACGTCGATGGCCAACTGGGCCATCGAGATGGGTGGTCAGGCCCTGGCGGACCAGGCGGAGGCCTTTGGGTTCCACCCGCAGGTCACCGAGGACGAAATGCAGGTTCCGCTGCCGGTCATCCCGAGCTACGCGCCCGTGGAGGAGGACCGCAACATCCTGGGCCGCGCGGGCATCGGTCAGTCCAACGTGGAGGCGACGCCGCTGCAGATGGCGATGGTGGCCGGGGGCGTGGCCAACTCCGGTGAGGTCATGCACCCGTACATGGTGGACTCGGTGCGCGACTCCGACCGCACCGTCGTCACCCAGACCACACCCGAGGTCTACAGCCAGGCCATGAGTGCCAGCACCGCGTCCGACCTGACGGACATGATGGTCCGGGTGACCGGACCGGACGGATCCGGAACCAACGGAGCCATCCAGGGCATGGACGTGGCCGGCAAGACCGGTACCGCCGAGACCGGCGGAGAACAGGGCACGCACAACTGGTTCATCGGGTTCGCCCCGGCCGACGACCCCCAGGTCGCGGTCGCGGTCGTCATCGAACACGGTGGCGGCAGCGGTGGCGAACTGGCCGCGCCGATCGCGCGAAACATGATGGAGGCAGTGGTTCTGTAGTGAACGCCTACGAACCGTCTTCCCGGAACGGTCCCGGTGACCTCACCGGGACCGTTCTGAGCGACCGATATCGGCTTGAGGAGCAGATCGGCTCCGGCGGCATGGGCACCGTGTGGCGGGCGACCGACACCCTGCTCAACCGTTCGGTGGCGGTCAAACTGCTTCACCCGGCCCAGATGGCCGAACCGACCGCGCGTGAACGGTTCCGCACGGAGGGCCGGATCACAGCCGGTCTGTCCCACCCGGGGATCGCTCAGGTCTACGACTACGGCGAGGAGCACGGGCGTGCCTTCCTCATCATGGAGCTCGTGGTCAGCGAACCCCTGTCGCAGGTACTGCGGGAACAGGGGGGACTGAGCTCGGACCAGACCCTCGACTTCGTGTGCCAGGCGGCCAAGGCGCTGGCCGCGGCGCACGCCCGTGGCGTGGTGCACCGGGACATCAAGCCGGGCAACCTGTTGGTGACCGAGGACGGACAGCTGAAGCTGACCGACTTCGGCATCGCACGCGGGGACATGTCGGTGACCCTCACCCAGACCGGCATGGTGATGGGCACGGCCCAGTACATCTCACCGGAGCAGGCGTCGGGACGACCCGCGACCGCGGCCTCCGACCTGTACGCGCTGGGTGTGGTGGCCTACGAGTGCCTGGCCGGGCAGCCGCCGTTCACCGGGGACAGTCCGGTGGCGTTGGCACTGGCGCACACGCGCGACGATCCGCCCTCCCTGCCCGAACACGTCCCCGCGGACATCGACGACCTCGTC
Source organism: Nocardiopsis sp. NPDC055551 (assembly GCF_053619415.1). Taxonomy (NCBI): domain Bacteria; kingdom Bacillati; phylum Actinomycetota; class Actinomycetes; order Streptosporangiales; family Nocardiopsidaceae; genus Nocardiopsis; species Nocardiopsis sp. NPDC055551. Next base: position 16,173 of record NZ_JBSHJJ010000018.1, on the reverse strand, counting down.
TTCTCCATGCTGGAGAAGGACCCGGAGGATCGACCCTCATCCGCCGGGGAGGTCGCGCACCTCGCCGCGGTGATCCGCTCCAACGCCGGTACCGGACCACCCACCCCCTCCACCGGCTTCAACGGCATGGCCCAGACCAGGGTGGTCGGCGCGGTGCCCGATTTCGGTCCCCGCAGCGGCGCCACCGATCAGGTACGGCGAACCACCGGTCAATCTCCCGTAGCCCCTGATCAGGGCATGGATTCCACTAGGCTGGCGGAGAACCCGGACTCTGGTCGGCGGGTCAGGATGCCGGTCGTGCTCGCGGCCGTGGCCGCGACCGTCCTCATCGTGGGTGCGGCGGTGGCCGGGTTCATGATGGGTGACACCGGGACCGAACCGGTCAACAACAGCAACCGGCCGGCCGTCACCGACGAGTCCCCCGATTCCAGTCCCAGTGAGGAACCGGAGGAGACCGAGACACCCGAGGCCCTCGATCCGGTCCCGGACACCCCGGAGTGGACTCCGCCCCCTCAGGACTGGGACCAGACCGAGTCCCCGCCTCCTGGTGAGGGTGAGGAGGAATCTCCCCCGCCAGAGGACGACGTCACCGATCCACCAGAGGACGACGTCACCGATCCGCCCGAGGAAGAGGAACCCGGCGGAGAGAACCCGGGCGGAGAGAACCCCGGCGGAGGTGGCGGCGGGGGCGGAGGCGGCGACGGTAACAACGGGGAGGGACCCTGATTCCACTGCGAAGACCAGAGCCTGTGACCATGCAATGAGCGAGAGATGCTCAGGGTAGGCGGCGGCCCGCGGGCGGCCACCGGAAGACACGAGGATTAGTGCACGACATGTCCCAGCCCCGGCTCCTCGGCGGACGCTACGAGCTCGACACGGTTGTCGGGCGCGGTGGCATGGCCGAGGTATACCGCGCTCGCGACCTGAGGCTCGACCGGCTCGTCGCGATCAAGACCCTCCGACACGACATGGCCCGGGACCACGTGTTCCAGGCGCGGTTCCGCCGCGAGGCCCAGTCCGCGGCGTCCCTGAACCACCCCGCGATCATCGCCGTCTATGACACCGGCGAGGACATGATCGATGGCGTGTCCATCCCGTACATCGTCATGGAGTACGTGGATGGTCGGACGCTCAAGGAACTGCTCGACGACGAGCGCAAACTGCTGCCGGAGCGTTCGGCGGAGCTGGTCGACGGCATCCTCAAGGCCCTTGAGTACAGCCATGACAACGGCATCGTGCACCGTGACATCAAGCCGGCGAACGTCATGTTGACCCGCAACGCCGACGTCAAGGTGATGGACTTCGGCATCGCTCGGTCCATGGGCGACGACCAGGCGACGATGACGCAGACGTCGCAGGTCATCGGCACCGCTCAGTACCTGTCGCCGGAACAGGCTCGTGGCGAGCGCGTCGACCCGCGCAGTGACATCTACTCCACCGGTTGTGTGCTGTACGAGCTGCTCACCAGCCGACCGCCGTTCACCGGCGACTCCCCTGTCTCCATCGCCTACCAGCACGTCCGTGAAGACCCGATCCCGCCGTCCGAGGTGGACTCGCAGATCCCGGAGTGGCTGGAGGACGTCACCCTCCGCGCCATGACCAAGGACCGCGAGGAGCGGTACCAGAACGCCGCGGAGATGCGCGCCGACATCCAGCGCGGTATGGCCGGGATGCCCACGCAGGCCGGCACCATGGCCATGGCCGCCGCCGGCGCGACCACGGCGCTTCCCCCAGCGAACGACAACCGGTACGACGACTACGACGACGACTACGACGACTACCGGGACGAGAAGAAGGGCGGGAACAAGACAGCCCTTTGGGTCCTGCTCGTCCTGGGTGTCATCGCCTCGATCGCCTTGGTCGTCTTCCTGATGACCCGGGACGGGACCGAGGAGGTCCAGCAGGGCACCGTCCCCGACGTGGCCGGTCAATCCCAGGAAGAGGCCGAGTCGGCGCTGATGGCGGAAGGCTTCGAGACCTTCACCGTGGATACGCAGGCCGACGACGAGGTCGAGGAGGGCTCGGTCATCGAGACCGACCCGACGGCCGGTACCGAGGCCCCACTCGATGAGTCCGTCATCATCATGGTCTCCTCCGGCCCCGGTGCCATGGAGATCCCGAGCGTCGAAGGGCAGACGGAGGCCGACGCGCAGTCGGCCCTGAGCGAGGCGGGCTTCGAGAACGTCACCACCGAGTCGCAGGCCCACGAGACGGTGGCTCAGGGCAACGCGATCGGCACGGATCCGTCCGCCGGCAACGAAGTCGCCCCCGACACCGAGATCACCCTGCGCATCTCCTCCGGGCCCGACCAGGTCGGGGTGCCGGACCTACAGAACATGTCCCGTGACCAGGCCCAGAACGCCTTGGACCAGGCGAATCTGGTGGCACAGTTCGAGGAGCAGGAGAACCCGGACCACCCGGCGGACACCGTCATGAGCCAGTCCCCCGCGGCGGGTCAGAACGTGAACGCCGGTACCACGGTGACCGTGACGCTCGCGATCGCTCCGGCGGACGACGAGCCGTCCGAGCCCGAGGAGCCGAGCGAGCCCGAGCAGCCCACGGATCCGGAGGAGCCCACGGACGGCCCGTGGTTCCCGGGCCCGCCGGATGACGATTTCGCGATCCCGCGCCGCTGATAGAGGACGCGGGAACAGACACGAGAAGGGCCGTACCCGAAGGGGTGCGGCCCTTCTCGTGGTCATGAGACCGTTGGGGTTTCGGGACCTCCCCGACGGTGACGCCCACACCGGCCGGGGCGTAGACTGTGGGCCTATTCCGAACCGCCCCACAGTCCTGGAGCAGCGACCGTGCCCAAGTCCCGCAACGATCGCAAGAAGAAGGCCGTTTACACGCCGCCTCCTTCCAAGGAGCAGCCCAAGGTCAGTCCCCGTTGGCTCGTGCCGACGATGCTGGGCTTCTTCATCGTGGGCATCCTCTGGATCGGCGTGTACTACATCGCGGGTTCCCAGATCCCGTACATGCAGGACTGGCACAACTGGAACCTGCTGATCGGGTTCAGCGGCATCATCGTCGCGGTCATCCTGTCGACCCGCTGGCACTGACCCCCGCCGCGCACTGACAACGGCCGGGGCGTTCGCCCCGCCTTGAACCGGTTTTCCACAGGGTTATCCACAGATTGTGGGTAGCTCTGTTCGACGTACCCGGAACCGGTTCGACCTGGGCATACGCGACGGCCCCCGGAGAGCGCGCTCTCCGGGGGCCGTCACATGAGTGCTCAGACCAGGAACGTCGTCCACAGGCTCGGAGCCACCAGGGTCAGCACCACCAGCAGGACCACGAAGGCCGCCAGAAGCAGGGCGTGCACCAGGGTGCGCCGCCCCGCCGTGGCGTCACGGCCCGGCAGGTAGGCGAAGACCGCCCCGATCAGCAGACCCCCGACCAGACCACCGATGTGGGCCGTCCAGGAGATGTTGGGGACCAGGAAGGTGATTCCGAGGTTGAGGGCGAGCAGCACCATGATCATCCGCGTGTCCAGCCGCAGCCGTCGACCGATCACGAACACCGCGCCGAAGAGCGCGAAGATCGCCCCGGAAGCACCGACGGAACCCGCGTTGGGTGTGGCGAGCAGGCTGAGCACCGAGCCCGCCAGGGCGCCCAGGATCCACAGGGCGAGGAACCGCCCGTGGCCCAGCCACCGCTCCAACTGCGGGCCCAGGATGAACATCGCGTACCCGTTGAACAGCAGGTGGAAGACACCCGCGTGCAAGAACGCGGCGGTGATGAGTCGATACCACTCGCCGTACTCGACGACGCCGTATCCCCACATGCTGAACAACCCGGTCAACGGCGACATCGTCGCCTGACCGATGGGGTTCGAGGTCCCCAGTTGGAGTGCGAAGCCCACCACCATCATGACCAGGATCGTCCAGGTCACGTACGGCTTGGCGACGACCTTGCCCCCGAAGGTGGTCCGGGTGGACCGCACCTTGCGGTTTCCCTCCGCCACGCACGAGGGGCACTGGAACCCGACGGACGCCTCGACCATGCAGTCGGGGCAGATCGGTTTCCCGCACCGGGTGCAGCTCACCCCGGTCTCCCGGTCGGTGTGCCGGTAACAGGTGCGCGGCGCTCCGGCGTCCGGTGTGGAGCCGGAGGGAGGGGGAGAAGCGGTCATGGGCGTCTGGTCACTCCTTGGTTCTCACCGTGTCTTTAACGGGTGATCTCGACACTGTTGATCACGATGTCCTCGCGGGGACGGTCCTGCGCGTCGGTGTCGACCTTGCTGATGCCGCTGACGATGTCGGCACCCTCGACGACCTCACCGAAGATGGTGTGGCGGCCGTCGAGCCAGTTCGGCTCGGTGACGGTGATGAAGAACTGCGAGCCGTTGGTGCCCGGACCGGCGTTGGCCATGGCCAGCAGGAACGGACGGTCGAAACGGAGGCTCGGGTGGATCTCGTCCTTGAAGGTGTAGCCGGGGCCACCGCGACCGGTGCCCAGCGGGTCGCCACCCTGGATCATGAAGCCGTCGATGACACGGTGGAAGACCGTGCCCTCGTAGAGACTGTTGTTGGACGGCTTGCCCGTGGCGGGGTCCATCCACTGCTTGGAGCCGTCGGCCAGCCCGATGAAGTTGGCGACCGTCTCCGGCGCCTGCTCCTCGAACAGCTTGACGACGATGGTTCCCTTGGAGGTGTTCAGCCGCGCGGTGGGCTGACCCGTGGAGTCCGACACCACAGTGCCTTTCGGTCGAGTGAGATTACGTGCTCACGTTACCGTTCCCTCCACGCCGGTCAGGCAGATCCCGAACGGCCGCGCACAGTGTCGAAACGTAGATCACAGACGCAGAGGACGTATGTTGAGATAACACCCGGATAACGGGGAAGGACGACGAGCAGCACCATCCATGGTCTGACGCGTCGACCATCGGGTGGAAAACCCGTACGAACTGGCGAAACGATCAAAGGAGCTGACGACGTGCCTATCACTGCCAAGCGTCGCAAGGCACGCAAGGAGGCGGAGGTTGCCCTCGCCCGCCTGCAGGACCTGGCCAGGGACCAGGCCGACCGATTCGGCCCCTATGCTGACCAGGCCAGGGACCAGGCGGCCCTGAAGCTCATCCAGGCCCGTGGCTGGACCGCGCCTCGGTTGGAGACCGCCGCGCTGCGTGTCGAGGACACCGTGGCCCCGCGGGTGGCCGGCCTACTGACCACGGCCGCCCATCGGATCGACCCCAAGCCCGCACGTCGTGGGCTGAGGTTGTTCCGCGCAGGCGGCCGTCGGATCCCCCGCGGTGTCGTGATCGGCGGTGCCGCCCTGGTCGGCGGTGTGGTCGTGTACTCACTGATCCGCCTGCGCCAGGCCTCCCAGGACGCCGAGTGGCAGGAGCACCTGGACCAGGCCCGCGAACAGGTCCGTGAGACCCGCGAGAACCTGGGGGAGAAGACCGCCGAGGCTGCGGACGAGGTAGCCGAGAACGCCAAGGCGGCCTCCGCCAAGACGAAGGAGAAGGTGCGCGCCACCACCGGTGAGGGTCGCGCCAAGGACAACGGCCGGCCCGGCAAGTGATCCTGTACCTCGGGCCCGGGGATCTTCTCCCCGGGCCCGAGGTGTGTCATCACTCCTGGTCGTCCTTGATGAAGCGATAGGTCAGCGGGTAACGCCACCCGTTGCCCATGATGTTGGTGGCCGCCGCCATGACCGGCAGGACCAACCCGCCCAGGGCCACCACGAGCAGCAGCACGATCGGGAGAACCAGGACCGACAGCACCGCGCTGGTGAGGATGGCGACGAGCCACCAGAGCTGGAAGTTCAGCGCCTCCAGCGCGTGCCTGCGCATGAAACTCGTACTGTTCGGACTGATCAACAGGACCAGCAACGGCCCCAGAAGAGGGAAGAAGAACGCCGAGCCGTGACTCAGGCCGGCTACGACCTTCTCCGCCGGGTTGTCGGTCCGCAGGTTCCGTAGGTCGTTCGGGCCACGCTTACCACCCCGGAACCGACCCTCCCGGGCCTGCCCTGGAGGCGTGTTCCCCTCGAACCCCTGAACACCCAGGTCCGTGGTGAGCGGAACGAGCTCCGAGGCGACCTTGGCCCGCATGGCCTGGTCGATCCGTTCGTCGAACTCGTCCTCCTCCAGCTGTCCCTTGGCGTAGGCCTCGCGAAGGACCTCCGCCACGGCGTCCCGGTCCTGGTGGGTGAGACGAACCTGTGGCCTTGGCTCGTTCGGGACCCATGGCCGCGGGTCCCGCCGGCTCTGCTCTGACATCCCCACTCCCAAAGACTGTGTGGGGGCTCGACCGTACGAGGATGATCGCGCCCTCCTCCATAATGCTGCATGGAGACGGGTGCGGATATGGGGGTCGTCCCTGATCCTCCCCTGATCCGCCGGTCCTCCGAAAGGAGGTGGCGGCCTTCCGACCATCGGCCCGTCCAGCCGGGTCGGCATGTCGATGAATCGGGTTGTTCCCCTCGCTCCGCGCCCGGCCTCCCTCACAGCCTCGCGCGAGCATCCTCGTCACGGTCGGCGTCGGGGCTCCCCTCCCCAACGCCCTCGGGTCAGTGCCCGGCGGCGACGGCCGGTTCGCCGCGCACCGGCTCCGGCTGGGTCCTCTCCTCCTCATAATGCTTCTCGGCGCTGGTGAGGAGGTCATACCAGCTGGTGACGTCCTTACGGCGACGCAATAGAGCGCGACGCTCACGCTCGGTCATTCCGCCCCAGACGCCGAACTCGATCCGGCTGTCCAGCGCCTCGGCGAGGCACTGGGTTCGAACCGGGCAGCCACGGCAGATCAGCTTGGCGCGGTTCTGCGCGGCACCCTGGACGAACAGTGCGTCGGGGTCGATTTCGCGGCACTTGGCACGAGCCGCCGTCTTCTCATTCCACATGTTGCCCCACTCCCAAGATCAGCATGTGTGGTGATCGAAATCCGCCGACCGGCTGTCGGCGGACGAGGGATTCAGCGGACCGATCCGAGGACTTTGCAAGAGGCCGTACGGGGGGCCGTTCGGCTCGCCTTCGGGGGTCGTTCGTTTCGGCGCGCTGTGTTCCTCGTTGTCGTTGGTGTCGAAACTACGGATCGTCCCAGTTCACCAACAGACCCCAAGAGGCCTATTTCTCATATGGCCCACTAGGACCATTGCCTCCACAGGAAGTGTCATCATACACACACGGAGGGTCACTACATGTGATAGGAGCCCCCGCCGGCGAAAGGAAGGAAAGGTCTCCTTCGGACCATTCTTCCACAACCTTAATGACCTGCGACTTCACGCCATCCCATGAGCGGCTCACCCCACACGGACAGGCCTGACCGAACCGGGCGGGCAGGACACGAACCCACCCGAACGGACTAGAGAACACCTTCCGACGACCACACTGCGCAATCCCACCACCCACCCTTTCCCCACCCGCAAGGAACGCCCCGAACTACTATTCAGTAACCCAGACAAATGGGCCGGCACGACACTCGGGACCCTCTTTCCAACCGGAAGAAGGTCCCGAAAAATGGTTTTCCCGACGAATTCTTCCCGGGGCTCAGGCAGCCGGAAGCCCGGCTCGGAACTCCCGGACCAGGTCCTCCAGGACCTGCTTGGCGTCGCCGAACAGCATCGTGCAGTGATCCCGCTCGAACAGCTCGTTCTTGATGCCCGCGTACCCGGGGGACAGGCTCCGCTTCACCACCATCACCCGCCGGGCGTTCTCCACGTCCAGGATGGGCATCCCGGCGATCGGGGACCCGCTCGCCCGATTGGCCGCCGGGTTGACCACGTCGTTGGCTCCCACGACGATCACCAGGTCGACGTTGGGGAAGTCGCTGTTGATCCGCTCCATCTCCACCAACCGGTCATAGGGGACATTGGCCTCCGCCAGCACCACGTTCATGTGCCCGGGCATACGCCCGGCCACCGGATGGATGGCGAACCGGACCTGGACCCCTTGTTCGGCCAGCGCGTCGGCCAGATCGGCGGCGGGCTGCTGCGCACGGGCCGCGGCCAGGCCGTACCCCGGCACGATGACCACGTTCCGGGCCGCGTCCAGCACCATCGCCGCCTCCTCCGGATCAGAGCCCACGACGTTCTCGTAGGAGTCCCCCTCACCCGAGGCGACTTCTCCCAGGCCTCCGGCGAAGACGCTCAACAGCGTCCGGTTCATCGCCACGCACATGATCTGGGTGAGCATCAGCCCGGCCGCGCCAACGATGATGCCGCCCATGATGAGCATCGTGTTGCCGATCGCGAACCCGCTCGCGGCCACGGCGAGACCGGACACCGAGTTCAGCAGCGAGATCATCACCGGCATGTCCGCCCCGCCCACCGGAGCCACCGCGAAGAACCCGACCGCGAGGCTGAACAGGAGCAGCAGCAGAAACGCCAGGACCGCGTACCGAACGTCGACCAAGGACAGCGACAGCGCCATCGTGACCAAGGTCAGCAGCGACGCCCCGACGATCAGGGGCCCGCGTCCGGGAATTCGGGTCAGCCGGCCCAACCGACCCCACAGCTTGGCCTCGGCGAGGATCGATCCGGACAGCGTGGCCGCGCCGACCACCACGGAGATGGCCAGGGCGAGCGCGGAAACGGCCCCCATGAGGCCGATGGCGCCCTCCCCGGCGTCGGGGGCGAGTACCTCCTCCCAGAACAGCGCCAGCCCCACCAAGGCCGCCGCGGCCCCACTGAATCCGTTGAACCGGGCCACCACCTGCGGCATGGAGGTCGCCGACGCCCGCAGGACCGTGATGACGCCGACCGTGCCACCGGCGACCGACCCGAGAACCATCCAGGTGTAGTCCACCAGGCCCATCTCGACCAGGGTGATGATCACGGCCAGCAGGACACCGACGGCCAGGAAGAGGTTGCCCGTACGCGCGGTGCGCACCCGCGCCAGGCGCTTGATCCCCAGGACGAAGAGCGCCACCGGGACGAGGTAGGCCAGTCGGGTGATCTCCTCGGCGCTCATGAACGCTCCTTCCCACCCGGGGTGAAACTGCCCAGCATGCGGTCGGTGACCATGAAACCGCCCACGACGTTGGCGGTGGCGAAGGCGACGCCCAAGGTGGCGAAGACCGTCGCGACCGGACCGGAAGTGGTCCCGGCCAGGACCAGGGCGCCGATGACGACCACACCGGACATCGCGTTGGCACCCGACATCAACGGTGTGTGCAGCATCGGCGGGACCTTGGTCAACAGCTCGTAGCCGAGGAAGGCCGCGAGGACGAAGACATAGATCGAGAGGATCAACGTGCCGGTCATGATGTGGCCTCCGTTGTGTCCCGAGCGAACGCCAATGCCGCCGCGGTGGGTTCGTGGAGCACTTCGCCGTCCCGGGCGAGTAGGAACCCCGCGAGTTCGGGATCGGCGTCGACGTCCAACTCCCCCTCTTCGGTGACGATCCGGGCCAGCAGGTTGACGACGTTGCGGGCGTAGAGGGCACTGGCCTCACGAGGCATGGCCGCGGCCAACCGGGGTGCGGGGAGGATCTTCGTACCGCCCCGGTCCAGTGGTTCGTCCGAGTCGGTCAGCTCACAGTTCCCGCCGTCCTCGGCCGCCAGGTCGACGACCACGGAACCGACGGGCATCCGGTCGACCATCTCGGTGGTGAGCAGTACGGGGGCGTCACGTCCGGGGATCTGCGCGGTACAGATGACCGCGTCGGCCTGGGCGACGTGCGGAGCGAGCGCCTCGTGTTGGGCTCGCGCCAGGTCCGCGCCGAGCTTCTTCGCGTACACGCCGTCGCTCTGGTCGGTGACCCCCGGGATGTGCACGAAGTCGGCCCCCAACGAGGCGACTTCGTCAGCCGCGGCGGCACGCACGTCGTTGGCCTTGACCGTGGCACCGAGACGTTTGGCCGTGGCGATGGCCTGCAGACCCGCCACACCCACGCCCAGGACGACCACGCGGGCGGGCTTCACCGTGCCCGCGGCCGTCATGGACAGCGGGAAGAGCTTGTCGATGGCGTTGGCGGCGAGGAGGACCGCCTTGTAACCGGCGATCCCCGCCTGGGACGAGAGCGCGTCCATGGCCTGCGCCTTGCTGATTCTCGGCACGAGTTCCATGGCCAGTGCCGTGATCCTGCGTTCGACCAGTGCTCGGGCGAGTTCGGTGTCGTGGACGGGCCGTAGGAATCCGATCAGGGCCGAGCCCTCGGGGAGCGCGGCGATCCGGGCGGGGGAGGGCGGGCCCACCGTCACCAGGGCCTCCGACGTGGCGAGGAGCTTCTCCGTGTCCACGACCGTCGCCCCTGCCTGACGGTAGTCCTCGTCGTCGTGTCCGGCGGCGGTGCCCGCCCCGGCCTCGACCTCGATCTCCAGGCCTCGATCGACCAGTGTCGCGACGGTCTCGGGTGTCGCCCCGACCCGTCCGTCGCCGGGATCCTCCGATCGCGCGAAGGAAAGTCGCATGCCTCATCACCTTCCGTAGGGTGTGGGCCGGCGACAGTGGCCTGGACGCATGGCCGGGCCGTGAGGGGACGCCTGAAGTCGGGGGAAAGGGGGGTGGCTGCCGTCGGCTCGGACTGACTACCTACCCGCGCCGATGGCCCGGATCACGCCCGGAAAGACGAAAGACCCTGCCGGCGCGTCGTACGCACGAGCAGGGTCGTATCGAGGAGGAGTGGAGCCAAGGGGAGTCGAACCCCTGACCTCCGGTATGCAAAACCGGCGCTCTGCCAGCTGAGCTATGGCCCCGTTTCGGTTCCGGGCCTGGCCCGTTCACCATTGCAGAGCATACCCGTATCGGCGGGTGCTCCGAGCGCACATGACAGGGGGCCGGACACAGCACAAAGCCGTGGGTCGCACCACGGGGTTGTCGGCCCACCCACGTCTTCGTGTCACTAGCGGACGCCGGGCGACACACGTGGTGTGCACCGTCGAACCCGTGACGGGAAACCCACCGGCCCCCTGTCGGTGGCCAGGAGGGTCCGCGATCAGCTCTCGCTGGCCGCGGTGGCTTCCGTCCACAGGTCGAGCTCGGCGCGGTCCGCCTGGATCTTGCGGTAGACGGCGAAAGCCCCGAGGGCCACCAGCGCCAGAACGATGATCTTCTTCACTGTCCGGACCCTTTCTCAGTTGGAAAACCGGTCGTACACACGGGCTCTCGCCATTGGGCGAGGGCACCGAGGGCAACTTTATGAGGTTGTCACCTAGCAGACTAGCAAGCTATTGCGGGCGGTCCCTGCCATCGTGGACCGATTCACACCGGGTTTCTCGGTTGATCCACTTCCGAGCCCTCAGGTGAGCAGCGCCATCCGGCGCAGAATCCCCACGGTGGCCCGAGGATCCGCGGCGATGCCGGTGAGCCGGTCCCAGACTCCATGGCAGGAGCGGACGGCCTCCTCCGACTCGACGATCGCCCCGCCCTGGGTCGCTTCGACGTAGGCGAGGTCGGCCTCGTCCTCCTCGAACCCCATGATCGAGAACGGGCCGGCCAACCCGGGGTGGGGCCCGGCCGAGGTGGGGAGGAGCTGCACCGTGACGTGGTCGGAGCCCGTGGCGAGTTCGACCAGGCGGCCCGCCTGTGCCCGCAGCAGGGAGAGGTCCGCGGAGACACGCTGGAGCGCGTCCTCTTCCACCACGGCGTGGTAGCGGCCCAGGGCACCGGATTCGAGGATCTCCTGGCGTTTGAGGTGCGCGGCGACCATGCGTTCGGCACCGTGGTCACCATGGCCGAGGGACCGCGCCACGGTGGCCGTGTAGTCGGGGACCTGGAGCAGGTCGGGGACGAGGATCCCGGCGTAGGTCCGGATGGTGACCGCGCCGGCCTCGTTGCCCACGTAGGCGGAGGAGAGAACGTCCTCATACTCCGTCCACCAGGGGCGAAGTCGGGATTCCCGGACGAGGGTCAAGATGGCCTCTCGCCGGCCGCCGGTGACCCCGTAGAGCTTCAGCAGGGCGGAGATCTCCATGACGGAGGGCCACTTGCGGATCCCGGTCTCTATGTGGCCGAGTTTGGCCGGCGACCACTCCAACTCGTCGGCCACGTCGTTGAGGGTCATCCCGGACCGCACACGGTGACGGCGGAGTTCGGCGGACAGTCGCCGTCGACGAACCGTGGGACTGGTCATAACACTGATCCAATGACGCGGAGTGTCGGAAGTGTCCCTCCAGCGAAACACGGTGTCTAGCATCTAGCAATGAGTTTCTAGAAAACCGGTGCCGATTCGATGCAATAAGGACAACGCGACTCGCTTCTCCTTCGTCGATTCCAGGCGTTTGTTACGATGAGTAAGCGAAGTTCGGTGTTGGGTGGTCACATGGCCCACAGGAGGTCGTTCACTCGTCGTGGCCCTCCTACGACGCTGCGGACCCAACCGGGGCGCGTCAGGAGGCGCGTACGATGCAGGAGGTGCCCGCCGCGGCGGGCGTACCCGCACATGTAGAGGAAACCCATGAGCTACCCGCTTGACGACGCAGAGCAGCTGATCGCGAACGCGGAGGCCGAGATGCCACCGAGTACCCGGTCCCGTCTCATCGCGAAACTCCGTATGGGTAAGCACATCGACGACGCGGCAGCGGAACTCGGGATCGGCCCCAAACAGGTGTTCTCGACCGCCCGCATCCTCACCGCTTTCGGCGACCAGCTGGACGCCACCCTCACCGAACAGCGTGACCCCTCGCTGCCGCACGGCACCGTCACCGGCTACAACAAACGCTGCCGTTGCCCCGAATGTCGAGCCGCCCTCCAGCAGCGCATTTGACCTCTAAAAGGCCGATGTCCGCTTTCGGCCACCCGCCTCCACCTGCGGCAACGGGTTGTTAACCCAGACTTCTCGAAGCAATACGGTTCTCCGAGGCTTATCAGCCGTGGGTTCGGGGGAGATCGCTGACATGAACGAGCACGTGGACTGGTCGGCGATGAGCGAAGACGATTTCGTTGCGCTGCTGCGGCAGCTCATCGAGGCCCCGGAGGTCGACGAAGACTAGGGCCTGTTTCCCCGCCACGGGCCTGACCTGGCCCGGCGAGTACGACCCGTGCCCATCACGGGTCGGTCCCCCACCCCTGCGCCTCCCCTGGCGATATCGGTGGTAGTCGGTAGCGGTCGCCGGCGTTGTCATGTCTCGGCCGTTGTCGTCGGTGTGTCGGTGTGTCGGTGTGGTCATTGGCCTGCCGTGCCGTGTCCGGCTATGGCCAGGGGCTCAAGGACATGTTCATGGACCTCAGCAGCCAAGACAGCAGCCACGACGTCAGTGGCCACAAAGGTGGAGAAGGGTCCCCCACACACGGAACCCGTGCGCGGTTCCGGGGCGGGGCGGCCAGGACGGGACGAACCCGGGTAGGCCCCGCCGAGTACGGTCATGCCCCGGTGTGTGCTCTAGCCCCCTTCAGGAACCCGGCATGCGACACCTGATCACGCCTCTGACCGAGGCCATGCCCGTGATCTGAGGCGCCCACCTATCCCGCCCTCCCGGTCACTGCTGGGTTGTCCACAGGCGGGGAGTTCGGGGTGGTGAACCGTTCCGCCTACGTGATCCCATTGATCTTGGGGGAGCCGCTGGTTTCGCCGGTTTCGTGCTGCCCGGGGGTGGGGTGAGTGTGGTGGGGGTGAGTGTGGTGGGGTGGGGTGCCTCAGGTTTTTGGCTCTTGGGGTTGGTGGGGGTAGCTCGGGTGTGTTGGTGGGGCGCCTGAGGTCTCTGCTCTTGGGGTTGTTGGGCGGGGTGGGGGTGGGTTCTCCCTCCTTCCCCGCCGCGTGATTGTTGCCGCCCGCACCGCACGCGTCAAGGCAATGTCGGGTGCTGTGGCGCTGTGGTGGGTGGCCTTGACCCGTGCGGCGCGGGCGGCGGTTTGGCGGCTATCGGGGGAGGGGGGAGAGTGGTTGGGGTCCCAACGGCCCCGGGCTTCGCCCGGTCCGGCCGTGGCCGGCCGGATCCCTTCCCCTCCGCCTGGTGTCCTCGTGGGCCGCGTCGCCACTACGTGACGGGTGAGGTCACGAAGCACCCGCTACAGGTGGGGTGGGTGGTGGGGCGCGTCCCCGCGGTAGCCGGCTCTGGTCTTTTCAGCGATGATCTTGCTCGTAGCGCCCATTTGGGCGCCCAACATGGCGCTAGGAGCAAGATCGTTTCCATTCAGAGCCCCTTCCCTCGAATTCGCCAGGATTGTCTCCGCGATGGACGGATCCGGCCATAAGGAAAAGGGGGGTTCGGGCAACCCAAAACAGGGACTCTCGCATAGCAGGAATGCCAGCTCCAGAATTCGACTAATAAACTCACAGGGGGGCTGCCATTCTTGAGGGTGTTCGCATATAATCAGAGTATGAGCTTTCCTCCCCACGCACCGCGCCCGACCGGGAACACCCCGGTCGATAAGGCGATGGCGGGTGCGCGGGAGATGGCGGTGGAATTCTCCGGCCGGGATATCCCGTTCGGGTGCGAGGGCGATGTGCTCGCCCAGTTCGGCCGGCTCAACCAGGAAACAGACCGGATCCGCTATGGGATGCTGCCCGCCCTGGCCCGTATGGAGGCCACCGGTGTCCTGTTGGAAGAGGGCGGCCAGCGCAGCATCCAGGCGTGGATCACCCGCCAGTGGGGCACCTCCCCGGCCGAGGCCAAGAGCCTTGCCGCCCTCGCCCGGGCGTTGTACAAGCAGCAGCTGCCCCTGGTGGAAGAAGCCTTCCAGGGCGAAGTCTTGTCGTTGGGTGAGGCATGCGCGATCGCGACCTCCACCGAAAAAGCTGTGGCCGATTGGGCGCAGGTGTGGGAAAAGAGCGATGAGGATTTCCGGTCCGCCCACCCGGACGTGGAGGGGTTTCGGGCCCGGTTAGAATACGGGCTCATCGCCTATAAGCAGGAGTACCCGCAGGCGTCGGTGCGCCAGTTGCGGGACGCGGCGAAATGGTTCGTGGCCCGCCTGGACCCCGATAAGGCCGACCGGGACTATGACGAAACGTTCGAGAACCGGGGCGCCCAATTCTCGCCCACGTTCGAGTCCGGGTTTCTGTTGCGGATGTGGGGTCCTGGGGCCGATAACGAGCTGATCCAGGCCGCCCTGGAGGCTTACACCGAACCGTATGGGCCGGAGAACGCCGCCGTGCCGAAGCATCAGCGCACCTATGACGCGATGATGCGCATCTTCGAGACCGCTCTGACCCACCGGGGTTGCTCCAGCCTGAGCCGCCAACCGTTGGCCACGTTGAACATCACCGTGCCGCTGAAGCGGTTCCTAGGTGATGGGTCGGCTGAGCCGGCCACCACTGAGGATGGGGTGGTCATCCCCGACCAGATGGTGGCCCGCCTGACCCCCCACAGTTGGCTGCGCCGGTTCGTGACCGACGAACAGGGCCGGACCCTGTTGGATGTGGGGCGAAAGCAGCGGTGCGCTCCGGATCCGGTCCGTCAAGCGGCCGGGTTCAAGAAGCCCTACTGCGAGTGGCACGAGGGCTGCGACATGCCGCGTAGTTGGTCGCAGTACGACCACATCGTCCCTTTCTCCCACGGCGGGGCCACCAGCGCCGACAACATGCAGATCTTGTGCTCGACCCATAACCGGCTTAAGCACCGGCTACAGGCCAAGGTGAACCGGCAGATCTGGGAGCACCACCACGCCCAGAACCGCCAAGAAGCGGGAAAGGAAGCCGGGTCGGGGGATGGGGAGGGGGAGCCAGCCCCAGCCACTGTCCTCTAACCACCACCCGTTTCCACCAGGTGGAACCCCACCACCCCGCGACCACCCCCGGTTGGGTGTCAGACCCCAAGGGCCCCATGCCCTGTGGGGATATCGGCATGCCCAGGGGCAGAAACACCGCGAACCCCCCGCCCAGAGCCATATCCCGGGGCCAGAATGACTCCCATCGGGGGTCTCGGCTGGACAGTGCCGACCTCGGCCCTACGGCGGCCACCCGCCCTACCGGTGCCACCCCCAGCGCAGGCACCGGCGCCACTGCCACCCCCGGTACCGGCCCACCGGCACCACCGACCCCGTGTTGTCTCTCCATCATGATGATCTTGTCCGTAGCGCCATGTTGGGCGCCCAACATGGCGTTACGGACAAGATCATCACTGAGAAGACCAGAGCCGGCCACCGCGGGGACGCGCCCCGCCACCCGTCCCACCTGTAGCGGGTCCTTCGTGACCTCACCCGTCACGTAGTGGCGACGCGCTCAACGAGGACACCAGAGGGAGGGGAAGGGATCCGGCCGGCCACGGCCGGACCGGGCGAAGCCCGGGGCCGTTGGGACCTCAACCACTCTCCCCCCTTCCCCGATAGCCGCCAAACCGCCGCCCG
>NZ_JBSHJJ010000017.1:0-103229 GCF_053619415.1 Nocardiopsis sp. NPDC055551 | reverse complement strand
ACACCGAGCCGGAGCAACCTTTCGGCCGGATCGCATGCGCGGCACATCCGCCCCGCATCGCCCGCCCCACAGCGGAAGCCGGGCCCGCGGTGCCTGCCCGGCCCCCCCCCCCCCCCCCCCCCCCCCCCCCCCCCCCCCCCCCCCGGGGGGGGGGCCCCCCCCCCCCCCCCCCCCGACCCGGACCCGCCCCGAAGCTGCACAGACCCGCCGCATACGGGCATTGGCGCATCCGTCGGGCACCCATCCTGGCCTGCGCAAAGATCTTCGAGGACCTTCGCAGATTCCCTTCGCTTTGGCCCGCACCCAAGCGATGGTCCACCCATGGCAACCATCAACCAGCGCACCCTGGCCGACGGACGCGCCCGCTACTGGGTCAAATGGCGGCTCGGCGGCACCCGTGGCGGAGCACCCCAGTCCGAACCCTTCGACACCCGCGCCGACGCCCACACCTTCAAACTCCACGTCGAGGCCGCCGGGCACCACTGGCCCGAGAACTGGATACCCCGCCAGGGATGGGCCGAGGGCTGGGTCCCCGGCCACGGCTGGGTCAACACCTCACAAGACGACGAGCCCGAAGCCGAACCGGTGCTGTTCGCAGACTTCGCCCGCCAGCTCATCGACTCCATGACCGGCATCGAGGAACGCACCCGCGCCGACTACCACCGTGAACTCGAACTCCACCTGATCCCGCACTTCGGACAGGTCAACCTGCGCGACGTCACCCAGCTCAAACCCAAGGACGTCCGCGCCTGGGTCAACCAGCTACGCACCGGAACCCCCGATCCCAAGGCCTCCTACCGCACCCCCAACCCCAGCCGGGGCCGCCAGAAGGAACCCGGATGGCTACGCAAACCCCTCTCGGCCAAGTTCATCCACAACCTGCACGGGCTGCTCTTCTCCATCTGCGAGGCCGCCGTACGCGAGGACCCGCCCATCCGGCCCTCCAACCCCGCCGCCCGCACCCGACTGCCCCGCGCCGACCACGAGGCCGACACCGAGATGTGCTTCCTGACCCGTGAGGAGTTCACCCTGCTCCGGGACTCGATGCACCCGGACGTACGCGACATGGTCGAGGTGTTCGTACGCACCGGCATGCGCTACAGCGAACTGGTCGCCCTGCAGGTCCACGACGTCAGCTTCACCCCGACCATCGACGCCGACGGACAGCAGCAGACGCGCGGGCACCTGGACGTGCGCCGGGCCTGGAAGCGCGGGCCCAACAACACCTTCCACCTGGGGGCGCCCAAGACCCGCAGCTCCCGGCGGCGCCTGCCGCTCTCACCGCGCACCATCGACCTGCTCCGCCCCAGGCTGGAGGGAAAGAAGCCCGAGGAGTTCGTCTTCACCACCGACCAGGGGTCCTGGTGGCGGCACTCCTCCTTCTACGGCCGCCGCTGGGCACCCGGCGTCAAGGAGGCCCAACGGCGCGGGCTGGGCAAGAAGCCGCGCATCCACGACCTGCGCCACACCCACGTGGCGTGGCTGATCGAGAAGGACGTGCACGTGTTCAAGATCCAGCGCCGCCTGGGGCACACCTCCATCACCACGACCATGGACCGCTACGGACACCTGGTCACCGACATCGACGACACCATGATCGAGGCCATCGACGGCCCGCCCACTCCCCCGAAGCCGCGCACCGACCCCGGCGGTGAGCAGCGCCTGCGCCTGATCTCCTAAAACCCAGGAGGCAGGAACGCACGGGGCCGGTGGCGCGGGTCAGCACCCGCACCACCGGCCCCGTCGTCGGCCCCTCCCTACCCGGGTTGCCTCCACCGGTGGGCCATGTGCCTGGAGGTGAGGACGCGCTGGGCCGCCCCGTCCACGATCGCCTCCAAGTCGCTCGCGCTGAAGCGCACGTGCTTGCCGAGCCTGCGGTGCGCGACCCTGCGCAACCGCACCCGCTCTCGAAGCCAGGACTCGGGCACCGCCAGCACCCGCGCCGCCTCGGGGATCGTCAGCAGCCGCTCCGGCTGGGCATCTTCGGTTTCCTCATCACGCTGCCCGGCTTCGCTCACCCGTACCTCCTTCGCGTTCTCCCCGCACCGCGACCCGGTAGCGGCGGCGTTCCTCCTCCGAAGCACCACCCCACACCCCGTACTGCTCACCCCGGCGCATCGCCTCGGCCAGACAGTTGACCTGCACCGGACACACCCGGCACACCCGTTTGGCCGCACGCACCGACCCGCCCTGGGCCGGGAACCACAGATCCGGATCCCGGCCCCGACAGGCCGCGTACCCCCACCAGCCCCCGACCGCCCCGCCGTCGGGCGCCGTGGGGCCGTCAGCGCGCCGGTGGGCCCCTGACGGCCCGCCCGCACCCGGTGGGTGCGGCGCCAGCTCCCGGGCCGCCACGTCGCGGACCGGGCCCGGCCCGCCCGAGCGCGCCGCGCGAGGGCCGTCCGCGCCGTGTGTGGGTTCGTCATCCATGTGCGCCGCCTTTCGCGCGGCCGGGCCCGGGTATCGCTGACCTCGCTTCGCGCAGCCCGGCCGGCCTCACCACCGGCGCAGTCATGGTCCTCAGACCAGAAGTAGAGCAAGGCCGACCTGATGACGGCTGGGTTGGCGGGGAGGGTTTCCGGCAGGCTGAGAGGCCTGCCGGGTGAGGCTGTGCGGGGGCGTTCACGCCCCCGCACACCCGGGCCGCCGCCCGCCCTACGTGATGGAAACCGCCTACTGGGGTAGAAAGCCGGGGCGGCCGCTGGACCACCCCACAGCCCGTCTGACCTGCCGTGAGTCCAGACTCAGGGGTGGTCCACCCAAGGCGGGACCCACGCCCGGCCCACCGGTCGGAGCAACGGCGGGACAACGGAGCGGACCTCCTATTGGCCCACTGGTTCACTGCCCGATCCGCGCCCATCAGTCTTCCCCCTCCGCCTTGCGCCACGGGTGGAGAAGGGCGATGTCGAGCAGACTCAGCGGACGCGGATCGGTGGCCGAACGCCACACCTTGCGACCGGCTCCCAACGACGCCATCCGGTGGTGGGTACTCAGGTACACCCCCACCTGCTTCGAACAGTGCTGGGCCAGCTTCTTCGCCGCGTTGGCCTCGCGCTCTTCCGAATGCACCAGGAACAGCACCACCGAGGGCAGCCTGCTCGTCTCGGCCAGACGCGCGTACCCGTACATCTTCGTTTGGAGCTGCGTCAGCGACTCCGAGCCGGTGTCGTACTCCACGAACGCCCACAGCTTCTTCCCGCTCTGGATCCACGACAGCAGCCCATCGGGGCGGCAATGGTTGCTGTAGTCCCGTTCGCAGGTGCGCTCGCCCTGCCATTCGCCCACCTCGGCCCCCACCTGCGGAGCACCCTGGAGAAACTCCACCCGTGTCTGGGCCAGCCCCAGGATGTGGTCCAACTTGGCGGAGAAGGCCACCGCCAGAGCCCGGTCGCCCCGGAAGTTGAGCGCATCCGGCTCCTTGCCCTGATCCAACGCGACCAAGACCGCACCGGTCGGAGACAGGATCCAGTGGTCGGGAGCGTTGCGGTCGTGGGCATGGCGACGAAAGCGGTTGACCACCCCGTACCGGTACAGGCTGAGCATCCGGCTGCGGGCCCGCCGCGCCCCCGCGTCGGGGAAGAAGATCTGGTGCAGGTGGTGGGTGGTCAGCACCCGGTGCTCCCACAACCCGTAGAGGATCCGCTTGTCCCGGTCGGTGATCCGGGGCAGCAGGCGGACCAGGGTCTGTTCGTACTCGTTCACGGGCACCCTCCAAGGTGACGGCTGTTTTTGCCCTTCACTGAGTAAGAAGCGCGCCCCCACCCCCGGATTCGACACCTCGCACGAGAATTACCTGAACCGAACACACCCGGGCCCGGAGTTGAAGCCGGGCCCCGCGAACGGCTCGCAAGGCCCTCAAGGCCCTGCTCAGAAGTGGCCCACGCCTGGCTCACCCCGGCGTGGGCCGACCTCACAACCCCCGCCACGCAAAGCAAACAGGGCGGCGCCGACCACGGCGCCGCCCCGAGGCGAGAGTGTGCGCTCAGGTAGCCAGGCTCAACCAGGTGCGCACAGCGGCGGCCAGGTCATCGAACTCCCCCGACGCTTGCACCACCGAGGAGCGCTCCTTGCTGGGGCGAGACCGCTCCGCGTCGTGGAACAGGTACGGGCGCACCCCGCGCACCCCGTCGTCGTCCACACACCACCCCTGCTCTGAGGGGTGTGGCCGTCGGGGTCGCGGCACCCGCACCGGCCCCGGCTCAGGTTTGGGTTCGCCCTCCCGGGTGGCGGGTTCGGCCACCGTCCTGCTCCGCGTCACGGGAGAGGAGGCAGTCAGGGCCTTGGAGGTCGCGCGGCGTTCCAGCACCAACCGGCCTTGGTGCCTGGGGCGGTCGGTGTTGCGGCGCGGTGGGACTTCGATAGGGCTGCACAGCACGGCGGCCAGGACCGCGCCGAACAGCCACCGCACGCGCTGTCCCCAGCCCCGCACGGGTTTGCGGTGCCTACCAGTAGGCTTCTCCACGGATCTCCTCCTGCACATTCAGGTGGGGATGTCAGCCCCGGCCCGGTGTTCGCAGCACCGCGTCGGGGCGCCTCCACTTCTGGGTGCTTCTTCGTTGCTCGGCATGGGCGGGTGTCTCTGGCCCCGAGGTTTGATGCCGCCCGGGGCTGCGCTTCCCATCCATGCCGCACAGGGCATACGGCCCTGGATCCCCGCTGGAAACGCCGTTCCCGCGAGGGGTGGTCGATGTTCGCTTGGGTGAGCGAGGTGCTTCAACCCCTGTCGGCCACAAACCAGTCGCGGGTTTTCAGGCGGCCATCCGGGTTCGCCCATATCGGTCGAAAGCGGCCCGAACCATCAACCCGCCGTCGGGATCGCGCGTGAAGTCCCAGTACAAGGCCATCGCGTCCACCAAGGCCAACCCATACCCGCCCTCGACGAGCAACCCATCAGCCCCGCACGGCCCCTCCACCGGGCGCGCCTCGGGCACGGTCGCCTCCGCCCCGGGCCGGGGCCCATCGTCGGTCACGCGAAGCAGGAACAGCCGCCGTCGCCGCTCAATCTCGATGCGCACCCGCCCCCCGGGCAGACCCGAAGCGCTGTGCTTCAACGCGTTGGTGTGCAACTCAGAGAGCGAGACCAGCAGCGGGTCCGCGCTGGCGGGGGTGGTGCGGGCCACGTGAGTGGCCCAGCTACGGGCGGCCTTGAGGTGCCAGAGCTGGTGCCCGCACTCCAAGGACCCCTGGTCCGGATCCGTGCAACGAATCCGCCGGGGCAGGTCGAGGGGTGGCCGGGTGAAAGACATGGAATCCACCGGTTCCTTTCGTCGTCGCGCTGATGGCTGCGGGCCCGCGACAGAAAGGATGTGGCCTGGGGCAACGGCATGTGAAGGCTGCTCGGAGAGCTCACGAATCTTCCACAGGCGCTTGGAATTCTCTGGAATCCCCCACAAGTCATCGCCCCTTGTGTTCCTATGGCTACATGCACACAGACGAAAGGGATCTGAAGGCATTCGGTCGGGAGCTACGCAGGCTTCGAGTAGAAGCAGAGCTGACTCAGCAGGCCTTGGCACGAAGGATCAGCCAGCGCGGCACGACCATCAGCGATTCACACCTGTCCGACGTCGAGAACGGCCGAGCCATGGCGCGCCCCTGGTTGAGGAAGTTCTTGGACGAGGTCCTGGAAAGCGACGGAAGGCTGGACAAGCTCTGGGAGGAGCTCACGGGGTCCGGTCGCCAGGTGTGGCTGCACGAGGTCATCAAACGCACCCATGCTGCTGACGCCATCTTGGAGTACCAGCCCCTGGTGTTCCCGTCGTATCTGCAGACCGAGCAGTACGCGCACGCACTGATTCGCTACGGTTCACCATGGCTCTCCAGCAAGGAGGTCGCGGCGCTGGCCAAAGAGAGGTGCGAACGCGCCGATCGCATGGCCCAGGCCGAGGCTCCCTCCCTGTGGCTGATCATCGACCAAAGCGTGCTGGCGCGGCGCTACGGTTCCCCGGCAATCCAACGAGCACAACTCACCCGCGTCGCCGACCTGGTCAACAGCGAACGCCTCACCGTGCAGATGATCCCCACCAACTCCCCTCGCCACGCGGGAAACTCAGGACCCCGTCGCATCATCACCACGGCGGACGAACCCGAGGTGGTCTACATGGAATCCGCTGAAGAGGGCCGAATCATCACCGACTCCGCTGGTATCTTTCGAAGCCGGTTGCTGTTCACCTCTCTCCAGGGAGCCGCCCGCGACCCGCAGGAGACCCTGGAGGCTATCCACGACGAGATGAGGAAGATCGACGATGAGTGACTGGCACAAGAGCAGCTACAGCGGCGGTTCGAACGAGTGCGTCGAGGCCCGGGAGCACCAGGCCGGAGCCGACGTGCGGGACACCCAGAACAGGGAACTGGGCCATCTGTCCTTCACCCGCACGGAGTGGAGTGTCTTCGTCGAGACCGCTCAGCTCAACCACTGCTAAGTCCTCACTCGACGACCTCGCCGTTCTCCAGGTAAAGCGTGGTCCCCTCACGGCGTGCACGGTCCCCTTGAGCGATCCTTCGAGCGAGCCGGGGGATCGTCACCGTCTCTGCTGAGGACACACCGTGAAACTCATACCCGGCCAGTTCGGCCGGGTCGAGAACAACCTGGTCCAGCCACTGCCGGCCGAGCACCCCTCCATCGAAGACAAACAGCTGTTTGTCTCCTTCAGAGGGGTTGGGCGCCCAGTCCACGACCAGAAGTCGACCGATCGGCGGGGTGATCCCTAGTTCTTCCTTCACCTCACGCGCCGCGGCCTGGGTCGGTGTCTCCCCGTGCTCGATATAGCCGCCGGGGATGTCCAGGTAGTCCTTGTAAGTGGGGACCACCATCATCACTTGTCCCTGTTCATCGAAGAACAAGGCACCAGCAGCGACTCGGGGGCGGGCGAAGGATTCCGTGGGATCTGAGGCCATGCCCCGACACTAACGGCCTCGGAATCAGAAAATCCCCACTCGCTGCGCCAAATCCGCCAGTCTCCGGTCCCGCCTACCAGACTTGGTCCGCATCATGCGTCCCACGATCTGATGGCTCATCACGTGCTGGTGGACTTGGGAGGCGGCCAACCTTTCCGCCTCCAGCATGTGCTCGACGGCTGACGGAATCTCGTTGACGTCAGCGAACGCCCCTGCCATGTCGAAGAGGTGACGTACCCGCCTCTCCCGTGGCAATGCCACGGTATTGACACCGACCCCCAGCTCGAGGGCAGCACGAGGATCTCCCAGGCTGGCAGCAACGGTCACTCTGTGCAGAGCCACGTTGGTCGGACCGAACGCCGTCCACAGGTGGTTCGCGTCTCGCCCCAGCTGAGAGGCAATGCGCTCGGCCTCGTCCAGATATTCGGCCGCACTGGCGCGATCCCCGTTGCGTGCCGCCGCCACGGCTCCCGGTAACAACAGGGTGCCGTAGACGGACAACAGGCGCGCGGTACTGAGACGACCACCCTGTTGTCGCCGCAGGTAAGAGGCGGCTTCCCCTGTCAGCGCGACGGCCGTCTCGTGTTGACCTCGTGAGTGGAGGGAGTGCACCCCCGAACGCATCAGGGAACCCTGCAGAGCCAAGTCGTCGCAGTCGAAGGCTGCCTTCATCCCTCTGTCTGTCGCGATCCAAGCCAGGTCAGGTTCTCCAACCTTGGTGAGGATCATCGCGCACGCTTGGCATGCCACCGCGAGTAGAGCTCCGGCGCGCCGTCTCTGTCCTCCCTCGTAGGCACGTACCGCAGTCTGGGCCTGGGAGAGAAGGTCGGGAAGCCTACGCAGCACGCGGTCGTAGTCGGATGCCTGGTAGGCATCCATAACAGTTTCCACTTGATTGCGAAGGAAGCGTAGATCTGGCTGCCCTTCCTTGTTCACCGCGAATGGAAACCCCGGCATGATCTGCCGGTAGTCCATCAGTGTCGACCGAATATTCGCGACATGTGCATGCTGATTTTCATGATGGCCCTGGTTCGGATGATCTCCGACCAGCACGGAAACCGGGACATCGAGAGCATCAGCCAGTGACCGGATCACCGAAAGCCGATCTAAGGGTGCACGGTCGTTCTCGACCTTGCCCAACCAGTCGGCCGTTCGCCCGACCAAGCCGGCTAGCACCTCCTGTGAGAGGCCACGCCGAAGCCGGTGCCAGGCGACCCGCTGACCAGGGCTGAGCTGAGGGGAAGACGGAGGCATGGGGATTCTTCCTGGACACCCCGGATTTTTTCTCCGGGTCATACGGAGGAGCTGACCTTAACTTCCTAAGACCAGCCTTCCCGCGAGAAAGGTCCAGGCAACTCCATTTCCGGCCTTCCTTGAGCTTGTTCACGATCATGATCAAAAAGGAGCCAGCCCATGCGCCTCACCTGCCAAGAAGAGATACTTTTTCCCGTAGGGAGCACCAGCTTCCACGTGGTCGAACGCAAGGGCGTCGGCCACCCGGACTCGCTCGCCGACCTCATCGCGGAGGAGTTCTCCCGCCGTTACTCGCTTCACGGACTCGACCGCTTCGGCGCTGTCCCGAACCACTGGGTGGACAAGGTCGCTCTGATCCGCGCTGAGGCAGAGGTCGCCTTCAGCGGCTACACGATCCACAAGCCCATCAGCGCCTACCTGTTCGGCAAGGTGACACCAGCGGTGGGCACCGAGACCCTCCCCATCGAGGACCTGTTCAGAGCAACGGTCGAAAGCGTGCTGGTGGAAGCGACCGGCTGCGACCAGATCACCGGCTCCGTACGCAGCTTCGTGGAGAACACCGCGGGTGTCGGAGCAGACCATCCCGCTTCCTTCTACCGCCCCTCGACTGATGACGAGTGCCGGATCGCCTCGGTGGGCGCTCTGGCCAACGACACGGCCTTCTGTAGCGCCTACTCACCGGCTGATCCTCTGGACGTCGTAGCGATCGACGTGGAGAACCACGTCAACAGTCCTTCCTTCAGGAATGCGCTCAGCGGCCTGGGCTCCGACGTCAAGGTGATGTTGACCAGGGCGGCGGACGTCCTGGAGGCGACGGTCTGCCTGCCGGTGTATCCGCAGGCGGTCGGCTCGCACCGTGAGTACACGGCCCTGATCTCCGAGGCGTACGAGCGCCTGGACAACTTCATCAACGAACACCCGGTTGTGCGACAGCATCCGTGGCTCACGCGACTGAGCGTCAACACCAAGGACCACGGCAGCGGCGCCTATCTCGCGCCGTTCGGTACGTCCCTGGGCAAGGGCGACTGCGGACTCGTCGGACGCGGTAACAAGGCCAACGGGGTGATCTCCGCCAGTGGCGGTGCGGGGGTCGAGGCCCTGGCCGGCAAAAATCCGGTGCACCACACCGGGAAGCTGTACACGCTCGCCTCCGCGCGACTGGCGGACCGTATCCACGCCAAGCTCGGTCTGCCCAACGAGGTCGTGCTGGTATCGCGCAACGGTGACCGTCTGGACGACCCGTCGTTCGTCGGCGTCCGGCTCGCGCAGCGAGGCAACCGCCTCGACCGCAGCGCCATCGAGGACTTGACCGCCCAGACCCTGGCCGAACTCCCGCTGCTCTCCGAGCGCCTGCTCGCCCTGTCCCCGATCGACCGTTTCCGGGACCCGTCGCTGGTACTGGAGGTGTGAGCCGATGCCGAACACCAATCTGGCCGACCGCAGCGTCGTCCTCGTCACTCTGGATTCCTGCCGATACGACGTCGCGGCGAGGGCGCACACCCCGAACCTGGCAAAGCTCGGTCCCCTGCTGCGAGCAGAGAGCCCTGGGACCTACACACTTCCCGCCCACGCCGCGCTGTTCAACGGCTACCTACCCCGACCGGTCTCAAGCCCCTTCCCTCTCGGCGGGCGCAGCGTGGACGCCATCTGGCGTTCAGCAGCAGCCCGGCCCTCCAAACGGCGCTCCGCCATCCCCTTCGGCGGCCCCACCTTGATGACTCACTACGTCGAGAGGGGTTACAAGGTGCTCGGGGCGGGCGGTGTCACCTTCTTCGACGCCTCCGACCCCGCCAACAGCCTGCCGATCCTGTTCCCGGAGTTCCTCTACTTCGGCCGTCCCGCACGATCGGCTGCCACTGCGGAAACCAGAATCACCGATCGCGAGGAGCAACTGCCGCTGGCCCACACCCGCAAGCTCGCGGAGCTGTGTCTGGAGGCCGAACGGTTCTTCCTCTTCGTCAACTGCCCCAGCACGCACATTCCTTACACGACGCCGTGGAGCCCCCTCACTGACCGCAGCAGGGAACTTCTCCGGCGCCTCTACCTGCTGCATGACGGTCAAGCGGTCAGCTCAGGAGAGGACGCCTTGAAGGAGGGGGACGTCCAGGTGCTCCTGGAGATGCAGAGGCGTGCTCTGGAGTGGGCTGATTCCCGTCTGGGTGACCTGTTCTCACGACTGGGTGCACGGCGCCCCTTGGCCGTGGTGTGCGCCGATCACGGCGAGGAGTTCGGGGAAGGCGGCAGGTTCGGGCACGGTCATCCGCACCCGATGGTCTCCACCGTGCCCCTGTGGTGCGGTCTGCTGGGCGAAGGGTGACCGGCATGGCCGCCCGCGACCCGTGGTTCACGCATCCAGCGATCAACCATGCGGCCTCGAAGGAAATCCGCACGCGGATCGGCATTTCACCCAACCACGCCTCATTCCGTGCCGGAGTGCTGCGCACTCACCTGCTCACTGCCCTGTTCGCGCACAACGCCGCACGACAGCTCGGCTTTCAGGCACACGTGGCCATCCGCTGGGACGACAGCGACAGCCGACGCAGCCGACACGAACACCGGCAGACCCTTCTCGATGAGCTCACTCAGGTCGCGCAAATACCGATCCAGGATGAGAAGAACGCCTTACGGCAGAGCCAGCGTGGTGACCGCTACGGCGAGGCCCTGCGGAAGTTGAACGTATTGCAGCTCCTGGTGACGGAGCGGGGACTCCCCTGCCTGGACGTGGCCGCTGTCGATCGGTCCATGAAGGCAGAAGGGGTCTGCCCCGAGTCCCTGACCGCGTGCACGTCCATGAACTCATCCGTCCCGCGCGCTCCCGCCCAGAACATGGTGCCCCTCATGCGCGGTGACGGCCGTGCTCTGTGGCACCTGGCCACGGTGGTGGACGACATCGACAACCGGACCAACCTCGTCGTCCGGGGAGCGGACAAGCGGAACGCCACACCCATCCAAGCCCGTCTGTATTGGGCTCTCAGCGACGAGCGGACGCCTCCGGCCCACCTGTTCCTGCCCAAGCTGCTGGAGCCGGGACCTTCGGCACCGCGGGTCGTCGACCTCCTCAGACGAGGTGTTCGCCCTTCGGCTCTGCGGTGCTTCCTGGCTCAGCCGTACCTGGTCAACTCAACGAAGCCCATAGGAAGAACAGGTTTCTCCACCTTGGTGGATCAGCTGTGCTCAGTTCTTCCGTTGCTCGGCGACGCCTTTCTGGACGAGGGACACCTACGTTCCCTAGACCGAAAAATCTCGGCAGCTCTCGACCCGAAGGAGTCTCAGCAAGAGCTACGCGCCTACCACCCGGGCGCCCCCGCGCACCTCATCGCCTGGGTCACCCGCCACTACCCGAGGCCGCTGCTCCAGCAGAGCCGACTATGCCGGGCACTCACCGATACGGCGATCGACTACGAAGAACCCCCGGAACAGGCCGAAGAGGCCGTGCGATGGCTGGAAGCCTGGTGTCTTGGCAGCGCGAAGGGCCCGGTTCCGTATCCGGTGCGCTGGGTACTCACCGGGCAGCGGAACGGGCCCCGAGCCTCAGAACTCCTGGAAGTCCTTCCTTCTCGCTTGGTAGCCGCGCGCCTGGGTGCGGCTCGTCAGGCGTTGAGCCGCTCCAACGCCGCGCGCAGGCGCTCCAGTGTGCGCTCCCTGCCCAGCAGTTCCAGCGATTCGAAGAGCGGCAACCCGACCGTGCGGCCGGTCACCGCCACCCGGACCGGCGCCTGAGCCTTGCCGAGCTTGAGCCCTTGGGCGGCCCCGGCCTGTTCAAGGGCTCCCTTGAGGGGTTCGGCCTCCCAGTCCAAGGACTCGTCAGAGTACGTGGCAATCGCGGCGGTGAGCATCTCCGCGCCGATGCCGGGCTTCATGGCCTTGGCCCAGCTCTTCTCGTCGAAGACGGGCAAGTCCAGGAACAGGAAGTCGACGTTGGGCACGATCTCGCTGAGCACCGCCACCCGGCTCTGCGCCAGCGGGGCGATCTGCGCGAACACCTCCGCGTCGAAGTCCTCCGACCGCCACGGCACCTCCTCACCTTCCAGGTAGGGGGCGCAGCGCTTGACGAACTCGCCGGAGTCCAGGGCACGGATGTAGTCGCCGTTGAAGGCCCGCAGCTTCTTCTCGTCGAAGAACGCCGGCGAGGAGTTGACGTCGGCCAGGTCGAAGAGCGGGATCATCTCCTCGATCGGCATGATCTCCCGGTCCTCGCCCGGTGCCCAGCCCAGCAGCATCAGGTAGTTGACCATGGTCTCGGGCAGGAATCCTTCGGCCTGGTAGGACTCCATGGCGACCTTGTCACGCCGCTTGGACAACTTCTGGCGCTTCTCGTTGACCAGCACGGGGGCGTGCGCCCACACCGGTGCGGTGTGCCCCAGGGCCTCCCACAGCAACTGCTGTTTGGGGGTGTTGGACAGGTGCTCTTCGCCCCGGATGACGTGCGTGATGCCCATCTCGACGTCGTCCACCACGTTGGCCAGGACGAACAGGGCGGTGCCGTCGCCACGGGCGATGACGAAGTCCTCCAGGGCCTCGTGCGGGAACTCCACCCGGCCCCGGATCTGGTCCTCGACCACGGTCGGCCCGCCCTCGGGGATGCGGAAGCGCAATGCCCGCCCCGGCCCAGCTTCCAGACCGCGCTCCCGGCAGAACCCGTCATAGCCCAGGTTCGGGTTGTCCCGGCGGGCCTGGACCTGCTCGCGCTTGCAGTCGCAGTAGTAGGCCATCCCTTCCTTCAGCAAGCGCTGGGCGGCCTCGGTGTGCTTGTCGGCGTAGTCGGTCTGAGAGTAGGGGCCCTCGTACTGGGTGGAGTCCACACCCAGCCAGGCCATCGCCGCCAGGATGCCCTCGGTCCACTCCGGGCGGGAACGGGCGGCGTCGGTGTCCTCGATCCGCAGCACCATGGCACCGCAGGATTGTCGTGCGACCACCCAATTCAGCAGCAGGGACCGGGCGTTGCCCACGTGGAACATGCCGGTCGGGGACGGTGCGAACCTGGTGCGAATCGAGGTGTCAGTCACCCCACAGAGCCTAGCGCGATCCGTTGCTGTACCGGGCGGGATAACGATCGGTCCGAAGAATCCAAAGTCGTGATCAGTGAGTTCACGGGGCACGCCCCGTACAGCCCGGACCCGCTGTTTACTTAACGGATACCAAGCCCACCGGCCTTCGAAATCGAGTCCTCCCATGTCTGGTGCCCTCTATACCCCGCGCATGTTCCCCGTCTCGGTCAAGGGCGTCGTTATCCGTGATGACAGGGTGCTCCTGCTACGCAACGAGCGCGATGAGTGGGAGCTGCCCGGCGGCAAGATCGAGATCGGCGAGACTCCGCAGGAGTGTCTGGCCCGGGAGGTCGAGGAGGAGACGGGCTGGCCCGTACGGGTGGCCGAGATCCTCGACTCGTGGATCTACCACATCACCCAGGTGGACCGGCACGTCTTCATCGTCACTTACGGGTGCCGCGTCGACTCCCAGGCCCCGGTCGTGGTCTCCAGTGAACACAAGAAGGCCGGACTGTTCACCGAGGTGGAGGTGCCCGGCCTGCCCATGCCGGAGGGCTACAAGCGGTCGGTCCTGAACTGGTTTGCCCAGTCGCGCGCGTGACCACCGCGCCCACCATCCTCTGGCTCTGGTTACTGCCTGAGGCACGCCAGGCCCTGGAGAGCCGGGATCTGGCGGTGATCCTCCGCTGTTACCGGAAGCTGACCGGCCTGTCGCAGGCGGCGATGGGCGAGCTCCTGGGATACGACCCCTCGTATGTCTCCCTGCTGGAGCGGCGACAGCGCACAATCAGCGACCGCCAAGCACTGTCGCACGTCAGCCGGGTCCTGGCCATCCCACCGCACGCCCTGGGGATCACCTCCGAGGAGGACGCCGACTTCCTCGCGGCGCTCCAGTTCGGGGAGTCGACCGTGCGGCTCGCGGAGATCGTCCGGCAGGCCGGACGGGCCGTTGAAGCGGTCGAGGAGCTGTGGCCGCTGGTGGCCCGATTGGAGGCCTGTCTGAGGGAGGGGCGGGTCGACTACGGGACCGCCTCGCTGCTGGCTCGCGCGCGGGCGACCCTCGGTACGTCGTTGGGGCATGTCCTGGCGGAGGAACGGCTATACCTGGCCACGTATTGGACTGGCCAGGCCATGCGGCTCTCCCGGCATCTGGACGATGGCGCCTTCCTGGGGCACGTGCTGCGGATGCACGGCAACGAGCTGAGGAAGGCGGGTCGCGGCGGGGCCGCCATCGCACGGCTGACCGAGGCGGCCGAACTCTCCCGCGACGACAAGGAACGCGGGCAGACCCTGATCCTGCTCGCGCGCGCGGCGGGAGGGCGAGGGAACGCGGGACTGCACGATGACTCCGTGGACGCTGCCGAGCAGTTGATAGACGCGGCGGGACCGAGCGGGATCCTCTTCACCCCCTTCTCCCTGCGCGAGGTGCGCATGAGGGGGCTGGTGGGAAGCGGACGCACGGCCATGGCAGCGGAGCTGGCCCAGTCGCGTCCAGGATCGGGAGAGGCTCCAGCCCCTCGGTGGGCGGCCATCGAGGCGGTCACCTCAGCCGACGCTCTGTCGGCGGCGGGCGACCTCAGCAGCACACACGCTCTCTACGGCGAAGCGCTGTCGCTCGCCGCGCACCACAGACTGCCGCACCAGATTCAACGCGTCGTACGGAGCGCGGAGATGGTGGGGCTCGCGGAGATCCAAGCCGATGCCCTTGCGCACCTGCATTATCTTGATCAACACCGCACACCTGCTGGCTCACTGACCAGCTGATGCAAAGCGACGGACCCGGACAGCCCAACTGACACGAGTGCCGGGAGGCGATCCCGGCACACACCACAGCCTCCACCAACCTCGGTACGAGACACCCGGATCCGCGACCTCGACGCCGAGATCGAGGGCCGGTTTCGCGAGCACGAACTCGCGGAGGTGATCACCAGCATGCCCGGGATCGGGCCGCTGCTCGGGGCGGAGTTCATCGCCGTGACCGGCGGCGACATGACCCGTAACGGCACCGCCGACCGGTTGGCCAGCCTGGGCGGCGTGGCCCCGATGCCCCGTGATTCGGGCTCGGTGAGCGGCAACCTGCACCGGCCCCGCCGCTACCATCGCGGCCTGCAACGGATGTTCTACACCTCCGCGTTGATCAGCATCCGTTGCTGTCAGGCCTCGCGTGGTTTCTACGATCGCAAGCGCGCGGAGGGCAAGCGGCACGTCCAGGTGGTGCTGGCGTTGGCGCGTCGCCGGGTCAACGTGCTGTGGGCGCTGATCCGTGACGGACAGCGCTATCAACCTTCACCTCTGGTCACTCTCGCGGCTTGACAACTCCGTTAGGAGGTGACGAGTTGCATCAGCTCGGTGTAGTCGGTCACGACGTCGTAGGTGACGTCGTGGCTATTCTTTGCGTTCAGAGAGGCGAAGAACTTTCGTGCGCACTTGATCTTGGCGTCCTCGACGCCCTTGAGCTGGAGTGTCGAGAGGGACCCTTTGGTCTCGGCGACAAAGTAGATGTGTTTGACGCTTCCCTCGGTGAAAGCGATCGCCCAGTCCGGGTTGTAGTCACCAACCGGTGTTGGGATGAAGAATCCGCGTGGGAGCTTCGCGTAGACCGCGACCTCTTTGCTGGTGTCCAGCTCATTCACGAACGCGCGCTCGATCTTCGAGTCTGTCACTACGTAGTCGTAGATGTGCTTCGTGAGCTTGCCGCCTGCATGAGTGAGATCTTGCTTGGTCTGGTTCTCGGTAAAAATCGCCGAGTCGAACCGGTCCTCCAGCGCGTCGTAGGTCAGATGCTCGGCGATCACGGTGGCCTTCTGCTCGTTAATCAGCCTGGCCGCCTCGGTGATGAACTGCTCCGGGTTGAGGCGAAACTTCACAAACGTGCTGGCCTGCACACCACGTAGGATCGCGGCGGTCGTTCGGCGGGTGAGCTGAGTCTTCTCCGTAATCTCACCCAGCAGGTCGTACTTCACCTGCGAGCCGGAGCCATCGGTCTCGGTGTGGGTCCGGGTGCTCGACACCGAGAACCCGGCACCACTGGTGAGATCGTCAGATCCCAGCTGGTCGCGCTGCTGACCTACCTGGACGACGTACTGCATCGCGGCGACGTTCAGGTGCGTGTCGAGGTGGGCTACGGACTTGCGAATCAGCTCGTCCGAGTCGAATTTGACCTGGTACACGGCCTTGTGGTTGATCCGGCCCCAGAGCGCCTGGAACTCCTTCTTCGCGAAGTTAGCCTCGTTGAGAGGGATCTTTTTAGGCTTCCGACCGTCGACCAGGTCGGGAACCTCGATGTAGAGCGTGTCGACGAGCGGCCAGATGAAGTCGATGACCGGGCGCAGCACCTCCGAGGTCGGCGCAGCGAGCGTCCCTGATCCCTTGGCCGTTTTGTAGGTCTCAGAAATGGTGTCGTCGTCGTTGAGGTAGTCATTCCTGATGAGGTACTTGTACAGTGCCTTCGCCAGCGCCTCCTCGACAACGGACTCGCCGTCCGGGGTGTGGATGGTTTTGCCGGTGAAGAACTGAACGCTCGCCTTGCGGGGTCGTGCAGCCAGGGACTCGGAGATCTCCTTCTGGAGCCCAGTAACGAAGTCAGTGTAGGACTCGTCAGTGACGACGGTCAGCTCGTTGATGTCATGCACGGTGACCGGGTTGTCCGTGCGCTCACCGTGCTGGTCGACCGACAAACGCAGGCCGCGGCCAATCTCCTGGCGGCGGGAAACGGTGTTGTCGCTCTTCTTGAGCATCCCCATGACGAACACGTTGGGATTATCCCACCCCTCGCGCAGCGCCGAGTGGGAGAAGACGAACCTTACCGGTTCGTCGAAGGACAGCAGACGCTCTTTGTCCTTGAGGATCAGATCGTACGCGGCAGTGTCAGTCGATTGGCCCTTGTCGTCCCCGCGCCCGGAGACCTTCCCATCGATCTGGTGCTTGGTCTTCTTATCGATCGAGAAGTAACCCTCATGCACCTGCCGCACCTCATCCCGGCGCAGGTATGCCTGGTACTCCGCTGTGGCGTCATCGATGGCCAGTTCGCCGAGCACCTCGTCCCGGATCGCGGCGTACTCCTCTTCGAAGATGCGGGCGTAGTCACCAAGGCTGTCCTCACGGGTGTAGTCGCGGTACTTGGCGACCTCGTCGATGAAAAACAGCGAGAGCACCTTGATGCCCTGGCTAAACAGCTCCCGCTCCTTGTCCAGATGCGCACGGATGACCTCGCGGATCTGGATACGTCGCTTCGTCTCATCCGTGACATCGCGATCAGCGAGCTGGCCCGCAACGACGACGTCGCCGTTACTCAACTCGATCACATCGCGATTCGCGTCAATCTCCGTGATGAACAGGCCCTTGTAGGCCTCGATCCCGTTCGCCACGTCATGCAAGTTCGCACCGACATCGAGACGCTTCACCTGTCGTTTGATGCTGGACTTGGTCTGCACCTCGATCTCGACGCGGGCGCGTGGCTTCGCGCCCTTGGCGATCTCAATCGCGTCTAGGTATAGGTAAGCGGTTGAACCGGCCAATCCTTTGACCGTGATGCCGCGTACCGCGATCTTCTTAACGAGCTTCTTGTTGTAGGCGTCAAGGGCGTCGAGGCGGTGCACTTTGGTGTGCTCGACCTTGTGGGTGGCCGAGTAGCGCAGCATCATCAATCCGTGGAAGCGTGAAAGGGCTTCGAGAGACCTTGCGGCGCCGATCTTCTGCGGTTCGTCGATGATAACGATCGGGCGGTTCGCAGCAATGACGTCGATAGGACGACGGGACTGGAAGTCGTCGAGCACGTCGTAGATGCGGCGGTTGTCCTTCCCGGTCGCGTTGAACGCCTGAATGTTGATGATCATCACCTGCACGCCAGCGTCCGAGCTGAACCGCTCCAGCTCGTGCAGTTGCGAGGAGTTGTAGATGAATGACCGCGGCTTCGTACCGTACATTTGTTGAAAGTGCTCTGCGGTCACGTCGAAGGACTTCTTCACGCCCTCGCGGATCGCGATCGACG
Source organism: Nocardiopsis sp. NPDC055551 (assembly GCF_053619415.1). NCBI lineage: Bacteria > Bacillati > Actinomycetota > Actinomycetes > Streptosporangiales > Nocardiopsidaceae > Nocardiopsis > Nocardiopsis sp. NPDC055551. The sequence goes on along the minus strand of NZ_JBSHJJ010000017.1, from coordinate 85,103 downwards.
GGACCACGACGATGTACTTTGACCAGCCGTACCGCTTATGGAGCTCCATGATTGTCTTGATGTAGACGTAGGTCTTGCCCGTACCCGTCTCCATCTCCACGTCGAGGTTCGGAGCGCCTGGAGCGGCCTTGCTGTCGACTAGCTTGGCCGCCAACGGGAGGTTACAGGATCGTTGAACCCTGTGGACATTTTCCAGAAGCTGGGTACCGCTGAGTGCGATCTCCGCGTTCCGCAAGCCCGAATCGGGCGTCTCGTTCGCCTCGAACAGCATAGGATTGGCGGCTGGCGTGATCATACCTGGATCGATCCGGTACGAAATTCCGTCGTGCTTGGGCTGCCCATCGAACACCTCGACGACGGAGTCAACAGCGTCTGTCTGGTACGACTGGACCTTGAACTGAAGCTTCATTCCGCTCAAATCGCCTTCACATCAGTCACAGGAGAAACCTCGCGGAAAATCTGCTCCGCGTTGATCCGCGCGTCGTCCGACTCAAAACCTGAGTCACGGAAGACCGCGCGAAGCGGGTGGCGCTTAGCGATCGCGTGCACGACCTCGGGGCTGACGCTCTCATCGAAGCAGGCGATCAATGCACCATTCTCGACCACGAACACGTCGTGACTGTCGATCTGCTCGATGCTGATCGACATCGTCAGCTCGAGTCCCCAATCCAGCAAAACCTGGAATAGAAGATCCTCATCCGAGCGGCCTACTTTCACACTGCCTTCGAGCTGATCGAGTTCGATCTGGCTCGTTTCATCGGGCGAGCGCAGCACGTCAGCCATGTTTGTCGTGTCGATTCGTAGAGTACGGAATCCCAGGTCGGCAGATTCGTCAGAACTAAGTGTCGAGCCCGCTCGTCGAATACGATCACGTGCGATGTCAGCGATCGTCCCGTAACCGGACTTTGCCGCGATGGACTTCTCGTCGACTCGTTCGGGAATCTGCACCATGATGAAACGACGGCGACTTCCGGAAGCCGCGTTGGCTGAAAGTACTGCATGGGCAGTTGATGCCGTACCGGCAAAGAAATCGACGACGATATCTTCGGGACCGGTGAGGTATTCGATCAACCGGCGGAGGTCTTTCCAGTTCTTCGGGTTGTCGAAAACCTTGCCGCCCATGAGTTGAGCGAAGTCTACAGCCGCTGTCTGGGCATAGCTATAATTTACCGAGCCCATGACGATGCCCTCTGACTCGAAGAGATATCGAATTAGACGAGGGAGGGTGTTCTCGTCGGAACCGAACACCACACGTCCGTCAGCGACCATCTCATCGAATCGAGCCTTAGTTGAAAAAACCCAACCCCGAGGAGGCACCTTGCACAGTTTCCCTGTGGTCGGGTGTATCACGTCGTACCGTGGCCCGCCACCCCCTGGCCAAGATATGTCACCGTCGTCTCTGTATGGACCGCGCGGACCGACCTTACCGAATCGCCCCAGCTTTCGGCGTTCATCACTGGCCGCGAATGAATTGGTCCACGTTCGCCATTCAGCCCGGATTGTTTCCCAGTCTTCCCCGTGCCGAGCTATGAGCTGAGCGAAAAGCGCCTGTGCTTCGTCGAGTCCTGCCTGAGGCTCCCGAAGGCGAGTACCGCGCTCAGTAAGCACCGTCTTGTCGCGGGCATACACGAGCATGTACTCGTGACCGACAGAGAAAAAACGAGCGTCGTTCTTACGGTTTCGATCCCATATCAGCACTGCGAGCTTGTTCGAAGCACCCATCACTTCATCCAGCAACAACTCCATCGTTGAGACTTCGGTGTCATCGATACTGACGACAATGTACCCGTCGGAAGTGAGCAAGTTTCGCGCGAGCTTGAGACGCGGGTAAATCATCCCAAGCCAGTCTGAGTGGAACCGCCCGTTGGTATTTGGATTTGTTACAAGCCGCTCTCCGGCATCACTCATCTCACCGGAACGCTCCAAGTATTCGTCAGTGCTGATCGAGTAGTCATCAGGGTAGATGAAGCGATCCGAGCCAGTGTTGTAAGGCGGATCGATGTAGATCAGCTTGACCTTGCCGAGATAGGACTCCTGGAGGAGCTTGAGCGCGTCGAGGTTGTCACCTTCGATGAAGAGATTCTTGGTGGTGTCGAATTTGACGGATTCTTCGCGTATGGGACGCAGAGTCTGGCCGATAGGTGCGTTGGCGGCGAATGCGGCGGCGCGCTTGCCGGGCCAGTCGAGCTGGTACCGCTCCTGCGGCCCTTCGACAACGTGGTCGGCGACCTCCTGGCGCAGGAGGTCAAAGTCGATCGCCTTGGTGATATTTCCGTCGGCGTCGACGGTCTCCGTGAGGACGGTCGGGAACAGCTCGGCGAGCTTGTCGACGTTGGCGTCGACCAGGTCTGGCGACGTCATGCGTAGTTTCTCCACGGGCTACCTTTGCTGTTCCAGTTGTGCTTGCTTCGTCTTGAGGGTGCGGCGCAGTTCGATCTTGCGGTTGAGCTGTGGCTCAGTGCGGAGCTTACGCTCCAGGGTGGCGATCTCGCGTTCGAGCTTCCGCACAGCATTCATTCTGGTGACGACCTCCGACATTTGCTCACCGGGTCGCGCCGCCACGGGTGTCAGCGGTTCCAGGAGCGCTGTGTAGAGGGCGGGGAGGGTGATCGCTGTTGGGAGAGTTCGCCGTGGGGCGTCAGCGGGCTGCCAGGCGGTCGTGTAGTACGCGCTAAGCTTCGGCAGACCCGCACCAAGCTGCTTGTGCGCAGCAACCATCCGCACCCGCCGTTCGCCTCCAGCGATTCGAGCGATCTCGAAGATGATCGGGTACTGGATGGCCTTGTCGATCGCGGTGAGCACAGACTCGGAGACATCGCTGGTGTTGGCGTCGATCTGGAAGACCTGCACCTCGGGCACTGCGGTACTGCCGGGGAGGTTGATTGTGGCTTCGGCGAGCTTGTGTGTCCAGTTGATGCGGTGGACTTCGGACACGAACTTCTCACGCACCGCCATGTTGAGGGTGCCGTGCTCGTAGAACTTTCCCTTGGGCACGCGGCGTCCGAACTCTGCCGCGGGAGGCCACTGGTACAGCAGGTCAGTCACTGTCCACCGCCCCCCTGAGTTGGGTCGACGACGGCGATGAACGCGGTCAGTTCGAAGTCGTCGAGCCCGGCGATGGTCTGGGTGAGGGCGGTCGTGTGCCCGCCGGAAAAGAGACTGTCGATATCGCGTTCCTCGGTGACGTCGATCATCGAATGGATGGCGCCGGTGAGAAGCTCGGAGTACTTGTCCATCTGGGCGCCCTCACCGGTGGCAGCGTTGAACGCCTGCACGACGTCGATGACGGGTTCGTCGTGAGGGCGGCATCCGGCGCGAAGCAAGTCGAGCAGGTGCTTGGCCTCGGTGTGGTCGGCGATTACCTCGCCCCGGCCGTCGAGGTAGACCAGGTAGTGCGGGTGAAGGCGGTTTCCGCGGTTGCCACTCTTGCCGATGAGCTGGGACTCCTCCGCGTTCACGTTCCGCAGTGCGAATATCACCCCTGGCACAAGGCCCATGGCCGGGTCGGCGGGGATAACAGCGTGCAGGCCCTTGGGCGCGGTGGCGAGGTCGCCGTACTCCTTGATGTATCCGAGCAGATCCATGCGAAAGTCGTTGAGCCCGAGATCAGTGATAGAGACGCCGGTGCGGACGTCTTCGAGTTCGATGACCTCGTCTTGGAGCTTGCGAAGTTGTTCCTTGCGGAAGGCAGCGTCCGAGTCTTCGAGGGTGAGGACGTTGTCGTCAGCGGTGCCGGCGAGGTCGGCGATCACCATCCTGCTCTCGACACGCTCTTTGAGGTTGATGTACTCGTCCAGGGAGATGTCGGGCCAGAAGTTAACCAACTGAATCTGGGTGTTCTGCGAGCCGATTCGGTCGATCCGGCCGAACCGTTGGATGATCCTGACCGGGTTCCAGTGGATGTCGTAGTTGACTAGGTAGTCACAGTCCTGAAGGTTCTGTCCCTCGCTGATCACGTCCGTACCGATGAGCACGTCCAGATCGTCGGTCACGTTCGGCATAGTCAGGTCACGCTGCTTCGACCGAGGTGAGAAGAGGGCCATGACCTGCTGGAAGTCGTAGCCGGTGCTGAGTGTGCTCTTCGCGCCGTGGCTGCCGCCGGTGATAACTGCCGTTTTCATCCCCGCCGCTTCAAGGTTGGGTGCGAGTTCGCGATAGAGATAGTCGGCGGTGTCAGCAAAGGCTGAAAAGACGAGCACCTTGCGGTTGCCCGGGTTGATCGGGTGCTGGGACTTATCCTGAATGAGCTGCTTGAGCCTCGCAAGCTTGAGATCGTGCTTGGGAGTGACCCTGTGCATCTCGTCGAGTAGCTCACGCAGAGTCTCTCGGTCGTTCCACAAATCGCGCTGCCAGGACTCGATGTCCAAGTCGTCGAGGTCGATCTTGATCTTTTCACCAAAGGAGAGTGCCTCGACATTCGCGTCGTCCTCGTCATCCATGTCCAAGTCGAGCCCAGCAAGATCGGGCGCGATGTCGGCGAGCGAGCCCCCATGGTTGCTAATGCGGCCGAACGTTCGTGTCACGGACTCTTGAATTTTCGTCAGTGTCAGCCGGAATGCATCGACGGAACTCTCCAACCGCTTGAGAAGGTTCACCGTCATGAGCTTCTTCAGCCCTTGCTCACGCCCCGCCTGCCCCAGGTTGGATCGAGCCGTTCCCGCAGTGACGTCGTACAACTCTTCGTACTTCGCCCGCCTACTCGGGAACACATACGCCAACGGCGTGTACACGGCGAGGGTGAGTGCCTGGAGCTGTTCGAAGATGTCGTTGAAGCCCGGTACGTCCGGCAGGTCCGTGAGAGGCACGCGGATCGAGACTGGTGCGCGGCGTTCAGGGAAGGCGCCGATCTCAGTGGTGTCGTAGAAGGCCTGGATGTGCTTGCGGGAGCGGGCGATGGTGACCGAGTCAAGGAGTTCGAAGAAGTCGAAATCGAGCATCTGGAGGATGCGGTCGGTGGTCCGGTGTTCGGGGCCAAGCCTGGACCACTCGTTGAACACCTTCTGCGCGTCGGAGAAAACCTTCTCGATGGTGGTTGAAAGGTTCAGGTGCTGGGCGAGGTTCTCCGACTCGCCCTCGTAGGCGAGCTGGAGCTGATTCTTCAGGTCATTGAACCGGTTGTTCACTGGGGTGGCGGAGAGCATCAGCACCTTGGTCTTCACACCCTCTCGGATGACCTGACGCATGAGCCTCTGGTAGCGGGATTCCTTCTCTTCGGCGTAGTCGGCGTTTCGAAAGTTGTGCGACTCGTCGATCACAACTAGGTCGTAGTTGCCCCAGTTGATCCGGTCCAAGCGCAGACCCAGGGACTCACCTTTGGTGCGGGACAGGTCAGTGTGGGCGAGGACGTCGTAGTTGAACCGGTCGCTGGCGAAGATGTTAGTCGTAAGGTTGGCGTTATAGTTCGTCCAGTTCTCGGCGAGTTTCTTCGGGCACAGCACCAGAACCGACTTATTGCGTAGCTCGTAGTACTTGACCACGGCTAGCGCTGTGAAGGTCTTACCCAGGCCCACAGAGTCGGCGAGGATGCAGCCGTTGTAGGATTCCAGCTTGTTGATGATGCCGGTCGCGGCATCGCGCTGGAAGTTGTACAGGCTCTGCCAGACTTTCGTCTCCTGGTAGCCGGTGCGGTCGTTCGGCAGAACGTCCTCGCTGATGTCGTCGAGGAACTCCGAAAACAGGTTGTACAGGATCAGGAAGTAGATCCGGTCTGGTGAGTTCTCCGCGTACACGCTGGCAATGTGGTCGTGTACGGCCTGGGTGACATCGTTGATCTGCTCCGGGTCGTTCCAGATCTGATCGAACAGGTCAAGGAACTGCTGTGTCTCGTTCACACCCTCGAACTTGGTGACGACGTTCGACACGGCCGGTCCACTCTCATAACCAAGGTCGGTTGTCGTGAACCCCTGGATCGGAAAGTACACGGCGGCATCATCGACCGCAGCGAGTGGCTGCATCGGGTTGCCATTCGCGTTGGACCGAAACTTCACCCTTTCCCGCACCCAGTCAGCGCACTCGCGCGCGATGGCACGCTGAGTGAGTTTGTTGCGGAGCCTGATCTCGAATTCGGACCCGTACAGGCTCGACTCGGCATAGCCCGGAGGGATAAAGAACTCGCGGCGCTCCTTGCGCAGCCTGTCGGTCACCTTCTCCGTCGCGAACGAGGGTGAGGTGAAGATGAACTCTAACTCGCTGACTTGCTCCAATTCTCGGCGTAGCGCTTGAAACGCGAAGATCGAGAACGTCGATGCGGCAATGCGAAGCTTCGACCCCGGGGTGATCGTGGCCTTAAGGTCGTCGCCAAGCAGATCGCTGACGTTGTTGATGATGTGCACTTTGATCAGTCACCCACCTTGTCCCGTTCAGATGCTGCGGCCCGCGGCGGACCTACTCGTCAACCTCCGTGGCCTGGAACTTCCAAAGGCGCCAGATCTTGTGTGCGGGCGCCCTTATCGGCGATCCAGGTATAGACAGTGTCCTTGGTGACGCCGAGGTGGGCCGCGATATCGTCGGCGGACAGCCACGGCCCAGCCACAGGTCTCCCCTGCTCCGCGAGCCCAGCGTTCGGGACTCAGAGTCCCAATGATACCGGAGGAGTGCAGGTTTAACCCGGTTTTGTCCGTGCGTAACCTTCTAATCCGATGGCCGCAGGTTCGAATCCTGCGCCACAACACCGCAGCTCACAGCCTCACTCGATCAGGATCCAGCCGGGTCGTCCGGCTGGTGGGTCCAAGGTGGGAGCGAGGTAGGACCAGATCTACCACCCACGCCTCGACCATGCCCATGCTGGCACACTCTGTCGAAGCCCCGCGGCGTCAGTCAAAAAGATCAGCCAGGCGCCTCCCATGCGATCAACATCAGCGCCACGCCGACTGGGTACCTGCTACTCCAGGTACAGCGGTATCCCGGTCCCAGTGACGAAAGGCGAGCCCGGCATACACCACGATCTCCACCACACTCGTCGCCAGACACCGGCCCACACATCCTGACCAGTGCACCAAGGTGGCGATCATGGACGGCGACTGGCGCTACGACCGGATCGGTAGCACCCCGGGGGAACCCCACGGTGCTCCGGAAGCTGGCCACGGGATTCGCGGTGATTGAAGACGTTCAGTTCCTACCGGGACACTCGTTGCTCCTGGTGGACGATCCGAAGTACAGCGATTGTCAGAGATGATGCCCAGGGGCAGGCGGCTGGCGTTCCTGTCCGGCATGCACCAACTGGGGGAGGCCGTGAAACGCGCCTGCAAGCGTCTGGACCTTACGTTCCGGCGGGTCAACCTGGAAAGCCTGAAACACCGACCCCTACCTGCACGCGTATGTGTGGCCGCGGTACGCACGGGAGCCGACCGATGTTGTGGGGAGACCTGTGTAGTTGTATCCGCGTGACCGATGGACTGACGCTCGGTCCGCAACACGACGGTTTGCATATGGCGATCGGTGAGGAACTGGACCGGTTCGTCTGACCGCTCGTCGAGGCAGTGGTGGCATGGCCGGCGGCCCACCTCGTTCATGTGGGTCACTCTTGCGACTCCGACTGTACCCAATGGTGTTTCCAGGCACCGGCTCTACAGCGAGAACCTCGCGAGGCGCCATCGGACGCTACGCCATGTGGTTCGTGCTCCGTTTGTGCTCCGCAGTTCCGTATTGACACGACACCATGCGGCATCCTTGTAATCCACTGGGTGACTCCGAGCTCAGCCTGTGGTGCACCCGCAGGGGTGCACCGCAAAGGCCGAAGGTGTGCACCCGGAGGGTGCACACTTCCCCACGGAACGCGGGACAACCCGGCAGAATCGAGCGCCCACCTCCCCCACTACCTGCGACTTCTCGCATCACCGCAGGTCAACCCACTCCCCCACCAGCGTTCAAGTCCCGTCACTCACCCCAGAGGCTCAAGCCCCTGATCGGCGACAACGTCGCAAGGTCAGGGGCTTTTGCGTGTCCGGGGTTGCGCCCGAGTACACGAAGCGGCCACGAACCGGCCCGGACCACCGCATCCACGACAAAGCGGCGATCGGCGGATGGGCCGGACACCTCTGATGACCTGGGAAGAGTCGTCGATAACCTTCTCCGATCTCCCTCGCTTCGACCCCCACCCAAGCGATGGTCCGCGCACGCCCCTCCCGAGCCGAGCATGAGCCGGGGAGGGACGTCCTGCGTGCATGGCCCCGCCCTGGCGAATTCCGTTCGCCGGTACCACCCCGGCAGGGTTGGCGGGCCCCCGAACCGGAAAGGCACGGAACACACCGGACTCAAGAGGGAGGAAATCCGTGAACCGGTCCGCTGACGACTCCATGCGAGGCACCGATATGGGCATCGATCCGAAACCGCGCAGCCGCACCGTCACCGACGGCATCGAGGCCGCCCCCAGCCGTGGCATGCTCCGGGCGGTCGGCATGGGCGACGGCGACTGGGACAAACCGCTCATCGGCGTCGCCGGCTCGTGGAACGAGATCACCCCCTGCAACCTCTCCCTGGACCGTCTCGCGCGCGCGGCGAAGGGGGGCGTGCACGCGGGCGGCGGCTACCCCTTGGAGTTCGGCACGATCTCCGTCTCCGACGGCATCTCCATGGGTCACGAGGGCATGCACTTCTCCCTCGTCTCACGTGAGGTGATCGCCGACTCCGTCGAGACGGTCATGCAGGCGGAGCGCCTTGACGGATCGGTCCTGCTCGCCGGCTGCGACAAGTCGCTGCCCGGCATGCTCATGGCGGCAGCACGCCTGGACCTCGCCTCCGTCTTCATGTACGCGGGCACCATCGCGCCCGGATGGGTGAAGCTGGCCGACGGCACCGAGAAGGACGTGACGCTCATCGACGCCTTCGAGGGCGTCGGGGCGTGCAAGGCCGGGCGGTTGGGCGTCGATGACCTCGATCGGATCGAACGCGCCATCTGCCCCGGCGAGGGCGCCTGCGGTGGCATGTTCACGGCCAACACCATGGCGGCGATCGCCGAGGCGATGGGTATGAGCTTGCCGGGTTCCACCGCTCCCCCGTCCGCGGATCGGCGTCGCGACCACCACGCGCACCGGTCCGGTGAGGCGGTGGTCGCCATGCTCGAACAGGGGATCACCGCGCGCGACATCATGACCAAGCAGGCGTTCGAGAACGCCATCACCGTGGTCATGGCGCTCGGCGGATCCACCAACGCCGTCCTGCACCTGCTCGCCATCGCCCATGAGGCGAAGGTCGATCTCGAACTCGACGACTTCAACCGGATCTGCGACCGCGTCCCCCACATCGGCGACCTCAAGCCGTTCGGCAGGTACGTCATGAACGACGTCGACCGTGTCGGCGGCATCCCCGTTCTGATGAGGTCGCTCCTGGACGCGGGTCTGCTGCATGGTGAGGCGCTCACCGTCACGGGCGGGACCGTCGCGGAGAACCTCCGAGAACTCGCACCGGGCCCCATCGACGGAACCGTCCTTCGCCGCCTCGACGATCCCCTCCACCCCACCGGCGGCATCACGGTTCTGCGCGGATCACTCGCACCGCAGGGAGCGGTCGTGAAGACCGCGGGTTTCGACACCACGGTCTTCACCGGCCCCGCGCGTGTGTTCGAACGCGAGCAGGCGGCCATGGAGGCGTTGAGCGCCAGTGAGATCCGGAAGGGGGACGTCGTGGTGATCCGCTACGAGGGCCCCAAGGGCGGCCCGGGGATGCGGGAGATGCTGGCCATCACCGCCGCGATCAAGGGCGCGGGGCTGGGCCGCGACGTCCTGCTGCTGACCGACGGACGTTTCTCCGGCGGCACCACGGGTCTGTGTGTGGGTCACATCGCCCCGGAGGCGGTCGAGGGCGGACCCATCGCGTTCGTCCACGAGGGGGACCGCGTCACCGTCGACATCGCCGAGCGCGCCATCACCCTGCACGTCGACCCGGAGGAACTCAAGGCGCGACGAGCGCACTGGCGACCTCTGCCCAACAGGTTCCCGGAGGGCGTCCTCGGCAAGTACGCGAAACTCGTCCACTCCGCGTCCACCGGCGCCATCACCCACTGACCCCTCCCTGACGGAGTCGGGGTCCCGTCGCCCGCCCCGGAGACGAAGGGACCCCGACCTGGAAGGGTCGGGGAGAGATCGTCGCGGGTACGGCTCAAGCTTGGTCGCCCTCGGCCCGAAGGACCGCGGATACCGCCACCTGAAGGGTTTGCTCTTCCACCTCCACGAGCGCGTCGATCGCCGGAAAGGCTCGCTGTAGTGAGAGGCCGTTCAGAACCGTCCCGAGGAATCGAGCGTTTCGAGGGACGTCGTCCGGGGAGAGGAGCCCTTCCTTCGAGAGAGTGTCGAGCCATCCTTCGATGCGTCGTTGACCGTCGCGTTCGATGGACAGGTGCGCCTCCCTGACCTGATCGGTCTGTTCAACGGCGACGAACGCGTTGACCGCGGCCACCATGGCGTCACGCGCCTGCTGTCCCATGCCCGCACGCGCGAGCACCTGACGCAGACTCCGGAGGAGACGTTCGTGTCCGGAGAGGGAGACGTCACGCATCCACTCCGTCGGGGCGAGCCACTCACCGACCCGTTCCATGACCTGATCGCGCAACTCCTGCTGCGTCGGGAAGTGGTAGCGCATGGACCCGATGCTCACACCGGCACGAGCGGCCACCGCCCGCACGGTCAGCCGTGCGGTGATGCCGTCCTCGGCGAGGATCGCGGCAGCGGCCGCCAGAATCCGCTCGCGTGTATCGAGCGGTGGTGTCGTCGTCATGAAGGTCTCCTCTTGCCTCCAGTATGCCGCAACAGAATCTCTAGTACTACGTACTAGTACGATGTACTATCGTGGTGGCGCGCGAGCGGACGTTCACCAAGGGGATTGGGTCGCCGGCGCACCGGTACCGGCCCTACTGGTCGGTATGGGGATCCTGCCGCCGTAGGGAGCGCAGAACGCGCGTCGCGGCCGCGGTACCGATGATGGCTCGACGCGATAGGAAACCGAGAATGTCTTCGAGCAACACCGGAATCAACGAACGCCGATTCGGCGCCCACCTCTCGATGAGCCGGTGGAAGTCGCTCATCGTGATCCTCGTGCCGCCGATCGCGATGATCATTGTGCAGGTCGGCTTGTACCAGGTCGCGACCCTCATCGAGGGGCCGAGCGAGCAGTCGGAAACGCTCGGTCCGCTGCGTCTTCTCGCGGTGAACATCAGCATGATCGTCACCGGTTTTCTGACGGTGCCCATCGTCGCCAGCTTCGCGAGGGTCTCGTGGCGTGAGGTGTTGAGCCATCGCCGAGGATTCGACTTCCGTCGACTCACCGTCTACCTGGGTTGGGCCCTCGGTTTCACCGTGCTCGGCAACGCCGCACTGGGTGTCTTCGCCATCGACCACACACCATGGGTGGGCTTCGGCATCACCGGCACCACCGGATCGCTCATCGTGATCATGGTGCTGACCACGCCCTTGACCGCGGCGGCGGAGGAACTGATGTTCCGTGGCGCCACCATGCCAGCCGTCGCGTCGTGGGTCAGGCCCGAGCGGCTCGCGCTCGGCCTGGGCGTCGTGGTGTCCAGCGTTCTCTTCGCCGTCTCCCATTTCGCCTCGGACCCGTGGCTGTTCGGCTACCACGTCTTCTTGGGTCTGGCCACCGCCACGATGGCCATCCGAAGCCGAGGATTGGAAGCCCCGATCGCCTGGCACATCGCCAACAACACCTTCACCGCGATCTTGAACGCTCTTCTGGCGGGCGGCGGTGAATTCTCCGTCGCACGAGGCGAGGGCGCCGGCGGCCCACACCTTCTCATTCCCGTCGTGTTCGTCCTGGCGACCGTGGTCGTCGTCTGGATACGCGAAGGAAGGGCGCAGGAATCGGGAGTGACGACCCGGTGACCCTCCCAGACGACCCGACCCCGATCCCGTCGGGACGAGTGTCATGCCCTACGGGTGTGGCCGCGTGGCGGAGGCTTCGGCCTCCTCGTCCTCACTCCCCCGCTGGTGCGCACGAGGCTCGCCCCGCGAGTACGGCGACATGGGGGAGCCGCAGCCGACGGTGAAGGGCCCGGACCGGCGACGACGTCGCGAGGTCAGGGCGCTTCGTCCGGACCGGGGAGATGATCGACGGAGGTTGAACGGTGGTGGAACCACGAGACCATCACCCTGGTCGTCGACCCGTGCGCGTGGCAGGATGACGCTCATGCACTCGGCCTCCCCCTTCGGGCTCCCCCCGAACGCCCACCGACCCGATCATCGACCGGGCACTGTGCCACGGCACGGGCAGGGGTCGACCGCGGACAGGGTGATCACGATCGTCCTCATCTGCCTGGCGCCGCCGGTCTGTCTCGGAGCGAGCCTTTGGGGCTTCTTCTCGATCATGGCGACCGCGAGCTGCGGGAGCGAATGCGGCACCGCCGTCGATGTGGCCCTCCCGCTGATGATCTTCTCGCCCTGGGTGATCTGGCTGATCGTCACCGTCTGGGCCATCGTGCGCCTCGTCAGGAGGAGGCCCGCGGTCTGGGTGATGCTCCTCGGCCTGGCGGTCGCGACCGTGATCTACGTGGCGGCGAACATCATGATGTCCGCCGCCCTGGGCTGATCGGTCGGACCGGTCGCAAGGACCGGCCTTCTCGCAATCCACGGCCCGCACGCGAGGCCTCCCGCGAGGATCAGTCGTCGCCGCGCTCACCCGGGACCCGGGTCTCGGGGCCCGTGTAACCGGCGAGCACCGAGCGCGGGAGGGGGCCCTTGATCCGGGCCCCGCTGTTGCTCTCCTCCCAGGCGTGCGCGAGGATGCCGACCGAACGGGAGAGCACGAAGAGCCCCCTGGCCAGTTCCGCGTCGAAGCCCAGGGAGGCGTAGACGGTGGCCGTGGCTCCGTCGATGTTCATGGGAACCGCCCGCCCCCCGCGCCGTTCCAAGGCCCGTTCCAGGGCCAGCGCGGATTCCAGGGGCCCCGCCTCGACGGTCCCGTCCTCGACCGCCCGTTCCACCATGGCCAGGAGCGGGTCTCGACGGGGATCCCGTGGATGGAAGCGGTGCCCGAAGCCGGGCACGTAGGCACCCTTCTCCCGGTACTCGGCGACGATCGCCTCGGCGACCTCGCCCACGTCGGTGCCGTGGGAGCGCGACTCCGCCATCCGGTTCAGGAGCGCGACGCACTGCTGTCCGGCGCCTCCGTGCACGTCACCCAGGAGGTTGACCCCCGTCGCCACCGCGTTGTTGAGCCCCAGTCCGCACGTGGCGGCCATGCGGGCGGCGGCGATGGAGGGCGCCTGTGGGCCGTGGTCGACGCCGGCCACCATCGCCGACTCCAGCATGCGGGCCTGGGCCGGCTCGGGAAGCTCCCCCCGGAGCATGAGCCAGACCACCTGGATGAATCCGTAGCGGCCGATGACGTCCTGGACCGGGTAGCCGCGCAGTTCGATCTCACCCGGTGCGATCCGCGTCAGGGAGTTCGACCACCAGTCGCCGATCTCCTCGTGGGTCATCGCCTGGTCGTTCGGAGCGGTCACAGCGCACCGGCCTCTCTGAGCGCGTCGATGTCGCCCTGTTCGTATCCGGCCTCGTGGAGGACCTGATCGGTGTGTTCTCCCAGCAGGGGCGGTGACCGGTCCGGGCCCAGGGACGCTCCGTCCACATGTACGCCGGTGCCGAGAACCCGTAGTTCGCGTTCCTCGTCCCCGGGGAAGGGGAGCGTGCGCACGAGGCCACGGTGGTCGATCTGTTCGAGTTCGAGGGCGTCGCGAACGCTGAGGACCCGGGCCGCGGGGACCCCGGCCGCGGAGAGGATCTCCTCCCATTCGACCGCGGTCCGCTTCTCCAGGTGTTCCTCGATCGCCTCACGCAGCTCGGCACGGTTGTCCTTGCGGCTCTCACGTGCGGCGAAGCGGGGGTCGTCGAGGAGTTCGGGGGCGCCGATCCGCCGGCACAGGATCTCGTACTGTTCCTGCTTGTTGGCCGCGATGTTGAGCATGCCCTGTGCGGTGGAGAAGGTGCCCGAGGGCGCCGCGGTGGCGTTCTCGTTTCCGATCCTGGTGGGTTCCACGCCGGCCGAGAGGTGATTGGAGGCGCCCCAGCCCAGGGCGGTGATCGCGGTCTCCAGCATGGAGACGTCCAGGTGGGAGCCTCGGCCGGTGCGTTCTCGACGGACCAGGGCGCTGCCGATGGCGAACGCCGCGGCCAGTCCGCCCATGACGTCGGCGATGGGGAAACCCGCGCGCAGGGGGCCGCTCTCCTCGGTTCCGGTGGCGTCCATCATGCCGGAGAGTCCCTGGATGATCTGGTCGTAGGCGGGACGATCGCTCAGCGGACCATCGGCCCCGAAACCGGAGACGGCGCAGTACACCAGCCCCGGGTTGATGTCGCGTAGTTCGTCCCAGCCGAACCCCAGGCGGTCCATGACCCCTGGACGGAAGTTCTCCACCAGCACGTCCGCGTCGCCGATCAGGCGCTCCATCACCTTCCGCCCCTCGTCGGACTTCAGGTTCAGGGTCAGGGACCTCTTGCCCGCGTTCTGGGCGAGGAAGGAGGCGCCCAGGCGTTCCCGGTTCAGCTCCGGTGCGGCCCCGAGTTGCCGTGCGAGGTCACCCGCCCCGGGGACCTCCACCTTGACCACGTCCGCCCCCATCAACGCGAGCTGGTATCCCGCGAAGGGCCCGGCCAGGACGTTGGTCAGGTCCAGGACACGGATTCCCGCCAGGGGCAGGTCGTCCCGTGCCGTCGTCGAGGGGCTCATCTCTTCTCCTTCTCGTCCGAGGCCGTGTTCTGCGAGGCGGGCTCGAATCCGATCCGACCGATGCGCTCGGCCGCCTCGCTCACGGCACCGCCGAAGACGCGGACCGCGGCATCGGTGAAACGCGCCGTGGGCCCGCCGACGGCGAGCGCGGCGACGGGGGTCGCCCCCTGGGCGCCGTACACCGGTGCGGCCACACCGGAGGCGCCGTTCTCGCGCTCGCCGTGGCTGACCGCGAAGCCTCGGGTCCGGGCCTCGTCGATCTCGGTGAGCAGTCGATCGGCGTGCCGCGGGCCTTGAGGGGAGGCGGCGGCGACCCGGCGTACCACCGACGTGGGGACCCCGACCAGCAGGACCTTGCTGGCGGCGCCGCCCCAGAGCGGCATCTCCTCACCGGTGTTGACGACGTGGCGAAGCCGTTGGGGCCCCTCCTCCTGGGCGACGCAGACACGAACGGTGTCCGCTCGCACGTACAGGTTGACCGTCTCGGACGTCTCGACCGTGAGTTCTCGCATGATCGCGCGAATGCTCTCCGGTACCTGCCAGATCGCGTGGGCCAGACGCGCCCAGCGCAGCAGCCCCGGGCCGGCTCCGACGCGACCGTCCGGTCCGGTCCACAGCAGGCCGCGCTGTTCGAGGGTCCCGACCAGTCGCAGGACGGTGGTCTTGGCCAGTCCGGTCAGTTCCACCAGTTCTCGCGTGGTGTAGCGCTGGTTCCTCTCGTCGTAGAGGTCCAGCAGGTCCAGAGCGCGCACCACACTGCGCACTCCCCCTTCGGTTTCCCCGGCCATCACCCTCCCGTCCTGGTCCATCTGACGGACCATTTGGACTACTAGATGGTTCGATGCGAAACAGGTTAACCCAAGGAACCACGATCCACCAGTGACCGACGACCACCACATCCCCGCGCACTCCTCACTTCGAAGTGATGGTGAACCGCCTGACGTGACGACTTCGTTAAGGAAAGATCTCCGGGACGCATTGACACCGACCCGAGTGATTTGCATCATTCTCTGAACCAATCAGCGGCCCATTAGGTCCACCTGGTGGACCGATGCGGACCGAGAGGGAGTGAAGATGGACAAGCAGCGGACCCTGCGCGCGGTGGGGGCCGTGTGCGCGGCGCTCGTGGTGGGTGCCGCCGGGGTGAACGCCGCGCTCTCGCAGACGCACGACTCCCAGGCCCGGGCAAGAGTGGACATCGTGGTGCCCGCCGACCCGGGCGGCGGTTGGGACCTCGTCGCGCGAGAGGCGCAGCACTCGATGCGGCTGAACGACATCGTGGCCAACACCCAGGTCCTCAACCTGCCCGGAGCGGGAGGCACCATCGGCCTCGCGCAGACCGTGCGGCGGGAGGGCAGCGCCACGACTCTGATGACCACGGGGACCGTCATGATCGGCGGCATCATCGTCAACGACTCCGCCCAGACGCTGGAGGACGTGGTGCCCATCGCCCGGGTGGCGGACGACTACGAGGTCTTCGTGGTCCGCGACGACTCCCCCCTCCAGGACATGGGCGACCTGATCGAGGCCTGGAAGGACGATCCGGGCGCGGTGGCCGTCGGTGGCGGATCACTCGGCGGCACCGACCACCTCCTGGCCGGGCTCGCGGCCCAGTCCCAGGACATCGCCCCCTCGGACGTCAACTACATCCCCTTCGCGGGCGGCGCCCAGGCCCTCACCTCACTGCTCTCGGGCAGCATCGACGTGGGTGTCTCCGGCTACAACGAGTTCAGCGACCAGGTGGAGACGGGCGCCCTCCGTGTCCTGGGTGTCTCCGCGCACGAGCGGGTCACCGGCCTGGAGGACCATCCCACGCTCCCCGAACAGGGCGTGGAGGCCGTGCTCCCCAACTGGCGCGGCTTCATGGCGCCGCCGGGGATCACCGACGCCGAACGCGCGGAGCTCACGGCCATCGTGGAGGAAATGGTCGCCACCCCGGAGTGGCGGGACACCCTCGAACGCAACAAGTGGGACGACACCTTCCAGTCCGGTCCCGAGTTCGAGGCGTTCCTGCGCGAAGAGATCACCCGTATCACCGACGTCACCGAGGACCTGGGACTGTCATGAACCCACTCAGAGAATCCGCGTCGCCCGTTTCGTCGGGCGACGCGACGGACCACACACCAGATCCCTGGTGGAGGGGTCGCAGCGAGCTCTTCGTCGGTGTGCTCGTCATCGGCATCGGCGTCTTCCTCGCCTCCCAGACCCTGACCATGCACGTCCCCGACACCTCCACCGGCCCCGGCCCCCGGCTCTTCCCGAGCCTGGTGTCCGGACTGATGGTCGTGCTCGGCGCGCTCCTCGTACTCCAGATCGTCCGTCGACCGACCACGGCGCCGGAGGAGGAGGGATCCGAGAACGCCGAGGTGGTCGACGAGTCCGTCGAAGACCCCGGAGAGACCTCCGCGAGCGGCCCCGCCGAGGTGCGGCGCCGAGAACCCGAACACACCGGTCCCCACAGCGACTGGCGTACGGTCGGCATGGTCCTGGCGGCGGTCGTCGCCTTCACCCTGCTCCTGCAACCCCTGGGCTGGTTGCTGTCCGGAGCCCTGCTGTTCTTCGGCGTGAGCTGGGCCTTCGGCGGGAAACGGCCCCTGTTCGAGGCGGCCGTCGCCCTGGTCTACTCCGCCGTCGTCCAACTCGCCTTCGTCGCGGGGCTGGGCCTGAACCTGCCCTCGGGGATCCTGGGAGGGCTTCTCTGACATGGACACCCTCATGCTCCTGGGCGGCGGTTTCGCCTCCGCCCTGACCCCCGAGAATCTGCTCTGGGCGTTCGTCGGCGTGGTGCTCGGCACCGCGGTGGGCGTGCTTCCCGGCCTGGGATCGGCGATGGCCGTGGCCCTGCTGCTCCCGGTCACCTTCAAACTCGATCCCACCGGCGCGTTCATCATGTTCACCGCCGTCTACTACGGCGGTCTGTTCGGTGACTCCACCACGTCGATCCTGATGAACACCCCGGGCAACAGCTCGGCCATCGCCACCGCGATCGAAGGCCACAAGATGGCCAGGCGCGGCAAGGCCTCCCAGGCCCTGGCCACCTCGGCGATCGGCGCGTTCATCGGCGCGGTGGTCTCCACGGCGGTGGTCGCGTTCTTCTCCGGCGTCATCATCGACATCGCCCTGCGGTTCGGCCCCGCCGAGTACTTCGCGCTGGCGGTGTTCGCCTTCGTGGCCACGTCCGCGGTCGTCGCCCAGTCCATGGTGCGCGGTCTCATCGCGCTGACCCTGGGGTTGGGCATCGCGATGGTCGGCATCGACGCGCAGAGCGGCGCCGCCCGGTTCACCCTGGGCGTGCCCTCCCTCTTCGAGGGCATCGGCATCGTCACCGTGACCGTCGGCCTGCTCGCCCTGGGAGAGGTGCTCCACGTCGCCTCCCGCATCCACCGGCAGGGGCCCGACGCCCGACCGGTCAAGACGGGAGGGACGCTCTGGCTCGGACGCGGCGACCTGCGCCGCGCCATCCCGGCCTGGCTGCGCGGTCTGAGCTTCGGGCTTCCCTTCGGCACCATCCCGGCCGGAGGCTCGGAGATCCCGACGTTCCTCGCCTACGGAACCGAGAGGAAGCTGTCCCAGCTCAGGGCCCGCCGAGGCAAGCGCCCCGACGAATTCGGCAAGGGCGCCATCGAAGGGGTGGCGGCACCGGAGGCGGCCGCCAGCGCGACCGCGGGCACGGCCATGGGCGCACTCCTCGGGCTCGGCCTACCGACCTCGGCCACGGCGGCCATCATGCTCGCCGCCTTCCAGCAGTACGGCATGCAGCCCGGACCGTTGTTGTTCGAACGCAACGCCGACCTCGTGTGGGCGCTCCTGGCGAGCCTGTTCATCGGAAGCGTGATGCTGCTGATCCTGAACCTGCCGTTCGCACCGCTGTGGGCCAAACTGCTGCTCATCCCCAAGAGGTACCTGTACGCGGGGATCACCGGTTTCGCGGCGCTCGGCGTCTATGCCTCCTCCTACGCGATCACCGATCTCTGGCTCCTCATCCTGCTCGGACTGTTGGGCTTCATGATGCGCCGCTACGCGATCCCCTTGGCGCCGGTGCTCATCGCCGTGATCCTCGGCCCCTTGGCGGAGAGCGAGTTGCGACGCGGGCTGGCGATCGGTCAGGGCGACGTGGGCGTCATGTTCACCGGCCCCATCACCCTGGGCATCTACGCCGTCATCCTGCTGGCCGTGGGCATCGTGGTGGTGGCGCGGGTGCGTTCGTCCCGACGCTCGGCCGACGCGGAGGAATCCAAGACCCCCTCGACCGTGTGAACCGAGAGGGCGGCCGGTCGGGAGGAGCCACGACTCCCGACCGGTCTCGGGCCGCTCGAACGGTGCCGGTCGGTTCACCCGCTCGCCGATGGTCCGCTCTCACGGCCGTCATCCCCATGCTCGGGTTCGGAATCGTCCTCCGAAGCCCGCACGGCACCGGCGAGCCGGTAGTCGACGTGGACGCCGCGATACACCTCTCCCCCACGCACCCGCCAAGGCAGGCCGTCGCGTTCACGGACCGAGAGGCTCTCTCGATCGGGGGTTCCTCGTACGCGGGTCCGGACGTCCGGTTCCTCATGGAAGAGCAGTTCCTCCGCCGACACCGACGCACGGATCTCCACGTCGTCCACGTCGTCCATTTCATCCGTTTCGTCCTCGCGGCGGCGCCTCATCCGTCGTCCTCCTCGTCGAAGTCCCCCACCACGTCGCCGACGGCGCCCGCCGTCTCCTCCAGGGCCCTTCCGGCTCCCCGCCCGGCCCCGGAGACGGCGTCGCCTGCGCCTCGCCCGACTCCCGCGACGGCGTCACCGGCTCCCCGGCCGGCCTCCGAGACGGCCGCGCCGGTGCCCTCCGACACCTCTTCGAGCGACCTGCCCACCCCTCGGGCCACGTGTTCGATGATCTGTGGGTTGGAGTCGATGGTCTTGAGGACCCGGGCGATGATCTCCCGCACGTTGTCGAGCTGAACCTTGAGCAGCGCCTGCGCCTCGACCCCCTTGATGGTGAGTCCGACGTGGCCGAGTTCGACGTCGACACCCACCTTCAGTCTGAGCAGGTCCAACACGTCGGCCTCCAGCGAGACGGAAGCGGCGAGGTCCTCGACGTCGAGTTCGATCTCGTCGACCTTCACGACCGGGATGTCGAGGTAGACGTCGGGATCGCCCGTGGTGGGGGCGCGGGCGGATCGCTCCTCACGCGACCGCGGCTCCTTCCTCCTCGCCCCTTCCACGCGGGGTCGCTCCACGGGGCGGTCCTCCACTCCTGTGACCTCCGCTTCGGACTCTTGTTCGGGTCGCGGCCCGGGCCCCTTGTGCCTCTTGCGGCCCCCGTGGCGAGTGCGACGACGCGTGGAACCACCGGGCCCGTGATCATCCTGCTGCATTTCCTCCGCCCCCTTTCGAGCGGTGGGGTAGGTGCGTGTCGACACGACCGACGCCAAGCGCCGGAGATCGAATCAAAAGTCTGATTTGCACCTTTTGCGAACTATGTGTTCGCGCCCCTACCCCACGCCACTCCAGGGGAAACGACGGCGCACCGCCCCGGAGAACGCCTCCACGACCCGGCGCCCCGCCTCAGCCCGCGGTCTTGACGTAGGGCACGTCGCGGGTGAACTCACGAAACCCCACGCCGTAGTACAGCCCTCGCGCGGACGGGTGCGCCGGCGCGCCCAGACAGGCGACCACCATGCGTTCCGCCCCCGCCGCCTTGGCCCGGTGCATGCCGTGCAGCTGCAACGCCGAACCCAACCCCCGACGCCGGAAGTCCACGTGGGTGCCGACCGGCTCGAACTCGGCGGAGCGCGTGACCTCGTCCAGCCAGATGATCGCGGACGCGGCGAGGGTCCCGCCCGGCGCCTCCACCAGCACGTGCAGGTCACCCCGGTACGGCCAGGTCTCCCGGATCCGCTCCAGCCCCGCCTCGGTGAACCGGGAGTTCGGCCAGGCGTCCCGATGCGCCTTCACCACCCCGGCCGCCGACACGTCCTCGGCCGTCACGAACCGGAACCCCTCGGGCAGCACCGGTTCCGGCACATCGACCAGGTCGCGTTCGTTGGTCTGGAGCCAGTGCCCCTCGTCGCCCCCGTCCTCGACGTCGAACACGAACCCGTGCGCCTCGACCCGCTGACGCGCCCGGGCGTCGGCGACCTGCACGGTCATCGTCCGGTCGACGTCACCGGCCACCTCGTCGTACCAGTCCAGGACCTCGTCGATCAGCTCCGGCCGGTCCGGGTCCGTCTGCCAGACCAGCTCGGCCGACCTCGTCTCACGGAACGTCCCATCGTCGCGCGGGATCCGGTACGGCAGGCGCGCCCACCCCCAGGCGACCGGCCGGTCCTCGTCGAACCACAGCCGACGCCGCCAGTACGACCCGAAGGTGTCCTGGGCCATGCCCCAGACCCAGGCCAGTTCACCCACGGTCGCGTCACCGTTGACCAGTTCCGGCCACCGCGCCGACACCCGCTGGGACAGATCCTGCATCAGCCGTAGCTCGGCCCTACTGAAATCTCCCATGCCGGCAAGCCTCGCAAGGGCGCCCCGCGTTGTCGAAGGATTTTCGGCCACGGCACGGCCGCCACCTGGCACCACGCGACCCCGTCCGATGAATCACCCGTTTCCACTCTAAAGGTGTGAGATCAGACCTTTCAGACTCCATAGAATTCCCTTCATGGAGACCTCCACCCACGCTTCCTCGGCGTACCCTCCCCCGGTTCCCCCGGCGCCCCTGGCCGGCCGTTACCGGTGCGCCGCCGGCATCCGCGTGGACGACCACACACTGCTGTTCGAGGCCCGGGATCTCGTGGCCGACACGCCTGTCCTCGTCCTGCTCGACGAGACCGTGACCGAGCACTCGGACGAGCCCGCGACGCGTTGGGGACGACTCCGCGGGATCGACCATCCCGTCCTGCCAAGGACCCGGGACCACGGAGTCGAAGCCGGCCGCGCGTGGGTGGTCTGCGACGTACCCGCGGGCGAGCCGCTCAAGGACATCGTCGGCGGCCGGTTCGGCGAACGCGTCTCCAGGCGCGAGGCCCTGGACGTGATCGACACCCTCCTGTCGCTGTTGGAGGAGTTCCACGACCAAGGGCTGGTGCACGGCGCGGTCGGTCCCGACACCGTGTTCCTGGCCGACGACGGTTCGGTGCGCCTCCTGCCGTTGGTGACCGCTCCCGCCCGAACGATGACGGACCCCGGCGAGGACGTCCGAGCCGTGGGAGAGCTGCTGCGCGTCATGATCGCCGGGCCGGGCGCCGGGGAGGACGACGGCGCGCTCTTCGAGGCCGGCGACGAGTTCGCCCTGCTGGTGGACAAGGCCACCGCGGCCGACCCCGACCACCGCCCGCGCGACGCGGGCCGCTACCGGGCCCTGGTTCGCCGAGTACGGGAACGCCTCCCGGCCGCCCCCGGCCGACACGCCGCGTCCGGCGCGTCGTCGGCCCCCTCCACGGGTGACCCCACGGACCCCTCCGAAGGTCCCGGCGGTTCCGCGCACGAGCCACCGGCCCAGAAGACGAGGCGCCGCCGCACCCTCTTCCTCGCGTCCGCCTGCGTCGTCCTGTTCCTCCTCGTGGCCGCGCTGCTGACCTGGACCCTCACCTCCTCAGACGACGGAACCGAGGCCACACCGGTCGTGGCCACCATGCCCGACCTGGTCGGCATCAGCCCCGAGGACGCCACCGAACACATCGACGGACTCGCCGTCTCCCCAGACGTCTCCTACGACCAGGTCCACGACGACGACGTGGACGCGGGTCTGGTCGCCGCCACCACCCCCGAACCGGGCGCCTCCCTCGCCGAGAACGACCCGGTGACCATCGTGGTGGCGATCGGCCCCGAGCGCCTGCCCATGCCCGATCTGGTGGACGAACGCGAGGCGGACGCCCGTCAGGCCCTGGCCGACCTCGGGTTCACGGACGTGACGGTCACTCAGGAGGCCTCCGACTCCGTGCCCTCGGGGACCGTGCTGGAGACCGACCCCGAGGCGGAGGAGACGGTGGACTACGACACACCCGTGACCCTCACCGTCAGCGAGGGCGTTACCCTGCCCGACCTGGTCGAAAGCAGCGAGGAGGAGGCCCTCGCGGCCCTCGGATCCCTCGGTCTGGCCGCGGAGGTGGTGGTGTCCGAGGAGTCGGAGAGCCCCGAAGGAGAGGTCGTCTCCCAGTCCCCGACCGCCGGAGCGATCGTCGAGCCCGAGTCCACCGTGGTCCTGACGGTCTCGCCCGGCCCCGAGGACGAAGATGTCCAGACCCTCGACGAGCAACCGCGAGACGATACCTCGGATCGGGGGAACGAGCGGCACGACCGCGGTGACGACGGCCCGGACCGGGACCCCCGGAACGGAGACCACCGGGAGCCGGGGGAAGAGTCGCCCGAGACGGACTCGCCCGAACCCGCGACGTGCGCCTCCGAGCCCTGGTCGGAGGGCAGAAACTACTCCGAGGGGTCGCGGGTCGTCCACGAGGGGCGCGAGTACGAGGCGATCTGGTGGACCGGCCACGTCTCACCGCCGGAGAGCTCCGAGTGGGGTCCCTGGCAGGAGATCGGAACCTGCTGAGTCGGGCGGCCGGGTGATGGTCCCCCCGGGCCGCCCCGGCCCGCCCTACCTTGGAGCGATGAACGCACACGAACCCGTGGGAGTCCACCTGCGCCGTTGGCGTGAGCGCCGTCGACGGTCCCAGCTCGACCTGTCCATCGCCGCCGAGGTCTCCACCCGGCACCTGAGCTACCTCGAAACCGGCAGGTCCAGCCCCAGCCGCGACATGATCGACCGGCTCTGCGAAGAACTCGACGTCCCCTTGCGCGAACGCAACGACCTGTACCTGGCCGCCGGGTTCGCACCCGCCCACCCCGAACGCCCCCTCGACGATCTCGGCGCGGTGCGCGGTGCCGTCGACGCGGTCCTGTCCGGGCACGAACCCCACCCGGCCGTCGCCGTCAACGCCCGCTGGGACCTACTGCTCGCCAACCGGGCCATGTCGCGCTTCCTCCAGGCCGTTCCGGCCGCACTGCGCGAACCGCGCCCGAACATGCTGCGGGCCACCCTGCACCCCGATGGGCTCTCCCACCAGTTGGTCAACCACGCCCAGTGGCGCTCTCTCACCCTGCGGCGGGTACGCCGTCAGTACGAACGCACCGCCGACCCCGCGCTCGTGGACCTGCTCCGTGAACTGGAGGGTTACCCGCCCCCGCCGCGACCCACCGAGGAGGTGCCCGGGCCCGAGAGCGACCTGGTCGCGCCGATGCTGCTCGACACCGGGTTCGGGCGGCTCAGCCTGGTCTACGCGGTGACCGTGTTCGGGTCCCCGCGCGACGTCACCCTCGACGAGATCGCCATCGAGACCTTCTTCCCCGCGAACGAACACACCCGCCGTGTCCTGCGCGAACTCGGCGAGACCTCCGAGGCTTGACCTGCGAGGTCATTGCCGCGCCGCCGCCACCCCGACCAGGCTGGATCCCAGCGGCGGCCACCGGGTCGCCCCCAGCGGAAGGCGGACCCATGCTTCTCATCGAGATCGCCCACCCGACCGGGCGCCTGGACGACCATGATCGTGAACTGGTCTCCCGCGCCGTCGTCGACCTGTTCCTCGACGCCCACGGACACGCGACGGAGACCATCCGCCGGGCGCGGACCGCCACCCACATCGCCTTTCGGGAGCTACGGGGCTGGTGGACCGGCGACGGGCCCCTGCCCGACGACGTCGCCCCGCCGCTCATCATCACCCTCACCGTGCCCGAAGCGTGGCGGGAGGAGGCCGCCGGTACCTTCATCGGCCTGGTGCGCACCGCCGTGAAACGGCTGGACGACCACCACGGCAGGCGGCGTCCGCGCGGCAGCCTGTGGGTGCGGGTCGACGGTGTTCCGGACGGCAGCCTCGGTTTGGACGGGCGTCCGGCCACCGGAGCCGACGTGTTGGCCTTCCTCACCGAGGAGTTCCGCACCGCCTGGGAGAGCGGAACCTCCGCACCGGTACCCGAGGGTCGGCTGCCCGACCCGATCTGCGGGATGACCGTGGCCGACGGCAGGAACAGCCTGGTCATGGAGGACGACGGACGGCGTTTGGGGTTCTGCTCCCAGGGCTGTCAGGACGCCTACGCCCGCGAACACCCCGAGGCCGTCGTCGTCTGAGCCTCCGCCGTCGACGTACCCGACCATCGCGCGGACAGGTGGGCCACAACGATCCACCCGACACACCGGTGGCGGCCCGGAACCCTCCCGTGCGGTGCCCACGCGCACAGGCGGTTCCGAGCCGCCTCGACCTCCCGACGCAGAGCCCCGCCAGACTCTGCCTCGGACACGTCCTATCTCGGGACGAACACCTCTCTCATCGGCGCGGAGCGCGTCGCTACCGCGATCGGTCACCCTGCTCCGTAACCTGCGCGGCGATGACACGACTCCCTGACCACCACCGGACCCCGCCCCACCGCGAGGCTCCGGGAACGGTCCGTCCTGCTCCCTCGGACCGCCACCGACGTGTCCCTTCCGCCCGAACGGGCGCCACATCGGGAGAGAAGCCGTCTTCTTCTTTCGGGGTGGTCCTGGGCGGCCCCCGAGCCATGGGAATCGTGTCCTCGACCTGCCCGCGGCGATCAACCGAAGCGGCCGGATGCCCGGTGCGTTCCCCCCGACGGAAACGGACCGGCCCACCGCCGACCCGGTGTGGACCGCCCGGGGCCAGGTCGCGGACACGGACTTCATCGCTCTCCCCCGCCCTTGGGGAGAGGTCGTCGGAAGACGTGAGGCCTTCCGTGGTTCGGGAGGGCGCGGGTTCCAAGGCGCGCCCGTCATGGGCGACGGCCTTGGCCCGAGCCCGCGGCTCGCCGTGGTCGACCCTCAGCACCGGTGGTTCGTCCTCGACGTCGAAACGACGCCAGGCCGCGCTCTGGGACTCGTCACGCTCACGGAGCAGCAGGTGGACGTGGGACTCACCCCGCCGCACGGCCCACCGGTAGGCCTCGGTCACGTCGAACTCCACGCCGCCGTTCACCGGGCAGGCGGCCTGCCCGCCCGTGACACTTCGGGTGTCGAGAAGGGCGCGGGCCTTCGGCTGATCGTTCCATGTGGACCCGGTGTGGAAGGGGTCGACCCTATGCGCTTGCAGGACGGAATCACCGGCGCAGTCGTAGGACCACACCACTTCGGCGCGCAGCACGGCGGACTCCACGACGCTGCCGGGCGCGGACTCGACCGGGAATCGGAACAGGGCCCTGCGGGTGTAGGCGTGGTCCCATTCGAGGTGCCCGATGCCCACGCTCGGGGTCCGGGCGCCGTCGTAGGCGCGGTCGGGGAAGGCACGGTCCACGTAGGTCCACGAGGCACTCTCGACCTCGACCCGCTCGGTATCGGAATGCACGGCGGCGAACACGTCACCGGCTTCGACCCGACCGGATTCCGTGCCGGCCGAGGCCGTGTCACCGGCTTCGGCGGGGGGCTTCTCGTCGGCTGTGGCCGGAGCGACCGACGTCCCCAACGCGAAGGCCAGGGCGTGGGCCGCGCAAGCCGCCGTCGCACGGGCCAGGGAACGACGCATTACGGGTGGTGCCTACACATTCCATTTATGTCCGAAAAAGAATCAGAGCGAGGCCTTTCGCCCCGTTCCAACAACAAGGAAGTTACCAAATCCGCACAGCCACCCACAAACCCCGGATATATAAATACCGACCTAAACCAGAATTACCACCACCAGAAAACCGAAAGTCATCCCTACCGCAGATGGAAGCCCACATCGCACCAGCCCGACACGCACACATGGAGCCATTTCGGAGCAGCATTAAAACCGAAACAGACGAGCCCGGATTTCCCAGGAAGGTTTTGTCGCGCCATCGATAATCCGGACGCGCCTCATGCCCGCCCCGGAAGCGGGCACCCATGCCGGCACACCACGTCGACCGAGACCGGTGTTCACACCAAGGGGAGGCAAGACCGGAGAGACATCGTCCAAGTGACGTGTACCGGACCACGAGGCCGGGCAGTCGGGTCCCCACAAGGGAGAACGCGCCATCCAGGAGGTCGTCGTGGCCGAGCCGTCCAGCCCGATCAAGGACAAGAACTACAACCTGATCTGGGCCCTTCATCAGTCGCTGGAGAACGTCTGGCGCCTGGAGGGCTACATCAAGGACGCGGAGAGCCAGGGCGACGAGGAACTCGTCCGCTGGTTCCGTCGGATCCAGGAGAACAACCAGAAGGCCGGTGAGCAGGGCAAGCGGATGCTCATGGCTCGGATCCAGAAGGAGAACGGCTGAGGCCCCGCCCTTCGCCTGGAACCGAGACAGGCCAAGGCGATCCCGGACACGACCGGGATCGCCTTCGGCGTCTTCGGGCCGCCCGGTAGAGGGAACCCGCCCCGGCCGGAGCGACCCGCCTGGCCTCGGCACCCCACCTGACGACTATCCCCCGCGCCTGAGTCGACCCGTGAGACAAGGCAGGCCACAGAGGCTTCTACCCCACCAGCCGTACCGCCAGCAACGCGATGTCGTCCTCACCGGTCCCGGTGACGTTCTCCTCCACGATCCGTCGCAACAGTTCGGGCAGCGGGCTGTCGACACCGGCCGCGAGTATGCGTTTGGTGCGGGCGATGAACACGTCCATCTCCAGGCCACGATGCTCGACCAGCCCGTCGGTGAACATCAACAACGTGCTGCCCGGCTCCAGGAGTCTTTGGTGGTCGATGCGCGACAGGTCCGGAAGGTCGGGATGGAAGAGCAGACCATGCTCGGTCAGCTCCTCGACGACCCCATCCGAAGAAGCGACCAGGGGCCACATGTGGCCCGCGTTGGTCCACGTCAACAGCCACCTTTCGGAACATGGCCTCAGGTGGGCGTGCACCATCGTGCCACTGGCCCCCAGGCCCAGTATTCGGTTGGCGTGTTCGAAGGCCGAGAGGATCCGCGCGGGCCCATAGTCGGGGTGGTCCAGGTCGGCCTGCCGCAACATGGTGCGCACCTGCCCCATGAAGATGGCCGCTCGGAGGTTGTGACCGGTGATGTCGCCGATCGTGATCGCCAGGGTTCCGCTCTCGTCGTCGACCAAGGGAAAGACGTCGTACCAGTCACCACCCACCGTGGCTCCCCCCTCGGCGGGGCGGTAAAGGGCCTCGATCTCCAAACCTTCGATACGAGGAACCTCGGTCAGCATGGCCTTCTGCATCATGTGCGCGGCCTGGACACGGCGGGCCACGTATGACACCCGCTCCACGGCACGAGCGGCGTATTCGGCCAGGGAACCGAGCAACGCGCGTTCCACGACCTCCATTCGATGAGGCACGTCCCATCCCAACACGAGCACACCCACGGGATCACGGCCCACGGGCACGGGGAGGAACACCGCACCGGCCAGCCCCATTCGGGTGAACCCGGCTCGTACCTCGGGGGACAGCTTCGCGATGGCGTCCGCATCGGGCACCTCCACGATGGTTCCGGTACGCGCCGCCTGGGCCTCGGGCCAGTCGCTGTCCAACGCGCATTCCGCATGGACCGCTTCCGCACCCGGGGGGTCCTCGGAGTCGACGACGCGGCATAGCCGGTCACCCTCGACCAGCATCAACTCCACCCGGACGGTGCTCAGATCGAGGGTGATCAGCGCCTTGACGCTGCGCCGCACCAGGGTCACATCCGTGGCCCCGGCGAGTTCCTCGGCGGTACGCATCAGCATTCGGGAGCGTTCGTAGGCGCGCTGGTCCTGTTGCCGGGACTTTCCGTTCTCCTCCACGAACAGGCGCAGGAGCAACTCCGCCTCGCACACATGCGCCAGGTCGCGCAGTGCGTTGATCTCCCTGTCACTCCAGGTGCGTTCGGCGGTATCGATCGCGAGGACGCAACCCAGGAAGGTCCCCTCCATGTCGACGAGCGGCGCCCCGATCCAGGTGATCCCTCCGAGGGCTTGGGCCACGCTCGCCACGGAGGCGAAGAGGTCTTGGTCGTCTTCGCTCGCGGATGGGGCACCTGCTCCCTCCGTGCGAGGCAGCGGCACCTGTCTGGAGGAGGACCATGGTTCTCCCAACCCCACCAGGCCGGGAAGGACGTGACGGCCCTCCTCCGCCAGTGTGACCACCACCGGGGCTTCGAGCAGGTGCGTGGCCAGGCTCGCGAAACGATCCATGCTCTCGTCCGGCTCGGCTCCCAGACCGAGGCGCTCCGTCACGGACGGGACCTCGGCATCCGACGGTCGAGCGGAACCGCCGTAGAACTCGTCGTCGTTGTCCATCGACTACGCCGCCCCAGCCTTCCCACTACGACCAGCACCGATACATAGGCGCCAAGCCTATTGACGCCGCTCCCGAGACCGGTGGAGGCAAGGGGCGTGGCGGACGGTGGGCCGCCCTTCTCCCGGGGGCGGTCGGAGCCCGGGTCAGTAGAAGAAGGCCGCCACGCCCCGCCCTGCGGCGGCAGCGGTCTCGCACCAACCCATGGAGGACTCGGCGGCCTTCAGCACGTAGGGGTCGATGGCGGCCTTCCGGTCCTCGGTGACCTGCTTCCACTGTTCGAGGGCCTTCTCGCACTCCGCCAGGCTCCACTCGCCGTAGAAGGGAAACCCCTCGGACGAGTACGGAATGGGCGAGGGGGCGCTCCCCGCGCCAAGGCCTTCGACGCTGACGGCGGTCACGCCCAGGTCCGCCAAACCCTCGTCGACCTTCGCGGTCCATCCGGCCCTCATCGGAGAGAAGTCCGAGTTGTCCAGGAAACGACCGTGGAACTCACAGATCCATTTGAAGGCGTAGTTGTACATGACGCTGTACCGCTCATCGAAGGGTCCACCGTCGATGACCGCGCGGATCGCCTCGTAGATGGGAAGGCCACCATCGTCGATGAGATGATCGAACTGGGAGTCGAAGTGGGCCAGGTGCTGCCTGAACCGCCCGCCGATCATCCGGCGCAGCTTTTCGTCCTTGGATCCAACGGATCCGTTCAGAACGTCGAGGTCGACCACGTAGGGCATCAGCGCGAAACTCATACCCCGGAAGCTACCGACAGCCACCGACATTCCCGGTTGTCCCCTGGGCCCCTACCGTCACCAACGATCGACGCGCACCGAAAGAGGGCATCCGTGTCGTATGCGGCGATGGGAAACTCTCACAGATCACCGAAGCGCTCCTCCGGCCGCACGCCCGGTGTTTCAGGACACGACCATCACACGATACAACTGTGGGGCCCAACGAATACCGACGATCCCGAAACGGCTACGGGGCCGACCGGCTCGCCGAAGCCCGTATTCAGTTGAATAATCCTCTCACTAGAAACCCCCACATGAGCGATCACAGACCCTATGTCGGACGGGTCTACGCGGCCCTGAGCACGTCGCTGAGCCTGCGCCCTTTGGAAACCTCAGGTACGAGCACAGAGCGGTCAGCGCGAGCGCTCCTACGCTCCCCCTATCCCAGAGGCATCAGTGGCGGATCGATCGAGTGGCACGAAGCCGCGGGGTGGTCTCTCTCGCTCTCTCCCACTGAAGAGCCAGAGGTACGGTATTGGATGAATCGAGGATCCGTCGTCGGTGTCTCCGCCGTCGCCGACTGGGTGTACTCGGTCATCGATGAGGTTCGGGGCGCGAGCGACGACACCCTCTTCACCTTGGTCGACCTGCACACGGAAAGCGTGCTACGCACCGAGACCACGGAGAAGATCGGCCAGGAGCTCGCGGCCTTCGATATCCACTCGAAGCGTTTCGGTGACCTCCAGGCAAAGGGGCAGTTCCCGAAGCAGAAGCAGCACGACACGGAGACGAGCCTCGCTGCTTTGGCGCTCACCGACGTGATGCACGAATTTCTCCTCCCTGGCCGGACCGACAGTGGTCAGTACGCCGTTCGCAGCGGCTCAGAATCGTGGAAACGCGGAACCTACCTGGGGCTTTTCCTCAACGAGCGGCCCGGGCCTGAACACCGTACGATCGCGGCTCTGGGTTTGGTGGCACCGATCGGAAAGTCCGGAACCTTCGAACGTAAGGTCGAGGTCTCCCACTTCACCGCCCTGTCACTACCGATTCCGGTGGAACATTTCTCGCACCTGGGCAAGCTCGTGCGGGACGCCTTCGACCGCAACCGAGGAATTCCCTCAGCCACCGGCAAGAAGATCCTGAACAAGTTGGCCGCGACCTCGGACGAGGCGGCGGAGCGGATCCGCTCCCTCGAAACACGGTTGGCCCTGGAAGAACCCGACATCAAGGACCGGCCTGTCCGCGCTCTGGAGAAGGACGCCGTCGGTGTGCTGTTCGAGGCCTTCGACATCGACCGGGAGCACCTGCTGAGTTGGCGTCCGACCGGTGACGGGGACCCGTTCCTCAGCGGCGTCAACGGTGCGCTGAAGGGAGGGCGCTACAACCCTCAGGAGAAGTGGCTGGTGGACTTCGACGCCACCCACCTGCCTGGCTGGTCCTTTCACCGGTCCGACTACGTGGCCTGGGGCGTGTTCACCAACAAGTACAAGTCCAGGTCGCTTCTGGTGGCCAACATCGATCGCACCCCGGTCGAACATGCCACGGGGGTGGACCTGGTCTACTACAACCCGCACGGTGGCAACTTCGTCATGCTCCAATACAAGGTGCTGGAGGAGACCGTGCGAGGCGGCCTGCACAGCAGCGTCGACCCACGCTTCCTCGAACAGATCGATCGCATGCGGGAAACCGATGAACGGTTCCGGGACCCCAACCCGCGCCATCACGACATCCGTCTGGTGGACACCCCCTGTTTCATCAAGCTCTGTGCTCCTCAGACGCGCATGTCCGCCGGTGTCGAGATCGCCTCCGGGATGTACTTCAGCCGGGAGCACTTCGAGATCCTGCACGAGAACGCCGAAGAAGAGGGTTACGCGAAGGGCAAGCGCATCCGGCGGAGGGAGATCCCTCGTTACCTCAACGGCTCCGACTTCATCTCACTGTTCTCCAATGGTTGGCTGGGTAGTCGGGGAACGGGGACCGAGCAGCTCTACCAGGAGCTGGAGGTGTCCCTTTCCTCGGGGAGGTCGGTGGTGCTCGGAGTACACACCGACGGGCTTCCGCTGATGAACCACAGCTCTGGCCGTTGGCCGGAGTAGCCGGCATACCGGTGAGCGGTTCGTCGGTCGCACGGCGAGGGGTAGCCGTTCGGTTGGCGTCCACTCGCGAGGACAAGGCCGAGATGGCCGACGAGCACCCTCACGGCGTTGTTCATCGGATACGCGGCCACCACTTCGATCACTTCGGTAAGGCCGCGGGAGACCGCGTATCGACATCGACCGGTCGGCGGCCATCGTTCTCGCATCGGATCCGGGCCCTGACGTTTCCTTGGTGGCCCTACTCGACGACCATCGTCAGCGAGCCCGGTCCGACCGAGTCCCGGCACGAGACGTGTTTGAGCTTCTTCGACGTGAACGACGGACCGGGTGAACGTTTCCGGTCGGCCCATGAGGCGATCCGGAACCTCGGGTTCCCGGCTCGATCTCGCGCCGGTTTCGTGCTGACCGGGTCTGGGGTCCCGCCCCGGCACCTGCCTCTGAGGAGGTGGCGCCGGGGCGTGGGGGTTTCGGGATCAGTGTTGGAACTGAAGGTCCCGGGGCAGTAGCCGGCTCTGGGATTGGGCCCACAGGTGGGCGAGCAGATCGTCGTAGGTCGTGGCCTCGTACATGCCGGTCGCGGAGGCCACCCAGAACGATTGAGTCGCCTCGCCGAACCATGTGATCAGGCCCCGGTGACGAGCTTGGAGAGCGGCGGCCTGGTGGTGCTCCAAGGCGAACTCGGCGCGGTGCCCACCCAGGCGGGGCAAGGTGCCGGCGCGCTGGGTGCGGCAGGTGCGGTGAACGCAGGACGCGTAGGCCGGGCCGGTGGCGGGGACCGGGCGTCGAGGGGCGGGGGTGAAGGTCGTGCCGGCGGAGTGGGTGGGGCGAGTGTCCACGGGGCGTCGCGGCGCGGGGATAGGGTGGTTCATCAGATCCTCTTTCCTTGCATATGACCGTGTTGGGTTTCGGGGGTTCAGGGCCCGGAAGAGCGTTGGCGCGCTCTCCTGGGCCCGTCTCATGTCCGAGACATGTCGTTAGTTGTGGCTGTGCCAGCCGCTGTCGGTGAGGTCGTAGGCCAGGTAGAGCCAGACGGTGCGGTACTCGGCATTGCCGTTGTCACCCCAGCTGGTGGCGAAGGCGTCGACCATGGCCAGCCCGCGTCCGGATTCGGCTCCCAGTTTCAGCCCGTCCGGGGCCGGGATGAGTTGCGCGTTGCGAGTGCGCAGGCCCCCTCGGTCATGGCAGGTCAGGCGGAGTCCTTCCTTGTTGCGGTGCACCCGCAGGGTGTAGGTGCCACCAGGTAGGCCGGAGAGGCTGTGTCGGAGCGCGTTGTTGGCGAGTTCACTGCCCAGCAGGGTGAACAGGTAGCGGTAGTCGCCCGTTTCGGTGGCCGCGCAGGTGTCCAGGAACGCTCGGACCAGCGGCATCAGCGCGGGGACTCCGGCAAAGTCGTAGCTACGGGCCCGGTAGTTGGGACGCTCCGGGAGCCCGGAGAAGTAGTGGCGCTGGAAGGGCCGGATGAAGCTAGCCAACGGCACCGTGGCCTCACCCTGGATCGGGACAGTGGTGGGCGCGAGGGCGGTTTCGGGCATGACGAACACACTCCTTGGCATGGCTGAACACATGAGTCGGGGGTCATGCGAAGTACCCGTTGGAGGAGTCTCACGGAGGCCGTGATGCGCGGAACGGGCAAGGCATAGCCTGGGCAGATGAACCCTGAGTGATCCACCGGTCACTGACTATACTTACATGATGCTGCTCGATTATCGAACTGTCAACGATAATCCAAAAGAACTTGGTCTAGAATCTCACCATGCACAGCCCCTTCAGCCCCACAGTGCGTCGACGACGACTGGCGCGCGAGCTTCGGCGACTACGTGAGTCACAGGGATTGAAGTTGTCTGTGGCTGCGAAAACCGCAGACGTACCTCAGTCCACACTCAGCAACATCGAGGGTGCGGACGCACGCCGCATCAAGGCGCGGGACATCGATGCCCTCGCTGGCCTGTACGGAGCCTCAGACGATGTCCGTACAGCGCTTCATGAGCTTGCGAAAGAGTCCAAGGAACAAGGCTGGTGGTCCAGTTACAAGGACGTCTTCGGCAATAACGCCATACCGGACTTCGAGGTCGAAGCCTCCATGATCCGGACCTATCAGTGCCAAGTCGTCCCTGGTCTTCTACAAACCCCCAGGTACAGCGAATCCGTCTTTCGAGGCGGACGTGCGTACTCGGATGACGAGGTCAGGCGCAACGTTGATGCCCGGCTACAGCGCCAGCAAGTCCTGGGCCGGTACCAGCCACCGCACTTTTGGGCTGTGATCGACGAAGCGGCCTTGAGAAGGCGACTCGACGATCCAGAGATCATGCGCGAACAACTACAGCACCTGCTGGACATGGCAACCAGAAAGAACGTGGACATCCAGGTGTTGCCCTTTGATGCAGGTATGCACGCTGGGTTGTCTGGTTCGTTCGTCTTGTTGGACTTCCCTAACCCTGCTGATCCCTGCATCGCCTACACCGAATCTGCAACAGCCAGCCTTTTTGCTCAAGATTCTGATGACGTGCAACGCTATGTCACGATTTTCTCGCACCTGAATTCAGCAGCGCTGCAAGCTTCGCGCACCACCCAGTTCATCCAGCAGATCATGGAGCAGGAGAAACTGACATGACCACCAGAGCCGGGCTGAGGTTCTTCAAATCCAGTTACAGCAGTGACCGGGTCGAATGCGTCGAGGTCGCTCACATTCCCACGAACTTCCAGAAGAGCAGCTACAGCGGACACGCTCAGAACTGTGTTGAGGTCGCCGAACTCCCCTGCGGCGCGGCCATCCGCGACTCCAGGCACCCCACCGCCGGATACCTCCCCTTCCCCGCCCCCGAGTGGACCGGCTTCCTCTCCTCAGCTCTCTCCCGCTAGGACCACCAACACCGACTTCCCTAAAGCGAGTACGGCCCGGGCTAGAGACCAGGCTCGGGCCTTCCCCTTTCCCGCCGCGTGATCGTTGCTGTCTCCGCTGCGCGCGTTAAGGCGGTGTCGTGTCCCCTTACGCCGTGGCAAGTGACTTCGACCCGCTTCGCTCCAACGGCGGTTGGGGGCTGTCGGGTGAGGGGAGGGTGGTTGGGGTCCAACCCCTCCGGCTGTGGCCGGCCGAATCCCTGAGCCTTCGTCTGGTGGGAATCGGTGCGTGCGTCCCCGCATGCGTCGGCAGAGAAACGAAGGGCCAAAACGGGTTAGTGATGGCCTGCGCGCCTCCCCGCGGTCGACCCCTCTGACGCTTCGGGCAACCAGCCGGTATTGCTGGGATGCCACCCCCTCTCAGAGCCATTTTCGGCGTAGAAGGTGGCTCTGAGAGGGGGTGGCGATCGGTTTCGGGCCCTGAGGCAGGCAACAGAGCCCCGAAGAAAAACCTACGGTGGCAGCGCTCAAGCAGACCTCCGCCGGCGACGGCCGTGGGCCTTCGTCCAGATTTCCGCCCCAGTCAGGGCATCTACTCCGGCGGCCCGGCTGTCCCTACTCCGGAAGCGCTTCGGGCTTTTCCGCCGCTCCCAATGATTCGGCGATGGCGGCGAACTCGGCGAGCGCGGCTTGCAGGTCCTCCACGATCTCGGCGGCGATGACCTCGGGCGGCGCTAGCGAGTCGACGTCGTCGAGTCCGGGGTCCCGCATCCAGGTGATGTCCAGGTTCACCTTGTCGCGCGCCAAGAGCTCTTCGAGGGTGAACGCCTTGAACCGCTCGGTCTCGACTCGCTTCTCACGATCCTCGCCCGGCTTGTAGCACTCGACGAAGTCATCCAGATGCGCCCTGGTCAAGGGGCTCTGTTTGAGGGTGAACCGCTGCCCGGTACGGAAGTCGTAGACCCACATCTTCTTGGTCCAAGACTCGCCGGAGGTCCGCGCCGGTTTCCGCTCGAAGAACAGAACGTTCGCATTCACCCCACCCGCGTAGAAGATGCCCGTGGGCAGGCGCAACATCGTGTGCAGGTCGAACCGTTGGAGCAACCTGCGCCGGTTGCTCTCCCCCGCACCACCCTCGAAGAGCACGTTGTCCGGCAGCACCACGGCGACTCGGCCATGGATCTCTAGAAGCGAAGCGATGTGCTGGAGGAAGATGAGCTGTTTGTTGGTGGTGGTGACCCGGATACCGCCCTGCTGAATGTGCTCGCGCTGCTCGGGGGTGAGGGGTCCGAGTTCGGCTTGCTTGAGGATGTGGGCGTGCGCGGCGAGGAGGAAACCGCCGGTGCCGACGGAAGGGTCGGTGATGGTGTCGCCTGCGGTGGGTTGAACACAGTCCACCATGGCGTCGATGAGCGCGGGGGGTGAAGTACTGTCCGGCGCCGGTTTTGGTGTCCTCCGCACCGGCTTCCAGGAGGGCCTCATAGGCGTCGCCGTTGACATCGACTCCTTGGAGGGACCAGTTCTCCTTGTCGATGTAGTCCTGGACCAGACGCTTGAGCTTGGCCGGGTCCTGGAGTTTGTTCTGTTCCTTGCGGAAGATCAGACCCAGTGTCCCCGGCTGGTTGCCAAGTTCTTCGAGCAGGTGCCAGTAGGCATTCTCATGGCCGCGTCTCAAAGTCCCCTAAAGAAGCTTGGGACGACCCGGTATTCAGCGCTTGGGAGGCCAATGATGACAAAGTGCGCAAAACCGTTCATTGCGCCCGCAATGTCTCCTGACCAGCACTGGACCGCCCGCTCTTGCCCGTTCTCCCGTGACCCGTGTCCTCGTCCTGTGGCAGGGTGACGTCAGGCGTCATCCCTCCCGGAATCCCTCCTGATCATCAGAAAGGCGTCTCGACACCGTGAAAGCCTCCGAGACACCGTTGCTCGACCTACTCGACCAGGGCCACCAGTTCGTGATCCCGATCTACCAGCGCGCTTACTCTTGGTCCGCGTCCGAGTGCGACCAACTGATGGCCGACATCGAGCGCGCGGGCAGCAATGACACGCTGAAGTCCCACTTCACCGGGTCGATCGTGCACGTGGAGAAGGGCTTGTCCAACCTGACCACTCAGGAGCCCAACCTGGTCATCGACGGGCAACAGCGGATGACCACGGTGACGCTGTTGATCGCCGCCTTGGCCCGCGTCCTGGACGGGTATCCGGAGGGAGAGCGTGAGCCGTGGAAGGGGTTCTCGCCCAAGAAGCTGCGCAAGCGCTACCTCGTGAACGACGACGAGGACGGTGAGGAGTACTTCAAGCTCCTGCTCTCGGAAAAGGACAAGGACACCTTGAAGGCGATCGTCGGCGATGCCCCTTTGCCCTCGGACGCCTCCGAACGTGTGCACGAGAACTTCGAGAGCTTCCTGAAACACCTGAGCAAACCGGACACGGACCTCGCGGCGGTCTGCCGGGGTTTGGCGAAGCTGGTCGTCGTCGACATCCGCTTGGACCGCACGCACGACAATCCGCAGTTGATCTTCGAGTCCATGAACTCGACCGGGTTGAGGCTGACCCAGGCCGACCTGATCCGCAACTTCGTGTTGATGGGGCTGAAGCCCAAGGTGCAGGAACTCCTGTACACCACCTACTGGCGGCCCATGGAGAAGGACTTCGGCCAGGCCGCCTACGAGAAGCAGTTCGACGACTTCGTCCGGCACTACCTCACGGTGGTGACCGGGGAGATCCCGCGCATCGGAGACGTCTATGGGGCCTTCAAGACGTACTCGCGACGCCACGGTGCCGATGGGGGGACGATCGATTCACTGGTCAAGGAGCTCCGCTCCTACGCCTCGCGGTACTGCGCCGTCGCCCTGGGACACGAGCAGGACAAGGAGCTCGCCGCGGCCTTCCGGGATCTGCGGGAGATCAAGGCGGACGTGGTCTATCCGTTGCTGCTGGAGCTCTACACCGACTACCAGCACGAGGTCCTGACCAGGGATGAACTGATCTCGATCGTCGGCATGGTCACGTCCTACATCTTTCGCCGCGCGGTCTGCCGTGTACCCACCAACTCACTGAACAGGACGTTCAGTACCTTCACGAAGGCGATCGACAAGGAACGGTACGTCCCGAGCGTCCAGGCCCACTTCCTGGGGTTGAAGAGCTACCGCGCGTTTCCCACCGACAAGGACTTCATCGACGAACTGACCAGCGGCAACATGTACAACTTCCAGCGCAGGTCCTATCTCCTGCGGCGGCTGGAGAACTTCGGCCGCAAGGAACGCGTGTCGATCGAGGACTACACGATCGAGCACATCATGCCGCAGAACGAGAACCTCTCCCGAGAGTGGCGCGACGACCTCGGTGGGGACTGGGCCCAAGTCCACACGCGCTACCTGCACACACTCGGCAATCTGACGCTGACCGGTTACAACTCCGAATACGGCGATCTCCCGTTCGCCGAGAAGCGCGACATGCTCGGTGGTTTCCGGGAGAGTCCGCTTCGGCTGAACCAGGGGCTGGGCACGCTGAACACCTGGGATGAGGAAGGGATCGTGGGGCGCGCCGAGAGGTTGGCCGCATGGGCGCTGAAGGTCTGGCCCCGCCCGGCCCTCCCCGAGGGTGTCGCGGCGACCGACGTGCCTAAGCCCGAGTCGAGTTACACCATCGAGGACCATCCGAACCTGTCACGCCCCACCCCACGGGCACTCTTCGAGAAGTTCAGGGGAGAGGTGCTCGCTCTGGACGATGCCGTCAGTGAAACGTTCCTGAAGAACTATGTCGCCTACAAGACCGAGACCAACTTCGTCGACGTGGTCCCGCAGACCGAACGACTGAAGCTCATTCTGAACATGCCGTTCGAGGCACTGCACGACGAACGTGGCATCGCCTTGGACGTGACCGGCAGGGGCAAGTGGGGCAACGGAAACGTTCAGATCGACCTGAACGAACAGTCGGACCTCAACCACATCATGGGCCTCGTACGACAGGCGTACGAGTACCAGGTCGGTGTCTGAGCCGTCTGGTGCGATCAGACCGATACGCCGATCGAAGCTACTCAAAACCGATCACCTCCGCGTGGAGAGGCGATCGGCCCGAGACGGAAGGGGGCGCCGGCCCCACCGTCCCCTTCCAACAGGAAACGTCCTGAAGGAAGGCTCGGGCGGGACCGACCCTGGGCATCGCGCTGGTCGAGACGCCCTCGGCTGCTTACGGGTCAGCCGACGGCGCCCGTCATGGCGGGCAGGTAACCCTCGGAGTGACCGGCCTTGTTGGGGTGGTAGGACTCGTTGATGGGAACGGTGGTGCCGTTGATCCACGGCTCGTCGGCGCAGACCCGGTTGCCCTCGAAGCCGCCACGCACGTCGACGTAGGTCAACCCCGCCGCCGCCACACGGTCTTCGATGCCGCCCGCGAGGACATCGGCCATCTGGTTCAGCCTCTCGCGCTTGGTCTCGCCGATGCTACCGACGCCGCATGGTCCGAGCTCGAACAGGCTCGGGTAACCCAGGACCACGACCTGTGCCTGGGGCGCGGCCTCGGTGATCGCGGCGTAGGTCTGGTCCAAAAGGCCGGGCAGTACGTCGCGGACGTCGTTCTCGGCCTCCTCGCCTCGCTCGTCACAGGCGGCGTCGCTGCCGGTGCGGCAGGTGGTGATGACGTCGGCGAATCCGACGTCGTTTCCGCCGATGGTGATGGAGACCAGGTTCGTTTCCGGGGTCAGGGCGGATATCTGGTCGTTGAGCACGTCGGTGGTGGTGGCTCCGGCACAGGCGACGAAATCGAAGGAACCGGGCGCGTGGGAGGCGGCCCAGAGCTCGGGAAAGGCCGAAGGCCCTCGCTTGCAGTCACCGGAGTCGTCGTAGTCGCGGGTTCCCAGACCGGAGGAGTAGGAATCACCGAGCGCGACATAGTTGATTTCGGCGGTTTCCGCCGACACGGGTGCGGCGAAGATCAGGGGGATGAAGGCAAGGCCGGATACGGCCGCCAAGGCACGACTGACGGACAAGGGGGTCTCCGCTCGATGAGGGGGATCGGGGGCTGATAGTGCGGGTGTCGTGCGATATCAGCGCTGGCGAAGAACGGGGAGTTGGCCAGTGCGATATCGATTGAATGGTCGGGGATAATGAAATGAACATCGGAAGTTTGGGGGCAAACTACCGACCGGGCTCATGATTCCTCATGGGATTGCGCAATGACAAGACCTACTGGCATTGACTTACACGGCGCGGATCAGGACGACCGGAAGAACCCTGTCAGAGGAGGGTGGGGGTGATGGGGCAGGAGACCCCGGAGGCCCAGAGGACGGAGACCGGGGGTTCGGGTGGTGGGGTGACTCCGGCGGCGGACAGGAGGTTTCCGTCCAGGTGGAGCAACTCCGCCTGATGCAGGGGCCAGGGGCGGTGGCTCACGCGCACCCACCAGGTGCGGCCCACATGGCGGGTGTGCAGGCCCCAACGGGCGGTGAGGAAGTGCTCCAGTCGGCTCGGATCGGGTAGGGGATCGCCGACTCGTAGGCTCCAGGAACCGGAGGCCATGCCGGGGAAGCGACGGCGGACCGCACCGGCGCGCCGGCCGTCGGGTCCGCTGCGCAGGGATACGTCCGACCAGGTGTAGGGCAGGCCGGACAGGCTACGGGCGGCCGCGACCACGGGGGCGGAGTCGGCGTCCATGGTCAGGAAGACCACCCCGCGTCGCCCATGTTCGTCCACGGAGTACAGGCGCACGTTGACCTCGGCGAAGGCGCCGGCGGGCACGCTGCCCAGGGCCAGGGTGCTGGGTACGCGGAAGGCGACCAGGCCCACGTAGGTGGACCCATCGAGGGTGTCCGGGCCGGTCCCGGCCGGGAGCAGGTGCGCCACGGCATCGGGTTCCACCCGCCAGTGCACGAAGGCGACGTCCACCCAGGCCTGCCGCAGCGGTGCCGGGCCCGGCATGGGTGGAGGCAGGTGGGAACGGGCGTCCCACCGGCGGGTTCGAGTGGCCGTCTCCATACGACACATCCTGCCTTGTGGGGAGGGCGCCGGGGCTCCCGAAGGGTTCGTGTCCGTATGCTGGCCGGCGGTCCGGGTGACCACTGAGCGGCTCAGGGTGGACCGGGTGGAGGCCTCCGCCTCCGAGTTGAAGGATCTCGTCGAAGGAGCCCGATGGAGTTCACCGGCCTCAGTGCCTTTCCGCTCACCCCGTTCACCTCTGAAGGCGAGGTCGACGAGGCCGCGTTCGTGGGTCTGGTCGACCGCCTGGTCGCGGCCGGGGTCGACTCCATCGCCCCGCTCGGGTCGACCGGTTCGTACGCCTACCTGAGCCGGGAGGAACGCGCCCGGGTGGCTCGGGTGGCGGTCGAGGCGGCGGGGGACGTTCCGGTGATGGTGAGCGTCGGGGCGGCGCGGACCCGGGACGTGCTCGCCCACGCCGAGGACGCGCAGGCGGCGGGGGTTTCGGCGGTGCTGCTCGCACCGGTCTCCTACCAGCCGCTCACCCCGGAGGACGTGTTCGGGTTGTACGAGGAGGTGACCCGGGAACTGTCGGTGCCATTGGTGGTCTACGACAACCCCGGCACCACGCGTTTCACCTTCACCGATGACCTGTACCGGGCCGTGGCGGAGCTTGCGGGGGTGGCCTCGATCAAGATCCCCGGGGTACCGGTCGATCCGGGGGCGGCGAGCGAGCGGGTGGGAGGCTTGCGAGAGCTACTGCCCGAGCACGTGACCATCGGGGTCTCCGGCGATCCGTTCGCCGCGACCGGACTGAACGCCGGGTGCGAGACCTGGTATTCGGTGATCGGTGGAACCCTTCCCGAGGCGAGCCTGGCGATCAGCCGCGCCGCGAGCGCGGGTGACGCG
Organism: Nocardiopsis sp. NPDC055551; assembly: GCF_053619415.1. Classification (NCBI taxonomy): domain Bacteria; kingdom Bacillati; phylum Actinomycetota; class Actinomycetes; order Streptosporangiales; family Nocardiopsidaceae; genus Nocardiopsis; species Nocardiopsis sp. NPDC055551. The sequence continues at coordinate 43,771 of NZ_JBSHJJ010000017.1, read as the reverse complement.
GCGGGCGCGGTGGCGGCCTCGGAGCGGTTGCGGCCGCTGTGGGACCTGTTCGCCGAGCACGGAAGCCTGCGCGTGGTCACCGTGGTCGCCGAACACCTGGGCCTGGTGCGTGGGCCGAGCCTGCCCTCCCCCATCCGTGGGTTGTCGGGACGGGCGCGGGCGAGGGTGGTCGCCGTGGTGGAGGAATCGGGGTTGGAGGGGTAGGGGCGCCTCACATCTCCGTGCGCGGTCACGACCCCGGCGGTACGGTCTCGTCTTCGTGACGAAACTCTGACCGGAAACCGTTCTCCGGCCCGGTTCCGGTGGGCCCGGTCGACGCGTTTCACCGCCCGCGGGAGGCGGTTCGCACTGGCATAGGGTGTGGCGGCGGGTTCGCGCCGCACGCCGGTCCCCGGTCGTTCCCGCGGTCGGACAGGACGCGAAGGACACGGAACGAGGTGGCAGGGTGGCTCGCTGGTTCGGCGGACGCTGGAGGAAGAAGGCCGATCCCGGGGAGGTCGCGGAGGCCTCGGGTGCGGCCGATTCCGCCGGGCGGTCCGCTCAGGGCCCGGAGGATTCGGGGGACCTCGAACCCGCGTCCGTACCGCCCGGCCTCTACGACGGGGCCGACGAGTTGATGGATCGGGCACACGCCCACCTGGACCAGGACGAGTTCGCGCGGGCCGAGATCCTCTTCGACGCGGCCGCGGACGAGTACCGTCGGGCCACCGAATCCCTGGGCACGCGTCGGGCCTCGGGCGAGGTCGTCTTGAAGATCGCCATGGCGTCGCGGACGCGCGGCAAGGCGCTCATCGAGCTGGGCCGTTTCGAGGACGCGGTCAACGCGGGGGCGGAGGCGCTCGCGCTGCTGCAGCAGTTCATCCCCGACCAGGACTTCGAAGCGCTGATCCGGGACGCCCCCGAGCTCGCCGACAACTACGCCTCGACCCTGGACGACGTGGTCGTCGCCCGGGTCAACGCCACGGTGCGTGCGGCGCAGGAGGAGCGGGCCGACCCCGAACTGCTGGAGGAGACCCTCCTGCACGCGAACGCGGCCCTGACCGTGCGCAACCTTCTACTCGACCGCGACGCGCCCCGGACCTGGCCCGGGTTGGCCGGGGCCCTGGTGTCCTTGGGGCACCTGGAGATGCTGCTGGGCGACGGGGGCAAGGGGGTGCCGAGGGTGACCAGGGCGAACGCGATCCTGCTGAACGTGGATTCCACCGACCCGCTCAAGCGCAGGGCGGCCGAGGCCCTGCGCGCCGCCGAGGGCCTCTACCCGGAGATCCTGAACGAGAACCCGGTGCCCACGGACCCGCGCGAGGCCCTGTGAGCACCCACCGATCCTGAGCCGCCGGTCGTCGACAGGCGTGCGGGTCGTCCACGGGCGGGTCGGTGTGGCCTGGCGGAGGGCTGGGCCGACGTGCCGGGACGTGCTCACCCTCGCTCCGGCCGCTCGCGCCCCCTCGTCGCGGTCCCGCCGTCGTCGGGACGAAGGCGAGCGCCTTCGACGTCGACGTCGGGCAGCGCCCGGTCCAGCCACTTCGGTAGCCACCACGCCGCCTTCCCGAAGAGGGCCATGACCGCGGGGACCAGCGTCATCCGGACCAGGAAGGCGTCCACCAGCACACCGACCGCCAGGGCGAAGGCGACCGGCTGGATGGTGGTGTTGTCGCTGAAGACGAACGAGGCGAACACCGCGATCATGATGACGGCCGCGCACACCACGACGCGAGCACTGGCCCGGAACCCGGTCACGACGGCGTGGCGCGCGTCGCCCCCGTGCACGAAGTCCTCACGCATCCGGCTGACCAGGAAGACCTCGTAGTCCATGGCCAGCCCGAACAAGGTACCGATCAAGACGATGGGCAGGAACGACAGCAACGTTTCGGTGGGGGTGACGCCCAGCAGGTCGGCGCCGTGGCCCCACTGGAAGACCGCGACGGTGGCGCCCAGGGCCGCACCCATGCTCAGCACGAAGCCCAGCGCGGCCTTGACCGGGACCAGGATGGAGCGGAAGACCAGCATCAGCAGGATCAGGGCCAGGCCCACCACGACGATGAGGAAGAGGGGCATGGCCTCGGAGAGGCGTTCGGAGGTGTCGATGCTGGTCGCGGTCGCCCCTGTCACGGAGATCTCGGCGCCGGTGCCGTCCTCCCAGCCCGACCGGGCGTCGCGGATCTCGTGCAGCAGGTCCTCGGTGGCCACCGCCGAGGGGCCCTCGTGCGGCACGGCCACGACCATGGCGGTGTCCTCGTCGTCGTTGTGGAGCGGAGGCCGTACCTCATCGACGCCGTCGAGGTCCTCCAGGTTTTCCCGGACCCGGTCGGCGTCGTCGGTGTCCGGCGATTCCACCACCACCAGGAACTGGGCGTTGTACCCTTCCCCGAACTCGTCGGTGATGATGTCGTAGGCCCGATGCTGGGTGCTGTCGGGGGCGCTGGACTCGTCGGTGGGCAGGCCCAGTCGCATGCCCAGGAGCGGGAGCATGGTCAGGCCCAGCACGACGAGCACGGCGACGGTGATGGGCAGTGGGTGTCGGGTGATCACGCCGGCCCAGCGGGAGCCCAGGGTCGATTCGGCGGTCAGGGCTCGTTGGGCACGCCTGCCCAGGACCGGCACTCGGCCCGTGTTCAGGTGGGATCCCAGTAGGCCCAGGATGGCGGGGAGCAGGGTGAGCGCCACCAGGACGGCGAAGGCCACGGTCATCGCCGCGGCCACACCCATGACGGTCAGGAAGGGGATCCGCACGATGCCCAGGCCCAGGAGCGCGATCACGACCGTGATACCGGCGAAGGTGACGGCGCTGCCGGCGGTACCGATGGCGCGGCCCGTGGATTCCTGAGGATCCATGCCGTCGGAGAGCTGTTGGCGGTGGCGGGCCAGCACGAACAGGCTGTAGTCGATGCCCACGGCCAACCCCAGCATCAGCGCCAGTAGAGGGGCGGTGCTGGTGAGCTCCAGGACTCGGGAGAGCGCGTAGAGCAGGCCCATGCCGGCGCCGGCACCCGCCAGGGCCATGAGGAGGGGGATACCCGCCGCGACGATCGCCCCGAAATTGACCACCAGGACGATCAGGGCGACCACCAGACCGACGCCCTCGCCTCCCTTGACACCGGCGACCTGTGCCGCGGTGATGGACTGTCCGCTGTACTCCACGGTGAGACCGGAGGCCTCGGCCTGGGACCCGCTGTCGAGCAACTCGTCCACGACCCGGGGCGGCACGCTGCCGTCGGGGTCGGTGAACTGGACGGTGAGCAGGGCCGTGCTCTCGTCCTCGGAGACGACCGGGATCTGTTCCCAGACCTGTTCGTCGAGCTCTTCATCGGCCTCGGCGGGCAGGTCGTCTTCGGTGATGGCGCGGTCGACCTCGGCTTCCACCCGGGGGCGGACCTGGTCCTCGTCGAACGCGGGCGCTTGGGCCCGGACCTGTTCGCGCGCCTGTTCCTCGGCCTGTTCCAGTGCGTCGTCACGGCCGGGGGCGCCTTCGGGGAACTGCGCCTCCACGGCGGAGCGCGCCTGTTCGACCGCCTCGTCCTCGGCGTCAGAGAGCTCGGAGTCGTACTCCTGACGGGCCTGACGCATCCCCTGCTCCACCATCGTGGCGCGCAGTTCGTCGCTCTCCAAAGCGGTTTCGTGGCCCTGGTCGTGGAGGTCGAAGGGGTCGGTGACCGATTCGACTCCGTCGAGGTCCTCGATGTGCGCGGCGGTGGCGCGCACGGCCTCCTCGTAGGTGTGGGAGGTGACCTCCTCTCCCTCGGGTGCCTGGAGGACGACGGTGGCCTGCCCTCCGCTACGTTCGGGAAAGCGTTCCTGGAGGGCGTCCACGGTGTCCTGGGATTCGGTACCCGGGATGGAGAAGGAGTCGGAGACGGGGGCCCGGAAGACGAACGCGGCCGTGCCCAACGCCGCCACGAGCACCACCCAGGCCAGGACCACCGACCATCGGTGCCGGTAGCAGAACTTACCCAGGTGGTAGAGGAACGTGGCCATCGCGCTCGACCTTTCGTGAGTGGGTGGTTCGAACGTGCGTGATCCGGCTACCTTCGATTTTCGTCGCCTTCCGCGATGAAATCCTCACACCGGGTGATGGATTCTTGTGTTTCGTGGGGGGCGTGTCGCCCGAACGCACTGCGGGAGGCCGATTCGGGAGCGAGGAAGCAGGAGGTTCCGGGAACACCGGCGCCGACACCCACCGCCCTGACGGTGTACGCGGGGTGAGCAACCGGTGAACGTCGCCGGGCGGCTCTCCCCCGCTCTGGACACCGTCCGTCCCACCGCACAAGGATCGGTTCCCTGCCGGGCCACGAGCACCGAAGGCCCGGTATGGCAGGAGGATCCGCGGGTTCGGGAGGGACCAGGGTGAGCCGACCGACAGGCACACGGTGGCGGCCGGCCCACACGGGGCTGGTCGGCGCCCTGGCCACGCTGGTGGGTGCGGGCACCGCCTTGCAGGAGGTGCCCGGGCTGTTCCCGGAGGGCGCCGGGGTGTGGGTCGCGTTGTCGGGGTTGCTCGGCACCGCGGCCGCGGTCACCGGCCAGACCCTCCTGGAACGTGCGGATCACGCGCGGGCACCCGAACCGGATCCGATGTCGCGGCCACGACTGCGTCCACGGTTGCCGCCGCCCACCGACCACTTCACCGGGCGCGACGAACTCATGTCCGAACTGCCGGCCCTGTTCGACCGTTTCCCCCGACCCGGCGCCCGGAGCCTGGTGGACCGCTTTCCTCGTCCGGGTCGGGGAAACGACTCACGTGGTCCGTTGGTCATCGCGATCACAGGTGAGGGCGGCACCGGCAAGAGCGAGCTCGCGGTGCAGATCGCCGACCGGGTCGCGGACCGTTTCCCCGACGGGAAGATGGAGTTCGAGCTGTACGGCGCCGCGCCCCAGGGCCCGGCGGGTGGCCGCTCACCGCGAGCGCCCGAGGAGGTCCTCGCCGAGATGGTCAAGGAGATGGGCCGGCACCCCACCGAGGACGCCTCGTTGGAGGAACTCAAGGGGATGTGGCGGACCGCGACCGAGGAACGCCGCCTGCTGCTGGTGTTGGACAACGCCAAGGACCACAAGCAGGTCGAGCCGTTGCTGCCCGGTGGGCGAGGATGCGCGGTGCTCGTCACCGGCCGCACCACGTTCGCCGGCGCCGACCGTTCCATGGTCCAGCATCCGCTGGACACCCTCAGCGACAAGGAGGGGCTGGAGCTGATCGAGCGGTTGGTCTCGGCCTCGGGGCGCGCCCTGACCGAGGAGGACCGGGCGGCCCTGCCCGGGCTGGTCGAGGCCTGCCATGGTCTGCCGTTGGCGATCCGGCAGGTGGGAACGCAGATCACCCGCAGCAACTCCACGAGCGCCGCCGAACTCCTGACGGACATGCGCGAGTCGAGATTGCTGCCCGGGCTGTCCTCCTCCCTGGCCTTCGGTCTGCAACAGTGCGAACCCGGGGAACGGCTGCTGCTGGGCCGGTTGGCGGGCGCCGGGCTGACCACCTTCACCGCGTGGGCGGCCGCCGCCCTGATCGACTCCGACGAGGAGGAGGCCATGGGCATGTTGGAGAACCTGAGCGACCGGTATCTGTTGACCTACCTGTACCGCAGCGCCGGGTTCAGGCGCTTCCAGCTGCATGACCGGGTCCGGGCCACCCTGCGGGGCGAGGGCCCGAACCTGTTGGGGATCCCCGAGGAGGAACGGCCGGACTGGTCGGCGGAGCGGCTCAAGATCGCGGAGCGGCGGTTGTTGGCCGCCTACGCGCGCCGGGCGGAGGCTGCGGCCCGGCGGGCCGCCCCGCACGAGTGGAACGTGGGTGTCGCGCCCGCCGATCCTTCCGAGCCGGTGGACCGCTCCCGTATGGTCCCCGCCCCGGACGACCCCCTGGCCTGGTTGGAGTCCGAGCGACGCGGGTTCGAGGTGTGCTTCCAAAAGACCAGGCCGGGCCGGACCGGTGAGCCGGTCGACCCTCGGCTCATCGTCCACGGTCAACGGTTGCGGCGGGCGTTCGCCGTGCTGTGCCGGACCGGGCGCAGACACTGGTCCGCGATGCGCGTCGCCACCCAGGAGGCCACCGTTCTGGCCCTGGAGTCACAGGATCCGTCGGCCTACGGTGTGGCGTTGCTGGAGCGGGCCGAGGTGGCGGGCGGGCACGGGGACCACGACACCGGGTACGAGCGGGCGCTGACCGCCCTGCACGTGTTGGAGGGGGTGGAACCGGCGGTGGATCCGCGCCGGCTCGCGCGGGCGCACCGGGCCATCGGGGTGAACCTGTACCGCAGGGGCGACCTGGACGACGGGCGGGACGAACTGGAGGTGGCCAGGCGGATCTTCGAGGAGCACGACGATCCGTGGTGGACGGCGCGCACCTTGTGCAACCTGGCCGAGGTGGACCGTTTCCAGGGTCACCTGGAGCGGGCCTACGAACTGCTCTTCCAGGCGGAGGCGTTGATCGCAGGTTCGCGGGACCTGCCCGAGTTGTCGTCGCGGGTGCAGTTGCAGCGCGGTGAGGTGTTGCGGCTGCGCGGGTTCACGCTCAACGCCTGGTTCGTGCTGTCCGACGGGTTGGAGCAGCTGAGCCGGGCGTCGAACGAGTACTGGTACCGGGCGCGCTTCCTACGTTCGTTGGGTCAGTTGTCCACTCTGGAGCTCAATCGGGAGGCCGGGGAGTGCGAGCTGTTGCTCGCGCCGTGGCGTGCGCGGGATCGCAGGTCGCAGGCGCGGGACCCGCGATGGCGGGCCCGGCAGGAGACCAAGGTGCGCGCGCTGTTCGTGGAGGGGTACCCGGAGTACGCGGAGCGTTGCGCCCGGCCCGAGCCGTCGCGGTGGCCGTTGGGGCGGGCAGGACGGTTGCGGGACACCTGGAAGGTGGAGCGCCGGATCGAACGGTTGCGCGAGGCCGAGCGCACGTTCGAGGAGATCGGTGATGACTGGGGGCGGTGGCGCACCTGCCTGGTGTTGGGCGAGGCGCTGCTGGACCACGGCGGGGGCGACGGCAAGGAGGAGTTCCTACGGGCCGCCCGGGGGTTCGAGGAGCTCGGCGACAAGTGGTGGCACGCGCGGGCGCACCGCCGGGCCGCGGAGTCGTTGCGGCGGGCCGGTCGGCTCGCGGAGGCCGAGGAGCTGGCGCGGGTGGCGATCGAGGGGTATCGCGGACTGCGACATCGGTCGGGGCGGCTGCGCGCGACGATCCTGCTGGCCGAGATCCTGGCGGTGCCCAACCCGGTGGCGGCGTGGCGGATCCTGGACCAGGCGCGGGCGATCGCGGAGGAAGGGGTGCTCTCGGGGGACGTCCCGGAGTCGCTGCTGCGGGAGATGGAGCGGTTGTCGCACCGGACCCGGGCGTTGAAGGAGGCCATCGAGAGCAGTCGGCCGAGTTGACGCGACCAGAGCGCGAACGGCTCGCTCTCAGGGACGCCAACGCAGGTGGACGTCGGGTTCGCGTTCCTCGTTGCGGGCGCCGTCGGTGCGTTCGACCTCGTCGAAGCCGTGCCGAGCGTAGAAGCGCAGCGCGGGCTCGTTGACCTGGAAACACCACAGGTCCAGGCCGTCGGGTCGCCGTTCCTTGGCCAGGTCCGCGAACCGGTCGCCCAGGCCGCGACCCCGATGATCGGGGTCCAGGTAGAGCTGGTCGAGGTCGGACCCGTCCAGCGCCATGACGCCCACCGGCCGTCCGTCGTGGGTCTGCGCCACCCAGGTCTCACAGCCGGGCACGACCACGGCCGCGAACCAGGCGCGCACCTCGTCGTCGGTGTGCGCCCGGGACACGGTGGGCAGTGCGGCGGCGAAGGATCGCAACCACAGGTCGGCGACCACACGGGCGTCGTGGGCGGTCGCCCGGCGCAATGTCTCCATGCCGAAGATGATCCACGGTCACGGGCCCGGGCGCACCGGGTTTTCCCGTGCCGTCTGTCGAGGCCGGAAGAGATGTTCGGGGCCCGCCTTCCGAGGGATGAGGAAGGCGGGCCCCGTTCCGGTGCGGGTCAGGCCTTGAGCAGGTCCTCCACACCGGTGTCCGGAAGGCTGATGGTGACCTGGGTGCCCCACGGGTCCTTGGCGGAAATGGACCGGCCGTCGTCCGCGAAGCCGGTGCCCTTGGCGTTCAGGCGGGCGACCAGCGCGTCGAGGTCCTCGCGGGCCGGCACGGTGACCGCCACGTCGCCCAGGCCCAGGCGCGAGGCGCGCGGGCCCACGCCCCGGCTGTTCCACGTGTTCATCGCGACGTGGTGGTGGTAGCCGCCCGCGGCGGCGAACAGGGCTCCGGGGTAGCTGCCCACGGTGGTCTCGAACCCGAGGGTGTCCACGTAGAAGTCGCGGGCCTGATCGATGTCGCCGACCTGCAGGTGGACGTGGCCGACCAGGCCGGGCAGGCGGGGCGCGGAGTCCACGACGGTCTGGTCCAGGTGTTCGCGCAGGAAGGCGTTGGGGTCCAGGTACTCGGTGGCCATGCGCAGCTCGCCGCCGGGGGCGTAGCTCCACTGGGAGCGCGGACGGTCGATGTAGAGCTCGATGCCGTTGCCCTCGGGGTCGGTGAAGTAGAAGGCCTCGCTCACCAGGTGGTCGGAGGAGCCGACGAAGCGGCTGCGGCTGTCCTGGGCGGCGCGGTAGACCGTGGCGGCCAGGCTCTGTCGGTCCTCGAAGAGGAAGGCGGTGTGGAACAGGCCGGCCTCGCGGCGGTCGACGGCGGGCAGGTCCGGGGTGGAGATGAGCCGGACCATGGGTGTGGTGCCGCGGCCCAGGACCCGGTGGACGCGGCGGCCGTTCGCGCGCTCCTCCACCGGTTCGAGGGCGAGGGCGTTCGCGTAGTAGGAGCTCATCAGTTCGAGGTCGCCCACGTGCAGGGTGACCGCGTCCATCGCGGTGTTCGGGTTGAGGACTCGCGCGATGTCGTTGTTCTGTCGGGTCGTCGCGTTGGCGGCCATGACCTGGTTCCTTTCCGCAGGGGTCCGGGTGGTGCCTCGTCGCCCCACTCACTGATCACAGCATAGCTTCCCAGGAAGATATTTGCCAATAGCTTGAGGGTTCAAATATTTCGTGGTGGAGGTGCGCTTTCCATAGGAGGCCCTGGCAGGGGGCTCAGACCGGGTCACACACCGCGGAAGGCGGCCGCCTTCCGCAGGCGTCTGGCGGCCTCGACATCGGGGACGAACCCGGTCACGGGCTCCTCGGTCAGAGGGTTCCCGCGAGAACGGCGCGCATGGCGGACAGGACCGGGCTCCACTCGCAGTAGGCCTGTCTCGTAGTAGGCCTGGAAGCCGTCCCGACACCCCGGAACCGGCCCGACCGCCTCGCGACATCGGGCCGGTCCCCTGCTTCGGTCAGTCCGTGGAGACCACGCCCATGGCACCCGAAGACGCGTCCGGGTCCGCCTCCCCGCCCCGCCGGCGTGGGGTCACCGGGTGGACTTCAGGAATGACTCCAGGGTCATGGCCCGCTCGCGGCACTCCACGGCCGTCCACACCAGAGCGGTAACCCCCTTCAGCAACCGCTCCTCGGTGATCGCCGGCAAGAAGGAGTGGACGATCGCGGCGAGTTCGGCCACGCACTGATCCCTCTCGGGCAACCTGCTGTCCCGAGGTTCCGCTCTGTCCGTGGCCGAGACGATCCGGCGCCCCAGGTCCGACGTCACGGCGTCGAGCAGGTCTTTGGCCAGGCCGGTGTCCACGGCCCGCAGCGCTGCCGAACCCCGCTCGTCCCGCACACGCGTGTGTCGCCACCATCCGGGAGGCGGCACCAGCAAGGTCCCCGCCGCGTACCGGTGGCAGTACTCCCGTACGTCCATGGGACCGCTGGCCCCACTCCGGCCGATGCGGTGGGCGGCCAGCACCCGACCCTGGGCGTCCAGCAACTCCTGGCGGACCCGACCCACCCGACGCACCGTGATCTCTCCACTGCCCGGGAAGTGGATCCGTTCCTCGGTCGCCTCCGCGCGCTCGTGCGCACAGTCTTCGACCGGCTCGGCTCCTTCCAGCAAAGCGGCGAGGCACACCGAGCACCACCGTCTCTCCTGCTTACTCCTCGAACGGGTCGTCAGCACCGGTTCCAGGTGGTCGGGTCGGACCCTTCTCATCGAGAGCGACGAATGCCTGTCGGGCGTCTCGTGGAGCAGGTACAGATCGGGACCGCACTCCTCCAAAAGGCAGGAGGCCGGGTTTTCCGGCATCTCTTCCAACGCCGGCAGGAACAGCTCGTCGGTCACGCCCCCTCGCAAGGTCACGGCGAGCGACTCCACTGGATCCACGCGGGACAGGATCGGCTCCGCCCGCTCGACGACCCGTTCCGGTGGGTCCTGCGCGAGGAAACGCTCCACCGATCGCAGGGCCGCGTAGACCTCGGGCAGCCCCGGAGACACGAACCTGTCGAGCCGCTCGGAGTGATCGGCCAGGATCTCGTCGACCACGTCCGTGATCCCGGGTGTCCGAACCAAGGCCCCCGCGCACCTGGCCATGTAGTCCCTGATCTGACGCGCGTGCAGATCCGCGTCCTCGGGGATGGGCGCGCCCTTGGAACGTCCGAACCCCGAAGTGGCGTCGAACCGCGCCGGCCCCTCTATTGCCACGCGCAGGGCGCGACGCCACAGGGGGTCCGCGGCCAAGGCGGGCAGGTCGTGCGGCTCGGGGGCCCACACCAACCAACTGGACAGGAAGATCGGCCCGCCGTCCCGCCATGGCGGCTCTGTGTCCACATCCCAGTGACCGCTGACCGGAACCCCACTGGAGACGAGGAGGTCGAGCACCCCCAACGACTGGGGTTCACGCCAACTCCGCAGGGACAACAGCGGCGCACCATCGGCTTCCATACCCGCCGCGCGCAACACCGCACCGGCCGCACGGAGCGGTTCACCGAGTTCGTCGGCGGGAAGCGCCATCCCCGCATACCTACGGATGAAGGCGTCCGCCCACCGCTTGACCGCGACGGCGTCGAGCCCGGATTCCTCTCCGAAGGGCGCCTCGACCCTCGTTTCTCGGAGCACACGCGCCCACAACCGGGCGGCGGTGGTCTTGGCCTTGGCGGAAGTGCCCGAGGGGACGGGGATCCGTGTGGCGAGGAGTCCGCCCACACGGGGGTCCTCGGCGACCATGGAACGCAGGAGGGGCAGGAGAGGGGTCCACACCTTCGCCGGTGCCAGTACCAGGGATCCATTGGTGAGCAGCGCCCGAACCGCGCGCGCGTCGGCCTCCCCGTCATCGGTGCCCGAACCGCCCGGCACGATCTCGGCTGCCGCGGCCAAGGCCACCAGCCCGGAGGCCAGGTGCTTGGAGGCCCGGCGTCCCTCCTCGCACCAGGCGATGACCAGGTCGCGATGCCAGCGGTAGGCCTCCCCGGGTTCCAACCTTTGGGCCAGTGCCTTGTCGTGGGTGCTCAGGCTGCGAGGTAGTGCGTCGGGGAGGGGAAAACTCACGTAGGACTCGATGACGGCGTCCTCGTCCACGTCGTCGAAGGCGCGCTCGGCCATCCTGGCCTGGTCGTGGAACCCGGTGGCGTAGCCGGTGTTGCCCGCCTCGACCAGGATCTGCGCGCATTCGTCGTAGAAGAAGGGGAGCAGGTCGGGGGCGGTTCGGGTGAGTTCGTCGGCGGTCTCGTCCAGAGCCTTACGTGCGCGCCCGGGTTTGGTCCGGGCGACCTCGCTCTGCCTCCGAAGCCGCGGAAGAAGGGCGACGGCCTGTTCCATCCCCTCGGGGCGGTGTGCGAGGACCGCGGCGAGGAACTCCGGTGGGCGGTGGCCTCGGGCCCCGACCTTCGACTCGGACCGGCTGGTCAGGCCCAGATCCTGCCACACCACGCGCCTGGCCTCGACAGAATGTTCGGGAACGAGCATGACGACGGGACCGTCGAGCGCCGGGTGGGACAGGTCCAGGGCCACGAGTGCGTCCTCCCCCTCCCGAGCGGGGGAAAGCGCCACGCCCTCCGCCCGTGTGAGCGCGGTGCGTTCGTCAGGGGCGGGGGAGACCACGGCCATGGGCGCGTCTCCGGTCAGGTATTCCATGCCCGGCACCTGCTCGGGTTCCGGACCGTCGTCGGAGTCGTCGGTCGAGCGTTGCCGGTACAGCTCCATCAGGATGTGGAGTCCTTCTGACCAGGCGACGTCGTCGACCGACCCTGCGGGCACGTGCCAGGCCAGATCGTTGACGTTCACGGCGGAGTCCGGCCCCTGCCAGCGCAATCCCAGGCTCACGGGGATCGGCCCGGCACGGTGGTCGGCTCCGTACACCTGGAAGTACGCCGTCTCCCCTCGGATACGTCCACCGAGGCGGTTGACCCGTCTTTCGAAGGTCGATCCCAGGTCATAGATGGACGACGGCCGCAAACCGACGGAGACGGCCTCGGGATCGAAACCGTCCGGCCGCCGCCGAACGGGGTGGTCGAGCTGCGTTGATCCGTACGAGGTGTCGTGCGCGTCGGCCAACGCGCGCCAGGCGCCGAGGTCTACGCCGAGCCGGAGGGGGTGGGGAAGGGTGAACGAGGCCCCGGAGACCCGGGAGCGGGTTCCGTTCAGATCCACCAGTTCCACACCGTGCCGCGCGTCGGCGTCGACGAGCAGCCCGGGTTCCGTGGTGCCCGAACCGTCGGCTTCGGGCACGACCACGAGTCGGGTCAGTGCTCGCCGCCAGACGGGGTCGGACCAGACCGCGACCAGGAGTGCGGCGGGCACCGGGAGGGAGCGCGAGACCCATGTGCGGACCTGGGCGCGCACCTGGTCTTCGTGTTCGGCGAGGCGCGCCCGCAGGGACCGCAGTGCGACGATGCCCTCGTCTTTGCCCAGGGACGCGGGCACTCGTACCAGGTCACGACCCTTGGGGCTGCGGCACACCAGTTCGGTTCGAGCGCCCTCGCCCCTCAACCGCGCCGTGTACCCGTCGCCGACGGCCACCCATTCCATCGCTTACGCCCTTTCCGTGTCCGTATCGGGCGCTCATCGTGGCAGAAGGGTGCGACATCGGTTCGAGGTATGTTCGGGCCCACCTCATGATGTTCCAAAGCGGACCCGGAACGCGCCGGTCAGTCGGTGGGCGCCACGCCCACGGCGACGGCCAGGTCCTGCCAGGACATGCCCGAGCCCTTGAACACGTTGGGCCGGTCGGTGCGGCGGGTGACCTCACCGCGCACCAGCGGGGCCAGTCCGACCAGGTCGTCGGCGTTCAGGGCGCCCTCCTCGATGGCGAGCACCACGTCACCGCACTCGCGCAGGGCGCTGTCGCGTTCCTCGACCACGACCTGGGCGCGGCCCATCAGGGCGGCGTCCAGTTCACGGCGATCGGCCTCGTGCGAGCCCATCGCGACGACGCAGGCCCCGTCGCGTACCAGGGAACCGTCGAACAACGGTTCGGCGCTGGAGGTGGCGCACACGACGATGTCGGCGTCGGCGACGTCGGCCGCCACGCCCGCCTCGGCGGTGATTCCGCGTTCGGCGAGTTCGGCCAGGGCCGCCGCCACCTTGTGCGGGCTGCGGCCGACCATCCGGACGTCCTTCAGCGCCCTGATCCGGGCCATGGCGACGACGTGTTCCACCGCCTGGGGTCCGTTGCCGAACACCACCAGGCGAGAGGCCTCGGGGTCGGCGAGGTGGCCGGCCGCCACCGCGGAGGTGGCCGGGGTGCGCAGCGAGGTCAGGCTCACCCCATCGACGAACATCCGCGGGGTGAGCGTCTTGGCGTCCATGAGCACGTAGACGGCCTGGATGCGGGGCAGCCCCAGCGCGGGGTTGCCGGGCGTCACGGAGGCGACCTTGACTCCCACCCAGTCCCCCAGTGTCGAGGGCATGAGCAGCAGGTGCCCGGACCCGGCGTCGGAGTGGGAGCGCGCCGGGTCGTCGGCCGGGTCGAATCCCGCCTTCAGGGCCCCTTCGATCAGGGTGCGCGCGCGGTCGGGGTCGATCCGGCGGCGGACCTCGTCGGCGTCGACGAACGGCAGGCCGTTCACGACATCACCTCGGTTTCGTCGATGCCCTCGCGGCGTGCGATGGCGGCGGTCTCCTTGCGCACGACCGAGCCGGAGACGGCGACGGCGGTGAAGGAGATGACGGCCAGGATCACCAGGTAGGTCGCGATGGGCCACCAAGCGCCGTCGAAGCGGGCCAGCAGCCAGGTGGCCAGCAGCGGCGCGGTGCCGCCGGCGAGGGCGGCGCCGATCTGGTAGCCGAGCGTCACACCGGTGTAGCGGACCCGGGTCGTGAAGATCTCGGAGGTGAGGGTGCCCAGGGTGGCGGTGACCGGCGGCCAGGCCACACCGAGGGCGAGTACGACGGCCACGTACACGGCCCAGTTCATCTGTAGGTCGAGCAGCGTGAAGAAGGGGACGGCCATGGCGGCGATGATCACCGTGCCACCGAGGTAGACCTTCGTTCGGCCCAGGGTGTCGGAGAGGCGGCCCATCAGCAGGATGACGATGGTGCTGACGAACGCGCCGGCGCTGACCGCGTTGAGGACCACGGACTGCTGGATGTCGAGGGTGCCGGTCGCGTAGCTGACCACGAACGTGGCGAAGATGTAGAACGGCGCGGTCTCGACGACCTTCGCGCCCACCGCCACGAGGACGGAGCGCCAGTGGTCGCGCAGGGTGTCCTTGATGGGCAGTTTGGCGACGTTGCCGCTCTCCTGGGCCTCCCGGAAGGCGGGGGTCTCGGCCAGGCCCTTGCGGATCCACAGGCCGACGAAGACCAGGATGATGCTGGCGATGAAGGGGATGCGCCAGCCCCACGCCTCGAAGGAGTCGTTGGGGAGCATGCTGACCAGGCCGAACGCGATGGTGGACAGGAGCATGCCGATGGTGATGCCGGTCTGGGGCACCGATCCGAAGAAGCCTCGGCGCTCCTTGGGCGCGTACTCGTAGGCGAGCAGCAGGGCGCCGCCCCACTCTCCACCGATGGCCAGGCCCTGGATGACGCGGCACAGGATCAGCAGCATCGGGGCGAGCATGCCGACCTGGTCGTAGTTGGGCAGCAGGCCGATGGCGACGGTCGCGCCACCCATCAGCGAGAGGGTGATGACCAGGGTCTTCTTCCGACCGATGCGGTCGCCGATGTGGGAGAAGACGATGCCGCCGAACGGCCGGATGAAGAAGGTCAGGGACAGCGTCAGGTACGACAGCATCAACGAGATCACGGGATCGTCGTTGGGGAAGAACTGCTTGTCGAAGATGAGCGCGGCGGCGGTGGCGTAGAGGAAGAAGTCGAACCACTCGATCGCGCTGCCACTGAGGCTGCCGATGAGCACACGGCGGTTGGTGGCCGGTCGGCCGACCACGGACTGCGTGGGGGACACTCAGCGCTCCTCGTGTCGTGGACCACGTGACGTGGGCCTCATGATGCGAATAAGTGCAACGTACAATTTTACGTTGCACATGACAAGACATCTGGGATGACGCGATCAAGCCGTGACCTGCGAAGAGTCCATCACTCCGGGTTTTCGAGGCGCCCCCGAAACGACCGCCAAGCCTGTGGGGACGGGCTTGGCGGGCCGTGGTCAGCCCTCCTCGCGCCCGGCCCACACCCCGCGCACGTGCCCCAGGTGCCGGCGCATCAACGCCTCCGCCCCGGCCACGTCCCGCGCCTCGATCAGGTCGAGCAGGTCGTGGTGTTCCCGCGCGGTGGCGCCCAGGCGCCCCTCCTCGTACAGCCGGCGCAACGCGGACAGACGCGCCATCCCGCGCAGCCGGCCCACCTCCTCGACCAGGCGCTGGTTCCCGGCGATGCCGAGCAGGCGCAGGTGGAAGGTGGTGTCGGTGGCGATGAACTCCTGTAGGTCCCCGGCCGCGGCGGTCTCGTTGAGACGATCGGCGAGCGGCCGGAGCAGGGCGACCTGTTCGGTTGTCGCGAGGGCCGCGACCCGCCCGACCGTGGGCACCTCGATGAGCTCGCGCACCTCGATGATCTCGTCGAGGGTCACCTCGCCCAGCTCGACCACGCGGTACCCGCGGTGCCGGAGGGTCTCCACGAGCCCCTCCTTGGTCAGCTCCATCATGGCCTCGCGTACGGGGGTGGCCGAGACGCCGAGACGTTCGGCCAGCGCGGGAGCCGAGTAGATCCGGCCGGGTTCGAGCTCACCGGCGACCATGGCCTGACGCAGCACCTCCGTCACCCGGGACCGAAGACTGCTGCTCTCGGCGAGCGACCCGATCACCGGCCGCTCGCGCGGCGCGTCGATGCTCATCTGGTGTTGTTCCTCCCCGCGCGGACTTGTGGCCTCCCAGGATGCCACGCCCACCCGCACGCGCCGTCGCCGCGTGCGGTCGCCATCCGACCCCGACCTACAATAGAGATGTTCCTATCATCTGGATGTTGTCAACATTCGGATCCCATCGTCCGAGAGGGCCGACCCGCATGCCACCGGTGACCACACCGCACGATCTACTCGTCCTGCACGGCCTGCGCGTCGTCGGGTTCTGCGACATCGAACGCCTGGCCGAGGCCACCGGGCTGAACCACGACGAGGTCGAGTCCGAGCTGATCGACCTGGCCGTGGCCGGACTGGTCACACGAACCCCCGGACCCTTCGGTGGTTGGGGCCCGACCGAGGCGGGCCGGATCTCCGACGCCGAGCGCGTCGGCGCCGAACTCGACCGGACCGGCGCCCGCGACC
The DNA here is from genome assembly GCF_053619415.1 of Nocardiopsis sp. NPDC055551. NCBI lineage: Bacteria > Bacillati > Actinomycetota > Actinomycetes > Streptosporangiales > Nocardiopsidaceae > Nocardiopsis > Nocardiopsis sp. NPDC055551. The sequence goes on along the minus strand of NZ_JBSHJJ010000017.1, from coordinate 27,230 downwards.
TGGCCGTGCGCACCCACAAGGCCTTCGAGGAACTCAACCCGGAGGCACTCGACCTGTGCGGCGCCTGGCAGCTGCGTCCCCTCGATGGGGTGGTCACCGCCAACGACCACACCGATCCCGCCTACGACGCCCGGGTGCTGGCGGCCTTCACCGACCTCGAACGCCGACGCGACGACGTCTGCGCGGACCTGGCCCTGGCCCTGTCCCGGTTCGGGCGTTACCGGGTGCGGCTGTCCGAAGCGCTGGAGCGGGCCCACGCCGGTGAACTCGACCGGGTGGCCGACGCCACCGACTCCTTCCACACCGTGTGGTCGCAGTTGCACGAGGACCTGCTCGCCACCCTGGGGATCCCCCGATGAGCCCCGAGGCGCGTTGGACGCGCCCGCTCACGGTGGAGGAGACGGGGACCCCCGAACTGCTGGGCGCCAAGGCGCACGGGCTCGTGGGCCTGATGCGGCTGGGATCGCCGGTTCCGGCGGCCTTCGTCGTCACGACCGAGGCCTGCCGCGCCTTCCTCGACTCCGGTGTGTTCCCCCCGGGACTGGACGCCGAACTCGACCTCGCCCTGGCCCGGTTGGAGTCCGTCACCGGCCGGACCTTCGGCGATCCCGGCCCCGGCCCCGATCGTGCTCTGACGGTGTCGGTGCGCTCCGGGGCGAGCGTGTCCATGCCGGGGATGATGGACACCGTCCTGGGCCTGGGCACCGGTTCCGACCCCGGGGAGGAGGTGCGGGCGGCGATCCGCTCCGTGTTCGCCTCTTGGCACGCCCCGCGCGCCCGCACCTACCGGACCCTGCACGGCATCCCGCACGACCTGGGCACCGCCGTCGTCGTGCAGGCCATGGTGGACGGAGACCGGGACGAACACAGCGGGGCGGGGGTGGCGTTCGGACGCGACCCGAACTCCGGGGCGCCCGGCCCCTACGGCGAGGTGCTGTTCGGAAGTCGCGGCGACGCGGTGGTCTCCGGGGGGCGCCGCACCCTGCCCCTGGACGATCTGGCCCACCGCGAGCCCGGGGTGTGGGCCGACCTGACACGTGCGCTGACACTCATCGAGAAGGACCTGCGCGACACCTGCTACGTGGGGTTCACCTTCGAGTCCGGCCGGCTGTGGCTGTTGCAGGCCCGCCCGGGCCGGTTCACGGGTGCGGCGGCCGTGCGAGTGGCGGTGGACCTGGTCGACGAGGGAACGCTGACCCGGCGGGAGGCGCTGCTGCGTGTGACGCCCGCACACCTGGGGCGGGCGCGGGTCCCGCGCGTGGTGCCGCCGCCCGGGGTGGAACCGCTCGCGCGTGGGATCGGCGCGGTCCCCGGTGTGGTGACGGGTCGGGCGGCCACCACCTGCGAGGCGGCGGTCCGGATGGCGGCCGAGGGCCCGGTGGTCCTGGTGCGTCCGGAGACCTCCCCCATGGACATGAGCGGGTTGGCCGCGGCGGCGGGTGTGGTCACCGAACGGGGCGGACCGGCCTCGCACGCGGCGGTCGTGGCTCGTTCCCTGGGCAGGCCCGCCGTGGTCGGCGTCGGCGCGCACACGCTCACCGACGGGGACCTCGTCACGGTCGACGGCACCGCCGGCCTGGTGGTCGCCGGCCGCTCGGAGGTGACCACCGAAGCCGCGCTCCCCCACCTGCGCAGGCTACTCATCTGGGCCGACGAGGTCTCCGGCGAGGACCCCGACCTGCCCGAGGTCGAACGGCTCCGCGCCGCCCATCGGGTTCTCGATCGCCACCGACCCGAAACTCTCCGCACACCACTTCGTCCAAAGTGTTGACGAAGTGCTGTGACGCCGGCAACGTACGCAGCACCTGCCAGGGGACGAGTGATCGGAGACCCACCGTGCATGACGACCGGCGGCTGATCGAGGCACGACTGGAACGGGCTCTGCGGGAACGGGTGTGGCCCGCGGTGCATGGAACATCGGTCCCCTTGGAGGTGGCGCGCTGGGACGCGCCCGGGGAACCGGTACCGGCGGCGGAGGGGATCGCCGCACCCCACGAACCCGCCCGGGTGGGTGACGCCTGGGGGCCGGCGTGGGGCACCACCTGGTTCCGGGTGCGCGGCCGGGTGCCCGCCGGATGGGCCGGTCGACGGGTGGAGGCGGTGGTCGACCTCGGGTTCGACGTGGGCATGCCCGGTTTCCAGAGCGAGGGGCTGGTGCACCGCGCCGACGGCACCGTGGTCAAGGGCCTCAACCCGCGCAACGCGTGGATCCCGGTCGGTTCCCCCGTCGACGGCGGCGAGGAGGTGGAGTTCCACGTGGAGGCCGCCGCCAACCCCGTCATCCTCGACGACCCGCCGTTCCAGCCCACCGAGCTGGGCGGCGGACGCGGCCCCGACGACGAACCCCTGTACCGGTTGGCCCGCGCCGACCTGGCGATCTTCGAGAGCCGGGTGTGGGAGCTCGCCCTGGACCTGGAGGTGGCCGGCGGGCTGGCGCGCGAACTCGACGAGGGCGATCCCAGGCGCTGGCGGCTGTTGCGCGCGCTGGGCCGCACCCTGGACGCGCTGGACCCGCAGAACGTGCCCGGCAGCGCCGAGCGCGCCCGTGAGGTGTTGGCCCCGGAGCTGGCCTCACCCGCCACGGCCGGAGCGCACCGGATCTCGGCGGTCGGGCACGCCCACATCGACTCGGCGTGGCTGTGGCCGCTGCGCGAGACCGTCCGGAAGGTGGCGCGCACCAGCGCCAACGTGGTGGGGTTGATGGACGACCACCCCGAGCTGGTGTTCGCGATGTCGCAGGCCCAGCAGTGGGCGTGGATCAAGGAGCACCAGCCGGAGCTGTTCGATCGGGTGGTGAAGGAGGCCGAGGCGGGCCGGTTCGTTCCGGTGGGCGGCATGTGGGTGGAGTCCGACACCAACATGCCGGGGGCGGAGGCGCTGGCCCGTCAGTTCGTGTTCGGCAAGCGGTTCTTCCGTGACGAGTTGGGCGTGGACACCCAGGAGGTGTGGCTGCCGGACTCCTTCGGGTACTCGGCGGCCCTGCCACAGCTGGTGCGGTTGTCGGGGTCGCGTTGGTTCCTCACCCAGAAGATCTCGTGGAACCAGGTCAACCGGTTCCCCCACCACACGTTCTGGTGGGAGGGGCTGGACGGCACCCGGGTGTTCACGCACTTCCCGCCGGTGGACACCTACAACGCGGAACTGACCGGGGCGGAGCTGGCGCACGCCTCCCGCAACTTCCGGGACAAGGGCGGGTCCTCGTACTCGATGGTGCCGTTCGGGCACGGGGACGGCGGTGGTGGGCCCACCCGCGAGATGTTGGGCCGGGCCGCGCGATTGCGGGATCTGGAGGGATCGCCTCGGGTGACGATCGAGCACCCCGAGGAGTTCTTCGAGCGGGCGCACGCCGAGTACACCGACGCCCCGGTCTGGTCGGGCGAGCTGTACCTGGAATTCCACCGGGGCACCTACACCAGCCAGGCGGCGACCAAGCAGGGCAACCGGCGTTCGGAGCACCTGCTGCGCGAGGCGGAGCTGTGGTCGGCCACGGCCGCGGTGCGTGTGGGGGCCGAGTACCCCTATGAGCGGTTGGAGCGGGTGTGGCGGACGGTGCTGCTCAACCAGTTCCACGACATCCTGCCGGGGAGTTCGATCCAGTGGGTGCACCGTGAGGCGGCCGAGTCCTACCGGGAGGTCGCCGCGGAACTGACCGAGGTCATCGGCCGGGCCCAGGCCGCGCTGGCCGGCGCCGGCGACGGTACCGGCGGTGAGGGCGACGAGGTGGTGTTCAACCCGACCCCCCACGAACGCGACGGGGTGCCCGCGCTGGGGGCGTCGCCGCGTTCTCGGGTCCTCTCCCCCACCGTCGAGGGCGCCGTCGAGCCCACCCTGACCGGCGTCGACGGCGGGTTCGTCCTGGACAACGGACTGTTGACGGTGCGGGTGGACCACCGAGGGCTGGTGATGTCGGTCCTGGACCGGTCGGCCGAACCCGAGGGCCGGGAGGTGCTCGCCCCGGGGCTGCCCGGCAATCTGCTCCAGTTGCACCAGGACGTCCCGAACCAGTGGGACGCCTGGGACGTGGACGAGTTCTACCGCAACAGCGTCACCGACCTCACCGAGGTCGACTCGGTCACCGCGCTCACCGATGCGGAGGCCGCGGAGTCCGATCTGCCCGTAGACACCGTGGGCGTGCGCGTCACCCGTTCCTTCGGGGAGTCCTCGCTCACCCAAATGCTGTCGCTGTCACCGGGCGCTCGGCGGCTGGACGTGGACACCACCGTGGACTGGCACGAACGCGAGAAGTTCCTCAAGGCCGCCTTCGCGGTGGACGTGCGGGCGCACGAGTCGTCGTCGGAGATCCAGTTCGGGCACGTCAAGCGGCCCACCCACACCAACACCTCCTGGGACGCCGCCAAGTTCGAGATCTGCGCGCATCGCTGGGTACACGTGGCCGAACCCGGCTACGGGGTGGCGGTGCTCAACGACTCCACCTACGGGCACGACATCACCCGTGACGTGCGCTCCGACGGGGGGACCACCACGACGGTGCGGCTGTCGCTGCTGCGGGCACCGCGCTTCCCCGACCCCGAGACCGATCAGGGCGAGCACCGGCTCCGCTACGCGCTGGCACCCGGCGCGGAGATCGAGGACGCGGTGCGCGAGGGGTACCGGATCAACCTGCCGGTGCGTTCGGCGCCGGGCGCGAGGGCGGTGGAGCCGCTGGTGGAGGTCGCCGACCCCGGTGTGGTCGTGGAGTCGGTCAAGCTCGCCGACGACCGTTCGGGGGACGTGGTGGTGCGCCTCTACGAGGCTCGCGGTGGGCGTGCTCGGACGTCGCTGCGCACCGGCTTCCCCGTGCGCGGGGTGCGGGCGGTGAACCTGTTGGAGGAGGACCACGAGGACGCCCCGAACCCGTTGTCGACCGTGGCACCGGCCGACGGGGACGGTCGAGGCCCGCGTCTGGTGAACGTGGGTCTGCGCCCCTTCCAGATCCTCACCCTGCGCTTGGAGCTCTGACTCCCCCGGCGGCCGGTCAGCCCTTCATCGCCCCGCCGAGGGCGAACCGGCCGCCCATGGCGCGGGATACCACCATGTACAGCACCACCACCGGCACCGTGTACAACAACGAGTACGCCGCCAGTTCTCCGTAGCGCACGCTCCCGTACTGGCCGAAGAACGTGAACACGCGTACCGCCGCCGGCATCTTCTCCGGGCTGGTGAGCAGGATGAACGGCACGAAGAAGTTGCCCCAGGTGGTGACCAGGGTGAAGATCCCCACCACCGCCAGGCCGGGCGCCAGCAGCGGAGCCACCAGGTAGCGCAGGGACTGCCAGGCGGACGCCCCGTCCACCCAGGCTGCCTCCTCCAGGGCGATGGGGATGCCGTCGATGAAGTTCTTGGTCAGCCAGATCCCGAACGGCAGGGTGCTCGCGGCCAGGAAGAGGGTGGTGGCGGTCAGCGAGTTCAACAGGTCTGCCTGCACGAACATCCCGTACACGGGAACCATGATCGCGGTGATGGGCAGACCGGTGGCGAACAGGACCGAGTACAGGAACGGTTTGCGAAAGCGCAGGTTGTACCGGGACAGCGGATAGGCGGCCAGCATGGAGCAGAATGCGGTGATCACCGCCGCTCCCCCGCAGGTCAGGACGCTGTTCCAGATCGGCCGGTAGACGATCTCGGGGGTCATGATCGCGGTGAAGTGGTCGAGGGTGAGCGAGGTGGGAAGTCCCGCGCGCAGGGAGGGTTCGGTGTCCACGGACGCGAACAGCATCCACAGCATGGGCACCAGGAACACCACGGCCAGACCACCCAGGATCAGATGGGTCAGCAGGGTCGAGGCGACTCGGCCGGGCGCGCTCACCACCATCCGCGTTCCGGTGCGTGCGCCGTTCCCGCCGTTCCGCTCGTGACTCATCGCTGTTCCTCCCTGCTGAGCATCCACACGTAGACGACGGAGAACAGGCCGGCGACCACCAGCAGCGCCAGGGCGATCGCGGTTCCATAACCCAGGTCGCCCAGGCGCAGCGCCTCCTGGTACATCAGCAGCGGCAGCGTGGTGCTGCGCGCGCCCGGTCCGCCGGAGGTCATCACGAAGATCAGTGTGAACACCTGCACGGTCTGCAACGTGATCAGGAGCAGGGTGGTGGCCAGTGTGCGGCGCAGCAACGGCAACACCACGTGCACCAGCACCTGGAAGGAGGAGGCGCCGTCCACCCTGGCGGCCTCCTTGAGGTCGTCGGGCACCTCCGCCAGACCCGCCGAGTAGGTCATCATCGAGAAGGCGGTGCCCTTCCAGATGTTGGCCAACACCACCGCGAGCAACGGCGCGGTGAACAGCCAGTTCTGCGGCTCCGCGCCGAAGAACCCGAGGACGGAGTTGAAGCCGCCCTCCCGCTCCAGGAACGCGTACCAGACGAACCCCGCCACGACCTCGGGGACCACCCAGGCGCCCACCACGATCGCGCCGACCGTGGCGCGCACCGCGCCGTGCCGGTTGCGCATCAGCAGCGCCAGGGTCAGGCCGAGCACGGTCTGCCCGAACACGCACCCCACCAGGAAGAGCACGGTCAGGACGGTGGCTTCGCGGAAACGGGTGTCGGCGAGCAGGCGTTCGAAGTTGGCGAAGCCGACGAACTCGGTCTGCGCGGCCTGCGCGCCGGTGAGGGCGGCGTTGGTCAGGGACGCCCACACCGTCCACAGGATGGGGCCGGCGAAGAACGCCAGCAACAGGAACAGGGCGGGGCCCATGGGCAGGACCCAGCGGGCCGAACGCGCCCACCGCCGGCCTCGATGGGCCGCGGCCTCCCGGGTGGTCCGGTCGTCACGGGTGGTCGTGGTCGCCACCGGTCAGGAACCGTCCGTCACGTTGTCGGGGCCCACTATCGACTCCAACTCCTGGGCGTAGAGTTCGGCGGCCTCCTCCGGGGTGGCCTCGCCCAGCATGACGACCTCCATGGCCTCCTGGACCGCCAGGGACACCCTCGGGTACTCGCTGTAGGCGGGCCGGAAACCGGTGACGTCGACGAGTTCGGCGAACTGTTCGGCCTTGGGCGCGGCCTCCAGGAAGCCGGGGTCCTCGGCGACGTCGGAACGCACCGGGATCTGGCCGCCCTCGACCGCGAACTTCACCGCGTTCTCCTGGTTCAGGGCGTGGGTCATGACCCGCCAGGCCAGGTCGGGGTCGGTGGCGTGGGCGCCCATCGACAGGGCCCAGCCACCGGACATGCTGCTCGCGCCCGCGCCTTGTCCGTCCCGGGTGGGCATGGGGGTGAACTCCATGTGGTCCTCCCACTCCGGCCAGGGTTGGTTGGCCTCCTCGATCCAGGACTGGGTGGCCCACGAGCCCTCCAGGCTGATCGCCATCTCCCCGTTGGGGAAGCGCTCCTCGTTGTTGACGGTGCCGATGTTGGCGTCCAGGGCGTCCTGTGGGTCGAGGGTGAGGTCCTCGTCGTAGATGGTCCGGACGAACTCCAGGGACTCGGTGAACCCGGCGCTGGAGGAGACCCACTGTTCGGAGGATTCCTCGAACAGGCTGTCGTCGGTACCGCGGAGCAGCATCTGGAAGCCCTGGAGGGAGGCGGCCTCTCCGGCGGGGGTCCCCGAGTAGACGTTGAGGGGGACCACCTCGTCGCCGAACTCGTCCCGCACGGCGCGGGCGGTGTCGAGCACCTCGTCCCAGGTGGCCGGTTCCCAGGGAAGTGCCACACCGGCCCGTTCCAGGAAGTCGGTCCGGTACCAGAGGCCGCGCACGTCGGTGCCGAGCATGACCCCGTAACGGGTTCCGTCCAACGAGGTGACCGCCTCGGCCTCCTGTTCGTTGAACCGTTCGGCGTCATCCCAGGCGTCGAAGTGATCGTCCAGCGGCATGAGGTACCCGGCGTCGGCGTCCTGGTTGATGGTGAACGTGTCCTGGTAGATCAGGTCCGGGGCCTCGCTCGCGGAGCCGTTCATGAGGTTGACCTGGGTCTGGTAGTCCTCGGCCTGCGCCTCGATGGCGTTGAGTTCGATGGTGACGTCGGGGTTGTCGGCCTCGAACTCCTCCTTGACCTTCCGCATCAGCGAGTCCATCGCGATGAAGGTGCCGAACTTCTGGTAGGCGATCCGAACGGTGGTGGCGTCCCGTTCGTCCCCCGAGGAGCAACCGGCGGCGATCAGGGTCAGGAGCGCGGCGGCGGCCGCCGCCCGGGTGGTGTTCCTTGGAGTTCCCCTCATCGTGTACCCCTCACGCAGCGATGGCCGGCCGACCCGAGATAGTGAGCCGCATCACATGCTTACTAAAAACCTTGGATAAAGACAATGGGGGAAGTGAGGTGAACCGGTGCGGTTACCCTCGGGTGGGACGGGCGGCCGGGCGTCCGCACCGGCAAAGGCGGAGGGACTCCACGCATGCGCACCAGCACCAACCTGTTGTGGTTGGGTGACCTCAACCAGAGCAGGGTGCTCGACGCGGTACGCCGCTCCGACGGGGTCAGCCGGGTCGAACTGGCCGAACAGACCGGGCTGACCGCGCAGACGGTCTCCAACATCGTGCGGCGTCTGTTGGAGAACGGCCTGGTCCTGGAGGACGGCCGGGCCGTCTCCCGAGGCGGCAAACCGGCCACCATGCTGCGGCTCAACGCCGGCGCCTACTACGCGGTGGGCATGCACATCGACCCGGCCTCCACCACCCTGATCGTCACCGACCTGGCCGGCCGGGTGGTGGCCCGCGCCCGCCGACGCACACCTTCGGCCCAAGGTCCGCGCCGGGTCATCGACGCCCTGAGCCGTTCGGTGCGCGCCATCGTGGCGGACTCGCCCGCCCCCGATCGGGTCCTGGGGCTGGGGGTGGCCACGCCCGGGCCGATCGACCGTTCCGCGAGCGCCGTCACCCCACCCCACCTGCCCGGATGGCGGTCGGTTCCGCTCCGTGAGGACCTGGCCGAACGCACCGGGTTGGCCGTGGTGATCGACAACGACGCCACCGCCGCGACCATCGGCGAGCGCTGGGCCGGGGGCGGGGAGCGTTCCGAGGACATGGCGTTCGTGTACGTGGGCACCGGCATCGGCGGCGGCCTGGTGCTGGACGGCGACGTGTACCGCGGCGGCACCTTCAACGCGGCCGAGATCGGTCACGTGACCGTGGACCCTCGGGGACCGGACTGCCCGTGCGGCAACCGGGGTTGCCTGGAGACCTACACGGCCCCGCACGCCGTCGCCACCGAGGCCGCCCGCCGACGCGGGGAGGACCGGGCGGACTACGAACGCGGACAGGCCCGCACGGTGGCGGCGTACCGGAAGGTGTGCCGGGAGGCGCGCGCCGGGGACCCGGTCGCCGCGGCGGTGGTGGGCGAGGCCGGTCGACGCCTGGGCGACGCCGCGGTGACACTGCTCAACCTGGTGGACGTCCCGGTGGTGGTGCTGGGCGGCTGGGGCATGTCGCACATCGGGGCGCTGTACGCCCGGGCGCTGGACCGCGCGGTGGCCGAACGCACCATAGCCCGGGGGGTGCGCCGGGTACGGGTGGAGCCGTCCCTGATCGGTGAGGACGTCGGGGCCATCGGCGCGGCCACCCTGGTCCTGCACGCCGCCTACTCCCCCAAGTTCACCACCGTCTGAGCCCCGTACCCGGGCATGTCCGGGATCGAAGCCCTCGCGTCACCTGCGCCAGAACAGGTGGTGCCGCACACCGCTCGGACTGGGCACGACCTCCAGGCGGAACCGGTCGAGCAGCTCCTCGGGGGACTCCCAGAGCTTCAGACCGGCCCCGAGTTCCAGCGGCGCGACCGCCACGTGCATCGTGTCGACGAGGTCGGCTTCGAGGAACCGACGGATGGTGGTGACCCCGCCGCCGAGTCGGACGTCCCCGCCGCCCGCGGCCCGCCGCGCCTGCTCCAGGACCGTGGCCGGGTCGCCTCCGACGAAGTGGAACGTGGTGTCGGACAGCGTGAACGAGGGGCGCTCATGGTGGGTCATCACGAACACCGGGGTGTGGAACGGTGGTTCCTCTCCCCACCAGCCGCGCCACTCGTGGTCGGGCCAAGGCCCGCGCTGGGGGCCGAACTTGTTGCGGCCCATGATCTCGGCGCCGATGTTGTTCGCGAAGTCGCGCGTGAAGTAGTCGTCGAGGCCCCGGCTGCCTCCCGGGTCGGTGCGGCCCGGCCATCCCGCCGTGGCCCCTGCCCACTCGAAGAGCAGCTCGGGACGATCGACGTCGCCGAACGGGCTGTCGAGGCGTTGGTTCCGCCCGGCGGCGATCCCGTCCTCGGAGACACTGAAGTTCTGGACTCTCAGCAGTTGCGACACGTGTTCCTCCTGTGTGGTCGAGGGGTGACGTCGACAACAGGGGAGACTTCCCGAACGGGGAGAACTCATCGCGGTGAGCGGCCCGAGTCCGGGGCCGGGGTCAGTGACCCGGGATCAGTGGTCGGGGTAGACGGACTGGATGCGCTCGGCCACGTGGGCGAAGCCGCCGCGCTCCAGGATGTGCACCTGTTCCCGGACGAACGCGGCGCGCTCGGCCTCGCCCGGGACCGATTCGATCAGCCCGCGCAGGATGGCGACCTGGACGTCCTGCTGCATGGCGGCCTCGTCCTCACCGGGGTCGGCGGGCCACCAGTAGCTCTCGTAACCCTCGTCGTCGACACCGCTGCCGGAGACGGGGTGCTCGAAGTGTTCGATGATCTGGCCGGACAGTTCCTCGATCGACTCCTCGGACGACGGACGCGCGGGCGAGGGCCTCGGGTCCGGCGCCGGGCCGCCGGGTACGGGTCCCGGTCCGCTCGCCGGGGCGTCCCGCAGGACGGCGCGCACCGACTCGGCCTCGTGCTCGGCCTCCCACAGGGCGCGGTCCTTGCGCAGGCGGACGATGCTCCGTAGGCGCTCCTCGTCCTCGTCGTCCAGGTCCACGCGCACGTCGTCGGCCCACACCTCGACGATGCCGTCGGCCACGGGGGACTCCGTGGCGAAGAGCGCGGTCAGCTCGACCTCGACCACCCCACGGTCCTGCGGGAGGGTGTGGGCCAGGAGCTCACGGGCGCGCAGCAGGATCGAACGCGAGGCGGGACCGGCGGGGTTGCGCAGGCGCAGGTCGACCCGGCCGGCCCACCGCCAGTGCACCCGCGCGGAGAAAACGAAGTCGTAGTCGTCCTCGGCGCTGGGCAGCGCGGTGCGGCGCAGACGTATCCCGCGGGTGCCGCTCTCGCCACGCGGGGCGGGCACCGGGTCGGGTTCGTCGCCATGGTCGGAGCCCCGGTCGGAACCATCGCGACGCTCCTCGGCCTCAACGGGTCGTGGTTCGGCCTCGGACTCGGTCGCGGACAGCGCCCGCGCCAGTGCGGGCCCGACTCCGGCCAACACCGCCGGCCGCGCCAGGGCCACCCCCAGCAGCATCAACGCCACCGGAATCCACACCAGTGTCCACAGCCCGACCAGCGGATACAGCACCGCCGGGACGAGCAGCACCACGACGACCGCCGTCAGGCGGGTGCGCGTGTAGGTGGCCACGGGTGTCTCCTCTTGCGGGGGCAGGGGAATGACTTGGGAAGGTCCACATGCCAGTCTGCCCGAGAACGAGCGTGCTCGTGCCACCAATGCCGAGTCGTGCTCCTCCGGAGACCCTCCCGTGTCGCCGCGGGAACCTCCCCCTCCTGACCTCGAAGCCCACGTTTCCCGCCTCCCCCATCACCGGGCGGCGGGACACCCCCGACGAAATCAGCAGAGGTGACCAGAATGTTCCATACCGAACTCCGTCGCCGTCGAACGACGGCCGGGATGAGTCTCGAAGCACTGAGCCGCCGCGCCCACTACAGCAAGGGCTACCTGAGCAAGGTGGAGAACGGGACCAAGCCCGCCACCTCCGACGTCGCCCGTGCTTGTGACGCGGCACTGGACGCGAACGGAGAGCTCGCCGCCCTGGTGCGGACCGATCCCTCCATCCCCCGGCACGACACCCCGACGGAGTCCACCACCCAAGAACAGGAGGTATGGCTGATGGGCCTGACCCCGAACGGTGAGACGGGATTCGTCGGCCTCGACCGGCGCACCGTCCTCTCCCTCAGTGCCTTCTCCTTACTGGAGATCGGGGATCCGAACCCCTCTTCCCGCACTCGCGAGGTCGCGCCGGCCCTGGAGGGCTTCCGCGCGCAACTGGGCGGTCTGCGCTCACTGGGACAGCACACCGCGCCCTCCATGGTCTTCCCCGTCGCGGTCTCCCTGGCCAACGCGCTCAGGCAGCTCGCCGCGTCGGCCTCCCCCGCAGACCGGCCGGAGACCCTGCGACTGGCCGCTCGCTTCGCCGAGTACGCGGGATGGATGGCGCAGGAGTCCGGAGACGACCGGCGCGCCCTGTGGTGGACCGACACCGCCGTTGCGATGGCTCGGGAAGGGGGAGACCGGAACATGGGTGAGTACGCGCTCGTTCGCAGGGCGCTGGTCACGATGTACGCCCACGACGGACTGGGCACGCTCGAACTGGCCCGACACGCACAACGCGACCCATCGACCTCCGCTCGCGTGCAGGGTCTCGCAGCCAAGCGTGAGGCCCAGGGCCACGCGCTGGCCGGTGATCCCCTCTCATGTGAGCGTGCCCTGGAACGCGCCCGCACCCTGTTGACCTCCGACCCCGGCGACAACGGAGGCCCGGAGATACTCGGTTCCAGCCACGTAGGTGATCCGGTCGGTGTGGTGCGTGGCTGGTGCCTGGTCGACCTGGGGCGGACGGAGGAAGCCGCACGACTTCTGGATCAGGAGTGCGCGGCCCTACCCGTGAACGCCGCACGTGCCCGTGCCCGCTTCGGAGTTCGCCGTGCCCTGGCGCACGCGTTGTCCGGCGAGGTCGACCACGCCTGCGCCCTCACCGAGGAACTACTGGGCGAAGGGGCCGGTTCGGACTCGGCGACGGTTCGCGTGGACCTTCGCCGCCTGCATCAGGCCCTGAACCGGCACCACGGTCACGCCCCCGTTCGAGAGCTCTCGCCCCGGCTGTTGAGCGTGCTCCACGGCGTTTGAACGACCGTGTGGGGCCGCGCCCTTGGGACGCGGCCCCGGTGAGAGCTCACTTCAGAGGAGCTCCATAGCCGTTGCGCGTGTTGATGGGTGTGTCGGTCTCATGACCGATCCAGTCCGCGCCCGCGAGGTCGGGGGCGGGTCGACGACCGTCAGAGGGTTCGGCCTCCTCGAAGTCCTCATCGTCGGGCAGCGGGTAAAGGCTCCGGAGCTCCCTGGCGATGTCCCGAGCCCCCGCGTCCTCCAAGAGCCTGACCTGGCGATGCACGTTCTGCATCCTGGTGTCCTCGTCCTCATCGTCGTACCAGGAAAGGATGAGCCGGGCCGTATCGGAGGCGTCCGAAGTAGTGTGGTCGTCCATGGTCCCAGGGGGAACGAAGTCGTCGAACCCATGACCCCTTCGGTCATCCCGGTACTCCCGGACCTCCGGCTCGGACTCGCCGAGGAAGGCGAACTCCTCAGGAGCGGCGCCCCGAAGGCGCACCAGCAGGTCGGACAGGTCTTCGCCCTTGGAGGCCTCGGCCAACCGCGCGAGCGTTTCGATGAGACCATGGGTTCGGCCCACGTCCGCGTCTCCCCGCACCAGGTCCCACACGATCGCGCTGCCCGGCGTCGCCAGGACGTCATCGGCGTAATACCGGCGCTTGGCGGACTCGACCGACTTCTCCACCTCCCAGACCACGCTCTCCTTGCGCATTCGCGAAAGCCGTTCCAGACGCGTCATGTCGTCGTCGGAGAGGGTGAGTTCGACGTCCTCGGCCCACACCTCCAGGGCCCCGTCGTACGCGTACACGGCCACACCCAGATCGGCCGCGAGCTGATGCCGGGCCATGTCGTAGTGCTCCGGACGAAACCTGACCACGCCCTTGCGCGCCTGTTCCGCGACGACCCGTTGGGCCTGGCCGGCCGGGTTGTGCAGACGAGGGTCGGGGACACCCGTCCACCGCCACATCACCATCGCCGAGAACAGGAAGGGATAGTGCTCGTCCCGGCTGGACAGCGGTTCGTCCTTGATGCGAACGTTCCGCGGCCCGCTCTCCATGAACGGATCCGGCGGGGTTTCGGTCTGCCCGGGGACCGACGGCCTGGTGCTGCCGAACATGAGCACCAGTCCACCGAAAAGCAGCATGACCGGTGCCGCCACCAAGATCCACAGGTCCATCAGCGGATACAGGGCGGCGACGAGTACGGCCACCACCCCGAGCATGATGACCACACCTCGACGTGTGCCGTTCATCCGTTCTCCTTTCGCGGAGCCACACGCTCCCGAGTGGGCGGAATTCCCTGTGCCTCATCGATCCTGCGGAGGAGGGCGTCCCGTTCTCTTCTTCGACCTGACGGTTCTTGGGTGCCCTCGCCGTATCGGGGCAGACGCAGCGCTGTCGTGTAGAGGACGGCCAGGGTTCGCGCCTGCGTCGCCGCCACCACCAGAATCTCCGTGAACTGTTCCGAACGGCCGATCCAGAGCTCTCCGTATTCCCTGGTCCGATCCGGTTCGTGTTGGAGGAGGAGTGGAAGCCCTTCGGCGACCATGGCCAGCACGCCGGGTTCGATCGGATGTCGCCCACCACCGCGCAGCAGGAGATCGGGGCATGTCATCTCCCGGAACAAGGTCCGGTCCACGGCTTCGTTCCGCTCACGGAGCTTGTAGGAGAACCTCCGTACGGCCCGCCGGTGGAAGGAACGGTCCCGGGCCAGCCCCTTCAACTCCGAGCGCGCGGCCTCGGAGACCTTGTCGGCCGCGTGACTCGCGAACAGGTGCAGCCGGACCAGGGCCCGTTCCGGGTGGGTACGAGCGAGTTCCTGAGCGCACACCGCGATCAGGACATGGGAGAGTCGTTCGGATGGTGGCCTTTCTCCCCATCGGTAGATCTGTCGGCGGGTCAGGCGCCCGTACCGCGGATCCTTGAGGGCCGTGGACAGGGCGATCGCGGACTGAGGTGCCCTGTTCCCAGCCTTCTCGGCCCCGCCACTCCAATCCATGGCCGCGGTGAACACCCGGTCCGGCCGGTCCACCCGCAACCTCTGCTCGGTCCACCGTTCGGCGACCCGGTCGCGGTCGGTCGGTGACAGGACCGAGCCGCGGACACAAATATCGACCCATCGGTCGAACACGTCGTGCAGCCAAGGGTGGGCGTCCCAGAGTTCGGCCCGGATCGCGGCGGCCTGACCAATGAGCCGGAACCGGACCCGACGGTCCGCTCCGACCTCCAGTCCCAGTTCCGACAGTTCCGTCCGAAAGTGGGGACGTTCGATCAGAGGTGTCACGTCCTCGGGAAGACGGACCATCGGCAGGAGGTGCTCCACCGCCGTGGCGAGGCGCTCCACCGATGTTCCTTCCAGGACGGAGGCGGCGAGCAACAGCGCGCGACCACGACCATCCGCTTTCCTCAATGGTTCGAGGAGCTTGTCCGTGTCACCTTTCAGAGCCGCGTCGAGCCACTCCCCGATGAGCCCTTCACCGCCACGCTCCTTGCCCACCTCCTTCACCCTGCGCGCCAGCTCCTCCACTTCCCCCATCGAGGCCCGGACGGCCCACTCCCGTACATGCTTGTGGGCGTGAGCCGGGAAGAACCCGTGAACGTCCTTGGCGTCGAGGTGGCTGCGGAGTACCGCAAGAGGGTCGGGACGCCCCGGTCGGACCACGTGATCGCGCAGTTCGATCGGGATGTCGTCCTTGTCCTTGGAGTCGAAGAGCACGACCAGACGGGCGCCTGCCCGACGCGCATGGTTCCGGAGGGGTTCCAGCCAACGGAGGATCTCCCGTGTCCGTGGAACCCCGTTGCGGGTGAGGTCGAGCAACAGTCGCTCCCCTCCCCGCAACGTTCCCACGTCCAGGCGCGGAACCTCGTCCTCGGTGGTGAGGTCCTCACGGATGTCGTGGTCGTCTTCCTGACCTCGTGGGACCAACAGCATCTGGGCCGCGGTGCGCAGGCCTTCACCCTGACCACCGACCAGCACCACGGCACCATAGGTGGCGAGATGTTCGCGCAGGCCGTCCTCGTCCAGGTTCGGAGGAGCGACGAAGCGACGACGCAGATTCCCGAGGCGATCTTCGGCGATGACATGGCGTTCACGCCGACGCCGCAGGCGCCCCTCGTCATCGATTTCGAATTGCGAGGCCTCTTCCAAGGAGACCCCGGACAACACGAGCTGGTTTCCTGAGCCGTGGTGGGTCGGCGAGTTCTGATTGATGTCCCCGTGCCCGGAGTGGAGCGTGCTCTCGTCGGATTCCACCAGGGTCGAGTCGATCGGCGCCTCGGGTGGGGTCACCGTGTCCTCCGCCGCTCGGGGGCGCCGATGATCTGGTCACCGGTGCCGTGGTGGGTCGGCGAGTTCTGATTGATGTCCCCGGTCCCGTGATGCACGGTGCCCGGGGATCCGGTGATGATGCTGCCGACCTCACCACTGACCCCCGCGACCCCGTTGACGGTGTGTTCTTGAGACTGGACCGCGTAACCGTCGACGTCGCGCATCGTGTTGGTGGTGCCGGGCCGGTCCGCCACCTGTTCGTCCCTTTGCCCGGCCCGACAGGCGGCCTTGTCCTCCAGGTCCGGTACGGCGATCTCGACGGCCGCCACGAGCTCCTCGATGTCACTCTCGTTGTTGCGGTGCCGGTAGCGGCGGTACTGGCAGCGGGCCAAGGGCGCGAGATCGGCGGGCAGGTCGGCGGACCTGAGACGGGGCGTGTTCTCCACCAGGACGGGGATGACGGTGGCGTCGGAGTCGAACGCGAGGACGATCTCCCTTCTGATCCAGTCCTCGGGGTCGTCCAAGGGTCGACGTCCGTCATCTCCCGGCAACGCCCAGCGGGGACCGATGACGGCCAAGAGCACCGCGCAGTCGGCGGCGGCCCTGCGCAGCTCCTTCTCGAAGTCCGCTCCGGAAGGGATCGACTTACTGGCTCGGAACACTTCCTCCTCGCCGAAGTGCCGGGAGAGCTCCCGGTCGATCAGCGTCGCTACATGTTCTCCGTCGCCCGTCCGGTAGTTGACGAAACAGCTGTTCATGGCGTCCTTCCGACCTTTCGGGAAGATGTCGTTTCCGCGGCCTCGAAACTTGCCATCAAACAGGGAAAAACGACACACTCCCCTGATCACGACAACTCGACCGCAAGTCGATAATGTTCTGGAAAGGCGGAATGAGAAAGGCCGATCGCCTCGTTTCCCGCGTTCTTTCGACGGGGAAACAGGAAACTCCGAACAGGGTGTGATCTGCGTTACCCACAGGTCACCGTGGAGTGGAACGGTGTCCCGGAGTGGGTGATTCGGTGACGTTCGAGACAGGCCGGGTTCACTTCGGAACGACGGTTCGGGAAATTCTCACTGAAGCATTGCCGTGTCTGTGCCAGAGGTTTCCCGGGACACGCCACCATGGCACAATGCGATCACCCGCTCTCCCCGCGCAACCGCCCATCCCTTCCTCAGGCAAGGGCGATGGGCGGACCGGAACCACCCTGACCAGGTTCCGACCCGAGGTACAAGGCCTCCGTGCCCTCGCCGTCCTGCTCGTACTCGTCTACCACCTGGAGCCGGAACTGCTCCCCGGTGGTTACGTGGGCGTCGACGTCTTCTTCGTGATCTCGGGTTTCCTCATCACGTCGTTGCTGCTGCGCGAGGTCACCGAACACGGGCGGGTGTCGCTGGCGAAGTTCTACGTGCGGCGGGTGCGCAGGTTGCTGCCCGCGGCCACCCTGGTCCTCCTCGTCACCGGCGCGGTGTCGCTGGTGGTGTTGCCGGTGACCAGACTGGGCGACACCGCCTGGCAGTTGCTCGCCTCGGCCCTGTGGGTGGAGAACCTGTACCTGGCCGACCAGGCGCTGGACTACCTGGCGGCGGAGACCCCGCCCAGCCCGGTGCAGCACTTCTGGTCGCTTTCGGTGGAGGAGCAGTTCTACCTGGTGTGGCCGCTGTTGTTCCTGCTGTGGGCGTTGGCGGCGCGTCGGTGGCGAGCGGGGAACGGGGTGCTGACCGCCGTGCTCGGCACGGTGTTCGTGGCGTCCCTGGCCTGCTCGATCTGGATGACCCTCTCCGGTGACGCGGGCGCCTACTTCTGGCCGGTCACCCGGGCCTGGGAGCTCGCGGCGGGCGGATTGTCGGCCGTGGCGATGTCCCAGGGGTCGCTGCCGGAACGTCTGCGGCTGCCCCTGGGATGGCTCGGACTGGCGGCGATCGTGGCATCGGCGCTGCTCTACGATTCCGGCACGCCCTTCCCCGGGTACACGGCGCTGCTGCCGATCCTGGGTTGCGTCGCGGTGATCGCCGCCGAGAGCCCCTCCGGGCCGGCCGCCTCGGTCGTGTTGAGCACCCGACCGGCCCGGTTCTTCGGCGACATCTCCTACTCGCTGTACCTGTGGCACTGGCCCGTCATCATCTTCACGCTGGAACTGCTCGGCCGGGACTCTCTCGGACCGCTCGGCATCGCGCTCGCGGCCGGGGTCTCGGTCCTGCTCGCCTGGGGGACCAAGGTGTGGGTGGAGGATCCGGTGGCCCGGCACAAGCTCGTGCGCAGCGGCCGCGCCGCGCTGGCGCTGGCCGTGTGCGGGATCCTGGGGGTGGCCCTGGTCTCGGCCGCCGCCACGCACCGGGTCGACCGGATGGCCTCGGTCGAGTTCGACCCGTCCGTGCACGTGGGGCCCAAGGCGTTGGAGGGCGAGGCCGTGTCCTCGGAGATGCTCTATCCCTCCCCCATCGACGCCGAGGACGACGTGCCCCGCACCTACGACGACGGTTGTCACGCCGGGTTCGACGACGACGATCCCAGCGACTGGTGTGCCTACGGCCCCGAGGACGCCGAGTCGACCGTGGTGCTCACCGGCGACTCGCACAGTCTGCAGTGGATCCCCGCCCTGGAGGAGCTCGGCGAGGAGCGCGGCTGGCGACTGGTGGTCCTGAGCAAGTCCGCGTGCGCGTTCACCGACATCCTGGTGGGACGGGACGGCGGACCCTACGAGAACTGTCAGGAGTGGAACCGTGAGACCGTCGACGAGATCCTGGAGATCGACCCCGACCTGGTGTTCACCAGTTCCTCGGTGAAGGGCAACCCCTACGGTCTCGGGGACGAGGGCCCCGCCGAGGTCCAACGGGTCATGGGCGAGGGCATGGCGGAACTGTGGGGTGAGATCACCGAAGCGGGCGTGCCGGTACTGGCCGTACGCGACACCCCGCGGGTGAGCCAGGACGTGTTGGACTGCCTGGCCGCCAACATCGAGAGCCCGACCGAGTGCGACCGACCGATCGAACAGGCCATGGAGACCGCCGACCCGCAGGAGGTGGCGGTGGAGCAGGTCGAGGACGCCGAGATCGTCGACCTCACCGACCGATTCTGTGTCGAGGGCACGTGTTCGGTGGTGATCGGCAACGTGCTGGTGTACCGGGACTCCCACCACATCACCGGCACCTACGCGCGGCTGCTGAGCGACGATCTGGCGACGCGGATGGACCAGGCGTTGTCGCGGACCTCGCAGGGATCCCTGCCGTAGATTCATCCCTTTTCACCTTTATCGGAGAGAATTTTCGCTTCCGTTCCGGCGAAAGGTCGAAAACGGCCCCCGAGTCGTTTCACAAAAGGGTGTTTCGCCACGTTGGGACGGGGCTCTGAGAAGTATGCTCGTCGAATCCCGCCGAGCACCTTCGTCCCCACGGTGAAAGGCCACCCGTTGGATTCCACCGAAGCCCCCACAGGTCGGGGAACGACCGCACGAACACGGACACCGTCCCCGCCCCTGGGCGTGACCGCACGGGTGGACGGGTCACGCGTGGTGGTGACGTGGCGGCCGGACACGAATACGCAGGGCCCGGTCGGCTACCGGGTGACTCGCCGGACCGGTCGCGGAGGCACCGCTCGTGAGGAGTCTCTCGGTGAGGTGACCGGCGTCGAACTGGTCGACGACCGAATCGGCGCGGGCGTGGACGCCCACTACGCGGTGGTGACGGTTCGAGAGGGTGAGGTGTCGGAGGCGGCGGTGAGCACCCCGGCGATGATCGCCCCGGACGTGTCCGAGGTGCGGACGACGGTCGACGAGTCGGAGGTGTCGGTGACCTGGCATCGGCCACCGGAGGCGACCCGGGTGGAGGTGCTGCGCGGAGCCGGCGCGCCACCGCACGGCAAGGGCACCGGGGTGGTGTCGGTGGAGCACGACGGGTCGGGCTTTCGCGACACGTCGGTGCGCGCCGACCAGGAGTACTTCTACCGGGTACGGGCGGTGTACCTGACCTCGCAGGGGTGGACACGGGGTTCCCCGGGGCTGCTGATCAGGGCGGTGCCGGGGCCGCGGGCCGAACCCGTGCGCGACCTTCACGTCGACCCGGGCGAAGGCGGTCGGGTGGCGTCCTGGACCCCACCGAAACGGGGTCGGGTGAGGCTGTACACGGGCCGGACCGCGACCGCGGCGACGTCGGGGACCCCGGTGGCGGGCGAACCCGTCCAGGGGTCCGACGGTCGCCACCGGCTATCGCTGTCCCTGCCGGCCGGGGTCTCCCACGTGGTGGCGATGACCGAGGACGGGGAGCACCGGGTGGTGGGCTCGCCCGTGCGGGTGGTCGTCGCCCCGCCCGTGACGGGTCTGCGGGCCGAACGGTACGACACCGTGGTGCGGCTCGGCTGGTCCTGGCCGGAGCACACCTCATCGGCCCTGGTGACGTGGGCGGAGGAGACCGACGGGGAGCCCGCCGGTTGGGAGCGCCGCACGCGTGTGCGCTACGACGCCGAGGGCGGGTTCGAGACGCCCATGGGTTCGGGTCCCCTGGTGGTGACGGTCCGCACCACCGTCCACTCCGGAACCGACGAGGCGTTGAGCGTTCCCACGACCGTGTGCCTGCCCGGCCGCGTCGTCCTGGACTACCGGGTCGAACCGGTGGGTCTGCTGCGCCGCGAACGGCTGGTGCACCTGAGCGCGGACGTGCCCTGTCGGATGCCGCGGATCGCGGTCGTGTTCACCCCCGGTGAGGTGCAGCCGCACGCGCGCACCGGCCGGGACCGGGTGTTGTCGGTCCTGCCCGCACGGGACCTGGACGCCGGTGAGCGGGTGTCGGTTCGGGTGCGTCCGCCGTGGGACGCCGCCCCCGGCTGGTTGACGTGCTTCCCCTTGGGTCCGGGCGGCGACGTGCGCCTGCGCCAGCCCTCGGTCAGGGAGCTGCGTCTGTGAACCTCCTCGTCCCCGCGAACCCGCTCACGGGGTCGCGTCTGGTGTGCCCGTACTGCTACTCGGTCTTCACCGAACGGAGGATCGGGTTCCGTTGCCCAGGACGCCCCGGACCCGACGGTCGGATGTGCGCCGAGGAGGAGGACCGGGCGCTGCGCGACCACCTGGGCCGCAAGGAACGGCTGCCTCCGGTGTTCGAAGCCGACGGTCGCCGTCCCCGGGCCCACTGTCCGGAGTGTTCGTCGGCGAGCGACCGACAGGTGTGCCTGGTCTGCCACTCACGGCTGCCGGTGAACTTCGGGCGGATGCGCGGCCGCGTCATCGCGCTGGTGGGTGCCCGCGACTCCGGCAAGACCGTGTTCATGACCGTCCTCATCCACGAGTTGAAGCACCGGGTCGGCGCGCGTTTCCGGGCGTCGGTGGGCGGCGCGGACGACCACACCCGGCACCGGTTCGGCAGCGATTACGAGGCCCCCCTGTACGAGGAGGGCCGGCTGCTGCGGGCGACCCGGCGCACCGGGGCGGCCCGCGAACCCCTGGTCTTCCGGTACACCGGACTACGCCCCGGCCTGCTGATGGACCGCCCGCACCACACGCTGCTGTCGTTCCTGGACACCGCGGGCGAGGACCTGCACGACATGGACAGCGTGGAGACCAACCTGCGTTACCTGCGCAACGCCGACGGGGTGATCGTGCTGCTGGATCCGTTGCAGATGAAGGGCGCCCGTCCCTCGGCCGCGCCCGGAACACGGATGCCCGCGATGGAGAGTCCGCGGAACCGGTCGTTCGACATGCTCGGCCGGGTCACGGACCTGCTGATGCGACGGTCCGACCACGTTCGGGGACGGATCAGGACGCCGGTGGCGGTGTGCCTGAGCAAGATCGACGCGCTGCGCGAGGACCTGGACGAGGGTTCCCCCCTGCAACGACCCCAACCGGACGCGCCCCACTTCGACGTCCGCGACGGCCAGGACGTGCACGCCCAGGTCCAACAGCTCCTGCACCGTTGGGGCGCGGCCGACGTCGACGTCCACGTGCGCACGCACTACGCCAACGCCCGGTACTTCGGGGTGTCGGCGTTGGGTGAGGGACCCGACGAGGACAACGTGCTGCACGGCGGGGTGCGGCCCTACCGGGTGGCGGACCCGTTCCTGTGGATGCTCTCGGAGTTCGGAGTGGTCCCGGCGAAGGACCGCTAGGGAAGGGACACGTTCAGGCGATGGGTGCGGCGCAGCTCTACTACACCTCGTGCGAACACGGTTTGTCCGGCAACGGCGGCTACCAGTTCAACGCCGCCACCCCGGGTGTGGACACGTGCGTCCTGCGCGAGGTGGAGCGGTTCACCGTGTACGAGCCGCCGAGGTCGATGTCGGCGGAGGAGGCCCACCGACACCCGGTGAACCTGTGTTACTCCCCCGACCTGGGCGGGGCGCGTGTGCTGAGCCGGGTGGTCTCCAGCGGACACGATCCCTCCGGCCGACCGGGCAACTACTTCGCGCACAGTCTCCTGTTGGACGGGGAGGAGGGGCCGCTGCCCGCCGAGTTGTGGGGGTCGGGGTTCTGGGCGGGTCGGCCGGTAACCGACCCCGAACTGCCGCGGCTCTCCCCCGTCGCGGGACCGTTGGACCGTACGCGCACCGCGGCCTGGCTCCGAGGCCGGGACGAGGCATTGCTGCGTCGGCTGCTGGTGGCGGTGGACGCGGCCATCGACGGGGGCGCTCCGGTGCTGTTGCCGGCCCGGGACGAGGACGCCGCCCACTGGGTGGCCGCCCTGTCCCACCTGTTGCCGCCCCGGCGCGCCCGGCGGATGTCCTTCGCCACCTACAGCGGCAGCCCGGAGGACGCCCCGGTGCACGTGGTGGCGGTGCCGCCGGAGACCGACACGGGTGGGCTACGCGATCGCTTCGTCGTCTTCGCGGCGGCGGGGTTGGGGGCCGGCGACTTCGCCGCACAGGAGGTGGGGGAACCGGAGACCACCCCGGACACGCTGTCGGTGGTCTCGACCGTGTTGCTGACCGGTGTGGAGCTCGCCCCGCGGCTCTGGGCCTCGGCCGGACTCTACGCCTCCGGGGCCGAAGAGGGTCTTTCGACGTGGCGGCCACCGCTGGCGGCGGCCCGTCTGAGCGACGCCGGTGTCCCCGTCACGGAACCCGACCTGCGGGTGGTCCGCGCCTGGTTGCCCGAAGCCGTTGACCGGTTGCCCCGCGGGCCGGCCCGGGAGCTGCTGGGGCGGCTCCTCGATCCGTCTCTGGAACGCGCGGACGACGAACCGGCACGGCTCCAGACGGTGGCGCACGCCTGTGGTTCGTGGGAGCTGATCGAACGGGCCGAAGGGCTGCTCGTACGGCATTCCCTGGCCCGGATCGCGTCCGGTGCGCCCGCTCCCCCGGTGGCGACCATCCGATCTCCCCGAATGTCGTCCATGGCCGAGGACCGGGTGGCCGCACTGTTGGACGGTGCCCTCGAACCCGCGCGCGTGGTGGAGCTGCTGCGCTGGACCCGCGCGGGCGGGGTGCGGCCGCCCGAGGCCGCGTTGGAGCGTTACGGGGCCGAGCCCCTCGCCCGAGCGCTGACCGACGTTCCGCCGGGTCGTGACCTGGCCGAGCTGTTGAAGGCGCACGCCCCACTGCGACGCGGGGTCGCGCGGGTGTTGGGCTCGTTGCCGCGTCGAACCCTCACCGCGCTGGCCGCCGACCCCATCGGCGCGTTCTTCGCCGCGGATCGGGAGGTCTCCTCCGCCGTGTCGGTGCTGCGCGAACTACGCCTGCTGCACACCGGCACGGACACGGGCCCCCTGGCCACGCGGGCGTTGGCCGACTGCCCGGACGCGCTGTTCGACGCCTACCGTCGCGTGGCCGCCGAGCGTCTGACCCTGCCGCCCCGTTCGATCCTGGGCCCGTCCGCGCGACCCTTGGAGGCCGAACTCGTGGCACGGGTGTTCCTGACCGCCCGACGACTGTGCGCGCAAGGCCCGGCCATGGCGATCGACCGGGGCCGCTCGCTCCTCCTCCACGTGCTGGAACCCGCCGCGCCCACCTGGTCGCGCAGGGACGTGACGGCGGCACGTCGGGCCTTCCACGACCCCGGCCGGGAACGGGACTTCGACCGGTGGGTGCGCGGCGTCCGAGAACGCGACAGGACGAACGGCCTGTTCGGGCCGCGCTTCGGAGGGAGCCGATGAGAGCGCAGGAGGAGAGGGTCGTGGAAGGTGTCGTGGGGGTGTTCGCCCTCCTGGTCAACACGGTGATCGTGGTGGTCGCCGCCGCCCTGGCGGCCGGGCTCGTGTTCCTGGTGGTCCTGCACCTACGGCGGATCCACGAGGTGCTGTATCGGGGTGACGGTCCGCGTGTGACACCACCGGGGCCCGAGGAATCCGCGTGGTGGGGGTACCACGGCGGTCCCCTTTGGCGGGACCTGGCCGAGGTACACCGCCGAGTCCACCTCGACGCCGGCCCGTTCGTGGTGTTCCTGACGCCGTTCCTGTGCTTGCAACTGGTGGTGGCACTGGTCCACTCCGCCGTGGCCTGGACGGGGGTCGGCGCGCTACGGCTGGTGGACGGCGCGTCGCTGTTCGTACGCCGGATCCGTATGGTGTGCCCACGCTGCTTCGAACACATGCCCTACCCCTCCTACGCGTGCGACGGTTGCGGCCGGCGACACCGAGACGTGCGGCCCGGGGCACGGGGTGTGTTCCGTCGCCGGTGCGTGTGCGGCGGGGGCCTGCCCACACTGCTGTTGTTGGGCAGCGCCGACCTGCGGACCCACTGCCCGCACTGTGCCCAGGTGTTGGAGCACCGGCCCGGAGAGGCCCGCGAGTTCGTCCTGCCGTTGTTCGGGGCGGCCGGCGCGGGCAAGACCCGACTCACCCACGGCCTGCACGTGGCCCTGACGTACGCCGCCGAACGCCACGTCCGCGCCCGCACCGTGGCGATGGGGCGCGAGACCGAACAGAGGTTGCGCGACAGCCGGCCCCGGCTCGCACCCGACCACCGGGTGCCGTCCACCCCACCGGGGCGCCGGGCCCGAGGGCTGACCCTGCGCGTGGAGGCCGACCGGTGCGCCCTCCTGATGCAGCTTTACGACACCGCCGGGGAATCGTTCAACACCACCGACCGCACCGAGGACCTCACCTACCTGGGCGAGGCCACCACGTTCCTGCTGGTGTTGGACCCCCTGGCGGTCCCCGCCGTGTGGAACGCCCTCGACCCCGACGAACGGCTCCGGCTCGCCGGCGACCGTTCCCAGGCGCCCGACCCCGAACGGGCCTACATGCAGGTCCGCGACCAGGTGCACCGGTGGTACCGCGCACACGGCATGGGCCAGGCCAGGACCCGGATCGCGGTGGTGGTGACCCGCGGCGACCTGCTCGCGCACACATCCCTTGACCCCACGGGGGTTCCGCCCGAGCTGTGGCTGCGCGAGGTGATGGGCGCCGACAACCTGCTGCGCGCGGCCCGGGCCGACTTCGGCACCATGGCGACCTTCGTGACCAGTGCCGTCGTGAACCCCGACGGTCTGCCGGACCCCAGCCTGACGGAACTGCTGCGCTGGGTGCTGGCCCGCGAGGCGTCGGCGTTCGGCGAGATGCTCGCCGGCCCGCGACGGGTCCCGCTTCCCGCCGCCCTCCCCCTGGAGGTGTGAGGTGTCCGTCGGCCCGAACCCGTACCCTCCCTCGCCCCTGGCACCGCCACCGTCTCCGTCTGCGTCCCCGCCCTACCGCTCCGTCCGTCGCGCCACCGCCTGGGTGCTGTACGCGGCCATCGCCCTGACCACGCTCTTCGCCTTGTTCCACCTGGCCCGGGGCACCCTGGCCTTGCTCCATTCGGTCTGGTTCACCCTCGTCACCTGACCGCCCACACTCTCTTTCCCGCTTGCTCGCACCCGGAGGTGTCACCGGTTTCGTGCTGCCCGGGGTGGGTGGGGGGTGGGGGGTGGGGGGTGGGGGGTGGGGCGCCTGGGGTCGGGAGTCTTGGGGTTGTCGGGCGCTACTCGGGCGGGTGCATGGGGCGCCTCAGGTCGGGAGTCTTGAGGTTGTCGGGCGCTACTCGGGCGGGTGCGTGGAGCGCCTCAGGCCGGGAGTCTTGAGGTTGTCGGGCGCTACTCGGGCGGGTGCGTGGGGCGCCTCAGGCCGGGAGTCTTGAGGTTGTCGGGCGGGGTGGGGGTGGGTTCTCCCTCCTTCCCCGCCGCG
Source organism: Nocardiopsis sp. NPDC055551 (assembly GCF_053619415.1). Taxonomy (NCBI): domain Bacteria; kingdom Bacillati; phylum Actinomycetota; class Actinomycetes; order Streptosporangiales; family Nocardiopsidaceae; genus Nocardiopsis; species Nocardiopsis sp. NPDC055551. The sequence continues at coordinate 972 of NZ_JBSHJJ010000017.1, read as the reverse complement.
TGATTGTTGCCGCCCGCACCGCACGCGTCAAGGCGATGTCGGGTTCTGTAGCGATCGGGTTGGTGGCCTTGACCCGTGCGGTGCGGGCGGCGGTTTGGCGGCTATCGGGGAAGGGGGGAGAGTGGTTGAGGTGCCAACGGCCCCGGGCCTGCGGCCCGGTCCGGCCGCAGGCGGCCGGATCCCTTCCCTATCCGTCTGGTGTTCTCGTGGGGCGCGTCCCCGCGGTAGCCGGCCCTGGTCTTCTCAGCGATGATCTTGCTCCTAGCGCCATGTTGGGCGCCCAACATGGCGCTACGGACAAGATCATCATGATGGAGAGACAACACGAGGTTGATGGTGCCGGTGGGCCGATACCCGGGGCGGGAGCCGGTACCAGGGGCGGGAGCCGTGCCGACACCCCCAACGGGAGCCACCCCGGCCCCGGGATATGGCTCTGGGCGGGGGTTCGCGGTGTTTCTGCCCCTGGGCATGGGGATATCCCCACAGGGCACGGGCCCTTGGGGTCTGACACCCACTCGGGGTGGTCACAGCGGGGGTCTCGCCGGGGTGGTGTTCCACCTGGCGGAAACGGGCGGTGGAAGCGGATGGTGGTGGTCAGGGGGCGGTGGCTGGGGCCGGCTCCCCCTCCCCATCCCCTGACCCGCTTTCCTTTCCCGCTTCCTGGCGGTTCTGGGCGTGGTGGTGCTCCCAGATCTGCCGGTTCACCTTCGCCTGCAACCGGTGCTTGAGCCGATTGTGAGTGGAGCAGAGCACCTGCATGTTGTCGGAGCTGGTGGCCCCGCCGTGGGAGAAAGGGACGATGTGGTCGTACTGCGACCAGCTACGCGGCATGTCGCAGCCCTCGTGCCACTCGCAGTAGGGCTTCTTGAACCCCGCTGCCTGGCGCACCGGATCCGGAGCGCACCGCTGCTTACGCCCCACATCCAACAGAGTCCGGCCCTGGGCGTCGGTCACGAACCGGCGCAACCAACT
>NZ_JBSHJJ010000016.1:148948-189358 GCF_053619415.1 Nocardiopsis sp. NPDC055551 | reverse complement strand
GTTGTTGGGCGGGGTGGGGGTGGGTTCTCCCTCCTTCCCCGCCGCGTGATTGTTGCCGCCCGCACCGCACGCGTCAAGGCAATGTTGAGTCCTGTGACGCTGTGGCTGGTGGCCTTGACCCGTGCGGCACGGGCGGCGGTTTGGCGGCTATCGGGGAAGGGGGAGAGTGGTTGAGGTCCCAACGGCCCCGGGCCCTTCGGGCCCCCGGGGGCCCGGTCCGGCCGCAGGCGGCCGGATGCCTTCCCTTCCCTCTGGTGTCCTCGTGGGGCGCGCCGCCACTACGTGACGGGTCGGGTCACGAAGGGCCCGCTACAGGTGGGGCACGGGGCGGGGCGCGTCCTCGCGGTGGCCGGCTCTGGTCTTCTCAGCGATGATCTTGCTCGTAGCGCCATGTTGGGCGCCCAACATGGCGCTAGGAGCAAGATCATCATGATGGAGAGACAACACGGGGTTGCACGGGGTTGGTGGTGCCGGTGGGCCGGTACCTGGGGCGGGAGCCGGTACCTGTGGTGGCAGTGGCGCCGAGACCCCCGATGGGAGCCACTCCGGCCCCGGGATATGGCTCTGGGCGGGGGTTCGCGGTGTTTCTGCCCCTGGGCATGCCGATATCCCCACAGGGCACAGGGCCCTTGGGGTCTGACACCCAACCGGGGTGGTCGCGGCGGGGTGGGGTTCCACCTGGCGGGAACGCATGGTCGTGGAAGCGGGTGGTGGTTAGGGGGAGGTGGCTGGGGCTGGCTCCCCCTCACCATCCCCGGATCCGCTGGTCTCGGTGTCCTGTCGGTTCTGGGCGTGGTGGTGCTCCCAGATCTGCCGGTTCACCTTGGCCTGCAACCGGTGCTTGAGCCGGTTATGGGTCGAGCACAGCACCTGCATGTTCTCGGCACTGGTCACCCCGCCGTGGGAGAAGGGGACGATGTGGTCGTACTGCGACCAGCTACGCGGCATGTCACAGCCCTGGTGCCACTCGCAGTAGGGCTTCTTGAACCCCGCCGCTTGACGGACCGGATCCGGAGCGCACCGCTGCTTACGCCCCACATCCAACAGAGTCCGACCCTGGGCATCGGTCACGAACCGGCGCAACCAACTCTCGGGGGTCAAACGGGCCACCATCTGATCAGGCAACACCACACCATCCTCGGTAGTGGCGGGCTCGGCCGACCCATCACCCAGGAACCGCTTCAGCGGCACGGTGATGTTCAGGGTCGCCAACGGTTGGCGGCTCAGACTGGAGCAACCCCGGTGAGTCAGAGCGGTCTCGAAGATCCGCCTCATCGCGTCATAGATGCGCTGATGCTTCGCCACGGCGGCGTTCTCCGGCCCATACGGCTCGGTGTAAGCCTCCAAGGCGGCCTGGATCAGCTCGTTATCGGCCCCCGGCCCCCACATCCGTAGCAGGAACCCACCCTCGAAGGTGGGCGAGAACTGCGCGCCCCGGTTCTCGAACGTTTCATCGTAGTCCCGGTCGACCTTATCCGGATCCAGGCGGGCCACGAACCATTTCGCCGCGTCCCGCAACTGGCGCACCGAAGCCTGCGGGCATTCCTGTTTATAGGCGATGAGCCCGTATTCCAACCGGGCCCGAAACCCCTCCACCGAAGGACGCTGGGCACGGAATTCCTCATCCGCAGTTTCCAGGACCTTCGCCCACTCGGTAGTCGCTTTTTCGGTGGAGGTCGCGATGGCGCACGCCTCACCCAAAGACAGAGTCTGCTTCCCGAACGCTTCTTCCACCAAGGGCAGCTGCTGCCGGTGTAGGGCGCGGGCGAGGGTGGCGAGGCTCTTGGCCTCGGCCGGGGTGGTGCCCCACTGGTGGGTGATCCACGTCTGGATGCTGCGCTGTCCGCCCTCTTCCAGCAGGGCGCCGGTGGCCTCCATACGGGCTAGGGCGGGCAGCATCCCGTAGCGGATGCGGTCTGTTTCCTGGTTGAGGCGGCCGAACTGTGCGAGCGCATCGGCTTCGCACCCGAACGGGATATCCCGTTCGGAGAATTCCACTGCGATCTCCCGCGCACCCGCCATCGCCTTATCGACCGGGGTGTTCCCGGTCGGGCGCGGTGCGTGGGGAGGAAAGCTCATACTCTGATTATATGCGAACACCCCCAACAATGGCAGGCCTACCCGCGAGTTTATTAACCGAATTCTGGGGCCGGCATTCCTGCTATGCGAGAGCCTCTGTTTCGGGTTGCCCGCAACCTCTTTTCGCTATGGTCGGATTCGTCTATCGCGGAGACACTCCTGGCGAATTCGAGGGAAGGGGCTCTGAAGAGAAATGATCTTGTCCGTAGCGCCATGTTGGGCGCCCAAATGGGCGCTAGGAGCAAGATCATCGCTGTGAAGACCAGAGCCGGCTACCGCGGGGACGCGCCCCGCCCCGAACCCCACCTGTAGCGGGTCCTTCGTTGCCTGACCCGTCACGTAGTGGCGACGCGCTCAACGAGGACACCAGAGGGAAGGGAAGGGATCCGGCCGGCCACGGCCGGAGTGGGCCGCAGGCCCGCAGGGCCGTTGGGACCTCAACCACTCTCCCCCCTTCCCCGATAGCCGCCAAACCGCCGCCCGCGCCGTACGGGTCAAGGCCACCAGCCCCGCTGCCAGAGCACACGACATTGCCTTGACGCGTGCGGTGCGGGCGGCAACAATCACGCGGCGGGGAAGGAGGGAGAACCCACCCCCACCCCGCCCAACCACCCCAGGGTTATCTAGCCCAGGCGCCCCACGCACCCACCAAGATGAATCGTTTTAAACTCGCACTGAATCAAGATCAGCATGGGCATGCACGCGAACGCTCGGACGCGCCCGAGCTTCAGCTCAGCCAGCTCAGCTCAGCCAGCTCAACCAACTCAGTCAACTCAACTCAGGCCCGATGTGCGGCCGTCGAGCCGCGCAGCACGATCTCCGGGGTGAAGAGCTGGCGCTCGTGTCTGTGGCCGGAGTCGTCGAAGTGCTCCCGGAGCAGGCTCATCGCCGTGCGTCCCAGCTTGTACTTGGGCTGGGCGACCGTGGTGAGCCCGGGATGCACGAGGGCGGCGACGTCGATGTCGTCGTAGCCCATCACCGAGATGTCGTCGGGGGCGCGTAGGCCACGTCGCCCAAGCCCCTTGAGGAAGCCCAGGGCGAGCTGATCGTTGGCGCAGAACACCGCGGTGGAACGCTGGCGGGGCCCACCGGCCAGGATGGTGTCCACGGCCTTCTCGCCCTGTTCGGGGTTGAGTTGGGGCACGTGCACCAGGTCGAGGGCGGTCTCCGGGTCCAGGCCCGCCTCGGTGACGGCTTGGAGTAGACCCTGGTGGCGGCGGTGGACCTGGTCGATGGAGAAGGGGCCGGTCAGGAAAGCGATCCGTTCGTGGCCGAGCCCGATGAGGTGGCGCCCGGCGGCCAGTCCGCCGGCCTCGTTGTCGACGCTGACGCTGCAGCCTTCCTCGATGGGCACGTCGCCGCGGTCCAGCGCGACCCAGGGGATCCCTTGTTTGCTCAACCAGCGTAGGTCGGACAGGTCGTCGTCGATGGGCATGACGACCGCGCCGGCGGCGCGCTGTCCGGCGAGCAGGCGTAGGTTGCGCTCCTGTCGGGTGTGGTCCTCGGCGGAGTTGAGCAGCAGCACCGCCAGGCCGGACTCCACCGCCTCGTCCTCGACTCCGCGCGCGACCTCCGTGAAGTAGGGGTTGGTCACGTCCAGGACCAGTAGTCCCACGCAGTCGCTGCGGCCGGACCGCAGGTTGCTGCCGGAGGAGTTGCGCACGTAGTCGAGTTCGCGGATGGCGGCCTCGACGCGTTCCCTGGTCTCCGTGGCCACTCGTTCGGGGCGGTTGAGGACGTTGGACACGGTCCCGGGCGAGACCCCCGCGTGCTTCGCGACCTGGGTGATGCCGACGGAGCGCCGGGCCGCGGTGGGGTTCGGGTTCTCGGGCACGTGCGGTACTCCCAGCCTGGAAGGTGCGCTCATGGTCACACCGTGATTGAAACGTGTCAATGTCAATCGTACAAGTGACTCAGGGGCGAGGGGCGTCCCTCGCCGATCCGGGCGGTGTTGTGGGCGGTCCTGGCCCTTTATCAGGATGTTTCCCGGATGTCTTGACGGCTGCCTGTGGCCTAATTAACATCACCCTCATATTAAAACGTTTTGTCTGCTGATCCGACCCACGCACCGATCCCTCCGCGTATCGACCTCGACGCGAGTCCTCAACGGAAGGAGGACAGCATGGCGGTTCGAGGCCCCACGGGTCCGCCCGTCCTCTCCCTCGCCGACGTGAGCAAGGCCTTCGGCAACGTCCGCGCCCTTCGGAACATGTCCCTGGAACTCCACCCGGGCGAGATCCACGCCCTGGTAGGGGAGAACGGGGCCGGCAAGTCCACCCTGGTCAAGACCCTGGCCGGAGTGCACCGCCCCGACCACGGCCGTGTGCTGGTCGACGGCGCACGCGTGGAGTTCACCGCCCCCGCCGACGCCCAACGGGCCGGGGTCGCGGTCATCTACCAGGAACCCACCCTCTTCCCGGACCTGTCGGTCACCGAGAACATCTTCGTCGGTCGCCAGCCCCGCACCCGTTGGGGCACCACCGACAAGGCCCGCATGCGTCGCCTGACCAGGGAGGCGTTCACCCGTCTGGGTGTGGAGGTCGATCCCGAACGTCCCGCGCGCGGGCTGTCCATCGCCGACCAGCAGCTCGTGGAGATCGCCAAGGCCATCACCCGCGACGCCCGGGCCCTGATCATGGACGAACCCACCGCCGCGCTGTCCGGGGTGGAGGCCGAACGCCTGTTCCGGGTCGCCCGCTCCTTGCGCGACGCCGGAGCGGCGCTGCTGTTCATCTCCCACCGCTTCGACGAGGTGTTCGCCCTCAGCGACCGGGTCACGGTCGTGCGCGATGGATCCTTCGTCTCCTGTGACCCCACCGGCGACCTGGAGGTGGACACAGTGGTGCGCCGCATGGTCGGCCGCGACGTCGACGACCTCTATCCCAAACAGGAGGCCGTCATCGGTGAGACCGTCCTGGAGGTGGAGGGGCTCACCAGGCAAGGGGTCTTCGCCGATGTCTCCTTCACGGTGCGGGCCGGGGAAATCGTCGCGCTGGCCGGGCTGGTGGGCGCCGGACGCAGCGAGGTCGTACGCGCCGTGTTCGGGGTGGACCGTTACGACCTCGGCGCGGTTCGGGTACACGGTCGACCGCTCCCCGCCGGTCGGCCCAAGGCCGCGATGGCCGCCCACATGGCCTTGGTCCCAGAGGACCGCCGCCAGCAGGGGCTGGTCATGGAGTCCTCCATCGCCCGCAACGCCACCGCCACCCGTCGCCGTCCGCTCAGCCGCGCGGGCCTGCTGACTTCGCGCGCGGAGAACGAGGCGGCCCACCACTGGGGGGAGCGTCTGCGCCTGAAGTTCGGCGATCTGGCCGACACGGTCTCCACCCTGTCCGGCGGCAACCAGCAGAAGGTCGTACTGGCCAAGTGGCTGTCCACCGAACCGCGGATCCTGTTCGTCGACGAACCCACCCGCGGGATCGACGTGGGCACCAAGGCCGAGGTCCACCGTCTGCTCACCACCCTGGCGGGGGAAGGGGTGGCCGTGGTGATGGTCTCCAGCGAACTCCCCGAGGTCCTGGGCATGGCCGACCGTGTCCTGGTGATGCACGAGGGGCGCCTCACCGCCGAACTCGACCGATCCGAGGCCACCGAGGAGTCCGTCATGTACGCGGCCACCGGAACGACCGCGGGGAAGGGGACGACGTGACGGTGACCGACACCCAGACCCCGGTCGTGTCCAGCACGACCGGACGCGTCCGGCGCACCCGTCGGGTGCGTGAACTCGGTGTGCTCCTGGCGGTGGTCCTGCTCATCGCGGCCACGTGGCTGAACAATCCCGGGTTCCTCTCCAGCCAGGGCGTGCGCGACCTCTTCCTCGGTGCGACCGTGCTGTCCGTTCTGGCCGTGGGCCAGGCACTGGTCCTGATCACCAAGAACGTCGACCTGTCGGTCGGTTCGGTGATGGGACTGTCGGCCTTCGGAACCGGCACCCTCTTCGTGGCCTTCCCCGGGCTCCCCGTCCCCGTGGTGCTCATCGCCGGTGTGGTGGTCGGTGCCCTGTGCGGTTTGGTGAACGGTTTCCTGGTCACCTTCGCCCAGGTGCCCGCGCTGGTCGTCACCCTGGGCACGCTCTACGCCTTCCGCGGACTCGGCCACTGGTGGGCCGACGGTGGCCAGGTCAACGCCCACGACATGCCCTCCGCTTTCCTGGACCTGGGTCGGTCGAGTGTCCTGGGCGTACCATTGCCCGCCGCCGTCGCCATCGTCGTGGTCGTCGGTGTGGGCCTGTTCCTGTCCCACTACCGCTCGGGCCGTGAGCTGTACGCCATCGGCTCCAACGTCGAGGCGGCCCGCCTGTCCGGCATCTCCGTGGGGCGCCGGGTCCTGGCCGCCTTCGTCGCCAACGGCGCGCTGGCCGGTCTGGCCGGGGTCCTCTTCGCCGCCCGCTACGGCACCGTCGACTCCACCGTCGGCTTCGGCATGGAGTTGCAGGTCGTGGCCGCCGCCGTCGTGGGCGGCGTGGCCATCGCCGGGGGAGTGGGCACCGTCTACGGCGCTGCCCTGGGTGCCATCCTGCTCACCACCATCACCGCCGCCCTGCCCATCTGGCGGATCGACCAGTTCTGGCACCAGGCCGTCGTCGGCGCGCTCATCCTGGCCGCCATCGGCCTGGACCGGCTGCTGGCGCTGCGCTCGGCGCGCAGGCTCCGAGGAGGTCCCCGTGGCTCCTGACACCATCGCCCCTTCCCCCACCCCTGGAAGGTTCCGAACCCTGCTGTCGGCCCGCGAGGCCCCCGTGGTCGGCGCGTTGGTGGTGGCGTTGTTGTGCGCGTCGATGTTCGTCGACGTGTTCGCCACCGGTCGCAACACGAGCTTCCTGTTGTTGAGCGTGGCCGCCATCGCCCTCATGGCCCTGCCGATGACCCTCATCGTCATCACCGGGGAGATCGACCTGTCGGTGGCCTCCACCCTGGCCCTGACCAGCGCCACCCTGGGCGTGCTGTGGGAATCCGGTGTCCCGATCGAAACGGCCCTGGTGATCTGCCTGGTGATCGGTGCCCTGCTCGGCGCCCTCAACGGGGTGCTGGTCACCGTGATGGGGTTGCCCTCCCTGGCGGTCACCATCGGCACCATGGCCCTGTACCGGGGCCTGGCCTACGTGCTGCTCGGGGATCGGGCCGTGGCCAGTTACCCGCAGAACTGGGTGAGCGGGGCCCGCGCACCCTTCCCCGGGGTGGAGGGCCTGCCCTGGGTCGCGGTGGCGATCCTCGTGCTCGCCCTGCTTTTCGCCGTGTTCCTGCACGCCACCGGCGCCGGACGTTCCCTGTTCGACATCGGTAACAACGACGAGGCCGCCCGCTTCTCCGGGGTGTCGGTGAAGTGGACGAAGTTCTGGCTTTTCACGCTCAGCGGAGTGGTCGCCTCCTCGGCCGGGCTCTTTTGGACCCTGCAGTACGGCACCTCTCGCGCCGACACCGCCTTCGGCCTGGAACTGCAGGTCGTGGCCGCCGTCCTGCTCGGCGGGGTGTCCATCTTCGGTGGTGTCGGTTCGATCCTGGGCGTGATGAGCGGCGTGTTGTTGCTCGGTGTCCTGCGCAACGCCCTGCAGCTGTTCGGCGTCAGCAGCGATGTCCTGCTCATCGTCACCGGCGCGATCCTCATCGCCTCCGTCGTCACACCCAACCTCGTGGCCCGGGTCCGCTCCCGGCGCGCACGCCCACTCGCATCCCGTACCCCCGAGGGAGACACACCATGATCGACCCCCGACGCTATTCGTTCCTCACCGCGACCGCGGCGGTGATGCTGCTGGCCACCGCTTGCGGCGGCACCACCATCGACGACGCCCAGGACGAGGACGCCCAGGGGCCCACGGGAACCGCCGACCCGGACGCGGAGATCCCCGAGGGCCTGGCCATCGACTTCCTGCCCAAGCAGCTCAACAACCCGTTCTTCGACCTGGTCGACGCAGGGGGACAGGAGGCGGTGGAGGAAGTGGGCGGCGTGGCCACCGAACGGGGCGGTACCGAGGCCACCGCCGACTCCCAGGTGGAGTACATCAACGCCGCCAGTCAGGCCGGCAGCGACGTCATCGTCATCGCCGCCAACGACCCCGACGCCGTGTGCCCGTCCCTGAACGAGGCGCGCGACAACGGCGCGGTCATCGTGGGTTATGACTCCAACGCCAACTGCACCGACGTGTTCGTCAACCAGTCCAGTAACCGGCTCATCGGGCAGACCCTGGTGGACATGGTCGAGGAACAGCTCGGCGGCGAGGGCACCTTCGCGGTCCTGTCGGCCACTCCCAACGCCACCAATCAGAACGCGTGGATCGAGGAGATGGAGCAGATCCTGCAGGAGGACGAGTACGCCGACCTGGAGTTGGTGGACACCGTCTACGGCAACGACGACGACCTGGAGTCGTTCCAGGAGATGCAGGGGCTGATGCAGTCCCACCCGGACCTGGACGCGGTCGTCTCGCCCACCACGGTCGGCCTGGCCGCCGCGGCCCGCTACGTCAGCGATTCCGAGTACCAGGGCGAACTGGTGGTGACGGGCCTGGGCACGCCCAACCAGATGCGCGAGTTCGTGCACGACGGCACGGTCGATGGGTTCGCGCTGTGGAACCCGCACGAGCTGGGCTACCTGGCCGGGTACACCGGCGCCGCGCTCAAGGCAGGACAGATCACCGGCGCGCAGGGGGAGACCTTCACCGCCGGAGACCTGGGCGAGTTCACGTTCGAGACCGACGGCGAGGTCGTGCTGGGCCCGCCGCTGGTCTTCGACGCCGACAACGTGGACGACTTCGACTTCTGACCCGGGAAGGGGACGCATGCGACGAGTGTGTTTCGTGCTGAAGGTGCGTCAGGATCGGTTGGCGGAATACCGTGAGCGCCATGCCCAGGTATGGCCCGAGATGCGTCGGGCCCTGTCGGAGAGCGGTTGGCACAACTACTCGCTGTTCGCCGACGAGCGGGGCATGGTGATCGGCTACCTGGAGACCGAGGACTTCGACGCGGCCCGTGCCGCCATGGCGAAGACCGAGGTCAACGCCCGCTGGCAGGCGGAGATGGCGCCTCTCTTCGAGGACCTGGACGGTCGCCCCGATGAGGGGATGCTTCCGCTGACCGAGGTCTTCCACCTTCCCTAGGAATCCGTACGCCCCGGTCGGTTACTCGACCGGGGTTTTCCCGTGCCGGTGGCGTGAGCGCTAACAAGCCGGGTGGAGAACCCCTACTTTCCGACCTTCCCGACCATTGCCCCGGGAATGGCAGTGCAGTATGTTAACGCCCACCAACCCCGGCAAGGAGTTTTTGGGTGGACCACACTTCCCCGCCCGTCCGGGTGAACCGTGACCCCGCGATGACGGACGTCGCTCGGCTCGCCGGTGTCTCCCACCAGACGGTGTCCCGTGTGCTCAACGGACACCCCAACGTCCGTGAGCAGACCCGGTTGCGTGTGCGCGCCGCCATCGAACAGCTCGGTTACCGCCCCAACCGGGCCGCCCGCACCCTGGCGACCGGGAAGTCCCAGCTCCTGGGCGTGGTGGCGCAGAACTCCACGCTCTTCGGCCCCTCGTCGCTGCTGGCCGCCTTCGAACTGGCCGCCACCGCGCGGGGGTTCGTGGTCAGCGTGCGCCGGGTCCGGGTCCTGGACCACGGTTCCATCGCCGCCGCGGTGGAACACCACCGCGAACAGCGGGCCGCCGGGATCGTGGTGATAGCCCCCACCGGCGCGGCGGACGAGGCCCTGGCCGAGGTGCCCACCGACGTTCCCGTGGTGACGGTGGACGGCGACCCCGAACGTGAGGGCACCCTGGTGACCGTGGACCAGGAGGCCGGGGCGCGACTGGCCACGCGGTGTCTGCTGGAGGCCGGACACGAGACGGTCTGGCACGTGTCGGGCCCGGCGGACTGGTTCGACGCCGCCGGTCGACTGCGCGGCTGGCAGCGGACCTTGGAGGAGGCCGGCGCGGAGGTTCCTCCGGTCAGCCAGGCCGACTGGAGCGCCGCATCGGGCTACCGGGCGGGGCTGATGTTGGCCCGAATGCCGGAGGTCACGGCGGTGTTCGCGGCCAACGACCATTTGGCCCTGGGGATCCTGCGGGCGATGCACGAACGCGGCCGTTCGGTGCCCGGCGACGTCAGCGTGGTGGGCTTCGACGACGTGCCCGAGGCCGCCTACTTCATTCCACCGTTGACCACGGTGCGGCCCGATTTCGACACCGTGGCCACCGAGGCGCTGAGCGTGTTGTTGTCCCGGGTCTCGGGTGAACGGACCGGTTCCACGCGAAGCGTCATCACCCCCACCCTGGTCGAACGCGACAGCGTGGCGGCGCCGCCGACCGCCTAGGGCCGGTGCTCCGCCCCGTGCCGGCTAAACTGAGCGCCGTCGAACGCAGGAGGCGGCCGGGGAAGACGCCGCCAGGGGGCACGGAGGCGTGGGGATGGGCGAGGGCGCTGAGACCGTGGCGGGGGCACGCCGTCGCGGAGCCCGGGTCTCCATGGCCGACGTGGCCCGACTGGCCGGGGTCTCCTCGCAGACCGTCTCCCGGGTCTCCAACGGCAGCCCCAGCGTGGTGCCCGAGACCCGAGAACGGGTGCTGGCCGCCATGGAGGAGCTCGGTTACCGGCCCAACAGCGCCGCGCGCGCCCTCAAACGCGGCGAGTTCCGCACGCTCGGGGTCATCGTGTTCACCCTGTCGACCACGGGCACGTTGCGCACGCTGGAGGCGATCGCGGGTTCCGCCGCCCAGGAGGGGTACGCGATCACGCTCATCCCGGTGGCGGTGCCCACCCAGGACGGGGTGCTGGGTGCCTTCACCCGGCTGGGCGAGCTGGCGGTGGACGCCGTCATCGTCATCATGGAGGTCCACCTGTTGGACGCCGCCGACGTCCGGTTGCCGCAGGGGTTGCACGTGGTCGTGGCCGACTCCGAAGCCGACGATCGGTACGGCATGGTCGACACCGACCAAAGGGGCGGAACACGTTCGGCGGTCTCGCACCTGCTCGACCTGGGACATCGGACGGTGCATCATCTGGCCGGCCCGAGGGAGTCCTTCTGCGCGGAACACCGGGCCCGCGCCTGGCGGGAGCGACTGGGGGAGAGCGGGTGCCCGATCCCCGAGCCGATCCACGGCGATTGGTCGGCCGAAGGCGGCTACCGGGCGGGGCTGGATCTGGCAGCCGATCCCGAGTGCACGGCGGTGTTCGTGGCCAACGACCAGATGGCGTTGGGTGTGCTGCGGGCGATGCACGAGCGGGGCCGGTCGGTTCCCGAGGACGTGAGCGTGGTGGGGTTCGACGACATCGCGGAGGCGGCGTCGTTCCTGCCGCCGCTGACGACCGTCCGGCAGGACTTCCATGAGGTGGGGCGCCGACTCGTGGCCGGGGCGCTGCGTCGGCTGCGCGGGGAGGCGGACGGCCCCGGGGCCTCGCTGGTGCCCACCGAGCTGGTGGTACGCGCCAGCACCGCGCCGCCCTCGGTGTGAACCGCGAAGGTTTCCCGCGCCCGACCCCTTGACCTCCGGGCGACCCCGGTGCAACACTCCCGACACCGAAATGTTTGCGTAAACATCGCTTGGTGCCCACCCCCCGCCCCCAGCACCGGGGCCTGGCCGTGGTCGACACGGAGTGCACGACGAGGGACCCCCCATGACGCCGACGACCGCACCCACCGCACCCTCACCGGACGGGCCACCGGCGCGGAGCCGACCCCGAAGACGCTGGACCGGGTGGGGTTTCCTCGCCCCGTTCATGACCGTCTTCGCGTTGGTCTTCGTGGCACCGATCCTGTACTCGCTCTATCTGAGCGTGTACCGCGACCAATTGGTCGGCGGCACCTTGTTCGTGGGCCTGGAGAACTACCGCGGAGCCCTCACCGACCCGGTGTTCTGGGACTCGGTGTCCAGGGTGACGCTCTTCCTCGCCGTCCAGGTGCCGATCATGCTGTTCCTGGCGCTGCTCCTGGCCCTGGCCCTGGACAGCGGTCGACTCTACGGGCGCGACTTCTTCCGCATCTCGATCTTCCTGCCCTACGCGGTCCCCGCCGTGGTGGCCACCCTGATGTGGGGCTTCATGTACGGCACCCGGTTCGGGCTCGTCGGCAACGCCAACGACCTGCTGGGCGTGACCCTGCCCGACCCGCTCGCCCCCGGCGTCATCCTCGCCTCGATCGGCAACATCGTCACCTGGCAGTTCGTCGGATACAACATGCTCATCCTGTACTCGGCGCTGCGCACGGTGCCGCACAACCTGTACGAGGCGGCCGAGGTCGACGGGGCCGGCCAGCTGCGGGTGATCGCCGCGATCAAGCTCCCCGCCCTGCGCGGGGCCCTGGTGATCGCGGCGATCTTCTCCATCATCGGCAGCTTCCAACTGTTCAACGAACCCAGCATCCTGCAGAGTCTGGCGCCCAACGCCATCACCTCCGGCTACACGCCCAACCTCTACACCTACTCGTTGGCCTTCTCCGGCCAGCAGCAGAACTACGCCGCGGCGGTGGCGATCATCATGGGGCTGTTGACCATGGTCATCGCCTACGCGGTCCAGCTGTTCGGCATGCGAAAGGCCGCGTGAACCATGGGCACCCCCACCCCGCTCCGCTCACCCCGGCCCCGGCCCCGTCGCCGCTCCGCGCCCGGCCCGCAGGGATCGCCCCGCCGGCGCCCCAGCGTCGTCCTGACCCTGATCACCGGACTGGCCCTGCTGTACTCCGTGGTGCCCCTGATCTGGTTGCTCATCAACGCCACCAAGGGCCAGGAGTCACTGCTGGACAGCTTCGGACTGTGGTTCGGCTCCGACTTCGCGCTGCTGGACAACATCGCCGCCACGCTCACCTACGACGACGGGGTGTTCGTGCGTTGGCTGCTCAACACCGTGCTCTACGTGGTGCTGGGCGCGGGAGGAGCCACCCTGTTGGCGATGCTCGGCGGCTACGCCCTGGCCAAGTTCGACTTCCCCGGGCGGCGCGCCGTCTTCGCCGTGGTCCTGGGCGCGGCAGCGGTGCCCGGCACCGCCCTGGCCGTGCCCACGTTCTTGATGTTCAGCCAGATGGGCCTGACCAACACCCCCTGGTCGGTCATCGTCCCCTCCTTGATCTCGCCCTTCGGCCTGTACCTGATGTGGGTCTTCGCGGCCCAGGCGGTGCCCACGGAGCTGATGGAGGCGGCGCGCATCGACGGCTCGGGGGAACTCCGCACCTTCTTCACGGTGGCGTTGCCGCTGCTGGCTCCCGGAACCGCCACGGTTCTGCTGTTCACCATGGTGACGACCTGGAACAACTACTTCCTGCCGCTGATCATGATCCGCGACCCCGACTGGTTCCCGCTCACGCTCGGGCTCGACGCCTGGAACGACCAGGCCGCCACCATCGGAGGCGAACCCGTCTTCCACCTGGTCATCACCGGATCGCTGTTGACCATCGTGCCGCTGATCGCCGCCTTCCTGATGCTGCAGCGCTACTGGCGTTCCGGTCTGACCGCCGGAAGCCTCAAGGGCTGAACACACCACCACGACCGAGGAGACCCCCCGATGAACAGCAGAGCACCCCGTGCCGCCGCGGTCGGCGCACTGTGCCTGGCGCTGAGCGCCTGTGGCTCCGGTGACGACACCGCCCCCGACATCACCGCCGAGGACGTCGCGACCGCCTTGGAGGAGGGCGGTGAGATCACCGTCTGGGCTTGGGAACCCACCCTGGAGCGGGTCGCCGAGGGCTTCGAGGAGGCCCACCCCGGCGTCACCGTCAACGTGGAGAACGTCGGTACCGGCGACGAGCAGTACACCGCGTTGCAGAACGCGTTGTCCGCCGGGTCGGGGCTGCCCGACGTCGCCCACATCGAGTACTTCGCGCTGGGCCAGTTCACCATCGCCGGACACCTGGTGGACCTGGCCCCGTTGGGGGCCGAGGAACTGGAGGGGTCCTACACGGCCGGACCGTGGGGCGCGGTCCAGGGCGAGGAAGGCGCTATCCACGCCCTGCCCATGGACTCCGGGCCGATCGCCCTGTTCTACAACCAGGACGTCTTCGATGAACTCGACGTGGAGGTCCCCACCACCTGGGAGGAGTACGTCGAAGCGGCCCGGGAACTCACCGAGGCCGACCCCGACGTGCGCATCGCCGCCGACAACGGTGACGCCGGCAGCACCACCACCGGGATCTGGCACGCGGGTGGACAGCCCTACTCGGTGGAGGGCGAGGAGGTCACCATCGACTTCACCGACGAGGGCACCGCCCGCTACGCGGACACCTGGCAGCAGCTCATCGACGAGGACCTGTTGCTACCGGTGACCTCCTGGAGCGACGAGTGGTACCAGGCGTTGGGCGACGGCAGTGTCGCCACCCTGGTCACCGGCGCGTGGATGGGGCTGAACCTGGAGTCCGGGGTCCCCGACGGGGCCGGTTCCTGGAGGGTGGCCCCGCCGCCCGCCTGGGAAGAGGGTGAGACCTCCAGCGCCGAGAGCGGCGGCAGCGCCCTGGCGGTGCCGGTGGGCGCGGAGAACCAGGCGCTCGCCTACGCCTTCATCGAGTACGCCAACGCCGGTGAGGGGATCCAGGCCCGAATCGACCAGGGCGCCTTCCCGGCGACCGTCGCCGACCTGGAATCGGAGGAGTTCCTGGCGATCGAGTCCGAGTACTTCGGTGGCCAGCAGGTCAACCAGGTCTACGCTGACTCCGCGGCCAATGTGCGCGAGGGCTGGGCCTACCTGCCCTACCAGGCCCACGCCAACTCGCTGTTCAACGACACCGTGGGCCAGGCCTACGTCTCCGACACCACCCTCGCCGAGGGGCTGGCCGACTGGCAGGACGTCTCGGCCCGTTACGGCGAGGACCAGGGATTCACCGTCGACACCGGTGACTGACCGGGGCACGACCCCGGTGGGGGCGGCCCCGGCCGTCCCCACCACACCCATGTTCTTCGAAGGGAAACACCATGACCGACGCCGGTTCGCGTGACTGGCCGCGTTGGCCCGACCGGCCCGCCCGCCCCCGATTCGGCTACGGCGCCGACTACAACCCCGAACAGTGGCCCCGCCGGGTGTGGGAGGAGGACCTGCGTCTGATGCGCCGCGCCGGGGTCAACATCGTCACCCTCGGGGTGTTCTCCTGGTCGCGGCTGCGACCGGACCCCCACACCTGGGACTTCGGCTGGCTGGACGAGATCATGGACCGGTTGCACGAGAACGGCGTCGCCGTCGATCTGGCCACCGCCACCGCCTCGCCGCCCGCCTGGCTGGCCACCGCTCACCCCGAGATCCTGCCGGTCACCCGCACCGGTGAGACCGTCTGGCCCGGTGCCCGCCAGCATTGGCGCCCCACGTCACCGGTGTTCCGCCGCCACGCGCTGGAGGTGACCACCGCCCTGGCCGAACGCTACGGTCACCACCCCGCCCTGGCCGCCTGGCACGTGTCCAACGAACTGGGCTGCCACAACGTCCACGATTACTCCGAGGACGCCGCGACCGCCTTCCGGGCCTGGCTGCGGGAGCGTTACACCACGGTCGACGGGCTCAACCACGCCTGGGCCACCGACTTCTGGTCCCAGCGCTACACCGACTGGGGTCAGGTCCTACCGCCCCGGCTGGCCGCCTCGCACGTCAACCCCACCCAACAGCTCGACTTCGCGCGTTTCTCCTCCGACGCGCTGCTCGATCACCTACGGGCGGAAAGCGCTATCCTGCGTCGTATCACTCCCGACATCCCCATCACCACCAACTTCATGGTCATGGGCCACGTCTCGGAGATGAACTACGCCGACTGGGCGCACGAGGTCGACTTCGTCTCCAACGACCACTACGTGCGCCCCGAACCCGGCGGCGCCGACGAACTCTCCTTCTGCGCCAACCTCACCGGCGGCCTGGCACGTGGGCGCCCCTGGTACTTGATGGAGCACTCCACCAGCGCGGTCAACTGGCGCTCGGTCAACCCGCCCAAGGCCCCGGGTGAGATGGCACGCGACTCCCTGCTGCACGTGGCGCACGGCGCCGACGCCGTGTGTTTCTTCCAGTGGCGACAGTCGGCGGCCGGTGCGGAGAAGTACCACTCGGCGATGGTGCCGCACACCGGTGCCGAGAGCCGGGTCTTTCGGGACGTGACCGAACTGGGGCGGGTGTTGGCCGAGGACCTGGCCGAGGTCGCCGGATCGCGGCGGCTGCCAGCTCGGGCCGCCATCGTCTTCGACTGGGAGTCCAGGTGGGCGGTGAGCCGCGACTCGCTGCCCAGTTCGCTGTTGGACGTGCACCGCGAGGCCCTGGACTGGTACACCGCTTTCCTTGAGGTGGGCGTGCGTGTGGACGTGCTGCCCACCGACGCCGACTGGGAGGCCTACGACCTGGTGGTCGCGCCCCTGCTGCACGTGCTGCCCGAGGCCACCGCCGAACGCCTGAAGGAGTACGCCTTGGGCGGTGGGCACCTGGTCACCACCTACTTCTCCGGGATCGTCGACGAGAACGATCACGTCCACCTGGGCGGCTATCCGGGGCCGTTGCGCGACCTGCTGGGTCTTCGGATCGAGGAGTTCGCGCCCCTGCCCGAGGGCGCGAGCGTGGGCCTGGACGACGGTTCCTCGGGAACGGTGTGGTCGGACCGGATCACCGTCACCTCGGCCGAGACCGAGGTCCTGGCCCGTTACGCCGACGGTCCCCTGGCGGGAGGAGCGGCGTTGACCCGTCGCGCGCTGCCCGGCGGTGGTGGCGCCGCCTACGTCTCGACCCGTTTGGACGAGGCCCACCGAGTCGCCCTGCTCGGCCGCCTGTTGGCCGACGCCGGGATCGACGGCGAACTCCCCGAGGGGTTGCGCGGCCGGGTGGAGCTGACCGTGCGTGCCGACGATGACGCCGAGTACCGCTTCCTGACCAATCGCACCGACGAACCCGTCGAACTCCGCGGCCTGTCGGGCGCCCCGTTGACGGGGGTCACCACGTCCGGCGCGGGGACCCACGTCCTGGCACCGCGCGGCATCACCGCGTGGCGCCTGCCCACGGCCTGAGAAAGCGCTGTCCTGAGAAAGCGCTGTCCACGGGAGAGGCTCCCGTGGACAGCGCTTCAAGGTGGCGGACTCAGTAGGAGATGTCGGGGACGAGCAGGTTGAAGGACACGGCGAAACGGGCGCAGGTGGCCACCGTCGCCCTGCCGTATCGGCGTGATCACCGGCACCGGAGTCCGGGCGGCTCCTGGCCTCGGGGGTCGGCCAGGGAGGAAGCGCGGGGCCACGTCGCTCCCCGTACTCACGTCCGCGTCCTGGGCCGGGAGAACTCTGATCATGCCACTTCCTCACACCTCGCTCACGAACCCCGACATGCTATGGGTCCCGTGGAGGTTTGCGGTGCGACCGCAACTTCGGCATGATCGGCGCCGCGCCTCCGACGCGGCGCTTGTTGTAGATGTCGAAGGCCACGGCCAGCAACAACACCAGGCCCTTGATGAGCTGCTGCCAGTCCACGCCCAGCCCGATCAGCGACATCCCGTTGTTGAGCACGCCCATGACCAGGGCACCGATCACCGCGCCGACGACGCTGCCCACCCCACCGGCCGCGGAGGCGCCGCCGATGAAGGCCGCCGCGATGGCGTCCAGTTCGAACATGGTGCCCGCGCCGGGGGTCGCGGCGTTCAGACGTCCGGTGAAGACCAGCCCGGCCAGCGCCGAGAGCACCCCCATGTTCACGAACACCCAGAACGTGGTCCGTTTGGTGCGGATCCCGGAGAGCGCGGCGGCCCGCTCGCTGCCGCCCACGGCGTACACGCGCCGACCCATGGTGGTGGAGCGCATCACGAACGCGTAGCCCACGATGAGCGCGATCAGCAGTACGCCCACCAGCGGAAGCCCGTTGTGCTCGGCCACCACGTAGGTGAACGCCATGATGGCGGCGACCACCAGCACCGACCCGGTGGCGGTGACCGCGACCGGAGCGACCGGCAGCTCCCGGGCGCGTGAACGGGCCCGCGAGCGCCACTGGATCCACACGATCACGGCGGCCCCGGCCACCCCGAGGAGGAGGGTGGGAAGGTGTGGTCCGTCGCTCCGCCCGGGCAGGAAACCGCTGGCGATCACCCGCAGCGATTGCGGCAACGGGGCGATGGACTCTCCGCCCAGCACCGCGAGCGTGGCGCCGCGGAACACCAGCATCCCGGCCAGGGTGACGATGAACGCCGGAACCCCCACGTAGGCGATCCAAAAGCCCTGCCAGGCGCCGATGAGCGCGCCGAGCAGCAGCGCGGCCGGTACCACCACGACGGTCGGCAGACCCCACGAGTTGAGCATGATCGCGGCCATCGCCCCGGTGAAGGCCACCACCGAGCCGACCGACAGGTCGATGTGTCCGGTGATGATCACCAGCATCATCCCGATCGCCAGGATCAGGATGTAGGAGTTCTGCATGATCAGGTTGGTGACGTTGAGCGGGGTGAGCAGCAACCCACCGGTGAGGATCTGGAACAGGATGATGATGGCCACCAGGGCGATGGCCATCCCGTACTGGCGGGTGCGTCCCCGCAGCATCTCCCGCAGGCGGGGGAGTGAGGAGGTCGGTCGGTTCACTTCGTTTCCCCGGTTCGGGTCATGAGTCTCATCAGGGTCTCCTGGTCGGCGTCGGCCCCGGGCACCTCGCCGGTGATACGCCCCTCGCACATGGCGTAGACGCGGTCGCACATGCCGAGGAGCTCCGGCAGCTCCGAGGAGATGAGCAGCACGCAGGCCCCCTCGGCCGCCAGGCGGCGCACGATCAGGTAGATCTCGTACTTGGCCCCGACGTCGATGCCGCGGGTGGGCTCGTCGAGGATCAGCAGTTCAGGTCGGGTGAACATCCACTTGCCCAGCACGACCTTTTGCTGGTTGCCGCCGCTGAGGGTGCGCACCGTCTGGTCGACCCCGCGGCTGCGCACCCGCATGCGTTCGCTCATCCGTTGGGCCTCCACCGTCTCCAGGCCCGGGTCGATGACGCCCCGGCGGGAGATCCGCCCGAGCGCGGCCATGGTGGTGTTGTGCCGGATGTCGTCGTCCAGGACCAGACCCAGGGACTTGCGGTCCTCGGGCACGTAGGCGACCCCCGCGGCGATCGCGTCGGCGACGTCGCCCATGCGCAGTTCCTCGCCGTCCCGCAGCAGGGAACCTCGGACGTAGCGGCCATAGGAGCGCCCGAACAGGTTCATGGCGAACTCGGTGCGCCCGGCTCCCATCAGTCCGGCCAGTCCCACGACCTCACCGGTCCCGATGTCGAGGTCCGCCCCGTCCACGATGCGCCGTCCGGCCTGGGTGGGGTGGTCCACGGTCCAGTCGCGCACCTCGAAGCGGACCGGGCCGACGGCGCCCTCACCCGGTGGGTAGCGCTGGTCCAGGTCGCGGCCGACCATGCCGCGGATGACACGGTCCTCGTCGACCGATGGCCGCCCCTGGGCGTCGCGTTCCACCGTCAGGGTCTCCACGGTGCGGCCATCGCGCAGGATGGTGACCTCGTCGCTGACCCGCATCACCTCACCGAGCTTGTGCGAGATCAGCACGCAGGCCACGCCCTGCTCGCGCAGGTCCGACAGCAGCTCCAGCAGGCGGTCGCTCTCGGCCTCGTTGAGCGCGGAGGTCGGCTCGTCCAGCACCAGCAGCCGCACCCGTTTGGCCAGGGCCTTGGCGATCTCCACCAACTGTTGGGCACCGATGCTCAGCGCGGAGACGGGCAGGGCGGGGTTCTCGTCCAGGCCCACGCGCAACAGCAGTTCACGGGCGCGGGCGTGGGTGGCGCCCCAGTCGATGACGCCGAACCGGGTCTCCTCATGGCCCAACAGGACGTTCTCGCTGATGGAGAGTTGGGGGATCAGCGCCAGTTCCTGATGGATGATGGCGATCCCGGCGCGTTCGGCGGCGACCACGTCGGAGAACGCCCGCTGCTCGCCGTCGATCTCCACCGACCCGGTGTAGGAACCGGCCGGGTGCACCCCGCTGAGCACCTTCATCAACGTGGACTTGCCCGCCCCGTTCTCACCCATCAGCGCGTGGACGCTGCCGGGGGCCACCTCCAGGGAGACCCCGTCCAGGGCCCGTACCCCGGGGAACTCCTTGCGGATGTCGCTCATCCGCAGCAGGGGCCCCGGGGAGTCGGGAATGGTGTAAGCGGTGCTCATTCGAGCTCGGACTCCTCGTAGTAGCCGCCCTCGACCAGGACCTCGTGGTAGTTGTCCAGGTCCACCGAGACCGGTTCCAGCAGGAAGGACGGAACGACCTGGACCCCGTTGTCGTAGGACTCGGTGTCGTTGACCGGCACCTCCTCGTCGTTGAGAAGGGCCTCGGTCATGTCCACGGTCTGGGAGGCCAGGGCGCGGGTGTCCTTGAAGACCGTCTGGGTCTGCTCCCCGGCGACGATGGAGCGCACCGACGACAGGTCGGCGTCCTGACCCGTGATGACGGGAAGCGGTTGCTCCTCGGTGCCGTAGCCCACCGCGCGCAGGGACTCGATCACCCCCAGGCTGATGCCGTCGAAGGGCGACAGGACCGCGTGCACCTCCTCGTCGGAGTAGTTGGCGCTGAGCAGGTTGTCCATGCGGGACTGGGCGATGGAACCGTCCCAGCGGGTGGTGGCGATCTGCTCCATGGAGGTCTGGCCGCTCAGGACCTCCAGCGTGCCGTCGTCGATGTGGGGTTGCAGGACCGACATCGCGCCGTCGTTGAAGAAGTAGGCGTTGTTGTCGTCGGGGGAGCCGCCGAACAGCTCGATGTTGAACGGGCCGTCCTCGTTCTCCAGGTCCAGGGTGTCGACGATGTACTGCCCCTGGAGGACGCCGACCTCGAAGTTGTCGAAGGTGGCGTAGTAGTCGACGTGCTCGCTGCCCATGATGAGCCGGTCGTAGGCGATCACCGGGATGTCGCCGTCGGCGGCCATGTCGAGGACGTCGCCCAGGGCCTCACCATCGATGGAGGCGATGACCAGGGCGTCCACGCCTCGGGTGATCATGTTCTCGATCTGGGCGACCTGGTCCTCGACGATGTCCTCGGCGTACTGCAGGTCGGTTCCGTAGCCGCGGTCCTCGAACTCGGCGACCATGTTGTCGCCGTCGTCGATCCAGCGTTCGGAGGATTGGGTGGGCATGGCGATGCCGATGACGCCGTTCTCACCGTCGGGGCGGGCGGCGTCGCCCACACCGTTGCAGGCGGTCAGTAGCAGTGCGACGCCGGAGAGGGAGGCGGCGACGGACAGGAGTGATGGTCGGGGCATCGGGGCCTTCTTCCGTACTCGGTTGGGGTGGGTCGACCCTGACCGGGGGCAGGGTGATGACGGACCAGGACACGGGCGGCAGGACCGCGGTGAGCGTGCCCTCGGACAGGTGCACGTCCTCGGCCGGTCGAGGGACGACCCGGTCGGGGGCGTGCATGGTGTTGGCGGCGTAGGGGTCCTCGTCGGCCAGGGTTCTGGCGTCGGTGATCGCGCCGGGGGTGGGAGGGCTCCCGGTGGGAGCCCTCCCCAGGGGGTGCGGGCGCCGGGGGGCGCCTGGCCGGCCGCTCAGACCGGGACGTACTCGATACCGGCCAGCTCGCACAGGACACGCCAGTCCTGGGCGATGTGACCGGAGTTCATGACCATGTGGTGGGTGCCACCGGCGCGCAGCCAGGCGTCCATGCAGCTCCGCACGCCCGAGGCGGGACGGAACTGCCCGTAGGGCATCTCCAGGGCGGGCAGTTCGGGGGAGTCCAGGACCTCGCCCTCGGCCACCACCAGACGGAACCGTTCCCCGCCCAGGGAGACCAGGGACGCCAGTGTCGCCGGCCCCGGGCGGTAGCGGAACACCAGGGTGGGTGGGTCGTCCAGACCTCCGATGCCCAGCGGGCGTTTGATCAGCCGTACCGGTTCGTCCTCGCGGGCCAGCCGCCAGTTGCCCTCGCCCATGTGGCTCATCAGGATGGAGTCGCTGGGAAAGTCCATCGCGTACATCTCGGTGAAGTGACCGTCCCCGGCGAGCCGGTGCCCGGCGTAGACGATCGAGGCCGCCAGGACGTCCCCCTCTCCGGCGAAGCCGTACCCCTGGGCCATCAGGGTGGAGGCGGCGGCCATGGGCAGCCGGGCGAAACGCCCGTCCTCACCGATGGCGTCGAAGTGGGTGGAGTAGGCGCCGCACTCCGACTCCTCCAGGAGTCGTTCGATGCCCAACTGCATACGGACGTGGTCCTCGCGTTCCTCCTTGGACAACCGGGTGTCCACGTCGAACACCCCGTCCTCCCAGGAGATGAGGTCGCGCACCGCCTGTTCGGGCAGGTCGGCCATGGCGCGGTGCAGGGCGCCGGGCGCGATCACGTGCACCTCCGGTCCGAGCTTGCGCAACAGCGCGGACTCGTCCACGCGGGCGTCGCCCATGCCGTTCATGGGGTAGCCGAACACGCCCACCCGCAACCGGCGCAGCGCGCTGACGGTGTGGGCCGCCCGAGCCCAGCGGTCCACCCGCTCCGCGAAGTCCGGGCTCTGCCACTCACCGGTGATGACCTCGAAGTCGACCCCGGCCCGGACCATCGCGTTGGCGGTGTCCTGTGCCCCGTGGATGCCCTGGTTGTAGGTCATGTCGTCCATGTCCCAGGCGGCGCTGACGGCGGGGTCGGGCTGGATGTTGGCCAGGGCGACCGGCAGTCGCAACCCGGACAGGGCCCGGGTGACGCGCAGCGAGGGGCCGTAGGTGAGCATGACGACCAGGACGCCGTCGAGCCCCTCGGCCTCGAAGGAACGCAGGGCGCGTTCGGCGTCCTCACGACCACGGACGGGTGGAGCGACCGTCCACTCGGCGATGTCGGACAGGCGATCGGCGACCCGGCCGGCGTAGGCGGCCTGGTGCTCGGTGATCCCCGGGATCATGTCGTCGTAGAGCGGCTGCATGATGCCGAGCAACCCGACACGGGGCCGGTGGGCGCGCACCGCCGGGTTGTCGGTCGCGGGGGGTGTGGGTAGGGGCACGTCGCTTCCTCACTGTCCGTAGGCGTTCTGGTAGCGGTGGTAGAGGGCGTCGACGTCCTCTTGGGGTAGGCGTTCGACGGGGCCGCCCTGGCGGGCGAGGTGGACGGTGCGCGCCACGTCCTCGCACATCACCGCGGCCTTGACGGCGGCGTTGGCGGTGGCGCCGATGGTGAAGACCCCGTGGCCGCGCATGAGGACGGCGGGGGAACGGTGACCCTCCAGGGTGCGGACGACGCCGCGTCCGATGGAGTCGTCACCGATGCGCGCGAAGGGGCCCACCGGGATGTCGCCGCCGAACTCGTCGGCCATCGCGGTGATGGCGCAGGGCACGGGCTCCCCGCGGGCGGCCCAGGCCGTGGCGTAGGGGCTGTGGGTGTGCACGACCCCGCCGACGTCGGGGCGGGCCCGGTAGACGTGGGCGTGGGCGTCGGTGTCGCTGGAGGGTTTGTGCCGGCCCTCGACCAGGGTGCCGTGCAGGTCGCACACGACCATGTCCTGGGGGGTGAGGTCGTCGTAGGACACCCCGCTGGGTTTGATCACCATCAGGTCGGTATGGGGCACCCGGGCCGAGATGTTGCCGCTGGTCCAGGTGACCAGGTCCCACCGGGTCAGTTCGGCGTGCAGCCCGCACACGTGTTCACGCACGTGTTCCACCTCGGCGCGGTGGCGCGTCAGCAGGCCTTGGATGTCGTCGATGGAGGTCATCGCACTCCCTGGGTGGCGTCGTCGGAGGTGAGCGCGTCCTGTCGCAGGGCCCGCAACCGGTGCAGGCTGTCGGTGCCGCCGCGCCCGAAGTGGTCGTGCAGTTCGGTGTAGACCTCGAACAGGGCGTCGTAGGCCGCGGCCCGGCGCGGATCGGGGTCGACGGTGTCGGGGCGGACCCGGCCCATGGCGGCGGAGGCGGTGTGGACGTCGGGGTGGGCCCCGGCGGCGACGGCGGCGTGGATGGCCGATCCCACGGCGCAGCTGTGCTCGGTGTCCACCACCCGCAGAGGCCGGTTCAGCACGTCGGTGTAGACCTGAAGGACGAAGGGGTTGCGGACCATGCCGCCGCCGATGGTGAGGTCGTGGACCGGCACCCCCGCGGTGGTGAAGGCCTCGATGATGGTGCGGGTGCCGAAGGCGGTGGCCTCCACCAGGGCCCGGTACACCTCCTCGGGGCGGGTGGCCAGTGTCATGCCCACCAGCACGCCGGTCAGGGAGTGATCGACCAGGACCGACCGGTTGCCGCTGTGCCAGTCCAGGGCCACCAGACCGTGCGCGCCCACCGGGGCGTCGGCCGCCTTGGCCGACAACAGGTCGTGGACGGACACCCCGCGTTCGGCGGCCTCCTGGTGGTAGGCCGGGGGCACGTGGGTGTCGACGAACCAACCGAAGATGTCGCCCACGCCGCTCTGCCCGGCTTCGTAGCCCCACATGCCCGGGGTGATGCCGCCCAGGGCCATGCCGCACATCCCCGGCACCTCGGCCAGGACCTCGGAGTTCATCACGTGGCAGGTGCTGGTACCCATGATGGCGAGCATCCGACCGGGCGCCGTGGTCTGCGCGGCGGCCGCGGTGACGTGGGCGTCGATGTTGCCGACGGCCACGGGGGTGCCCTCGAACAGGCCGGTCCAGGCGGCGGCCTCGGCGGTGAGGCCACCGGCCCGTTCGCCCAGCTGGGACAACGGGTGGTCGAGCTTTTCGGCGGCGAAGTCGGCGAAGCGGGGGTCCAACGCGGCCAGGAAGTCCTTGGTGGGCCAGGCGCCGTCCTGGTGGATCCCCTTGTACCCGGCTGTGGCCACGTTGCGGGTCTCGTGTCCGCACAGTCGCCACACGATCCAGTCGGTCGCCTCGATCCAGCGGTCGGCGCGCCGGTAGACCTCGGGGTCGTCGCGCAGTACCTGAAGGGCCTTGGCGAACTGCCATTCGGAGGAGATCCGCCCGCCGTAGCGGCCCAGCCAGGGTTCGCCGCGTTCGGCGGCCAAGGCGTTGATCTCGTCGGCCTCGGGTTGGGCCGAGTGGTGGCGCCACAGCTTGGGCCAGGCGTGGGGGCGCCCGGCGAGGTCGGGGGCCTCGCACAGGGGGGTTCCGTCGGCGGTGGTGGGCAGGACCGTGCAGGAGGTGAAGTCGACACCGACACCGATGACCCGATCCGGGGTGATCCCGGACGCGTGCAGAGCGGCGGGAACGGCTTCGCTCAGGACCCTTCGGTAGTCCTCGGGGTGTTGCAGGGCGGTCTCCGGTTCGAGGGGCTCCTCGTGGCCGGGCAGCCGGTCGGAGATGACCCCGTGGAGGTAGGCGCGTTCGGCGGTGCCGAGTTCCGCGCCGTCGCGGACCCGGACCACGACTGCGCGTCCGGAGAGGGTCCCGAAGTCGATACCGACCACCACGGGGTCGGGGGGAGGTTCGGCGGAACCCGGATTGTTGGCGTTAACATTCGTGGCCAAGGAGAGGTCCCTTCTCGGCTGCGCTCACTGAATGAACCCCTTACGCCACGTGAGGGACGAGGCCATGAGGGGGCTGCTGTGACCTGGCCAACATTGTTGGCGTTAACAAAGGAGGAAGTCAACCCCTCGGGGAAACCGGTTACCGACAGCGAAGCGCCCGCGCCCCGAAGCGGGACACGGGCGCTTGCGCCGGGGGTGTCAGTGGCCGAGGGCGGGTTCGCCGACGGCCTCCTGCTCGGGCTCGGAGGAGCGGTCCAACAACCCCGCCGTCACCGCGATGCCCAGGCCGGCCACGGCCAGCACCGCGCCGATCGCCGCGGGGGAGGCGTAGCCCAGACCCATCGCGATGCCCACGCCCCCGACCCAGGCGCCACCGGCGTTGGCCAGGTTGAACGCGGAGTGGTTGGAGGCCGAGGCCAGACTGGGCGCGGTGCCCGCCCGACTCATCACCAGAACCTGCAACGGGGCGGTCACCCCGAAGCCGACGGCCCCCAGGACGACCACGCCGATCGCGGCGGTCCAGGGGTTGTGCACGGCCACGGTGAACAACGCCAACACGGCCGCCAGGCTCGCGAGGGAACCGTAGATGGTGGGGCGCAGCCAGCGGTCGGCCAATGGGCCCACCAGGAGCGAACCCAAGGTCATGCCCACCCCGAACAGGGCCAGCACGATCGGCACACCGGAGGTGGGCATGCCCGCCAACTCGGTCATCATCGGGGAGATGTAGCTGTAGACCGCGAAGACCCCGGCGAACCCGAACACCGCGGTGAGCAGGCCGAGGACCACCTGTGGCCGGGCCAGGGCGGAGAACTCCCCGCGCAGGCCACCGCTGCGGCCGATCGGCACGTGCGGCACCCAGCGGGCCACACCGAGAACGGTCAGGCCGGCGATGACCGCCACCACGAGGAAGGCGGTGCGCCAGCCGGTGAGCTGTCCCAGCAGGGTGCCGGCGGGCACCCCGACGATGTTGGCGATGGTCAGTCCGAGCATCACTCGCGCGACCGCGGTGGCCTGCCGGCCGGGACCGGCCAGGTGAGCCGCCACCAGCGCGGCCACACCCAGGTAGGCACCGTGCGGAACGCCGGCCAGGAAGCGGGAGACCAACACGGTCTCGTGCGAGGGCGCGAACACGGTGAGCAGGTTGCCCAGCAGGAACACGCCCATGAACAACAGCAGCGCGGTCTTGCGCGGCAGCCGCGTGCTCAACGCGGTGAGCAGCGGCGCGCCCACCACCACGCCCAAGGCGTAGGCGGAGATGAGGTGCCCCGCGGTGGGGATGGGCACACCGAGGTCGGCGGCGACCTCGGGCAGCAGGCCCATGATGACGAACTCGGTGGTTCCGATGGCGAAGGCCCCGAGGGCCAGGGCGAGCAGGGCCAAAGGCATGACAGTGCCTCCCTCTTGCTCAGAGGTGGTCGAGCGACGGGTCGTGGAGTGCGCGCCGAGGGGCACGAAGGCCTGTGGCGGCCGAGAGAACGTGCCTGCCGCCAGGGTCGGGGCGACACGGGTTTGGCACGTGCTAAATCCAGGGTGTCAGGTCTGAGGGGCCCACATCAACCGTGCGGCACGTGATCTGTCTCGCGCCGGGACCGCGTGGACTCAACGGCATGGGGGAGCGGTGCTCTCCCGCATGGTCAGCGTGGGCGCCAACACCACATGGGCGCTGTCGGTACGCCCCTCGTCCAACCGCGCGACCGCCGCGTCCACCGCCAGTTCCGCCATCCGTTCCACGTCCTGGCGGACCGAGGTCAGACCCAGGAACGGCAACCCCGCGACACGACTGTCGTCGTAGCCCACCACCGACACCTCACCGGGAACGGAGTGTCCGGCTCGCACCAGCGTGGCCATCAACCCGCGCGCGCACTGGTCGTTGCAGGCGACCACGGCGGTGGGCAACCGGTTTCGGGCCAAAAGGGTGTTCGCGGCCCGGGCCCCGGCGGCCTCACCATAGACACCGGGCAGTACCTCGGCCCACTCGCCCAGACCGTGGTCGCGCATAGCCGTCAGGTAACCGTCACGGCGCTCGGGCGCCCCGGGCGATTCGCCGCCGTCCACGTGCACGATGTCCCGGTGTCCCAACGAGACCAGGTGATCCACGGCCAGCCGGGTCCCGGCCGCGTCGTCGGTTCGGATGCTGTCGGTGTCGACCGCTCCGCTGCGCTGCCCGATCTCCACCACCGGTACCCGGGACGCCACCCGAGCCAGATCCTCGGGGGCCTGGGCCGACAGACCGATCAGCACCAGCGCCTCACAGCGCAACCCCACGAGGTCGTCGATGGCCCGGCGTTCGGTGCGCGTGGCCATCAGGGCGCTCAGCACCACGCTGTACTCCTGCAGGGCGGCCGCCGCGTACAGCGCGCCCACCAGGTCGGTCTCCATCGGGTGCGCCATCGTGAACAGCACCCCCAGTTGGCGGCTGCGGGCCCGGCGTAGCAACTGCGCGGCGGTGTCGACGCGGTAGCCCAACTCCTCGGCCGCGCGCAGTACCCGCTCCCGGGTCCGGGCGCTGGGTCCGGGCCGATCGCCCAGCACCAGGGAGACCAGCTGCCGGGAAACGCCCAGATGCGCGGCCACGTCGGCCATCGTCGGCCGACCGCCGCTATCGTTCCCCGTCACCTTCGGTCTCCTCCCGTGCAGGCGCATCGTACCGCCGTCCACGAACACCCGCCGCACAAGGCGAACCGATGCCCTGAACCGGGTGTGGGTCGGTGCGGATCGGCGCGGGACGGGCGTCGTCTACGAGGCCTTCTCCGAGAGGGGCCGGGTCACGGTTCACGCACCGATGGGCGGGCGAGTGAGTACGGCCGATCGGGAGTGGGACGTCCCGGCCGGACACGAAAAAGCGGGGGCGCGCCGTGCGGCGCGCCCCCACCGGGTCTGGTCGGCCCCACGTCCCCCAACGTGGGGGCCGACCTCGCGGTCCGCCACCGAGAACGGTGGGGCCGCTGGGAGGCGAATACGGTGATGGTTTCGTGTCGGAAACCCCCATTTACGACACGAGCACTCGTATTCGCTTGGTCTGGGCCGGGTCCCACGTCCCCCAACGTGAGACCCGACCGGCGCGGCCTACGCACGGAGTGCGGTCTGGCCGCTGGGAAGGCGGATGCAGCGATGGTTTCGTGTCGGAAACCCCCATTGCCGACACGAGCGCGTGCATCCGCGCATGGTCTGAAGGTGATGTCGAAGCTTCTCACAGACGCTGGTGGGATTTTCGGGGTCGGGGTTCGGTCTGGGGTGCTTCACCTGTGATAACGCTTCGTACAGGTGGAGTGTTCCCGCCTGTACGAACGAATTTACGGGGTCGTCGGTAAAAACCGTGTGCATTGTGGGGCACGGGTTGTCCATACTCTTCGAGATTTCGGTCGGGGAAGAGGGGGACGATGGTCGACGATGGTCGCGGCGACCTTCGACCCACCTGTTGGGCCGACCACCCCGTGGCGCCCCACCGGGCCCGTGGAACTCGCTCTGGTCAGGGATCCCGGTCGGCGCGAGTGGGCCTCGAGGCTGCCCGGGCAGCCCATCTTCCACCCCGTCCTGAACGAGGACCACGCCGTTCGGATCGCCCGGGAGTGGAACCCGCCACGCGCTGGTGAGGGCCGCGTCACCCGATTTCGTGTGGAGCCCTCGTTCCTGTCCCGCCACCCGGTGCGGCGGGCGCACGCACGGTCCCGGGGTTGTTGGTGTCGGCGGCGGAATCGGCCTGGTTCAAGCGCACATCCATGGAACGACCGAACCGGTGTGATCCTTCCCGCCCGAGGCCTTGCGGCCCGCGTTCGGAGGATTGTCAGGTACGAACACTGGGCCCGGCTCGGATGCCGGGCCCTTCGTGTGCGCGGAACTCAGCGTGGCTCGGCGGTCGACTCGCGTTCCTTGAGGGTGATCAGGACCTCGCCCAGGGCGTCGGCGAGCACCACCGGCTCGCGAGTGCGCTCGGTCGTCTCCTCGCCGGGGTGGAGTGGGCGACGCTGCCGGGGCACGGCACGGTGTGGGGTCGGTGAGGTGGTGGGGTGATGGGGCTTCCGTCGGGGGTCGAGGGTGGTGGCCATGGGGGTGTCGGGCGCTTCGGGGAGGCGCCCTTCTCCTTTCCCGCACTCGTCGGGCCGGTCTGTGGCCCGCTGTGACGGTGTCTTCACCTGTCTCACCAGGGGTATCACGCGATAGTGACATTTGGTGGATACGGAGCGTGCCTGTGGATGAACGCGGGCCCTCGAAGATCGATGGAATACCCGGCCCCACGAGCTGGTTCGACATGATAGTTTCATAGTAAGTAATTTCCTTGGAAGCTAGATGGATCGGGGAACGCCATGCAGTTCGGAATCTTCTCGGTCAGTGACGTCACCACCGACCCCACCACGGGACGCACTCCGACCGAGCACGAGCGGATCAAGGCGATGGTGGCCATCGCGCTCAAGGCCGAGGAGGTGGGCTTGGACGTCTTCGCCAGCGGCGAGCACCACAATCGCCCCTTCGTGGCCTCCTCGCCCACGACCATGCTCGGCTACGTGGCGGCGCGGACCGAGAAGCTCATCCTGTCCACCTCCACCACGCTGATCACCACCAACGACCCGGTGAAGATCGCCGAGGACTTCTCCATGCTCCAGCACCTGGCCGACGGTCGGGTGGACGTGATGATGGGTCGCGGTAACACCGGCCCGGTCTACCCCTGGTTCGGCAAGGACATCAGACAGGGCATCCCGCTGGCGCTGGAGAACTACAACCTCCTGCACCGCCTGTGGCGCGAGGACGTCGTCGACTGGGAGGGCAAGTTCCGCACCCCGCTGCAGGGCTTCACCTCCACGCCGCGACCGCTGGACGACGTGCCGCCGTTCGTGTGGCACGGCTCCATCCGCAGCCCGGAGATCGCGGAGCAGGCCGCCTACTACGGTGACGGCTTCTTCCACAACAACATCTTCTGGCCCGCCACCCACACCCGTAAGCTCATCTCGCTCTACCGGCGCCGCTTCGAGCACTACGGCCACGGGAGCGCGGACCAGGCGATCGTCGGACTCGGCGGTCAGGTGTTCATGCGCAAGAACTCCCAGGACGCGGTCAAGGAGTTCCGTCCCTACTTCGACAACGCGCCGGTCTACGGCGGTGGCCCCTCCCTGGAGGACTTCACCCGTGAGACCCCGCTGACCGTGGGCAGCCCGCAGGAGGTCATCGACCGTACTCTGGGCTTCCGGGAGATGTTCGGCGACTACCAGCGCCAGCTCTTCCTGATGGACCACGCCGGACTGCCGCTCAAGACGGTCCTGGAGCAGCTGGACCTCCTGGGCGAGGAGGTCGTCCCGGTGCTGCGCAAGGAGTTCGCCGCGATGAAGCCCGCCCACGTGCCCGACGCGCCCGACCACGCCTCGCTCCTGGCCGCCAAGGAGCAGACCGCCACGAAGACGGAGGAGACCCGATGACCCGGAAGCTGGTGACCGTCACGGCGGGGATGAGCAACCCCTCCTCGACCCGTCTGCTGGCCGATCGTCTGACCGCCGCGGCCGAGGAGGCCCTGGTCGAACGTGGCGAGAAGGTCGAGGTGCGCGTCGTGGAGCTGCGCGAGGTGGCCCACGACATCATGAACGCCATGACCACCCGTGTGCCCACCGGCGAGCTGCCCGGGGTCCTGGCCGACATCGCCGACGCGGACGGGATCATCGCGGTGACCCCGGTCTTCAACGCTTCCTACAGCGGCCTGTTCAAGTCGTTCTTCGACGTGATCGAACCCGGCACGCTGGACGGCACCCCGGTGTTGGTCGCCGCCACCGGCGGCAGCCCGCGTCACTCGCTGGTGCTGGAGCACGCGCTGCGGCCGATGTTCTCCTACACCCGCTCGGTGGTGGTGCCCACGGGCGTCTACGCCGCCTCCGAGGACTGGGGAGCGGGGGACAGCGGTGGACGCGAGCTGTCCGAGCGCGTCGAGCGGGCCGCCCGACAGCTGGCGATCCTGGCCACCGAGCACACCTCGGACAAGGCCGATCCCTACGAGGAGCCCACGTCGTTCGCGGACCTGATGTCCGGTCTGGGCGCCTGAGCGGGGCCGGTCCCCGAGAACACGACACGTGTGGGCTCCTCAAGGAGCCCACACGTGCCCTCCGTCCGCCTCAGCCGTGTTCTCGCCGAGGCTTCCCGCCCTTCTTCCCCTTCGGGCGGTCGCGCATCTCCACGTAGGGCTCCTCCTCGGGGGGCTGCCCCGCCTCCTCCGCGCGCCCGCGCTCGATCTCGGCGTTGAACTCCTCACCGAGCAGGATCGCGATGTTGCTGATCCAGAGCCACACGAGGAAGATCACCACGGTCGCCATGCTCCCGTAGGTCTTGCTGTAGGAGGCGAAGTTGGCGACGTAGAAGGCGAACGCCAGCGAGGCGACCAGCCAGATCAGCACCGCGAGCAGACTGCCCGGGCTGACCCAGCGAAAGCCGCGCTTGGCGTTGGGCGAGGCCCAGTACAGGAGAGCGATCATGAAGGCCATGAGGAGCAGCAGCACCGGCCACTTCGCGATGTTCCACACCGTCACCGCGGTGGGCCCCAGACCGACCAACTGTCCGACGCGCTCGGCGACCCCGCCCGAGACCGCGACAGCGAGCACGGTGACGGTGATCAGGACGACCAGCATCAGGGTGACGCCGACGCGGATGGGCAGCGTCTTCCATATGGGACGCCCCTCCGGTACGTCGTAGACGACGTTGGACGCCCGCATGAAGGCGGCGATGTACCCCGAGGCCGACCACAGGGCCACGGCCAGGCTGACGATACCGACGAGGCCGGCGACGCCCTGACTGCCCTGGAGGTTCTCGATGGCGGTGTTCACCAGCCCGGCCACATCCGGGGGCAGGAGCGCGGAGGCGTTCTCGGTCAGTGTCCGGGTGGCGTCCGGCCCGGCCAGACCGAGCAGTGACACCAGTACCAACAGTGCCGGAAAGAGCGAGAGGATCGCGTAGTAGGTCAGCGCGGCGGCCAGGTCGCTCACGTTGTCCGCGCTGAATTCCCGGAACGTCCTACGCAGGGCGCCCCACCACGAGGACTTCGCCATGCGGGTCGGAGCCGTGGCCTCTCCCCTCGGAGCGCGCTCGCCGCCCCGTGTCTGATCGCTCTGCCGGACCATCGGTCACTTCCCTTCTCCGCTCCTCGCCATCTCGCCGGTGCCGTCGACGAAGGGCGTGGTCGCGCTCCGCCGCCTCGCCCACCGCGGCCGAACCGGGCGGGGAGACGACGCGGGCACGACCGGCGGTCGGAGCCTTCCGCGCGGATCAGGAACCGCGCATTTCCTCCGACGCGCCCTTCGCCTGGTGTTGGGCCTGCTCACCGGTGGAGCGCGCCCTCTCCGAGGCGCTCTCCTTCAGGTGCTCTCCGGCGTCGCGGGCCGAATCGGTGGCCTGTTCCTTCACCCGGTTCACGGACTGGGAGACCGCCTGTTCGACCGGCTCGATCATCGAGCCCGCACGGTCCTGGATCTGGCGGGCGGCCTGCCGCTCCGCCCTGCTCTCGGAGATGAGCGAGGCGGCCAGCAGACCGGCGCCGAAGGCGATCAGTCCTGCGGCGAGCGGGTTGCCCCGGGTCTGCCGGACGGCCTGCTGGGGAGCCGACCTGACCGCGTCGGTCATCTGCTCGGCGTTCTGTCGGATCGAGCTCCCGGTGGAGCTCCCACCCGACCCCTGAGACGGAATCGATCCCATGACGCGATCCTTCACTTCCCCGGCCTTGCGGCGCATCCGGTGGGTGCGACGGTCGATCGCCTTACGCGGGTTGGCGCGGTCCACCAGCCGGTCGGTGTCCTGGGTCAGCTCCGCGCGCGTGCGCTCGATGTCCTGCCTTATCCGGTCGGATGTTTCACCCATTGGGCGTCCTCCTTCAGAGTCTCGATGGTGCGCTCGGGTGTGGGTGAGACCTCGCGCATCCGCTTACGTCCGATGACGAACATGACCGCACCCGCGATCGCCCACAGCACCGCCACCACCAGGGCGGACCAGCCCAGCCCGATGAGTTCGGCGAGGCCGAACACCGCGGCGAAGCTGAGCAGGATCACCGTCATGTAGCCCGCGAACCCGGCTCCACCGAGCAGCCCCGCGGCCTTGCCCGCCTTGGCGCCCTCCTCACGGAGCTCGGCCTTGGCCAAGGCGATCTCCTGGCGGAACAGCGTCTGGAGGTCGGTCGTCACCACCCCGACGAGTTCGGACAGGGACCGGTCGTCCTGGTCCCACTCGCGCCGGATCCGGTCCTGTGTGCCCGGTGTGGGCCTGGGAACCGTCGCCATGTCAGATCCCCCCTCCTTCCGGATTCCGCCCCAGCCTCTCGGAGGCCACGCCGGGAGGGATCGTCTCGCCCGCGGACGGGCTGCCCTGCCTGGGCAGCGAAGCGGGCTCCCGGCTTTGGACCGAGGAGGAGCCCCGCCCCGATCCCTCGGAACCTCCCTGTTCGGAGCCCTCGGGGGACACCTTGAGGATGCGTCCGAGTGCGAACCCGGCCACCGCGGCTCCCACGAGGAAGGCCATCGGCTTGCGTCTGGCGAAGTCGCGGGCCTCGTCCAGCAGACCGTTCACGCCCCGCTCATCCAGGAAGTCCGCGGTCCCGCGGCCGCCTTCCGCGACCTGGCGCACCACGTCGCCCACGGGCGAGTCCGTGTCCGCGTGTTCGGCCATGGACTCCAGTTCCTGTGACCACTGGCGCAGGTTTCCCGAAGCTTTCCTGGTCTGATCCTCGGCCTCTTCCCGGAGGCGCCCCTGGACGTCGTTCATGACGTGCCCTGTCTCCGAGCGGGCCTCACCGGCGAAGGACCGTGCCTGCTCCTTCGCGGTGGACGCGACCTCGCCCGCGGCCGCGCGAGCCGCTTCGGTCTTCTGACCGCCGCCGCTGTCGGGTCCACCGGACCCATCCTGCGAGTGCATCACCACAACCTCCTCGGATCGGCTGGTCATGCGGTTGGGAGCGCGCCTACCCTCGCGCTCGCACCGATACGCATGAGAAGACCGCGGATGTGCATTCCTGGGCTGCTTTTGTCATTTCCTTTCCCCGGAGGAAGCCCTACCGGAGACGGTGGACCGGACCTGCCCCTAACAGTGTTAGGTAGGGTTGGACGATGGACTCCGCGCTCATCTACCAGCAGGCCCAAGACCGTCTCGTCGCCTTGGCCGCGGGCCTTGACGAGGCCTCTCTCGCCACCGTCGTCCCGGCCTGCCCCGCCTGGGACGTTCGCCAGACCTACGCCCACATGGCCGGCCTCTGCGTCGAGGTCGTGCAGGGCCTGGTGACGCCCCCGGCCAGTGACGAGGTCACCGCCCGTCAGGTCGCCGACCGTGCCGACGAACGCATCGACGAACTCACCGCGGAATGGGTCGAGGGCGCGCCCGCCCTGCTCGAACTCATGCGCACCCGGACCCGGCTGCGTTACTCCCTGCCGGCGCTGGACACCTGGCACCACGAGAACGACATCCGTGGCGCGCTGGGGATGGAACCCCAGACCGAGGGCGCCGACCAGCTCGCCGCCTTCGTACTGGGTGGCCTGGCCCGAGGCTGGCCCGCCGACCGCCCCTCGGTACACGTGAAGGCCGCCGACACCGGCCAGGAGTGGCGGCTGGGGGAGGGCGACGCCGAGAAGGGGGCCGACCTCGGCCTGAGCGCGAGCGCCTTCGAGCTGGCCAGGGCGATCACCGGGCGGCGCAGCCTCGCCCAGATCCGCGCCCTGGACTGGGACGGCGACCCCGCCGGGGTGGCGCACCTGCTGCCGACCCTGCCCGCCCCGGAGGGTGACCTGAGGGTCTGAGGACGGTCGTGGCGGATCCGTGGAGCCGGGCGGTGCCACGGATCCGCCACGTCACTTCCAGGTTCCGGTTATGGGAGCGTTCCGATTTTTCTCCGGTCACACCCATTGCCGGGCCACATCAATGGTGTTAACTTTTCGGCACCGCTTATGGGAGCGCTCCCGAACGGGGGGAGCCCTCCCATGAGCGGCGGACCACATCGACGCCCACACCACGTTCCACGTGCCCGAACGGTCGCGCCAGGCCCCGCCGCTGCCGCATCCGGATCCACCACGCATCCTCAGACCCGCACACCTTTCGGCCCCCCGCCCCCGGACCTTTCGCACGGTTCGGAGGTAGAAGCCCACCCGCGGTAACCACCAAGGGCATCGAAGGGTCATCCCCGAGGAGAATGATGTGATCAATCAGAAAGCAGGGCGCCGACACGGAAGAGGAGGGCGCCGAGGACTGACGTCCCACCGGCCCCGAGACCCTTTCCATCCCCCACGCCCGGCCGCGTGAACACCCCCCGCACGCGGTCGGGTCCCGCCCCGAAGGGACACACCATGCGCACACCCACCATCGTCGGGACGATCGCGACCGCCGCGGCAGTCGGAGGCATCGCCGTCGCCGGGGTGCTCGTCGCCCTGCCCGACACCGCCGAGGCTCACGGCGCGTTCACCTACCCGGCCAGTCGCACCTACGCCTGTTTCGACGACGCCACCGGCGGCACCGGCGGAGGCGCGCTGGACCCCACCAACGAGGCCTGCGCCGACGCCCTGGCCGAGGGCGGGGACTACGCGTTCTGGAACTGGTACGGCAACCTCGTCCCCGACTCCGACGGACGACACCGCGAGTACGTGGCCGATGGGGAACTGTGCGGTCCCGGCGAGGACTTCGCCGCGTTCAACACGCCCCGCACCGACTGGCCCACCACACACCTGCCGGCGGACGAGACGGTCGAGTTCCGGCACAACGCCTGGGCCCCGCACCCGGGCACCTTCTTCACCTACGTGACCGAGGACGGATTCGACCCCGAGGCCCCGCTCACCTGGGACGACCTGGAGCTCATCGACGAGGTGGTCGACCCGCCGCTGCGCAGCGGCGGCGACGCCGGAGCCGAGTACCACTGGGACGTCGACCTGCCCGACAAGGAGGGGCGCCACATCGTCTACGTGGTGTGGGAACGCTCCGACAGCCCGGAGGCCTTCTACAACTGCTCCGACGTGGTCTTCGGCGACGAGGAACCGGCACCCACCGACGGACCCACCACCGAACCCTCGGACGGACCCACCACCGAACCCGAACCCGAACCCACGGAGGCGCCGGCCGAGGAGTACTGCACCGCCGAGTACACGGTCGTCGACCAGACCGACGACCGGTTCGAGGTGGAGGTCGAGGTCACCGCCGGAGCCGAGGGCGTGGACGGCTGGATGGTCGACTGGGTGTTCGCCAACCGCCAGGAGATCCTGGACATGACCGGCGCCACCTGGGTGAACCACGGCGCCCACTTCGAGGCGACCGGGACCGAGGAGCACAGCGCCCTGGAACCGGGGGAGAGCACCGTCTTCGAGTTCACCGGGGCCCACCAGGGCGTCAACATCGAACCCAGGGTGGCCTGTCAGGAACCCGTCGACCACGAGCACGACCACTAAAGCCCCGGGGGCGCGCGCACGGGGTGCGCCCCCGGCCCCTTCGGGCGTCCGGCCCACCCACTCCTCCACGGGTCGGACGCCCACCACAGGGCACGGTTTTCGAGGCCGAGGACCTCAAGGGTGGTAGGGCAAGCGGTCGAGTGCCCGCACCTCGCCCAACGTGGACCACTCGTTGCGTCCGAGCCGGGCCAGGGGTCGCAGCAGGGTGATCTCCGGGTGTCCGTCCACCAGGGCTTCCGGCGCCACGGCGATGCGCAGCACCCGGCCGAACACCACGGTGGAGTCGCCCAACCCCACGGTGGAGTGCAGCCCGCACTCCAGGGCCACGGGTGAGGCGGCCACCCGGGGCGGGCGCACCTGCGCGCTCGCCTCCCGCTCGATCCCCAGCGCGTCGAACTCGCTGGTGTTCGCCGGGTAGGGGGTCCCACTCGCGTTCACCTGGTCCTGTAGTGGTTCCGCCGCCAGGTTGATCACGAACTCGCGGGTGTGCTCCACGTTGCGCAGCGAGTCCTTGCGACCCACCGAGGTGAACTGCACGATCGGCGGCTCCACACAGGAGAGGGTGAAGAAGGAGTGCGGGGCCAGGTTGTCCACGCCGTCCGGGGACGTGGTGGAGACCCACGCGATCGGGCGGGGGACCACCACCGACGTGAGCATTTTGTAGAAGTCCCGGCCGGGAAGGTCGTCAGGGGTCCATTCGGTACGCATCACATCCGAGTATTCCGTGTGCGGCGACCGGACGGGGGCATACTCGCCGCATGCGATTGGTCTCCGTCGAGGACGTCCGTGCCGCGGCCACCAGAATCCACGGACACGTGGTGCGCACACCCCTCACCGTGGGGCCGAGCACCGAACGGCCCTTTCTGCTCAAACCCGAGAGTCTGCAGCCCACCGGCGCGTTCAAGCTACGCGGGGCCACCAACGCCGTGGCACGACTCGACGACACCCAGCGCGAACGCGGGGTCATCACCCACTCCTCCGGCAACCACGGTATGGCCCTGGCCCACGCCGCCGCCCGGCAGGGGGTGACCTGCACCGTGGTGGTGCCCGAGGGCGCCCCGCGGATCAAGGTGGAGCGCATCCGGGCGATGGGCGCGCGCGTGGTGCCCGTGTCCCCGGCCGAACGCCTCTCCACCGCCGAGGACCTGGTCGAACGCGAACGTCTGGCGTTCGTGCCGCCCTTCGACGACGCGCGTGTGATCGCCGGTCAGGGCACCGTCGGCCTGGAGATCCTGGAGGACTCCCCGGAGGTCACCACCGTGGTCGTGCCGGTGGGCGGGGGAGGGCTGGCGTCGGGGGTGGCCACCGTGGCCCGGGCCGTGAGCCCGCGCCGGACGCGGGTGGTGGGTGTGGAACCCGAACTGGCGGCCGACGCGGCCCAGAGCCTGCGCGAGGGCCGCATGGTCACCTGGGAACCCGAACGCACCGGCCGCACCATGGCCGACGGGGTACGCGTGTGCCTGTCGGAGTTGACCTTCGCGCACCTGTCGTCGCTCCTGGACGAGATCGTCACCGTCGGCGAGGACGAGATCGCCCACGCGGTGGGCGCGCTGGCGCACGGTTCCCGACTGGTGGCCGAACCCAGCGGAGCGCTGGCCGCGGCGGCGCTGCTGTCGGGCAGGATCGACACCGTCCCGGGGCGGCCGGAGGCGACGGTGGCGGTGGTCTCCGGTGGCAACGTCGACCCGGCCCTGTTCACCCGCCTGGTCGGCACCGGCTGAGTCCCGCCCGGGCCTTCCAACAGGCGATGGGGTCGGTCTGGTACCACGAGCGCTCCCACCCCGCCATGAGCGGGATGGGAGCGCCGGACCCTGAGCGGGATCCTCGATGACCGGAGCGCGCCCGCGAACCCCCGGCCCCTTCAGGTCAGGCCGCGCGCCAGCGGAAACGTTCGTCCTCGGCGGTGGTCGTGCACTGCATCAGCGTCCCCTTGTTCGTGTGGCCGAACTGCCAGTGCTGCGAACAGAACGCCCCGGGGTGCACGCCCGGTACCGGGGCGGGTTCCGGCTGCGGCTCGGGTTCGGGCTCGGGTTCCGGCTCCGGCTCGGGTTCCGGCTGTGGCGTGGGCTCGGGGGCCGGCTCGGGCGCCGGGCGGGGATCACCGATCCGCTCAGGACAGTCCTGGCCGTTGGAGACCACGAACAACTCCACCCGGAGATCGTCGTCGAACGGGGCCCTCGCCTGTTCGGGCCGTTGTCCGCACACCTCGTGGTCGGTGGTGCCCTCGGGATCGTCGACATCGCCGAACGCGCTCCGCGCCACCACTGTCAGGCCCGTGTCCTCCACCCAGGAGCGGGACTCATCGGCGTCGTCCCCGGCGAAGTCCGGCAGTTCGGGCCAGTCCTCGGTGGATTCGTCATCACCGCAGTCCACGCCCTCGGGGGCCAGCGTCAGGTCGGCGGTCTCCTCGACCACGTCCTGCCCGCACACGACCAGCGCCGAACGGGTCCACTCCGCGTCGTCACCGCTCGCGGCGAGCAGCAGTTCGCCGAGTTCCAGTTCGGACCCGTCGAGCAGTTCCTCCGCCTCCGGCAGGTACAACCCCACCAGCTCGGGCTCGGTCTCCTGGGGTGAGGGCGACTCGGCCACCTCCACGGTGGCGGGGTCCTCCTGTGGGGGCGGCAGTGAGCCGAGCACGACCAGGCCGATCAACCCGAGGGCGCCCAGGCCCGAGCAACCGGCGCAGCCCAGACCGATCGTGGCCAACGGGTGCGGTTTCTTGGAACCAGGGGATGGCGGGGGCAGGGATGGGGGCGCGGACATGTCGGCTCCGTCTCAAAGGTGAGGGGGACGGCGGAGCGAGCGCCGATCACCGCGCCACGAAGGCGTGGTGGTGGCCCGACATTAGCGAAACAAACGTCATGAGACGGGCGGAATCGTCATATTCGTCGCCGGTCTCGGTCCGTCTCCTGCTCGGGGTCCTTCGCGTCGGGGCCGGTGATCTCGGCTTCGGGCGGCCCCCCGACGATGAGACCGAAGGCCACGTGATCCACCAGCAGGGCCAGCCGCTCCTGTGGCCGATCCCTTCGTGCGTGGGCCAGGCCGAGCGTCGGTGCCAAGACCAGCTCGAACAGGCCCCAGGAGAGGACCCCGTAGAGCGGGCCGGTCAGCCTGTGGCCTCGCAGTCGCCCAGGCACGAGGCCGAACGCCGCGCCCGCGGCCGCGCCGTAGCTCCAGTGCGTCAGTTCGATGGCCGCGGTGCGCCGATGTTCGGGCACCTGGCGCAGCAACGTCGGCACCCCCTCGCGCAGCATGGCCTCGGGAGGGGTGCGTTCGATCATTCCCAGACCCACCGCGGCCTGTCGCATTCCGCTCATGGCCATCGCGCCGACGACGCCTCTGAGCGCCCCCTTCATCCAGGGTCGACGTCCCACTGGATTCGTTCGTCCGCTCATCGTTCTCTCCTTCCTCGTGTCGACCTCCCCGACCGGTTCGTCCTCCGCTCACCCCCGTCACTCAGTCGAACAGGGGGTCCGATGTCGAGGCTCTGCCTCCGGAAGCAGAGGACGGGGAGCGGCTCCGGCAAGTGTCGGTGACCGGGGCCGCGGGGGGGGGGGCCCCCCCCCCCCCCCCCCCCCCCCCCACCCCCCCCCCCCCCCCCACGGGGGGGGGGGGGCGCCCCCCGGGGGGGCCACAAGCGGGGGGGAGAAAAAAAAAAAACACCCC
>NZ_JBSHJJ010000016.1:0-148938 GCF_053619415.1 Nocardiopsis sp. NPDC055551 | reverse complement strand
GGCTGCTTTTTTTTTTTTACCCCCCCCGCCCCCGGGGGGGGGGGGGGGGGCCGGGGCCGGGGGGGGTGGGGGGGGGGGGGGGGGGGGGGGGCGCCCCCCCCCCCCGCGCCCGGCTCTCTCAGCGCCCGTCCTCACCGATGGTCTCGCGGAGTCCGCGCAGGGAGGCGGCCAACAGGCGCGACACGTGCATCTGGGAACATCCCACCTCCTCGGCGATCTGCGACTGGGTCCACTCGTCGAAGAACCGACGACGGATGATGAGCCGCTCTCGCCAGGGGAGCGCGCGCAGCGCCGGGCGGACGGTCGCACGGTCCACGACCAGGTCCAGGGCGGCGTCCTCCGTCCCGAGGTGATGTTCGAGAGTGGTGGGAGCGCCTTCCTCACGGGGCTCGGGTGCGTTGAGCGAGACGGTGTTGTAGGCCTCCGACACCAGGCGGGCCTCCTCCACCTGCTTTTCGGTGATGCCCATCTCTTGAGCGAGCTCGGCGACGTTGGGTGCGCGGTTGAGGCGTTGCTCCAGCTCGGCGCGGACCTTGATCATCTCCGAGCGGCGTGTCTGGGGGTCGCGGGGGGTGTGCACCGCCCAGGTGTGGTCCCGGAAGTGCCGTTTGATCTCCCCGGCCACGGTGGGTGTGAGGTAGCGGATGAACTCCTTGCCACGCTCGGGGGAGTAGCCGCGGATCGCCTTGGCCAACCCGAGGTGGGCGGTCTGTCGCAGATCCTCCAACCTCTCCCCGCGTCCCCGGTACCGGTTGGCGATGCGGTGCAGGACCGGCAGGTAGTGCTGCGTGATGCGTTCGCGTAGCCGCCTGCTCAGCGGGTCGTCCTGGTCCAGGCTCTTCAACAAGGCCAACAGATCCTCCGCGGAAGCGTCCTGGGAGGGCTCACGACGGGTGGTGACCGCGATGCTGCTTCTGGCCGCGGTGGTGTTCGCTACGGGAGCGGGCATGGTGCGTCTCCTGACCCTTCACGTGTCCGGTGTGCTCGTTTTCGAGTGGTTCGTACGACCCGGACGGGGCGGGGGATCGATGGTTTCCCCGAACGTCGTGAAAAGCGCATCTCCATGGTGCTGCCCGAGAAGTGAGTGTTGAAAAGCGAGCCTGTGGGCTCTTGAGCGAAAACTGTCCTATGTTGAGGTGAGATGCTCCACATATAACGGAAGGGCCTTTTTGAGCGCTGTTCTGTTAATTTCCGCGTGTGAGCCGGGCGTTGGTGAGCCCTTCCGTCAAGGGCGCGGACACGAAGGACGCCG
Source organism: Nocardiopsis sp. NPDC055551 (assembly GCF_053619415.1). Classification (NCBI taxonomy): domain Bacteria; kingdom Bacillati; phylum Actinomycetota; class Actinomycetes; order Streptosporangiales; family Nocardiopsidaceae; genus Nocardiopsis; species Nocardiopsis sp. NPDC055551. Next base: position 147,686 of record NZ_JBSHJJ010000016.1, on the reverse strand, counting down.
CGGCGCCCTTGTGGACTAGGACGCCGCGGCGGAAACGCTCGTCGGTGTTGGACGAGGCCGTGCGCAGCCGTGGGCGGAGGAGATCCTCCACCCACGACCGCCACGTGTGTTCGTTCAGGTGTCCGACGGCCCCGAATCGGGACTGAGCGGATCGTGGCCCACGCGCATCATCCTCCTGCGCCAGGCGTCGTCCTGGGGCCGTGGATCGGACAGCTCCTCCTGTACGAACCGTGAGACCCGCTCCATCAGGTCGATGTCGTCGGAGGTCACGTCCCTCCTGCGCTTGTCGAGGAGTTGGACGACGCGTTCACCCTCGACGGAGACATCACCGTCGGCGGGAAGCGCCTCCTCCCCCGAGGCGTCCGTGAGCAGCCACCGTCGCAGTTCCTCGCCGGTCATGTTCACCGAGGCGTGGAATTCCTCCCAGAGCCGGTCGACCTCCGGATCACTCGTCGCCATCGTGACGACCCCCTTCCTCTCCCGAGTCGTGGACGTGGCTACCCGGAGCGCGGCCGACTCATTCGGGCGATCGGACATCGATGGGCTCGGGGAGGGCCGGCGGGCATATGACGTTTCGCCCGGCAGAGGGCCGGTTAGGGCCGATGACGAGGACGACGATCGTGAAGGGAGAGGACCATGGTGGACAGCATCACCGAGATCATGAACCCGAGCGTGCGCACCGTCACGCCCGACACCACTTTGCGCGAGGCCGCGGAGATCATGCGTGACGAGGACGTGGGCGACGTCGTGGTGACCTCCTCGGGACGACTGCACGGCATGCTCACCGACCGCGACGTCGTGGTGCGGTGCGTGGCCGAAGGGGGCGATCCCGCGACGGTCCGAGTCGGGGACGTGTGCAGCACCGAGATCGTGACCGTGCCCCGCCAGAGCAGCGTCAAGGACGCCGTCCACACGATGCGCACGGCGACCGTGCGCCGTCTGCCCGTCGTCGATGACGACGAGGTGGTAGGGGTCGTCACGATGGGCGACCTCGCCCAGGCGGTGGACGAGCGGTCCGCGCTGGCCGACGTGAGCCAAGCTCCGCCCAACCGCTGACGGACGTCGTCCGAAAGAGGGCAGGAGCGCCCCGCCCGGTCCGGGGGCCCGGACGGGGCGCTCCCCACGAACGGCCACGCGACCAGGGGGAGAACATGCGAGCAGTGTTGTGGAACGGAACCCGCGACGTCAGGACCGAGACCGTCCCCGACCCGGCGATCGAAAGACCCGACGATGCCGTCATCCGGGTGACCAGTTCCGGCTTGTGCGGATCCGACCTGCATCTTTACGAGGTTCTCGGCCCGTTCATGACGGCCGGAGACATCCTCGGACATGAACCCATGGGCGTGGTCGAGGAGGTCGGTGCGGACGTCACCTCCCTGGTCCCCGGCCGGCGCGTGGTGGTCCCCTTCCAGATCTCCTGTGGGCACTGCCCGATGTGCGGAAGCGGATTGCAGACCCAGTGCGACAACACCCGCGTCCAGGATCAGGGGATGGGCGCGAGCCTTTACGGTTACAGCTCGCTCTACGGCTCGGTCCCCGGGGCGCAGGCCGAGTACCTGCGGGTTCGGCGGGCGCAGGACAACGCCGTACCGGTGCCCGACGAGGGGCCCGACGACCGCTACCTGTACCTGTCGGACGTGCTGCCCACGGCCTGGCAGGCCGTCCGGTACGCGGACGTGCCCCAAGGGGGTTCCGTGGCCGTCCTGGGGCTGGGACCCATCGGTGAGATGGCCTGCCGTGTGGCCCGGCACCTGGGGGCCGAGCACGTGTTCGGTGTGGATCCGGTACCCGAACGGCGCGCGCGTGCCGCCGCTCGGGGCGTGGAGGCGTTCGACTCCTCCCAAGGCACCGACGACCTCGTCCAGGAGATCCGGGGGCGCACCGACGGGCGGGGACCGGACGCGGTGATCGACGCCGTGGGCATGGAGGCCGAGGGCCACGGTTCGGCCTGGCTCGCCCAGCGGGCGACCTCCTTCATGCCCAAGGGGGCCGCGGCCAAGCTCATGAAGAACGCCGGGGTGGACCGACTCGGCGCCTTCCTGACCGCGATCGACCTCGTGAGTCGGGGCGGCACCATCTCCCTGAGCGGTGTGTACGGCGGCATGGCCGACCCGCTGCCCATGCTCACGCTGTTCGACAAGCAGATCCGGTTGCGGATGGGGCAGGCCAACGTCCGTCACTGGGTGCCCGAGATCCTCCCGTTGCTGGACGAGGACGACGTCCTGGGGGTCGAGGACTTCGCCACCCATCACGTGTCCTTGGAGGGGGCCTCGGAGGCCTACCGGCGGTTCCAGGTCAAGGAGGACGGGATCTTCAAGGTGGTCTTTCGACCCTGAACCGGCCGATGCGCGAGGCACGGCGCACGACCAGAGGAGGAGCGAACATGGTGCAGAGCGTCGCCGACCATCTGTTGCGTCGGCTGTCACAGTGGGGCGTCACCGAGATCTTCGGCTACCCCGGGGACAGCGTCAACGGACTGGTCGCCCAAATGGCCGAGATCGAGGACGGGCCCCGGTTCGTGCAGAGTCGCCACGAGGAGATGTCGGCCTTCGAAGCGGTCGGCTACGCCAAGTTCTGCGGCCGCCTGGGCGTGTGCATGGCCACCGGGGGACCGGGGGCCATCCACCTGCTCAACGGTCTCTACGACGCCAAACTCGACCATGTGCCGGTGGTGTCCATCATCGGGCAGGCCAGCCGTAGCGCCATGGGCGGTGCCTACCAGCAGGAGATCGACCTGCACAGCCTGTTCAAGGATGTCTCCTCGGCCTTCCTGGAGACGGTCAACGTCCCCCAGCAGCTTCCCAACGTCTTGGACCGGGCCGTGCGCACTGCCCTGTCCGAGCGGGCACCGACCACGGTGATCATCCCCGCCGACGTGCAGGAACTCGACTACTCGCCGCCCGAGCACGCGTTCAAGCACGTGCCCTCCAGCGCGCCCGACCGTGTGGTGGGCGGGGGTACCGTGCTGCCGCCCGAGAGCGAGCTGGATCGTGCCGCCGAGGTGGTCGACGCCGGTGAACGCGTGGCGATCCTGGTCGGGCAGGGCGCCAGGGGAGCGGCCGACGAGGTGCTGGCCCTGGCCGAGGCGACCGGAGCCGGCATCGCCAAGGCGCTGCTGGGCAAGGACGTGCTTCCAGACGATCTGCCGCAGGTCACCGGGTCCATCGGGCTGTTGGGGACCCGCCCGTCCTGGGAGCTGATGCGCGACTGCGACACCCTGCTCATCGTGGGCTCCAACCTGCCCTACTCCCAGTTCCTACCGCCCTTCGGTCGAAGGGCGGTGGAGATCGACATCGATCCCCGGTTCATTGGAATGCGCTATCCCACCGAGGTCAACCTCGTGGGCGACGCCGCGAACACGCTGCGCGCGCTCAATGAACGCCTGGACCCGCCCGAGGAACGTGGTGAGGGGCGTCGACGGTGGCGCACCACCGTGGAGGACAACGTCCGCCGTTGGTGGTCGGTTCTGGACGCTCAGGCCGGGGTCCGCGCCGACCCCGTCAATCCGATGCTCATCGTCCGTGAACTGTCCTCCCGACTGCCCGAGGACGCAGTGGTCACCGCCGATTCGGGGTCGGCCACCAACTGGTACGCGCGGTTCCTGCGCATGGGCGAGGAGAACCGTGGTTCGCTCTCGGGCACCCTCGCCACCATGGGATGCGCGGTCCCGTACGCGATCGGCGCCAAGTTCGCGCACCCCACACGTCCGGCGATCGCGCTGGTGGGCGACGGGGCCATGCAGATGAACGGGCTCATGGAACTGCTGACCGCGCGCCGCTACCAGCACCTGTGGGACGACCCGCGCCTGGTGGTGTGCGTCCTGCACAACAACGACCTCAACCAGGTCACCTGGGAGCTGCGCGCGATGAGCGGGTCGCCCAAGACCCCTTACTCGCAGGACCTGCCGGACATGTCGTACGCGGTCTTCGCCGAGTCGGTCGGGTTGGTGGGCATCACCGTGGAGCGGCCCGAGGAGATGGGACCCGCCTGGGACCGGGCCCTGGAGGCCGAGGGGCCCGTGGTGCTCGACGTGCACTGTGACGGGGACGTCCCGCCCATCCCGCCCCAGGCCGAGCCCGAACAGGTCACCGACACCGTCAAGGCCCTGCTGAACGGGGACCCCGACCGGGCCGGTGTCGCCGCCCGCGGTCTGGCCACCAAGATCCAGGAGTTCCTGCCGCACCGCCGTTGACCGTCGACCGGACCGCGCCCCGCACCCTTCCCGGAAGGGTGCGGGGCGCGGTGGTCTAAGCGGTCCTCGCCGCTTCCCTCTCGCGTTCCTCCAGACGGCGTCGCTGTGGGACGACCGTGTACTTGGGGTCGGCGGCGGACTGCACTCCGGCCTCGAAGACCCCCAACCGGGTCAGCGCCGAACCCGCGAGCAGCGCGGCTCCGCTGACCGCCGACACCGCACGGCTGCGGCGCCCCAGCACGGCACCGACCGCCCCGGCCAGGGTGAGGGCCTTGGCGGCTCGGGTGAGCCTCCCGGACCGCCCCTGCCCGTAGGGTTCGCCCACCAGCCCCATGCGGCGTTCCATGTACGTGGACGTCGCGACCTCGACCAGGGCGCCGCCCACCGCGACCCGACGGGCCGGACCGCTCTGCGCCGTGGGCGCGACGATCAACCCCATGCCCCCGGCCGCGGAGGCGGCCGAGGAGGCGAACACGAAGGGCATCTCCCGGTACCCGTCGTGCCAGGCGGGTACGGCCGTGTCGCAGATCAGCGGTGCCGTGTAGGTGGCCACGAGCGGACCCGTCAGAGCGGCGCCGGTCGTGGCGGCGCGGCCGATCCGGGGAAACCATCCGGTGGCGGCCGTCACCGCGGCCACCCCGGCCAACGGCCCGTACCCCATGAGGATCCACGAACCCATGCTCATCGGCGAGGTCGGCTTGAACACCCGCAGCATGTTGAGGAAGCGTTCGGGCCGCCCCAGGTCGTGGATGAGCGCCGCCGTCGAACCGGAGATGGCGGCCAGGGCGGTGTACTTCAACGGCCGGGCCAGGTCGGGGCGCCCGGTGTACTCGGCGCCCGCCGCGAGCACGGACGAGGCCCCGGCCAGCCCGCCCAAGAAGAGGTAGCCGCCGATGTCGCGGGCCTCCCACACGATCTGGTTGAGCACCGGCCTGCCGTGGTAGGAGCGGAAGTCGGCGTCGGGGACCCGGGTGGCCTCGCCCCGGCCGCGCCCGCCACGCCGACGGTGATCCCCGTGCCGTTCACGTTGCTCGGCCGATACCACGTCGGTCGCGCCGGTGATCGCCTCACGGCCCGCCGTGCTCGCGCCCTCTCCGGTCTTGTCGGGGTTGGTCATGATCGCCTCCCCGCGAACGCGGCGGTCGCCCCCGCCAGCAGCACCAGCGCCGCCGCGCCGGCGTGACGCCACATCGAGGGCAGGTCCCGGGTGGTCACCACCGGGTCCGGTGGCAGGCCGTACACCTCGGGTTCGTCCAACAGCAGGAAGAACGCCCCGGTGCCGTCGACCCCGTTGTCGGGGTCCTCCCCGTACAACCGGGCCGAGGACACCCCCGCCTCGTGCAGGTCCTCGACCCGATTGCGTGCGCGCTCGCGCAACTCGTCCACGTCGCCGAACTGGATGGAGTCGGTAGGGCAGGCCTTGGCGCAGGCCGGCTCCATCCCCTCACCGAGCCGGTCGTAGCACAGGGTGCACTTCCAGGCCCGACCGTCGACCTCGCGACGGTCGATCACCCCGTAGGGACAGGCGGGCACGCAGTAGCCGCATCCGTTGCAGATGTCCTCCTGCACGACCACGGTGTCGAACTCGGTCCGAAAGAGCGCACCGGTGGGGCATACGTCCAGGCAGGCGGCGCTCGTGCAGTGCTTGCACACGTCCGAGGACATCAGCCAGCGGAAGTCGCCCTCGTTCGCCTCGTCGTGCTCCCCGGTGCGCTGACCGGGCAGGTCGAAGGAGGGCATGCCCAGGTTCACCGGACCGGGGCCCTCGTCCGAGGGGCGGCCCACCCCCGAGTCCTGGTGCCCGAGGGGCTCGCGCTGTTCGATGAAGGCCACGTGCCGCCAGGTGTCGGCGCTCAGCCGCCCGGTGTTGTCGAAGGACGAGGCCAGGAAGTTCAGCCCGTCCTCGGGCACCATGTTCCATTCCTTGCACGCCACCTCGCACGCCTTGCAGCCGATGCACACGCTGGTGTCGGTGAAGAAGCCCTTGCGCGACGGGCTTTCGTCCTGCGCCATCAGTCCTCCGTTCCGGTCCGTTCGGTGATGCGGGCCCTGCTTCGATACTCCTCGACCAGGGCCACCCGGTCCGGGCCTCGGGGACGCCGACCGGGTCGGATGTCGGCGGTCAGCGCCTTGACCTCCTGGATGTGCACGTTGGGGTCCAACGAGATGGACATCAGTTCGTTGGCGGCGTCGCCGGTCGAGTACCCGTTGGGGCCCCAGTGGTAGGGCAGACCGATCTGGTGCACGGTCCGGCCCTGCACCCGCAACGGCTTCATGCGGTCGGTGACCAGCACCCTGGCCTCGATGGCGTTGCGGGCGGTGACGATCGTGGCCCACCCACCGTGTTCCAGCCCCTCCTCGGCCGCCAGTTCCGGGCCGACCTCGCAGAAGAACTCCGGTTGCAGCTCCGACAGGTAGGGCGTCCACCGGCTCATCCCGCCGGCGGTGAAGTGCTCGGTGAGCCGGTAGGTCGTCACCACGTACGGGAACACCGACGCCTCCGGAGTGCCGGGCGCCGGGTGGTAGCGGTTGAGCTCATGCGGGTAGAGCACTCGGGTGGGGTTGCGCTGGTGCCCGTACAACGGGTTGGTGAACGGGGTGTCCTGGGGTTCGTAGTGCGTGGGCATCGGGCCGTCGTTGAGCCCGGCCGGGGCGTACAGCCACCCCTTGCCGTCGGCCTGCATGATGAACGGGTCGACGCCGCTGAGCGCCGCCACGCCCCGGGCGTCGTCGGACGGCCGGTATCCGGGTGCCTTGTCGGGTTCGAAGTCGGCGACGTCGTAGCCGCTCCAGCGTTCGGACTCCTCGTCCCACCACACCAGGGCCTTGCGTTCGCTCCACGGGTGCCCCTCGGGGTCGGCGGAGGCACGGTTGTACAGCACGCGCCGGTTGTCCGGCCAGGACCACGCCCACTCGGCGGCGATCCAGTCCTGTTCCTGGCCCGGCCTCTTGCGGGCGGCCTGGTTGACCCCGTCCTTGAAGACACCGCAGTAGATCCAGCAACCACAGCTGGTCGAACCGTCCGAGCGCAATTGCGTGTACCTGCTCAGGGGCCGGCCCTGGGCGTCGTGGCCGTTGATCTCGCGCAGCACCGCCTCGGCGCTGGGCTCGTCCCCGTCCTCCAACGGATAGTCCCAGGTGAGATCGAGGATCGGTCGGTTCTTGGGGTCCCGTGACCCTTGGAGTCGTTCCCGGATGAGCCGGCCCAGGTGGTACATGAACCACAGGTCGCTGCGCCGATCACCGTCGGGGAGCACCGCACGATCGTGCCACTGCAGGGTCCGGTTGGTGTTGGTGAAGGTGCCGGACTTCTCCGTGTGCGCGGCCGCAGGGAAGAAGAACACCTCCGTTCCGATGTCCTCGGTGCGCATCTCCCCGGACTCGATCTCGGGGCCGTCCTTCCACCAGGTGGCGCTTTCGATCAGGGAGAAGTCACGCACCACCAGCCAGTCCAGTTCGGCCATCCCGAACCGTTGGGCCCGGCTGTTGGCCGAACCCACGGTCGGGTTCTCACCCATGAGGAAGTAGCCCTTGCAGACGCCCTCGATCTGGGCCATGACCGTGTCGTAGGTACTGTGCGACCCGCTGAGGCGGGGCAGGTGGCCGAAGAGGAAGTCGTTCTCGACGGTGGCGTGATCACCCCACCAGGCCTTGAGCAGGCTGACCGTGTAGGCGTCCATGTTCGACCAGAAGCCCTTGAGCGGCTCTCCGGCGGCCTTGACGTACCCCTCCAGGTCCTGCTCCTCGTGCACGTGCGGCATGGGCAGGTAACCGGGCAACAGGTCGAACAGGGTCGGCACGTCGCTGGACCCCTGGATGCTGGCGTGACCGCGCAACGCCTGGATCCCGCCGCCGGGTCGACCGATGTTGCCGAGCAGCAGTTGGAGGATGGACGCGGTACGGATGTACTGGGATCCCACCGTGTGCTGGGTCCAGCCCACGGCGTAGCAGAACGCGCTGGTGCGGTCGGGGCCGGAGTTGCTCGTGAGGTGGTCGCACACCCGCTCGAACACGTCTCGCGGAATACCGCACACATCCTCGACCATCTGGGGTGTGTACCGCGAGTAGTGGCGTTTGAGGATCTGGAACACGGTGCGCGGGTCCGTGAGCGTGCGGTCCACCTTGGGCGGATTCCGGATCACGGCCCCACCCGAACCGTGCTGCTCCGGACGTCCCGAGTGCCGGGTGCTCGGATGTGGGTCCCCTTGGCTTCGGTACAGCTGGCCACGGTCGCCCGAGGCCGCGGCCACCTCCGTGCCTTCGTAGCTCCAGGAGGTGACGTCATAGGTTCGGTCCTGCCCCGAGAAACCGGAGAACAGCCCGTCCAGGTCCTCGGTGTCCCGGAAGTCCTCGCCGACGATGGTCGCCGCGTTGGTGTACTCCAGCACGTAGTCGTGGAAGTACTTCTCCTCGGTGAGCACGTGGTTGATGATCGCGCCCAAGAACGCGATGTCGGTGCCGGCGCGGATGGGCACGTGCAGGTCGGCCAGCGCACTGGTGCGGCTGAACCGGGGGTCGACGTGGATGACGACCGCTCCGCGCGCCTTGGCCTCCATCACCCACTGGAAACCCACCGGGTGGGCCTCGGCGAAGTTGGAGCCCTCGATCACGATGCAGTCGGAGTTCTGCAGGTCCTGGAGGAACATGGTGGCCCCGCCCCGGCCGAAGGAGGTCCCCAGGCCCGCGACCGTGGAACTGTGGCACACGCGGGCCTGGTTCTCCACCTGGATCACGCCCAGGGCGGTGAGGAGCTTCTTGATGAGGTAGTTCTCCTCGTTGTCCAGCGTCGCCCCGCCCAGGCTGGCGATGCCCAGGGTGCGGGCCACACGCCGCCCCTGGTATTCCTCCTCCCAGGTCTCCTCACGGGTGCGCACCACCCGGTCCGCCACCATCCGCATGGCGGTGTCCAGGTCCAGTTCCTCCCAGTCGGCGCCGTGCGGAGGGCGGTACAGGACCTTGTCCCGCCGGGAGGGACCGGTCGTCAATTGCAGACTCGCCGACCCCTTGGGGCACAGCCGGCCCCGGCTGATGGGGGAGTCGGGGTCCCCCTCGATCTGGACGACCCTCTCGTCGCGGACGTAGACGTTCTGTCCACAGCCCACCGCGCAGTAGGGGCAGACCGACTTGACCACCCGATCGGCCTGCGCGGTACGCGGACGCAGCCGTTCGCTGCGCTCGGACCTGGCGGCCGATCCCAGTCCCATTCGGTCCTCACCGGTGACCTGCCGCAACACCGGCCACGAACCGAGCCATGTCCACACGCTCATGGAAAACCTCCCGGACCCACGGGCCCTCGACGCGCTTGCCGTGCCCCTGGCTCGACACCGGAGCACGGTCCTCCACCGTGGGACACGAACAAGGGGACGTGCACGGGACAACGCCGAGACTTGACCGAACCACGACCATGTCGGCACCCGGGCACGTCCGCCGTGGGCGCCCGTGTGCGCCCGCCCGCGTCAGGCGAGTTCGGGCTTGCCGAACATCGTGGCGTAACCGGAAGGCAGGTGACTCAGGAGCCGGTTCAGCTCGCCGCCGGAGACCGCCTCGGCCACGGTCGTCAGGACGGCCCCCGAGTCCTGCTCCGCGGTCAGGGCGCGCCCACCGACCAGTTCGGCCACCCGCCGGTGGAACTCCTCGACACCGAAGGCCTCGGCCTCGGGTTGTGCGGCCGCCCGGAAACCCTCGCGCAGCGGTTCGGGCAGTTGTGCGGCCAACTTCTCCGCGGTGTCGCCGGGAAGACGGGTGGCCAGGACGGACAGGACCGCCGTCGTCACCTCCCCGGCCTCCCGCTGATTCTCGTACTCCCCGAGTTCACGCACCCGGGCCAGGAACTCGTCGTCTCGCATGGCACACCTCGCTTCGGGTCGAACCTCGAACGTTCCTTCCGTCGTATCGGCCGCCCTGCCCGGTCGCCGCGTCCGTCAATCGCGGGACACGGGTCCGATGTGGCGGGAGGCGGTCGATGTCGCGATATGACGTGACCATTCGAGTGGTGATGTGCTCAAAGAAATTCGGGGTTAATGTCCCTTCGGATGTTAATTCTCCTCATTGCCGGCCATGAATTCTTCTGTGAGTTCCTCGTGTCCCCCTGGGAAAGTGGTGTCATGCCTGTTAGGTTGGCGGATCGAGTGCGGAACCACTCGTTGACTCCCCGCCGAGAGCGTGCCTTCCATCGATCCGGTATTCGAGGTCGAATCGACTTCTCGGCCGTTCCGCCCATGGTGGTCCGGGTGCGGGCCGAAGGGTTTTGAATCTTCGCAGATCCCTTTCCCCGCCTTTCCAGACGCCGCGGAGCGGGCTTCGCTCACACGCAACCCCAGAAGGAACCTCATGACGGTGGAGACGAAAACCCGGACCTCCGAACCCGAAGGGGTGAGGAACAAGGGCTCGCTCGTGGTGGGATGGTTGACCTCGACCGACCACAAGGTGATCGGGTACATGTACCTGATCACCTCCTTCGCCTTCTTCCTCTTCGGCGGGGTGCTGGCGGTCCTGATGCGTCTGGAGCTGTTCTCTCCGGGCCTGCAGGTCCTGACGAACGAACAGTTCAACCAGATGTTCACCATGCACGGCACGGTCATGCTGTTGTTGTTCGCGACCCCGTTGTTCATCGGGTTCTCGAACGTGATCATGCCGCTGCAGATCGGCGCCCCCGACGTGGCCTTCCCCCGGATGAACCTGTTCAGTTACTACCTGTTCCTGTTCGGCGGCCTCACCACCATCGCCGGGTTCCTGACCCCGGGTGGCGCGGCCAGCTTCGGTTGGTTCGCCTACGCGCCGCTCTCGGACGCGGTGCGCTCACCGGGTCTGGGCGGCGACCTGTGGGTCATGGGTCTGCTCGTCTCCGGTCTGGGCACCATCCTCGGCTCGGTCAACTTCATCACCACCGGCGTGTGCATGCGCGCACCCGGTATGACGATGTTCCGCATGCCGATCTTCACCTGGAACACCATGCTCACCGGTGTCCTGGTGCTCATCGCCTTCCCGGTCCTGACCGGAGCCCTGATCGCGCTGGGCGCCGACCGCATGGTCGGCACCCACGTGTTCGACCCGGCGCACGGTGGCGCCATCCTGTGGCAGCACCTGTTCTGGTTCTTCGGTCACCCCGAGGTGTACATCATCGCGTTGCCGTTCTTCGGCATCGTGACCGAGATCCTGCCGGTGTTCAGCCGCAAGCCGATCTTCGGTTACAAGAGCCTGGTGGCGGCCACCATCGCCATCACCGGGCTTTCGGTCACGGTGTGGGCGCACCACATGTTCGCGACCGGCGCGGTGTTGTTGCCGTTCTTCTCCTTCATGTCCTTCCTCATCGCGGTACCGACCGGTGTGAAGTTCTTCAACTGGGTCGGCACGATGTGGCGGGGGCAGCTCTCCTTCGAGACGCCGATGCTGTTCTCGATCGGCTTCCTGGCGACCTTCCTCTTCGGTGGTATCACCGGCGTCATCCTGGCCTCGCCGCCGCTGGACTTCCACGTCACCGACTCCTACTTCGTGGTGGCGCACTTCCACTACGTGGTGTTCGGAACCGTGGTGTTCGCGATGTTCGCGGGCTTCTACTTCTGGTGGCCCAAGTTCACCGGCAAGATGCTCAACGAGAAGCTCGGCAAGTTCCACTTCTGGCTGCTGTTCCTGGGTTTCCACGGCACGTTCCTGGTGCAGCACTGGCTGGGTGTGGCGGGCTTCCCGCGTCGTTACGCCGACTACCTGCCCGACGACGGGTTCACCGAGCTGAACCAGATCTCCTCGATCTCCTCGTTCGTCCTCGCCGCCTCGACGCTGATCTTCTTCTGGAACATCTACGTCACCGCGAAGAAGGCGCCGCCGGTCGAGGTGGACGACCCGTGGGGTTACGGCTGTTCCCTGGAGTGGGCCACGTCCTGCCCGCCGCCCAGGCACAACTTCGCGGCGCTGCCGCGGATCCGGTCCGAGCGTCCGGCCTTCGACCTGCACCACCCGTACGCGGCGGTGCCTTCCGGGACCGATCCCGAACGGCGATGACTCGACCGAGGTGACCGGACGACGCGCGGCGCGGTACGAGGAGAGAACGTCATGGACATGAGCGCCCACCCGAGGCGAGGGCTCTCCCGGAAGGGTCGTGCCGTCACGATCTGTGTCCTTCTGCTGTGCACGGCCGCGCTGAAGATGGTCTGGACCTGGACCGGGGACACGGCGTTCCTCCTGGCGAGCGCCGTCCCGGTCCTGGCCGTCACACTCCTCTGCCTGTGGGGGCGGGGGCAGGTCCCGTTCGAGGTGGTCGGTGGCCCCTGGGACGGAGCCCGGGTGCCCATGAACACCGTGGACCCGGACACGGAGGTTCTGGTCCTGCCCACCAGCGGTGGCGAGGGTGCCCGATACGCGGTCGCGGACCATCGCAGCCTGGTCTACCAGGGGCAGACCCAGACCCCCGACTGAGCACCGTACGCACCCGGTGTTCGATCCGCGAGGCCGGGAAAATACCGGTCAAGGCTTCTGGAATGTCGCCCGGGGAGAGACTGTCGGGCCGGTCGTGCGGGTAGCGGAGCGACCATGAGACTCGGTGAACGCATCCGCAAGATCGAACGCGAGGGTCGTCTCGACCCGATGGTCGCCCGATTGAAGGGCCTCGCCGGACGGCTGCCCTCGGGAACGGCACGTGACGTCCTGCACGGCGTCCAACTGGGGCACCCGCTCCACCCGATCCTGATCCACCTGCCCATGGGCACGTGGACGGCGGCCGTCCTGCTGGACCTGATGCCGGGGGACCACCGTCGCGAAGCCCGCGCACTGATCGACATCGGTCTGTTGACCGTCTCACCCGCCGTGCTCAGCGGGCTGGCCGACTGGGCTCAGCAGCACGAGCGCCACCAGCGGGTGGGGGTGGTGCACGCGGCCTCGAACGGGTTGGGGACGCTGTTGTTCGGAGCCTCTTCCTTGGCGCGTGCGCGTGGCAGGTCGGGCTGGGGCAGGTGCCTGGCCCTGGCAGGCCTAGGCTCCATCGGTCTCGGTGGAACACTGGGCGGCCACATCGCCTACCATCGCGCGGGCGGTGCCAACAGCGCCGACCACCTCGTCGACCTGGTGCCCGAGGGGTGGCACGACCTGGGTCCGCTGGAGGGGTACCCGGAAGGGAGCCCGGCCGGCGGCGACGTCGACGGCGTTCCGGTCGTGGTGGCCCGCACGGAGGGTTCGGTGTCGGTGCTGTTGGGCACCTGTCCGCACATGGGCGCGCCCCTGGCCGAAGGTGAGCTGACCGAGGGGTGCGTACGCTGCCCCTGGCACGGGAGCGAGTTCCGACTCGATGACGGAACGGTCGTCCACGGGCCCGCGACCGCCCCCGTGGAACCCCTGGAGACGTCGATCGTGGACGGCAGGCTGTGGGTCAGGCTTGCCCCCGCCTAGGTGGTTGATGGGAAAGGTGTGCCCTGGTCAGTGGTCGTAAGCGAGCTGCGACCGCAGGTCCAACAAGCGAGGTGATGGTCGCTGTCCCAGGACGGTGCCCACGGTCGAGGGCCCACCCGGTACCGACGGCGACGGGATGCTCCGACGCCCAGACGATGGCCCGGGCCGCGACCTCCGGTTGGTACACCGGCGGCACCGGCCTGGTCCGGCCGCCCATCCGGGAACGGATTCAGGAGAACCGCGGGGTGTTGATCGCGGGCAGGTGGACCTCGGTCACCCTGATCCGCGAGCCCGCGTGCACGAGTTCGGCGCGCACGGAGTCGGTGAAGCCGCGCACCGCGTGCTCGGCCCCGCAGTAGGCCGCCTGGAAGGGGATGCCCCGGTAGGCCGGCGTGGAACCGACCTGCTCGATCACGCCCCGCTCCCGGGGCGCCATCAGCGCCAGAGCCGTGCGGATCCCATGCACGTATCCGTGGTGGCAGACATCGGTGACCTGGTGGTATTCGTTCGGTTCGATCTCCCCGAAGGGGGCGATGACGGATGCGAACGCCGCGTTCACCCACACGTCCACGGGACCCAAGGTGTCCTGGATCCATTCCACGGCCTCACGCACCTGGCCGGCGTCCGCCACGTCCACTCGCCGTGAGATCGCCGGACCCCGGCCTCACGGGTCTCTCACTCTGCGCGGGACGACCCCTCCACGCCCCGGGAGAGCAGGGCGAGAGCGTATTCGCGGCGGGCGAACTCCCGCACGACTGCCCGGCCCACCCCGGCACCGACGCCACTGACGACGACCACTCCACGGTTCCGAATCCGCTCCCGCATGTGGTCCTTACCTTTCTTCTGGGAGTTCGTTCCTGACCGTCTGTAGGCTCGGGAGGACCCCAGGAGCGCCAGGTATGGCTGTCATGTGTCTGCCGTAGGTATGGCCGAGGGGGATTGGCCGCCTGGCGCTCCGCGACGACCCGGCCGCTGATTGGGCTGCGCGAACAGATCGCTGTGTAAGGACACGACGGCGCGGTCGTCTGCGGGGATCCTGGACCCCGACCGCGGGGGCGGATGGACGATGGAGATACAGGGGGCACGCCCCGTCGGTCGTGCCTATGTGGAGGACAGCCTGGTCCTGGAGACCCGTTGGGAGGGGGAGGACCTCACGCTGGTCGGTCACGATCTACTCGCGGTGCGTCCCTCGGCGCAGGGCACGGGCCTGTAGCGGGAGGGTCTCCTGGTCAGGATCATCGAATGTCGTTCGGGCAGTACGTCCGTGCGCTCCCGGCTCCAGGCCCGCCCCGACTTCGGCCGTTCCGCGGCCTCGTGGCGACACCTGGACGGAGCGTTGAAGGAGGCGTCCGGGCCCTTGTTGTCGGGAGACCGCGCCCTCGTCCTCCTCGACGAAGAGGACCCCGAGCTCAGGGTGGAGCTCTCCGAGAGCGAGACCGCGGTGTTCGCCCTGGACTACCTGCGCGGCGAACGCCGTGTCTCTCCGGGGGAGGGGCACGCGTTGTTGAGGACCACCCTCGACGCCTGGCGCCTCTGGTCGGACCGGACCCACTATGACGGTGTCGGCGCTTCCCACGTGCGGCGAAGCGCGCTCGTACTGTGCGGACTCCTGCACGAGGAGAGTGGAGGACTGATCGCCGCTCCCACCACCTCCCTGACCGAGGACCCGGGAGGGGTGCGCAACTGGGACTATCGATACGTGTGGCATCGTGACGCGGCCCTGATGGGGCTCACCACCCACAAACTGTCACGGTTGCCGGCCAAGGATCCCGTCTCCAGCAGGTGCAGGAGTGACGGGGTGCCGAGGGCGCCACGGCCGTGGCGCCCTCACGGCCGTGTTCAGCGCGTCCCGCGCAGCCGGGGAAGGACCTCCTCGGAGTAGAACCCGAAGAAACCGTCCTGGTCGTCCCCGACCTGGCACACGTACACCTCGTCCACCCCCGCCTCCAGGTAGGCCTCGATCGCGGCCACGTGCCGCTCGGGGTCCGGGCCACAGGTGACCTCCTCGGCGACCATCTCCGGGGTGACCATCCCCTGGGTGAGCTGTTCGAAGTGTCGGGGCGAGGGCAACACCTGCGGGGCCTCGCCGGACAACGCCTCGTTGGGCCAGCGTTCGTGGGCGGTGCGTATCGCGTCCTGTTCGTCGGGTGCCCAGCAGACCTTGAGTCCGCCCTGGACGGGTTTGCCCGCCCCGCCCTCTCGTCGGAAACGGTCGACCGTCTCAGGGGCCGGGGCCACCTGGACGAGACCGTCCGCCGCGCGCGCGGCCAGTGCCGTGGCCTTCGGGCCGAACGCCGACATCAGGACCGGCGGAGGCTCCTGCGGCAGCGTGTACAGGCGCGCGGTGTCCACGGTGTAGAACTCGCCGTGATGGCTCACCGTACGACCGGACCACAGCTCGCGCATGACCTCGATCGCCTCCTCCAACATCGCGAGCCGACGGGCCGCGTGCGGCCAGGGATCGCCGAGGACGTGCTCGTTGAGCGCCTCTCCCGTACCGACACCGAGACTGAACCCGCCGGGCGTCATCGCCGCCGCGGTGGCCGCGGCCTGGGCGACGATCGCCGGATGGATCCTGGTGGTCGGGCAGGTGACGGCGGTGGCCAGGGGCAGCGAGGTGACCTGACCGATCGCCCCGACCACCGACCACACGAACGCGCTCTGCCCTTGGGCACCGAGCCATGGGTGGTAGTGGTCGGAGATCCACAGGGCGTCGAAGCCGGCCTCCTGCGCGGCCCCGGCCTGACGCACCAACTCCGCGGGGCCGTGTTCCTCGGTCGCGAGGAAGTATCCGAATCTCGTCATGGTGTCCTCCCGGACTGGACGGGTCGTTGCCGAGGGAGGTGGGGGATCGGCTACCCGGAACCCTCGCCGAGGAAACCGTGGCCAGGCGCACGTATGGGACGGGTGGGGCCCGGGTAGGCGCGCTACCAGAGACGATCCCTCTCACATCCCCCAGCACGACATTCGCGAGCGAAGGGCGGTGCGAGAGCATGAGAAACGTGTTCGTGATGGGTCTGGACGAGCGCAACCGGGAACTCCTGGCGAGGACCCCCACCGGGCGTGACTGCCGGTTCCATCGACTCCTGGGCGTCGAGGAGCTGCAACGAGGCGAGATCGACATCGAGGAGACCCTGGCCGCGGCCCGGGCCGTGCTCGATGAGTTCGACGGCACGGTGGACGCCATCATCGGCTACCGCGACTTTCCGATCACCCTGCTCGTGCCGATCCTGTGCGCCGAGCGCGCACTGCCCGCACCGGCCCTGGAATCGGTGGTCAGGTGCGAGCACAAGTACTGGAGCAGGTTCCTGCAGGCGCAGGTGACCGAGGCCCATCCTCCCTTCTCCCTGGTCGACCTGGACGCGAAGACCCCCGAGCACGGTCTGGACTACCCGCTGTGGCTCAAGCCCATCAAGTCCGCCTCCTCCGAACTGGCCTACCGGGTGGAGGACGACCAGGGTTTCGAGGCGGCGGCGGCGCGCATCCGCGAAAGCGTCGACAGGATCGGTCGCCCCTTCGAGAGCATCCTGGAAAGAGTGGAACTGCCTTCGGAGGTCGCGGCGGCGGGACGACACCACTGCCTGGCCGAGGGTGCCCTGCACGGGCTCCAGACCGCGGCCGAGGGTTACGTCTACAACGGTGACGTCCACGTGTACGCGGTGCTGGACTCGGTGGACTTCCCGGGGAACCCGTCCTTCCTGCGCCACCAGTACCCCTCCAGCCTGCCCGAGAAGGTCCAGGAACGCATCAGGGACATCTCCGTGCGGGTCATCGAACAGCACGGCCTGAACGACTCGACGTTCAGCGTCGAGTTCTTCTACGACCCGATCGAGGACGACCTGGGCATCGTGGAGATCAACCCCCGGCACTCCCAGAGCCACACGCCCCTCTTCGAACTCGTGGACGGCGTGCCCAACCACGAACGCATGCTCCGCATGGCGCTGGGTGAGGACCCCGCGCTGACCGACAGGTCCAAGGGAGGGTTCTCCGTCGCCGCGGAGTGGTACCACCGACGCTTCCGGGACGGAATCGTCACCCGGGTGCCCGCCGCGGAGGAGGTGGAGGCCCTGGAGAAGGAGCTGTCGGGCGTGAGCATCCACATCGTCCCGAGTGTGGGCCAACGCCTCTCCGAGATGCTCGCCCAGGACAGCTACAGCTTCGAGTTGGCCAAGATCGTCATCGGCGCCGCGAGCGAGATCGAGATGCAGGCCAAGTACGAACGCTGTGTGAAGGGCCTGTGGTTCGAGTTCGAGGACGGTGGAAGCGGCGGCAATCGGGTCGAGGGCGTCACCGGCAACTGAGGAGGTGCGTATGCGTCTGGTGGAGGATCTGCCATACGAGATCCAGATCGAGGACCACTTCTGGATCCCCATATCGGACGGTGTGCGACTGGCGGGGCGACTGTGGCGACCGGTGTCGGCGCAGGACCACCCGGTGCCCGCGGTGCTGGAGTACATTCCCTACCGCAAGCGTGACCTGACGGCGGTACGCGACTCCATGCACCACCCCTACATCGCGGGACACGGATACGCGTGCGTACGTGTGGACCTGCGGGGAACGGGCGATTCCGAGGGCGTGCTCACCGACGAGTACCTGGAGCGCGAACAGCAGGACGCCGAGGAGATCCTGGCCTGGCTGGCCGCGCAACCCTGGTGCGACGGCGACACCGCGATGATGGGCCTGTCGTGGGGCGGGTTCTCCGCGCTCCAGGTCGCCGCCAGGCGCCCCGAGAGCCTGCGGACCATCGCCATCAGCTCGTTCACCGACGACCGGTACGCCGACGACTTCCACTACATGGGCGGCTGTCTGCTCTCGGACAACCTGGCCGAGGCCGGAACGACCTTCGCCTACGGTACCTGCCCGCCCGACCCGGAGGTCGTCGGCCCGGAGTGGCGTCGTATGTGGCTGGACAGGCTGGAGGCCAACGGCCCCTGGGTCGTGGAGTGGCTCCGTCACCAGCGCCGCGACCGCTACTGGAGGCACGCCTCCGTCGGAGAGGACTACACCCGGGTCCAGTGCCCGGTGCTGGCCTCCAGCGGCTGGGCGGACGGCTACTCCAACGGCGTCCTACGACTCATGGAGAACCTTGACACCCCGACCAAGGGCCTGGTGGGTCCCTGGTCGCACCGGTATCCGCACATGGGGGTTCCCGGACCGGCCATCGGCTACCTCCAGGAGGTGGTGCGCTGGCTCGACCACTGGACCAAGGGCGAGGACAACGGGGTCGAGAAGGAGACCGGACTCTGGCTCTGGATGCAGGAGAGCGTCCCACCCTCCACCTCCTACCAAGAACGCCCCGGCCGTTGGGTCTATGAGCCCCACTGGCCCTCCGAGCGTGTAGAACACCATTCCCTGCCGCTGTCGGAGAACCGGCTCGGCGTCGCCGAGGAACGAAGGAGCACCGCGCCGCAGAGCATCCTCTCGCCCCTGTCCGTCGGGCAGTTCGCCGGTAAGTGGGCCTCCTACAGCGCACCGCCGGACCTGCCCTACGACCAACGAGAGGAGGACGGCGGTTCCCTGGTCTACGACACCGAACCTCTGGAGGAACGGGTCGAGATCCTGGGCCCCACACGGGTCGAGCTCGAACTCTCGGTCACCGAACCCGTGGCCATGGTCGCGGCGCGACTGTGCGACGTGGCCCCCGACGGCAGCGCCACCCGGGTGACCTACGGGATGCTCAACCTGACCCACCGGAACGGAGACGAACACCCCGAATCCCTGGTGCCGGGGGAGGTCTACCGTGTGGAGGTCACCATGAACGGTGTCGCCCAGGTCTTCCCACCAGGGCACCGCATACGCCTGTCACTGTCCACCTCCTACTGGCCGCTGGCCTGGCCACCACCGCGACCGGCGCTGATGTCGGTCCACCCCGCGAACAGCGCCCTCGTCCTTCCGGTGCGTCGGGAGTCCCCGGGCGCGGACCCGCACGAAGAGGTGTTCGACCAGCCGGAGGCCACGCCCTCGATCACCACCACGCGCACGACCCAGGGAGAGCACGACTGGTCGGTGCATCGTGACCTGGTGGACAACCGCATCACCCTTCGGATCGTCAAGGACGGAGGCGTCCTGCACTTCGAGGAGATCGACCTCGACGTCACCCGCAAGGCCCACGAGACCTACGAGGCGGTGGGGGACGACTTCACGTCGGCGTGTGGCAGAACGGCGTGGACGATGAGTTTCTCCCGGGGGGACTGGCACGCCCGGACCGAGACCTACACGGCCCTGGAATGCACCGAGGAGGAGTTCCGCGTGCACGCCACACTCGACGCCTACGAGTCCGGGGAGAGGATCTTCTCCCGGCAGTGGACCGAGAGCCTGCCCCGCGACCACGTCTGATCGCGCGATCGGGTGAGACCGCACGACCGTGTGACGAGCGAAGGCGAACCAGGGGAGCCGAAACCCACATGTACAGCGAGCCACACCACAAGGCGAACGGCACGACCCCCGGGGAGAGACTGGGGATCCTGTCGTCGGTCCTGCTGCCCACCGTCGCGCGTGGCGCCATCGTGCGCCGCCCCGCCGGAGAGGCCCTCGCCACGGCCACCGACAGCGACCGCAGGCTCGTCTCGACCCTGCGCGCACTCCGCGCACGGCACGGTGACGATCCGCTGCCCCTGCGGTACATGGGTCGGAACATCGCCTTGGTCCTGGCGGCCGAGGACGTGCGCGTGCTCCTACGCGACACCCCGGACCCGTTCTCTCCCGGGGGCGCGGAGAAACGTGGCGCGCTCTCCCACTTCCAACCGCACGGAGTCCTGGTCTCAGCGCAGGGGGACCGGCCCCACCGACGCGAGGCCAACGAGCACGCCCTGGCCCTGGGCCGGCCGATCCACCCCGAGGCCCGCACCATAGCCGCGCACGCGGACGAGGAGGCGCGGGCCCTGGTCGCGGCGCTGCGCAACGCCGGATCGCTGGGCGGCGTCCTGGACTGGGGCAGGTTCTCCGAGACCTTCGACGCGCTCGCTCGTCGGGTGGTCTTCGGGACGTTCGCGGCGGGGGACCGCCGAACCACCGAGCTTCTACGGCGTCTACGGGCACGCGCCAACTGGTCGTACCTGTCACCGGTGGACCGAAACGCCAGGAGTGCGTTCCTGGATCGGGTACGCGAGAACATCGACCGCTCCGAGCCCGGCGCTCTGGCCGCGGGTCTGGGCCGACCCGGGTCCGAGGAACGCCCGGAGGACCAGGTCGCCCACTGGCTCTTCGCCTTCGACGCGGCGGCCATCGCGACCTACCGCGCCCTGGCCCTGCTGACGTCCCAGGGGGCCGCGGCGGAATCCGCGCGCGCGGAGGGACTCACCGAGGACGGGGTGGATCTGCCACTGCTGCAGGCGACCCTGCGCGAATCCGTCCGGTTGTGGCCGACCACACTGGTGGTCATCCGGGAGAGCCTGCGGGAGACCACCTGGCGCGAGCGGACCATCGAATCGGGAACGGCGTTCCTGGTGATGAGCTCCTACTTCCACCGGGATTCCACCCGCCTGCCCTACGCCGACTCCTTCGAACCGGCCATCTGGGCGGACGGACGCGCCGAACAGGAACCAGGCATCCTGCCCTTCAGCCATGGTCCGGCGGGGTGCCCGGGACGCGACCTGGTTCCGTTGACGGTCTCCTTCTTCTTGCGAACGTTGCTCCGGGGCGGCCCGCTGCACCGCGTGGACGAGGCACCGCCACTGCGTCCGCGTGAGCTGCCCGCCTCCCTCGACCACTTCACCCTGCGTTTCTCCTACCAAGGCACGGCACGAGGAGGTGTCGACGCATGAGCGTGGTCGGACAGATGCTGTACGCCCATCCCGACGACCCGGAGGGCGTGGGAGGGAAGGTACGAGCCGCCGTCGAGGCGTGTGGACTCTGCGCCCAAGTGTGCGTGGTGTGCGCCGAGGCGTGCCGCGCGTGCTCACGGGCCTGTCAGGACCTTCTCGACGCCCTGTGACGACGCCGGACCCGGGCCCGCAGGGAGCTCCCACCGGGCCCCTCACCAGTGGCGGACCGGTGTGTGGTTGCGGCCGATGAAGAACCACAGCAGCGCCCCGATGACGGGTGCGATGACGACGAAGATCAACCAGACGACCTTCATCCCGAAACCGATCCGCGAGAAGAGGATGCTGAACACCGCGGCGACGACCAGCACGACCACCGCCAGAGCGACGGCCAGGAACACTCCCGCGAATCCGAGGCCGAAGAGGCTCTCGGTGGAGACGTCGGCCAGAAGGTTCTCCAGGGTCATGATCATTGCCTCTCTGCTTCGGGACGGCGGCCGATTCCGTGACCGCCGGGGACGTTGTCCACGCTAGAAGCGCGACACCCGCCCCCACATCCACCGCCGGGACGTTCCCTCCCATGCCTTCGACGGCGCGATCGCGGCTCGCCGTGTCGCCATGGTCGATGCGCGGTACCGACTTTCGTCGGGGGTGTGCCCCAAGGCCTGGCCCGAAGAACCCGGGAGGGCCTCGTTCAGGGCCGGTGATCGCGGGCCGATCACCCGCCGGGAGACGGGCCCTTACCCCGCTTTCCCTGGTGGTTGACCGAACCATGTCGTCAAAGAGTGGACATCGGTGAACCATTGAACACGGGATCGGCGTTCACGAGACTTGCCCAGGCACGCTGTTGAGCTCCTGATGGCAGCCCTTGGCAGGCGGAACCGTTGTTCCCCCTCCCTGGAGAACGGCGCACGTACCGGCGCGGACCCACTCGCCCCTGCCGGTCCGTCGTGTCGGAGGGCGGGAAGCCACAGGTCGAAAGCACGGGTGCCTTCTGGGGCGGTCGCCGGACGCGCCCTTGGAGGAGCGAGACAATGAGCCCCTGGAGCCGCACATGAGCGCACCG
The DNA here is from genome assembly GCF_053619415.1 of Nocardiopsis sp. NPDC055551. Taxonomy (NCBI): domain Bacteria; kingdom Bacillati; phylum Actinomycetota; class Actinomycetes; order Streptosporangiales; family Nocardiopsidaceae; genus Nocardiopsis; species Nocardiopsis sp. NPDC055551. The sequence goes on along the minus strand of NZ_JBSHJJ010000016.1, from coordinate 125,290 downwards.
CGATCGCCGCGTAAACGTTGGTGGGATTCGCAGGACATGCGGGTCACCGCAGCCGAGGGGCAGGCCTGGGACCTCTATGACTCCGTCTACCGGCACACCGAGTTCGACGCGGGTGTCCTCCAGGAGTACCGCTCCGAGCGACTGGCCGAGCTGCGCGAGCGGGCCCGTTCGACGGCCGCCTACCGTGAGGTCGACGACGAGTGGCCGAGCACCGCGACGGTGACCCGCAAGTCGGACTTCGTCCGGCGGATGGAGGACTATCGCACCGGTGAGGTCGATCCTCTCGACGTCATTCGCGTGCGCACCTCTGGAACGACCGGCAGGCCCGCGGTGTTCGAGCACTCCGAGGAGCACCTGGTACACGCCGCCGCGAGCAGGCTGCGGACGTTCGACGCCTATGGCATCGGTGTCTCCGACCGCATTCTGCGGATCTCCGGTAACCCCGCACACCCCCTCGTGGACTTTCCCAGCAAGGCCGGGGGAGGGAGCATGATCCGCCTGAACGCCGGCCTCATCGACCGGGAGAACGCGGAGTACGTCTCGCGGTTGCTGCGCGACTACGCGGCCCCGGTCCTGTGGGCCCAGCCCATGGAACTGTTGCTGTTCGCGGGCAAACTACGCGAGCACCTGTCGGCTTTCCCCGCTCCTTCGAGGGTGTTGTCGCACGGCGACTCCCTCGACGAGGGGGCGCGCCGGGTCTGCGCCGAGATCTTCCAGGAACGTCCGCTGGACCTGTACGGGCTCCAGGAGTTCGGGATGATCGCCTGGGAGTGCCCGGAGGCCGCGGGCACCTACCACGTCAACGACGAAAAGGTCGTGGTGGAGACGGACCACGACGGAGCACTGCTCATCACGAATCTGGTCAACCGGGCCTCGGTCATGGCGCGCTACCGCCCTGAGGACCGAGGCACCCTCGTATCGGAGCGGTGCCCCTGCGGCCGGGTCCTGTCCCGGATCTCGGGACTGGTCGGCAGACAGCGATCGTTCATCGCCACCGACGACGGCCGTTTCGTCAACGTCAAACAGGTCGAGCTGTACCTGGATTCGCTGTCGCTCTCCCGGTGGCGGGTCGTGCAGACCCGGGCCGGAGAACTGGACGTCCTCTGCACCCTGGAGACGGAGCTCCCCCTCCAACAGAAGGAGGAGATGTCCGAACGGATCGCCCGCGTCGCCGGTCAGCGGCGGGTGGGGGTGCGAGTGGTCCCGCTGGCCGAGATGATGACGGCCGCGGGCAAGTCTCCCCGGTTCGAACTCTTCGCCACACAGGCCTGGCTCGCACGGAGGGTGGGTGAGGATCATGACGGTGCCCTCTCCGGAGCCTGAACCCCGGTTCGTACCGCCCGTCGGCGGGGTTGCGCCCGTGGAGACCGCGTCCTCGGCTTCCCTGGTGTCGCTGGGCGCGCCCGTGCTCAGAACGGTCTGTGAGTCCACCGCACACGTGGTGCGGGACGAACTGGAAGACCTGGCGGACCGTCTCACCGCCGTCCTCCTCGACCGCGACGCACTGGGGGTGGCCGCTCCGCAGATCGGCGCATCGATCCGGATGGTCGTCCTCAACGCCGCCCACATGTGCCAGATCGCCGACCGGGTGGGGCACCGGGACGCCGTGATCCACCTCGACCCCTCGTGGGAGGCCGTGGCCGCGCAGGAACACGGTGTGCCCGAGTACGCGGCGGATTTCGAGGGTTGCCTCAGCGTGCCGCGTATATCCGGGGTCGTCGAGCGCAGCCGGTACGTCCGTTACCGGGCGACCACACCGGACGGTTCACGGGTGGACTGGTTCCTGCGCGGCCGCGCGGCCCGGGTCGTCCAGCACGAGGTCGACCACCTCGACGGTGTGCTCATCGTGGACAGGGCCCCCAGCCGCAGCCTGTGCACCTTTGGCTCCGTTGACCGCTTCTACCGCGGTGACGCGGAGGCCGCGGCCCGTGGGCTGGTGTTCTGATTGGTCCCTACCACCACCCGCAGATCGCCGAGACTGTCCCCCGGGACGGTGTTCCTGGTGTCCGCTCTGGTCAATTCGTGTGGCATGGGTATGTTCATGGCCGTTTCGATGATCCACTACACCGTGGGTCTGGGCCTGCCCATGGCGCAGGTCGGCGTGGTCATGTCCGTGTCCGTCGGGGTGAGCCTGGTCTGCGTCGTCCCGGTGTCGAGCCTGGCCGACCGGGTCGGTCCCCTTACCGCCCTCATCGCGCTGAACGCCTGGCAGGCGTGCGCGTTCGTGATCCTCACGGGTGTCGACGGCATCTTGGGGCTGGCGGTGGTGGCCACGATGACCGCGGTGGGTGGACGTGCCATCCCGCCGATCAACCAGGTGGTGGTGGCGGCTGTCCTCGGCCGTGAGGAACGTGTGTTGGTGATGGCCCGTGTGCGGGCCGCCCGCAACGCGGGCATGGCCGTCGGGAGCGGGATGACCGCCCTGGCGCTGGCATTCCTCGGGGAGGACGGGGCCGTTCTGCTGATCGGCACCTGTGCTTTGAGCTACCTGGTCAACTGTGCCGGGTTGTGGTGGATCAGAAGGTCGCATGACGTCTCCGCCACCGGCGGCCGGCGACGCAAGGCCCCTCCGGCGTTCCGGGACCCTGGGTACCTGACGCTCACCGCCCTCAACGGTCTGCTCGCCTTCCACATGACGGGCCTGGTCGTGGCCCTGCCCCTGTGGGCGCTCTCCCAGGGGGTCGAGCCCGAGATCACGGCGCTCTTCCTCGGGCTGAACACGGTACTGGTCGTAGGCCTCCAGGTCCGGCTCGGCCGCGGGATCGAGGGAGTGCCCCGGGCCGCGTCGGCGGTGGTGTGGGCGGCAGCGGCGCTGTCCTGCTCCTACCTGTTGTTCGGAGGTGCGGCCTGGACCTCCTCTTGGTGGACCGTCGCCCTGTTGTGCGCCGGAGTCGTGCTGCTGAGTATCGGCGAGATCGGCCAGACCACGTCGGCCTGGGTGGTCTCCTATGACCTCGCCCCGGAGGACGCCAGGTCCTCCTACCTGGCCGCCTTCTCCCTGGGAACCACGGGCCAGCAGTTGCTCGGCCCCCTCGCCTACACCTTCCTGATCATCCCGCTCGGGTTCTGGGCGTGGGTCGTGCTGGCGGCGATCACCCTGGCGGCGGCGTTCGCCTATCGGATCCTGGCGCTGCGCACGGCCAGGAGGAAGACCTTCCAGAACCCCGATCCGAACCAAGCGAAAGGATGACGAAGACATGGGATCCTTCCCTTCTCCCGAGCCGTACGAGACGGCCGAGCCCCGTACCGGTATCGGCTTCGGTCTGCACCACGTGCAGTTGGCCATCCCGCCGGGCAGCGAGAACGACTGCCGGACCTTCTACCTGGGCGACCTCGGGTTCACGGAGGTGGAGAAACCCCCGGTCCTGGCCGCCCGCGGCGGGTTGTGGGTACGCGCGGATTCCCTGGAGATCCACTTGGGAGTGGAGCAGGACTTCCGGCCCGCCCGCAAGGCTCACCCGGGAATCCTGGTCCGCGAGCTCGACGCCCTCGGCCGGCGACTAGGGGAGAGGGGGCACGCCGTGGCCTGGGACGACAAATTCCCCGGATACCGGCGTTTCTACGTCTTCGACAACGTGGGGAACCGTCTTGAGTTCATGTCCCGCGGTTGAGGCGCCACCGCTACCGGAACAGAGGAGGCGACGATGATCCGACTGCGGGACGTGGTGCACACCTCGGGCGTGGACGGGGCTCGCGGCGTTGTACTCCGCGGCGCCGACCTACAGGTGGACGAGGGCGTGACCTCTGTCATCAGGACCTTCGGCGCCGACGCGCGCCGGGCGGTGGTCGACCTGCTGCTGACGCGGCGCGCGCCCAGCTACGGGGAGGTGGACGTGGTGCGTCCGGTCATCGGCCCGGTGCGACTCCCCGAGGGGGCGCCGCCCAGCACGATCGTGATCGACGCCGAGGCGCGGCCGGGCATGCAGGCCGGGCGCCCTGGTGACACCGTGGTGGTGGTCACCGAGGGGACGGAGGCCCCGGGTGTGCCGGCAGGGGCTCCCAGGTGGGAGTTGCGGGGAGGTCGGTTCGTTCCCGGCGGGAGCACGGCCGAGGATCCCGGCGCCTTCGGCGCGCGAACCGCCGTTGACGCCCCGAACTCCGACGTCGGTCCCGGACGTTTCAGCCCCGAACGCCTACACGAGGCCGTGTACGCGACCCTGACCGGCCACCTGGTCGCACCGGGCATCGCGGACGAGGTCGCACGGGTGCTGGTCGACGCCGAGGTACGCGGCCACCGCTCCCACGGGGTCGCCCTGCTGCCCACCTACCTGCGCAGGATGCGCGAGGGGGGCATCCGTCCCGGAGTCGGCCCGGAGCGGACCGACCACGGTCCCACACGAGCCTCCTTCGACGCCGGCGGAGGTTTCGGACAGCCTGCGGCCTTCGAGGCCGCAGAGTGGTGCGCTCGCACCGCCGCCGCCCACGGGGTGGCCGTGGCCAACGTCCACTCCAACAACCACGTGGGCATGCTCGCCGCTTACCGCGGGCCCTTCCAACGGCACGGGGTGGTCGGGCTGATCCTCAACATCTCCGGCCCGTCCGTGGCGCCGCCCGGCGCCGCTCGGCCGACTCTCGGCAGCAACGCCGTCTGCCTGGTCACCCCGGTCTCCGAGGGAGCGTACGACGAACCGTTCTGCATCGACTACGCCACCGGCGTGGTGGCGGCCGGGAAGATCCGCGACGCCGGAAACCGGGGCGCGGAGGTCCCACCGGACTGGCTGACCGGACCGGACGGGAAACCGGCCACCGACCCCTCCCTGCTGGACCAGGGCGGGTCCATTCCGGTCTTCGGCGGTCACAAGGGCCTGTGCACCACCCTCATAGTGGAGATCCTCGCCGGCGCCCTGGCCGGGAACACGGTCAGCCCGCACGTCGCCAAACAACGCAAGGAACCGGGTCGCGTGATGGGATGCTCCCAGCTCTTCCTGGGTTTGTCCGCCGACACCTTCGGGGCGGACACCGGTGCGGCCGTGGCCTCGCTTGAGGAAGCCGTCCTGCGGGGCCACGACGGGGCGGTGCCGGACGGCCACTGGTTCCCCGACCAGATGGAGCGGGCCCACGAGGCCGCCGTCCGAGAGGAGGGGATCCTGGTCCCCGACCAGGTGCTGGGGGAACTGGGTTGGCACACGCCCCCCGAAACGGCGGTGGCCGGGGCGTGAGTACGCGATCCCCGCGGGTCGGGGGTGCTCCGGGATGGCCGCTGGTCCTGTACTTCCACCATGTGCACCCCCGGGTCGACCACTACACGGCGCTGACCGAGGACGCGTTCCGACGCGCCCTCGACACGGTGCTGACCCACTTCGGTCCGGCACTGGACCCGGCCCTGGTGGGACCGAGGATCGCACCGCCCGACGCCCCGACCGTGCTGTTCACGTTCGATGACGGGTACCGGGACAACCTGTCCCGGGCGGCTCCCCTGCTCGCGGAGTTCGGGGTCGGCGCCGCGCTGTTCTGCGTCACCGACAGGATCGACGAGGCCTCCTCGCTCACCGATGGGGTACGTGCCCGACTGGCCCCGCGCCGGACCTACCTCGACTGGGCGGAGACGGCCCGTATGGCCGGCCTGGGCCACACGGTGGGCGCGCACACGCGCACGCATCCCCACCTGACCGAGCTCACCCGTGCCCAGGCCGAGCGGGAGGTGGCCGGTTCCTTCGATCGGATCACGGCGGTGCTCGGCCGACACCCCCGCTCCTTCGCCTATCCCTACGGGGAGGTCGCCCACAGCTCCGTGCTGCCCGACTCCGTCCTCGGCTTCGGAACCGTCAAGTCCCCGGCGCGCCCCTGGGACCGTGCCCCGCACGAGATCCGGCGGACCTACCTACCCACCGACCTGCCGGAGATGTGGGTCTCCCTCGCCGAGGATTGGAAACGCCAATGGTACGGATAACAGTGATCGTCCCGAGCAAGGACCGTGAGGAGGACCTGGCCCGCTGTCTTTCCGGCCTGGCGGAGTCCGCCCACGAACTGGACCCGGGCGTGGGCCGGCTCGTCGAGGCCATCGTCGTGGACGACGGCTCGTCCTCCCCCTACCCTGACGCTCCGCCCGTCACCGTCGGGGCGCCCGTGCGCGTGCTCCGCAACGAGATCGCTGTGGGCGCCTCCCGGAGCAGGGACATCGCCGCAGCGCAGGCCCGGGGGGAGGTGCTGGCCTTCCTCGACGACGACGCCGTACCGCGCGGTGACTGGTTGACGGTCATCGCCGAGAGCATGCGCGACGGCGCCGTCGCCATCACCGGCCGGGTGCTCCCCTTCGACCTCGGACTGCTCTCCCGTGCCCGCCAGGCGAGGTACGACCTGCGGTACGCGAACCTGCGCCCGGGCGACCCGGTCGACTTCTTCGCCGGAGGCAACAGTGCCGTGATGACCGATGATTTCACCGGGGCCGGGGGGTTCGGTTCGACCGGGAGTGGAAGTGACAACGTCCTGGTGGACAAGCTCCGCGAACGGGCGCACGAGGTCCGTTTCGAGCCTTCCCTCGTCATCGCCCACCGGAACGGCAAGGGGTGGGGCCCCGCGATCACCGCAGCCTGGGGCGCGGGCCGGACGGCGGGACGGACCGGGGGCCGCCGTCGGATCCTGGGACGCATCAGGTCCAGCCGTGTGGGGGCCGACCCCATGGTGCGAATGGCCAACACGGCCCTGGGCACCGTGCACGCACTCGGTGCCGCCTTCGCTCGGTCCGCCCCCGATACGAATCCCGTCACGAACGGAACGGATCACCACACGCAGCACAGGACAGGAGACGCCCATGGCCTTGCGACCAACCCCCTCCAACACTCCTGACCCCATCGCTCCGACGACCCTGAAGGTCGGGGTGATAGGGCTGCTCGGTTCGAGCGGACGCCAGCACGCCGAAGTCCTCGATGGATCCGGCGGCGCCACCCTCCTGGCCGGAACGGACACGAGGGCGTCCGCCGCCCCGAGCGGCACCCCGGAGGACGGGCCCGAACTACGGCCGTTGCGCGAGCTCCTCGACGACCCCCGCGTCAACGCCGTGGCGTTGTGCGTGCCCCCGGGCGAACGCGGCTCCCTCGCCCACCAGGTCTTGGACGCGGGCCGGCACCTGGTGATGGAGAAACCCGTGGCACGGACCCTTGAGGAGTTCGACACCCTGATCGGGCACGCCGAGGCCTCCTCGCTCACCGTCGCGGTGATGCTCCAGCACCGGCACGCCTTGCCCGAGGCCGTGTTCGAGAACGACTTCGGACCGGCCCGGGCGGAACTGATCGTTTCCCGACCCCGCCCTCCCGAGCACTACCGGAACGGTTGGCGGGCGGACCCCGCCACCTCCTGGGGCGGGGTGGTCACTCACCTCGGCATCCACTACCTCGATCTGGCCTGCCTCCTTTTGGGGGCGCCCCGTTCGGTGAGGGTGGAGGAGACGCGGTACGCGGCGCCGGGAGTGGAGACCACCCTGTCCGCGGGAGTGGAGTTCGAGAACGGTCACCGCCTGCGCGTACTCATCACCAGCGACGCCGACCACCGGATGGAGCGGCTCACCCTCCTGGGGCGACAGGACTGGCTGGAGGTGCGCGACGGGTCGGTCCGGGGAAGAATCGGGGGGAGTGATGTGCGGTCCGAACGGCGTCCCGTGCACGAGCTGCGTTCCCTGGTCTACCGCGAGTTCGTCGGCGCGATACTGAACGGGCGCCCGATGGGTCTGTCGTCGATGCGGCGGGCCAGGGACACCACCGCCCTGTTGGAGATGCTTCGCGACGTCATCGAGACCGGGGGAACACCATGAGCCCCGCGTGCTCCGTCCACATCGGGGTCAGTACCGGTTCCTTGCCACGGGCCCGCGCCCCGGAACTCGTCGCCCGCGCCAGGAAGTCACATTCGACCTGCGTCGACGTCCGAGTGGGGAAGGGGCACCTGTGGGAGGGCGACGGGATCGCCCTTGGGCTGGACACCGTTGCCGAGAGCGGGCTCCACACGGCTTTCGTCGGCCTGGGCGCCCACCTGGGCGACGGCACCCCCAAGGACGTTCCCCGGGAGATCGGCGACCGGAACCTGCCGGTCAAGGTCTTCTGTGTGGAGGACCCGGACGGCCCGGAGGTCGAGGCCGACCTCGTACGGCTCCGTGCCACGGCTCCGGAGGTGTGGGTCGAGACCCATGCCGGGGGACCACCGATTCCCCGCCTCCTGGGCCTGTGCGAGGAACTGGGGCTCGGGCTGGTCGTGGACACGCTGGGATTGTTCCGATCGCCCGGGGGCAGGCGCGCCCCGGATCGCCGTCTCGCCTCCTTCACCCGGGCGATCCAGGTCAAGGGGTTCGACGGGACGACCCACCGGCACCGTCCCTTGGACGAACACGATCTAGAACCCTTGTACGAGCTGTACGCCGCGGGTTGCACCGCCCCCTGGGTGACGGTGGAGTCCCGGGCCGGGGCACTGGAGGACGACGTGCGAACACTGAAGGGGTTCCTGCGGTCGACGGTCGGCGCGCGTATCGCCCAGAGCACGGAGGAGCCGGCGCGGGGGAACCGGGAAGGGGACACGGTATGAGACTGGCCGTCATCGGCGACGAGATCTCTCAGGACCCGGCGGTGGTGGCGGACCTCGCCGTCCGGCACGGGTTCCCGGGGGTGGAGATACGTTCGGCGTGGGGCTGCGCACCCCACCTGATGAGCGACGGACAACTGCGCGAGGTGGCGCGGGTGCTGCGTGGGCAAGGCCGTGAGGTCGCCGGTTTCGCCTCCCCCGTCTTCAAGCACGCCCTGCCCGTCACCGACCGGGAGTTCGAGGAGGCTTCCCGGCTGTTGCACGAGTGTCTGCGGCGCGCGGAGCTGATCGGGGCGCCCACCATGCGGATCTTCGCCTTCTATCGGGACGGCGACCCGGACCCCGTCGTGGCCGGCCACGCGGCTCGGAGGCTCCTGGACGGGGTTCCTCCACGGGTACCCCTGGTGGTGGAGACCGGCACCAGGACCAACACCCCCTCCGTCCGGCACCTGCTGGAGTTCCTAGAGGTACTGGACCGCCCCGACATCGGGGTGTTGTGGGACCCGGGCAACAGTGTGTTCAGCGGGTGGGAACCCTCCCCCTTCCCCCGGGAGTACGAAGCGGTGCGCGACCTGATCCGGCACGTCCACGTCAAGGACCCCGCCGGCCAGGACTCCTACGTGAGGTTGGGGGAGGGCGACCTCGCCTGGACCGAGATCCTGGGTCGGTTGGCCGAGGACGACTTCGAGGGCTATGTCAGCCTGGAGACCCACTGGCGGACAGACCGCGTCCTGACCGCCGGAGAACGTGACGAGCCCTGGGGCGAGGGCTTTTCCACCGGTGGTGCCGAGGCCAGTGCGGTGTGCATGGAACTCCTCTCGGAGTGGTACCACCGTGCAACGGCAACGGACGGTGCGGGGCGGTGACGGTGCGGGAAGAGCGCCCGGTACTCCTCGTCGGCGCCCAGCGTTCCGGCACAACGGGGCTGGCCTCCGTCCTCGAACGGGCCTTCGCTCGGAGCGGCGGAAGCTTCACGATCAACGGACGCCTTCCCTACCTGCTGGACCGCTGGTGCCGGGCTCGGGATCTGGCAGGCCGACACCTGCGCGCGGAGGAGATCCTGTGCGCCCTCCACCGGAAACCCCCCTACGGTGACGGGGCCCGGGCATGGACCGAGCAGGTAGGTAAGGTCCTGGCCAGGGCATCGTCCGAGGTCGCGTCGGGTTCGTGGAAGGATCCCGACGAACTCTGCCGGTGGATCGTTCGGGAGAGTTACGGGTCGGTACAGCGGGTCGGGGACAAGTACAACGAGTACCTCCTCGACCTTTCCGTGCCCCGGCGCATGTTCGACGACCCACTCATCGTCCTCCTTGTCCGCGACCCCTCCGAGGTCGCGGACTCGGTACTGGCCTGGCGTGGAGATCGCCCCTGGCGGCCCCGGACCCGCGAGGACGCCCTGGACAAGTGGGCGGCCTGGCACGAGCCGCTGATGGAGGACCCGCTCTTTCAGGACACCTCCAGGTTGTACGTGGCCGACTACGCGCGGGTCTGTGACGGCGGACTCACGGGACTCGGCGCCTTCCTGGGCTTGGACCTGGACCCCTACACGGACCTCCTGAACCGGTCGCCGCGCTCTGCGACCGGGAAGCTTCCCCCTCCGGTCGGTGATCTCTGGGATCGGCTTCAGGCGAGGGCGATGGTCGGTTCGGACGCGTGATCGGGCAGGCCCCCTGATACCGACCGTCGTGCTGTGCCCGGAACCAGGGGGCACGCCGACGCCTTCGTGCTGCCCCCATCAGGCCCGGACCGTCCGGGAACCGTGCCGGATGTCCTGAGTATGACGTCCGAGAATAGCCACGGAGGATGCATTGACCCTGGATCCGGGGCTTGTCATATTTGACTCGCCAAGAGAGGGAAACACCGAATGGTATTACCTTCCCGTGAACAGATGTCGAGAAGGAGGTGTGACAATGGAGATGGAGCTCGCCGAGGCCGGTATCGTCTAATGATCGGTCATGAGTAAGAGGTGGGACCCCTATAGGGGTTCCACCTCCCCCCCTCTTTTCCAGGTAGGGGTTCGAGAAGGTTCTTTGGGTGTCGATTTCGATTGAAACCGGGTGCCCGATTTCTGTCTTGACCGGGCCATCCTCCAGACCTATTATGGTCGGCCATGAGTGAAAGAGTCATAGAGGCTGCCGATTTCTTCCTGGAGGAGTCCTATCTCTCCGTCTACCAATGGGCGATCCAGAACGGGCAAGTGGACGCCCGATCATTAGCCCGGGAATTCGATTTCGATCTCGACACCGCGGTATCCGTTGTCGAGGCGCTCCGGGACCGGAACTTCCTCTACCTCGACGGCGCCACTCTCCGTCCGCACAGCCCCGCGGTCGCCATGGCGCACGTGGTGGGGCCGATTGAGGCCGAGGTTCAACACTGCCGTCTCCGACTCTCCGAGATACGCTCCAAACTCTCCCACGCGGCCCGGCTGTCGGACGTGCCTGTGTCCGGGACGACCGGGATGGAGATCATCGGTGACCTCCACGCGGTCCGCTCCGAGGTGACCCGGCTGACCGAGGAGGTGGAGAAGGAGATCACGGTCATGCACCCCGCCGTCCCGTCCGAGAGGATCGCGGTCGAGGGGAGCCTGCGCACGGAGCAAGCCCTACGGCGCGGTGTCTCGGTCCGCTCGCTCTACTCCCACGCCTGTCTGGGCCACCGGTACATGCACAAGTACCTGGACGAGATGACGGGGTTGGGCATGGAGGTCAGAACCAACACGGGCATTCCCAACCAGGTCATCGTCTTCGACGGAGAGACCGCGCTTGTGTCGACCGGCGCTCCCGAAGAGGGCGGCGGCGCGTTGGTGCTCCGCCAACGCGAGCTCATCGGGGTCCTGCACTGCTTCTGGGAGGCTCTTTGGGACACAGGGGCCCCCTATTCCACGGTGCAGGAGAGCCGTTATGAGGACACCAAACAACGCATCCGGGCGGACATCCTGCGGATGTTGGAGGCCGGCCTCTCCGACAGGGAGATCGCGCAGCGGCTCAGTGTCTCCGTCCGAACACTCGGCCGCCATATCTCCGAGTTGTACGAGGACCTGGGCGTTCGCAGCCGCTTCCAGATGGGTAGCCGGGCACGGCAACTGGGGTGGCTGGAAGGGACCGGGATCGTGTCGTCGGCGCTGATCTGACCCCCGGGCGCGGCAGAGCCGTCTCCTTACCGAGCAGGCGAACGATGTCGGCGGTCCGTTCCACATCCCGGCCGGGATCCAGGTCGGCCAGGAGCCGTCCGTCGCAGGGGCGCTCGCGGTTCCGGGTCGACATGCCGTGAGGTGTTCACCATCGCCTGTTCGTCGGGTTTTTCGGCGAATAGGATTCCCACGTCGTAGCTCGACGAAAATCTCCCCTTCGCCACAGAGGCGCCCGGGCTCGTCCGTTTCGACCATGGGTTTCGTCACCTTTGGTAGGCGGCCATGGTCATATCGTCACCGAGCATCCGACCGTGCCTCCTTTTTCGAGAGTGCCCGCCTCGGCCCGCTGCGCGCGTTGGGGCGCGCCCTTATCCAGGCGTAGTAGGGGGAGCGGGCCAGACCCGGAATCCGGCACAGCCGCCGGACGCCAAAGACGAAACCGAAGCGGCTCACGGTTTCGTCTCCTGCGCGAAATAGGCGGCTGCCTTGCGCAGGATCTCGCCGTTGATGCCGAGTCCGGCGACCCGGGTGCGGAGCCGTCTGTTGACGTCCCGGTCCCGAACTCCGGAGCACGAACGGAGCACGCGAACCGGGGAGGCGTCCGATGGTAGAGGGCGAGGTTCCCGGACGATTGCTCGTAATTCCCACGCGGGCGTGCTCCCTGCGGGTCTTGTGCCGGTCAGGCCTCGAAGAGGGGTTGTCCGATGAATTCTCCTTCCCCGCAGCCCGGGGGTATGGCGAAGACCGCTGAGCCGATGTGGGTGATCCATTCATTGAGCAGGTCGAGTTCGTCCAAGCGGCGCTGGATCGGGACGAACTGCCTTTCCGGGTCCTGCTGGTAGCAGGCGAACAACAGCCCGGCGTCGCCCTCGGTGCCGGACTCGTAGTTGTAGGCCCGGCGGAAGATCCTCTCGCCGGGGTCTTCGGAGCGGGCTCGGCGGATGTGGGCATACTCGGCGATCACCGGGAACCCCAGCGGGGTCACGGCGTCCAGATCCGGTTCGTCGTGCTCGTTCTCACAGGTGAGAGGCGCCCCGTTGTCGAGGCGGCGACCCACGGAGTCCTCGCGGCCTGGACGATCGAGACGGTCCCACTCGTCCAGGTCCATGGAGATACGGCGCAGGACCAGGGCGGTACCGCCGCGGAGCCAACCCGGGGCGTCCTCCCCGCACCAGACCAGTGGGTCGAAGTCGTCGTCGGGTGGCTCGGGGTTCACGGTGCCGTCGACCTGCCCCATGAGGTTGCGCATGGTCGTACCTTCGGGTTCGGTTCCGTGGGAACGGCGGAAGCCGTCCTGGGACCAGCGCACCGTGGCGAAGGCCCGGGTGTCCTTGATCAGCATCCGGGCGGCATGGGAGAGGGTGAGCGGGTCATCGCAGCACACCTGGAGCAGGAGGTCCCCATGAGACCAGCGGTCCTGCAACCGGTCGGTCTCGAAGTCCGGCAATGGCCCCAACCATGGGGGGAGTGACCGCGGGTCGACCCGTTCGACCAGCCCTGGTCCGAAGCCCAGGGTGATGGTCAACCCGGCAGGGGAGAGCGCGAGTTCGGGTTCGGTGTCGGCCAGGGCGGATCGGCCCTGGGTGAGCCGGGTGGCGTCGTCGGTGAGCAGGGACAGCAGTCGGCGCACGCCGTCGGCGTCGACGTCCCGATCCAGGTCGAAGCCGATGAACCGGGCATGCGCCTGGGGTGGGGTCGTGATCCCCGCCTGGTGCGTGCCGTGGAAGGGGTGGGTGCGGTCACCGTGCACCGGTTCCACATCGGGCGCGGCCTCCTCGGAGGGGCGCAGGGAACGGACCAGGGCGTCACCGCCGCTGAGGGCCACCGCGCCCGCGCCGGCGGCCGCGGCACCGCCCAGCAGGACACTTCGGCGTGAGGGACGGGAGGTGTCTTCGGTGGACTCCGGCATCAGTGTTCCTCGTCCTGCCCGGTGTCCCCATGGTCGCCGTGGTCGCCGTGGTCTTCGGAGTCTCCGTGGCCCTCATGGTCATCGTCGTAGTTCTCGTTGGCTCCCTCGAAATCCTTCACCGGAGCGGTGAACTCCTGAGTGGAGCCGTCCTCGAACTCCAGGGTGATGGTGATCTCCACACCGGGTTCCAGGTCTTCGGTCAGACCCATGATCATGATGTGGTCGGCTCCGGGGGACAACTCGTGCTCGGCCCCGGCGGCCACGGAGAACCCGCCGTCCTTCTCCTGCATGACCATGTTGCCGTCGTCCCCGCTGACGACCTCGTGGAGCTCCACCATGTCGGAGACCTCTTCGGCGTGGGCGGCGGTGATGGTCGCGTCCTGGTCGCCTTCGTTGGTCAGTACGCCGAAGGCGGCGGTCATCCCCTCGTCGGCCGCGGCGGCCTTGACCCAGGGGTCGGAGACGGTGATCGCTTCGGCTTGGAGGGCTGACTCCTCTTCCTCCGAGGGTGAGGCGGAGGAGCACGCTCCGAGGAACAGCGCGGCGCCGACGGCGGCCGGGAACAGAAGGAATCGGGTGGTCAGGGCGGTCATCGTGTTTCCGTTTCTTCTGGGGTGTGCTGCGTCGCAGGTCGACGCTCTTGACCGTTCGTGCGTCGCACGCGCAGGGCGCCCGCGTACAAAACGAGTCCGACCAGGGCTCCGATCAGTGCGAGTAACGCACTGCGCAGAAGACCGTTGGCGATTGCGCGCTCCCCCGCCTCACCGGAGGCGACCTCTTCGTCCTCGTCGGGCTCCTCTGCCGGAGCCGCGTCCAGAGACGGTGGCGGGGGCCCGCCCTCTCCCACGTGGAAGGTGAAGGTTCCGCTGATGGGGTGGCCGTCGCTGGAGACGACGCGCCAGCGCACCGCGTATCCGCCGTCCGTCAACTCGCCGAGCGGTTCGACACTGACGTCCGTGCCGTCGACCAGCGGCTCGGTCGTGTCCACGGTCTCGGCCTCAGAGTCCAGGACGACCACCGTGGTGGAGACGTCCATCACCTCCCCGCTGAAGTTCAGGACGATCTCTCGCGGTGAGGAGCCCAGACGCTGCTCGTCCTCAGGGCTGGAGGAGAGCAGGGTGTCGTGGGCGAACGCCGGTGCCGGTGTGAGCAGCACGAGGGCGGCGATAGCACCGAGTAGGCGTGGGATGCCCCGCATGAAACCTCCTGGACGATTGCGACGGGACGGTCTTCATCAAGAGAAGTCGTCCAAGAGGCGAAGGTGGTTCCCGGTGGCTTTTCGACATCGCCCCGGGCATCCGTTCACCGCGTGGGTCAAACCCGCAGACCGGTTCCCTGGCCGGAGGAGACGGCTCTGTGGCGTTCACGGTGGATCGGCGCCGACGGACCGGAGGGCTCCCCTCGGCCCATCGCCCCGGTTCCGAACCATCGATCGAGAGATGGTCGGAGACGGCCGCCTCACGCAATGACAGTCGTCTCGGAGAGTGGAGTGGGTCCCCCTCTTGGCATCCTCGGCTCTCTTTGGTACTCACTCGTGGCGGTGCGCTGTGGTCGGCGGGAACTTCGGGGCCTTCGAGGGCGACTGGTGAGGTAACGGACATCGGCGAGTGCTTTTCGACGGACCGAAGGCCGTTTCCCAGATGCCCAACCGAGGAACCCACGACCATGGCAGACACCACCCCACCACCCGACACCGCGCAGGCGCGGCCCAACACATGGGCACTCCTGCGACCCCTGATCCTGCGCCTGCACTTCTACGCCGGTGTCTTCGTCGCGCCCTTCATCCTGGTCGCCGCGGTCTCCGGGCTGTTGTACGTATGGACTCCGCAGTTGGAACAGGCCCTGTACACCGACCAATTGCACGTGGAACAGCAGGGCGAACCGATCACGCTCCAGGAACAGGTGTTGATCGCCCAGGAGGAGTTGCCCACGGGTGAGCTGAACGCGGTGCGTCCGGCCACGACCGCGACCGATTCGACCCGGGTGCTGTTCGACCTGCCAGAGCTTGGGGAGAGCCACCGGATGGCGGTCTTCGTCGACCCCTACGACGGTGACGTCCTGGGGGTGATGGAGTCCTACGGAACCAGTGGCGCACTGCCCGCACGGACCTGGATCGACCTGTTGCATCGAACCCTGCACCTGGGGGACGTCGGTCGTCTGTACAGCGAACTCGCGGCCAGTTGGCTCTGGGCCGTGGCCGCTGGTGGAGCCGTGATGTGGATAGCCCGAAACCGGCGCCGACGTGGGCTTCGCCGGGCGCTCGTACCCCAGGTCACCTCGTCGAGGGGCCGTGCCCGCTCCCTGTCGGTTCACGGGACCATCGGTCTGTGGGCGCTGATCGGCTTGTTCTTTCTCTCGGCGACCGGGCTCACCTGGTCTCAGCACGCCGGAACCAACATCACCGAACTCAGGGAACGGCTGGCCTGGACCACACCTTCGGTCTCCATCGAGGCGATCCCACAAACGCCCGGGGTCGATCTGGGGATCGACCGCGCGCTCGACACGGCACGTGATCACGGCTTGGACGGTCTGGTGGAGGTGGCCGTGCCACAGGACAGCACCTCCCTGTACACGGTGACCCAGATCGATCGGAGCTGGCCCTCCAGCGTGGAGGCGGTGGCCATCGCTCCGGACACCGGAGAGGTCACCGACACGGTGCGCTTCGAGGACTACTCCCTGATGGCCAAGCTGAGCCGGTGGGGGATCGACGCCCACATGGGGGTCCTCTTCGGGGTGCCGAACCAGATCGTGCTCACGGCTTTGGCGCTCGCTCTGATCACCGTGGTGGGCCTGGGATATCGGATGTGGTGGCAGCGGCGACCGACCCGGTCGAGCGCGTGGAGTCTGGGCCGCCCCTATCCCCGGGGGAGCTTTCGTGTGTTGCCCTGGTGGCTGAAGGGTGTCGTGATCGCCGTTGTTGTCGGGGTCGGCTGGGCTCTGCCCCTGCTGGGGCTCTCGCTCGTCGTGTTCCTCCTGGTGGATCTTGCCGTCGGCGCCTACCACCGTCGGCGAGGCTCCACAGGAACCCCGACCGGGGATGCGCCGGCCTCGGTCGAATCGAAAGTGTAGGTCTCTCCGCGAAGGCGGGGGTGGAACCGAAACCCGGTTCCACCCCGCGTCGTTGTGCCCCATGCGCCAAGGTGCGCGCCCGGGACGGAGCCGACTGAAGAGCACGAAGTCGGCGTCGGCGACGGCGGCCGGATCCGAGGTCACGGGCGGCGTCCCGGGCCGCGGAGTGCGCACCGGGACCGTCCACGGCGATCATCCCGCTGATGTTCCGGCGCAGACCCAGAACGGCGCGCAGCGGGGTGGACGTCGGGGGTTTTCGCTCGGGCACGGCCGACGATCACGTTCGGTGCTCCGATGCGGCCTCGTGGAGCATGTCGGCCAGGTCCCGCCTGCCGCGGGCGACCCGCGAACGGACGGTTCCTATCGGTGCTCCGGTCAGGGCCGCGGCCTCGGCGTAGGGCAGGCCGCAGATCTGGGTGAGGGTGAAGGCGGTACGCCGTTCCTCGGTCAGGTGACAGACCAGCGATAGGAGAGCCAGGTGCTCGTCGAATCGGCCCACGGCGGCCATGTCCCTGCTCCGTAGGGCGTGTTCCAAGGGTTCGCAGACCGGCCGACGGCGCTCGGCGCGGTATCGGTCGGCCACGGTGTGTCGGGCGACGGAGAACAACCACACCAGGATCGGTGCGCGACCGGTGTAACGGGACAGCCCGGTCAGGGCACGGGTGAAGGTCTCCTGGGTCAGGTCCTCGACCCAAGTGGCGTCGACGCGCACGGCGATGAACCGCGCCACGTCCGCACGGGTTCGGGTGAACAGCGTGTCCAACGCTCCGGGTACTCCTGCTCGGGCCCGTAGGGCCAGCACGGTCAGCTCGTGGTCCTTCGAATCGCGTTCGTCCACTGGAGAGGGAGAGCCGACCTGATTCGAGGCAGGGGAGATGGGGGTGGGTCGGGGGGAAGGCATACGGGTTCCTTCTGTCTTGCCCTCGTCGCACGACAAGGCCGATCCGCGACGGGACCGGCTCATCCGGTCGGTCCGGACAGGGCGCTGCGCGCTCGCATGGGCGATCAGCGGGGAAGGGGGAACGCACTCGGATGCGCGCATGGTGGAAGAAGCCGTATCGACGGCGCCTTCCGACCCGGTCCGTCACGAAGGGAAACAGGCAGGAGAGATGGCCCTCGACAAGCCGGCGCCGTCCGGGGCGGTACTCAGATGGTCACGGTGCTGGGCGGCCCGCGCAGAACGCGCACGTACCGCAGACAGGTACCGCGCGAGCCGGTGCCCCGCTCGTCTTTCGGTAGGGGTGATGCCGGTGCCCGGCGACGGGGAAGAACTCCGATGACGACGAGGAGGAGGCCGACGGTCGCCATCGCCATGAAACGCAGGAAGGCGAAGAGCCGCGTTTCCCCGGCCCCCAACCACCAGGCGCTGAGCACGGCCACCAGGACGTGAGCGGCCGGCATCGTCCAGGTCGGTGCGGATGCGGCGGCCTCGGTAGAGATCTGGTGGTGTCCACCGCCGGAGGAGGTGTAGCCGTAGGTGAGGTGGAGGGCCAGTTGGCTCCACAACATCCATGCGATGAGCGTGCCTCGGCTCTGCGGCCGGTTCGAGGCGGCCCAGGCGATCCCGAACACGAGCACCATGCCCAGGAGCAGACCACCGAGGGGGACCTCGTCCCCCGAACTCGAGCGATGGGAGTGTGCGGACACAGTGGCGCACACCAGGGTGAACATCCCGGCGCGTAACAGGCGGCACGGTTGTCGGTCGGTCATCGCACACGTATCGTGCCACTCGGTGACGATCGGGCCAAGAGTGGTTCTGGCTCGAACTTCTCAGCCGCCCTCATTCAGCGTCGCGGGAGAAACCGAGGCGAGTTCGGCCCGCCGAGGACCGTCCCGGGAACGAAGTCTCGGCGGCGAGGGCAAGGCCCCACCGCCGATTCCTGGCCGATCAGCTGCCGCAGGGCGTCGCGGTCGACCTTCCCGGCGGGGTCGATCGGCGATCCTGAGCACCATCGAACACGCTGACCACCCCCGACCCGGACGTGGGACCGAATCAGAGAACTTCTCCGTGTTTCTCCGATCTTCGATGGCCGGAAAGGGTGAGCGGGGGTGCCGACGGGTTCCCCGGACGTCCCGTCATGTGACTCGGCTCGCGTCATACTCTCTCGCTCCCTCCCGTCGAGGGTCGGCCGCCGCACGGTCTGCGGTCGGGGCCGATGAGGAAGGACCGAGGGGGCGTTCGGGACCGCGCTTGCCCGAACACCCCCATGAAATCCGACCATCGTCCACACACCTGTTCCGGTGGCCGCATGCGGTGGACCGAGGTGACCGCGGTGCCGCGACCGGGCTGGTGGAGCAGACCGGATCTCGGATCGATTCGAGTGTGTCCAGCGGCGGAGGCTCCGTGTTTCCTCGATGCCGCGGGATTCGGTACACCGGACCGTCCTCTGTGGCGAGCGCAACCGAACGCTCACAGTAGAAGTCGTCCCTGTCGGTGAAGAGGTTCCCGACCAACGGAAGTTTTCCCGGACTTCGTTGGTCGGCATCGCCGTGGTGCCCATCCCTGTCCGTGTGCGGGGCCTTCCGGGTCCAGGATCAGGAGGTCCAGGAGTTCCACGGCCAGGGGCCGGAGCCGGTACAGGAACACCGTCCCTCCCCGTGGTGAGCCCACGAGAACGGCCGTGCGCAGCCGCCGTAGACGATGGGAGGCCAGGTTCTGCCGGATCGAGCAGATCCACGTCAGAGCGCTGACGCGGAACTCGTCGCCTCCGCGATGGCTTGCGCGCGGAAGCGCTACCCGGCGGTTGTTCAGTGGTGCCCCCCGTGCCCGTGATCCGTGTCGTCGTGACCGTCACCGCTGCCCAGCGGCTCGACCGGTACATCGAACTCGACCACCGCACCGCTGCCGAACCCAAGGGTCACGGAGATCTCCTCTCCCGGTTCGAGTGGAGCGTCGATGTCATTGATCATGATGTGGTGACCGCCGTCCACGAGCTCGGTCGACCCTCCCGCGGGAAGGGGGATCTCCTCGACCACTCGCATCTGCGCGGCCCCCGATTCCGTGGTCTCGGTACTGCACAGGTCGGCGTCCTCCGAGGCGCTCGTGGACACGTCCACGATCGGGTCGTCGGACTCGGAGGTGTTGTGCGCCCGTAGATAGAGCACGCCGACCTCGGGATTGGCCGGTTCGGGGATCCACGCCTCGGTGATCCGGATATGTTCCTGTTCGGCTTGGCCCCTGTCACTGTGCTCAGATCCCTGGGCTTGGACCTCGTCGGGTGCACCACACGCGGTCAGCCCCGCAACGAAAAGGGACGCCGTGGCGAGCGCGACAGCCCAGCGGCCGCCGGTGAAGGTGTGACCGTTCATGTGTCTTCCGTTTCTGCGGGAGCATCTCTTCTCCCCTATCCAGTCGTTCGCACGCGGTCCGAAGTTCCGGACGAGGGGCCACTCACCGAACAACTCCTGACCGAGCCGGGCCTCCCGGTCTTCGAGCGGCGGGATCGCGAAGAGCCGCGCCGCCGACCGGGCCGACGGTGGCGCGGGCGGTCGGACCGGTCGGTAAGGCCAAGCCCAGAGCCGCCAGGAGCGTTTTCGTCGCGGTCACGTGGTTCACGTCGGGTCTCGCTCTCACGTCGGGTACGGGAAGGTGTTCACTCCGCGGCACGGAGCATCTCGATCAGGTGCTGTCTGGCGCGTGCCACCCGTGAGCGCACCGTCCCCACCGGGACCTTGAGCAGTTCGGCCGCCTCGGCGTAGGGCAGGCCCTCGACCTGGGTCAGGACGAAGGCACGCCGCCGGTCGGGAAGGAGCTGATCCAGCAGGGACCACAGGGCCAGGTACTCGTCGAACCGGCCGTTCTTCGCGAGGGAGCGCGGGTCCTCCAGAGGAGGGAAGGACTCCGCCCGGGGGGTGCGTGCCTGGAGGCGGTAGCGGTCGGCCACGGTGTAGCGGGCCACGGAGAACAGCCAGGAGCGCACCGAGGAGCCCGGCGAAGCGCGGCAACCCCCGCAGTGCCCTGGAGAACGTCTCCTGGGTGAGGTCCTCGACCCATTCGGAGGTGACCCGCCCCGCGATGAAGCGGGTGACGTCCGTTCGGGTCAGCGTGAACAGGGACTCCAAGGCCTCGGCGTGCCCGGATCGCGCCTGGGCGACCAGAAGGCCCGGCACATCGGCGGACGGGGGCGAGTGCGGAACGGTGTCCGGGGCGGTTTCGTCGACGTGGTGGTCGGTTGGCCACATTCCTCGGGAACCGGCCCGTTCAGGGAAACGACTCCGATGGTGTGGCGGATAGGTGGGAGGACGTCGATCCGGAGCGGGGGTCGGTGGAGGTGACGCCCAAGAGCGCGGCGGAACGCACGGCCTCGTTGGTGTTGCGGGAAGCGGATCAGACGTCGTTCTCGCGCACGAGATGGGTGAGCTTTCGGCCGAAGAACACCACGACGGTCAGAGTGACCACGCTCACCAAGGCATAGGGGGCGCGAAGCGCGTCCGCCTGGCTCATGTGCGGGGACAGGAAGGACACGATCACGCCGCCGAGCGCCATGCCCACAGCGCTCATGCCCCAGGTGACGGTGCGCATCGCGGCGTTCACCCGGCCCAGCAGGTGATCCGGCGTGATCCTCTGGCGAATGGAGGTCATGGAGACCCCGTATCCCAACACCAGACCGCCCGCGAGGAAGTACACCCCGGCCACCACCGGCGTGACCGGAAACAGCGCCACGGCCAGGTACAGGAGTCCGCTTCCGGTCAGGCACACCACCGGCAGGGTGCCGTATGGGAGAACCGAGCGCAGCCACGAAACGATCTGGCCGCCGACGATCCCCCCGATCGCCGCGAAGGCCATGAGCAGCCCGAAGCCGGCCGAACCGAGGCCCAGGGTGTCGCGGACGAACAGGACCTGTGTGGAGAGCATGGTCGCGAAGGCGGTGTTGACGAACACCGCCACAACCGCCACGGCTCGCAGAAGCGGCTGATTCCACAGAGCCCGCACACCCTCGACCAGGTCCGACCCCGCACTACGGAGCCCTCGTGGGCCGGGGAGCGCGGTGAGGGAGGCGCCGGCCGGAGGAGCGGTGGCGCGCACTCGCAACAAAGCCACGACCGACACCGCCAGCGCACCGATGTTGCACAGGAACGGGACGAACAACCCGAGCGTCAGCACGAAACCGCCCAGAGGACGGCCACCGAACTCCTGCGCCACCAGGGCCCCGGATCGGAGGTTTCCGTTCGCACGTTCCAGCCGCTCCTTGGCCACCAAGGAGGCCACCGTGGTCTCGGCCGCCGTGTCGTAACAGACTTCGAGTGCACCAAAGGCCAGTGCGAACACCGCCAGGAGGGGGACGGACACCCAGCCGAAGAACACCACGACGGCGAGAAGTACCCAGAGCAGCATGCGCAGGGAATTAGCGGCGACCATCAGCGTGAACCTGGGTACTCGGTCCACCAGGACCCCGGCGGGAAGCGCCAGAAACAGCCAGGGCAGTCGCCCGAAAGTAGCCACTAATGCCACGAGAGCGGCATTATCTGGAGCCAATGAAGACGCGAGCCACGGTATCGCGACCATCGCCACGCCGTCGCTGAGATTGGAGGTCAGCGACGCGGCCCAGAAGGCCCAGAAACTTCCACCGAGTGGCGCCGTCGACACCTTGCTCGGGGAGCCGGGCATGGATTCAACACCGATCTTCCTGGCGAACAGGTGTTTCGGGTCGATCCCGAACAGAGGCACCGGAACGCCGCGTCAGGTTAACAGAGAAGTCATGCTGATCAAGGTCGTCGAACTTATCCGGGGGCAGGTCAGAGAGCGCTCGTGCAGGCCGGGAACGGGTGCCCCTGATCGAATCGGTGGACATCTGTCACGGGAATGTCCAGTGGATGGATCGGGTATCGTTCATCAGCGAAAAGCGATTCACCGTGGAACGCTATGACGAGATCGATAGCGGATATTCCGTCGCCGCCGAGGTGATCCCAACGATTTTCAGGTCGGGCTCCCATGCTCGAAATGAGTAAGTACAAGGGCGGCTCCGGCGACATCCCCGATCTTGCCGGGGCCGGCGGTGATGGGCTGGAGCAGCCGCCATCGCTGGGTGACCAGCGCGAATCCGTGCTCGCCCAGACGACGCACACCCCACTGGAGCTTGTTGAGGGTGCGGTTGTCCAGGGTCGACAGTGGGCCCTGGCACGCCCGCCTCGTGACATGGTGCAGGTCCGGGGCCTGATCGGCAAGGACGGCGGTGGCTTCGTCGATGTGGCGATAGCCGGTGGATCGGCCGATGCCGTGATCGCGAGCGGTCGGTCCCCTCACGGAGGTGGCGCAGCGCCATGAACGCCTGGTGGTGGCAGGACGGGGCACGGGTCCCCTCGCGGGTGCCGCGCGGCTTGTGTTCGGTGGCCACAAGGCGGGAGAGGAAGAGGACGACTTCCCTGGGGACGTCGAGGACGGCACGATGGGTGACCACGTGGAGTCTTTCACGGTAGTCCGGCAAGATTCGACGCCTCGTCTTCTACCCGGGGCTCCACGTCTATGTTCGCTGAACGGTCATATCTTCCACGCGGTCCGGTTCACGGCTTTCAATTCAAAGTCGCGGGGATCACCTCATCGTGCTATCGCGCCGACCGGGCGAGTCGGAAACCCAGGTCGTCGATGCGAAAGGTCGGATGGCTTTTGCGTCGGCAGGACGCCCTGCACGCTCGGGGCAGGTCGTGGGCGCCTCCACCGCGGAAAACCCGATATGGACCGTAGACCGCAGGGTTATAGGTGTCCCAGCACCACTCCCATACGTTGCCGATCATGTCGTGGAGTCCCCAGGCGTTCGGGGTCCGTGTGGCGACGTCGTGCACCTCGTCCTTGGAATTCCCGCGGTGCCAGGCGATGTCGTCCAGCTCGCCATACCGCACCCCGGGGGTCCCCGCCCGGCAGGCGTACTCCCACTCCGCCTCGGACGGGAGACGGTAGCCGTCCGCCTCCCGGTCGCAACCCACGTCCTCCGCGTTCGGTTCGTCGATCTCCGTGTAGCAGGGTTCGAGCCCTTCCGACAGCGAGAGCAGGTTGCAAAAGCGCACGGCGTCGATCCAGGAGACCTCGGTCACCGGCTTGCGCCGTTTCGCGTCGATCTCCGGTGCCTCGCCCCGCACGGCCCCGTACAGCTCGCGGGTGACCGGGTGCGGCGCCAGACGGAACGCGGCCACATCGACGCTCCAGCCCGTCATGGTGCCTTCGTCGCGCAGTCTGATCTGGCCGCTGGGCAAACCGATGAGCGCTACGGAGCTCGTGGTGGCCGACGTTCGTTCAAGACTCATGGGAATTGTTTCCGTGTTCGGGCGGGGCCGGGCTCCGCCGGCCGCGCGAGAAGAACCGCTCCTCCAACCGCTCTGCGGGCACGGATACGACTTCGGAGCCGAGGAAAACCGCGCCGATGAGGTCATACGCATCCTCCGTGGTGACCACCTCGGGTCCGCCCGAATCGCACATCAGGACCTGGAAGCCACCGCGTTCCTGAATTCGATCCGCCATTATTCGCATTCTGCGCGATGAGTCTGACGCTTTGCTCGTCAAACCTATCGGTAACCGTTCGGGTGTGTGGAATGGGTCGACCGGTTCTCCTTGGAGGCGGAACCCGGGACCACCGCAATGAGGCGGACGGATCGTTCCTCGTGGCGCCCCGCCGCAACGGCCGGATGTGGTCGATGGTGTGCACCATCCGCGCTCCTTGGCATACGGCGCCGGGGCGGGCTCACGACGAGACGGTGAGCCCGACCCGTACCGGACTCATCTCGAAGGGTCGGAGACCTTCCCGTAGCCGAGTGCCCCCCAGAAGTCGCCACGCACGTAGCGCTGCTCGGGCTCGGGTTCGAAGTCCCAACGGCGCACCCGCCCCTTCCGCAGCGCCTCGGCGACGAGACGGCGACTCGCCTGGCTCGCGAGCACGTCGGATTCCAGGCGAGGGATGTCGTATCGCGCCTGGAGCGCCGTCCGCATCTCCCGAACGATCTCCGCGCATTCGGGCGCCGCCGCGCGATTGCGTAGTTCGTCCGGATCCACCGAGAGATCGAAGAACTGCTCCGGATCGCCAGGGCACAGCACGTATTTCAGGTGCCCTCGCACCAACGTCAACTGGGGTCGCAACGTGCCCTCCGCGAGGTACTCGATCACGATGTCGCGATCCTCGGGGCTTGCTTCGCCCGCGCGCTCTTGACGCGCTGTCTCCAACAGCGACCGCCCGTCCTGCCCGCTCACCGCGGGGGCACCCGAGAGCTCCAGCAGGGTCGGCATCAGATCGAGCAGGCAGACCGTGTTGGCGAAGCGTCCCCTGGGCACCAGGTGCTCAGGTCCGTGCACGATCATCGGTACCCGCGAGGACTGCTCGTACGGTGACATCTTGTACCAGAGGCCCTTCTCGCCCAGCATGTCACCGTGGTCGCTCGTGACGATGATGACGGTCTCGTCGGCCAGCCCGAGCTCCTCGACGCGTTCGCGAACGCGGCCGACGTGGTCATCGATGTAGTTCACCGCGGCGTAGTACGCGCGGCGGGCCCTGCGTACCTCTTCGATACCGGGCTCCCGTACGTCGAACCCGCTCATCGCCCGCAGTCGATGACTGTGCGGATCCTGCTCGGGGTCGGGAACCTCGGGATGGGCCGGATCGGGGATCTCGACGTCGGCGAACCGGTCCCAGTGCTCGCGTGGCGGCTCGTACGGATCATGCGGATGAATGAACGAGGTGACCATCAGGAAGGGCAGGTTCTCTCCCGCGGCCTGGTTGACACGGACCCTGTCGTTGAGGTGCCGCAGGGTACGGAAACCCACCTCGTCGTCGAAGTCCTGCTGCACCGTCGCCTTCGAGACTCCGGCGCCGAACACCGCTTCGGCGTCGTGATACCACTGAAGCCGGTTCTCCGGTCGGCGATCCCAATCGGGCACCATGTCGAGGTCGGCCGGGTAGACGTCGGTGGTCAGCCTCTCCTCGAAACCGTGCCGCTGGTCCGGTCCGATGAAGTGCATCCTGCCGATCAGCGCGGTGTGGTACCCGATCGCTCGCAACCGGTGAGCGAAGGTCGGTTCGGAGGCCGCGAAATCGGCTCCGTTGTCATAGCAGCCGATCGCCGAGGGCATGCGGCCGGTCATCATCGACGCACGCGAGGGGGCGCACAGCGGAGTGTTGCAGTACGCACGATCGAACACCGCCCCCTCGTCGGCGAGGGCGTCGATGTTCGGGGTCCTCGCGGACTGGTCACCATAGGCACCGAGAGCCTGAGCCGCCATCTGATCGGCTTGGATCACGATGATGTTCGGTCTATTCCGAGTCATGAGTCTTCCTTCCAACGAGACGGAACAAGGGGGTCCGAATGAGTTGCTGTGGTCCCGAACGCGACACGACCGGCCGACGGCCGGGGGGCTTGACGGGCGCCGACGGCAGGATGCTGGAGCGCCTCGCCGCCACCGCGAGCGACGATCTGCGGATGGTCGGCCTCGCCGGAGGCACGTTCCTCATGGGCAGCACGGATCGGTTCGCCTACCCCGAAGACGGGGAGGGACCCGTTCGCCAGGAGCGGGTGGGGCCGTTCGCCATCGCCCCGACGACGGTGACGGTGGCCGAGTTCGCCGCCTTCGTGCTCGACACCGGGTACCGCAGTGAAGCCGAGAGGTTGGGAGACTCCCTCGTGTTCCAGGGGCTGCTGCCCGAGAGGCTGCGCAGCGGTGCCCCGGCGGTCGCGCAGGCGCCATGGTGGCGTCGGGTCGAGGGTGCCTGCTGGCACCGGCCCGAAGGACCCGGGTCCTCGGTGGAGTCCCGCGGCGCACACCCGGTCACCCACGTCTCGCAGCGGGACGCGATGGCCTACGCCCAGTGGGTCGGTGCCCGGCTTCCGACGGAGACCGAGTGGGAGTTCGCTTCGCGCGGCGGGCTCGAACAGCGACCCTTCCCCTGGGGCGCCGTACGAGAACCGGAGGGAGTGCCCCGCATGAACACCTTCCCCGGTGATTTCCCGGATGGGCCGACCGGTGTGGTGGGCACCGTGCCCGCCGTGTCGTTCGCACCCAACGCCTACGGGTTGCACAACACCACGGGCAATGTCTGGGAGTGGACCGAGAGCGTCTTCGGCGATACCGATGGACGACCTGTGCTGCGAGGCGGATCGTACATGTGCCACGCGTCGTACTGCCGTCGATACCGCACCTCCGCGCGCATCGCGGCGACCGCGGACACGACCCTCGGCCACGCGGGTCTTCGCCTGGCCCTCGACGTCGGCTGATGGGCGGGGGCCCAGGGTGATGGAGTCAGCGGTCCTCATAGCCGTCGGCCCACTCCCCGGTCCCGAAGTCGTAGCCGACCGGTTCGCCCTCCTCATTGGTGCGCTGGTACCACTCGGTGTAACTCTCGTCGGTGGAGTCGATGTCGGCGCCCGCCCCACCCCCGGGCGGGGATTCCACGACCTTCAATGAGAAGTCGTCGCCGTACCGATCCACTCCCTCGGTCACGGCGTTGTTCACCGCGGTCTCGACATAGCGCATGCGTAGCGTGAGCGGATCGGTACGCAATTCCTTGAACCACGCGATGATGGCGACGAGCAGCACGAGCGCGAACGGCACCGCTGTGACGATCACGAGCTGCTGCAACCCTTCCAGTGCCAGTGCGTCACCGAGAAGGAGCATCACGATCGCGATTCCCGACATGACAAGGCCCCAGAAGACGACCACCCAACGGCGGGGCTTTTGATCTCCCTGTGTGGTGAGCATCCCCATCACGACCGAAGCGGAATCGGCGGCGGTGATGAAGAAGATCGCGAGCACCAGGATCACGACATAGGGCAGCCATTCGACATACGGCAGATTTTCGATGAGGGTGAAGAGCACCTCGGGTGCGGGCATGTCATCGGTGAACCCGTCCGCGCCGTCCCGGTACATCCAGATGGAGGTTCCGCCCATCACCCCGTATGCGATGAAGAGCAGCGAAGACGGAATGAGGATCGTGCCGAGGACGAACTGACGGATGCTGCGACCGCGGGAAATACGTGCGATGAAGATGCCCACGAAGGGCGACCAGGAGATCCACCACGCCCAATAGTAGACGGTCCACAACGATTGGAATTCCTGTGTATCCGCACCCCACGAGAGTGAGCGACCCATCATGTCGAACATGGAGCCGAGATACTCCATGATCGCCGAGGGAAGCAGATTCATGAGGAACAGCGTGGGGCCGAGGAAGAGCACGATCACGATCATGCCGATCGTGAGTACGATGTTGATGTTCGACAGGTAGCGGATGCCCCGGGAGACCCCCGAGACGGCCGAAATGATAAAGCCGATGGTCAAAATCGCGATGATGACGACCAGAGTGTCGTTCGTGAGCTCCCCGGCACCCGAGATGACACTGACACCGGAGCCGATCTGCATGGCCGCGATACCGAGAGCGGCGGCGGTGCCGAAGAGTGTTGCGATGATCGCGAAGATGTCGACGAGTTTTCCGGCAAAGCCCTCCGTGAGCCGCTGCCCGAACAATGCGCGGAAGATCGAGGACATGAGCAGGGAGCGACCACGGCGATATGCCGCGTAGGCGACAGAGCCGCCGACCAGCGCGTAGATGGCCCACGCGTGAAAGCCCCAGTGATAGTACATCTGGGCAAGGGCGGTGTGCACCGCCTCTACCGACTCGGCCTCGCTGGTCAGTGGAGGCGGCGAGATGAAGTAGCCGAGGGGCTCTGAAGGACCCCAGAAGAGGACCGCCACACCCAGTCCGGCGGCGAACAGCATCGCAGTCCAGGAGAACGTACTGAACTCGGGCCTCTCGCCGTCCTTGCCGAGCGGAATGTTCCCGTAGGGCGAGAGCGCTATGCCCAAGAGGGAGACGAGCACGACGATGGCCACGACATTGAACATCCACCCGAGGTTGTCGGTCGACCAATAGAAGGCCGTTTCAGCGACCCCGGCGACGCTTTCCGGTGACAAGACGCCCCAGATGACGAAAGCGACCGTCAGTGAGCCGGCGATCGCGAACACGAGCCAGTCGACTCGGTATCGGCGACGCTGCTCGTCGATGGCGATGCCTGGAACCAGGACCGGGTGCGTGTCGTGGGGATACCCGGGATGCTTGTAGTCCAGGCTACCGAACGCCGTGGTGCCAGTCCGATTCTGCGGGCTCAAGGATTCATCGTTTTCCTTGGCGTCCTTGCGACCTTTTCGGCGGCGGCTTGGTTCGTCTCTTCCCGGGTTCGAGTTCTCGGGCATTACAAACACGGCCTCCTCGTGAATATTCGGGCAGAGGCGCAGGTCGGGTCCGCGAAGACGCGAGTGCGCGTTAGGAAGGTTGATCAGGGAGATTGAAAGGGCAGGGGTGGCTCTGTCGAATGCCGGCAGAAGTAGGACACCCTACTGGCGAGGGTGCCGCAGAATGACACACGTGTATCTCTGTGCGCATGTCGTTGTCGGAAAGTGTCGGTCACCGTTCCTGGCAATTTCGATTCGATGCCCCCGGAGCGCTCTCGGTCAGGGTTCGCCGCCCTGCCAACCGATCGCCGCTCCTTCCCACGAGTCGTTCTCGTGGCCGACCGTGTCAGGAGAGGTGCGCAGGCCGGTCGGGTCGCGAAGTACGGCTCGAACCGTAGGGCCCGTCTTGAGCCCGTGCCTGGATCGGCGCTGCCCCAACAATGCAAATTCCGACATATTTGATGTAGGATAACTGTGGCGCACGCCACTGTCAACTCTTCGGATCGTGGTCCGAGGATTGAATCGTCTTGCATTTCTGTTTCGGGATCGATGTCATGATCGTGCTTGATGTTCTGAAGAGCAGGGCTTTCTTGCGTCTTCGAATTCGGCCGTCCGTGAGGTCCTCATGAAGTGAAGTCCTACAAGAAGCGGTCTGCCACGAACTGAAAGAGAAGTTCGGTCTGTCGGCGCAGCCGGTGGTGCGGGTCATTGGCAAGGTGTGTGATGCCTACACCACCCGACGGGCGAACCCGGAGGCCGGGAACCTGGCAGGGAAGGCTCCGCGCGCCGTAAGTGAGCCGAGTCCATGCCGGCCTTCTTTCGCCTCGATGCGGCTCAGCCCTTCGACCGCCGGTGCCTGCTCTGGCGGATGGACGCCCGGACGGTGTCGATCTGGACCGTGTCCGGGCGGTCGAAGAATCTGGGCTTCGGCCACGGGTGGTCGACGAGTGCCGGTGTGTCCTGGTGAATCGCCTGCTCGTATCGCCACCCGTCTCGTGCCGTGGCGATACAGGGCGGGTGGGCGTCTGGAAGTGGCCGTCGCGCCCGCGGTGGAAATGGTCAGCGGGGGAGTAGTTCGTCGATGAGTCCTTCGACGCGTTCGCGGATGTCATCGCGGATGGGGCGGACGGCTTCCACGCCCTGTCCCGCGGGGTCGGGGAGTTCCCAGTCGAGGTAGCGCTTGCCGGGAAAGAACGGGCAGGTATCGCCGCAGCCCATCGTCACGCACACGTCGGAGGCCTCGACAGCGTCGACGGTGAGGACCTTGGGGTTCTGGTCGGTGATGTCGACGCCGACCTCGGCCATGGCCGCGACGACCGCGGGGTTGAGCGTGTCGGCGGGGGCCGAGCCGGCCGAGCGGACCTCGATCCGATCCTCGGACAGGTGGCGTAGCCAGGCGGCGGCCATCTGGGAGCGTCCGGCGTTGTGCACGCAGACGAACAGGACGGACGGCTTGCCGGTGCCGGTCATGGCGGGTGTTCCTCTACTTCGGATCGACGGAAAACGCATCAGGGGAAGCTGATGAGATAATATCAGCGTATGATGACGTCAGTCGATACTGATTCAATGAAGGCCCTGGCCGACCCGCTCAGAATGCGGATCGTGTCCCTGCTCGCCCACGAGACCCTGTGCACCACCCACCTGGTGGAGGAGACCGGAGCCCGCCAGACCAACCTGTCCAACCACCTGCGCCTGCTGCGCGAGGCCGGGGTGGTGGAGACCGAACCATGCGGCCGGTTCACCTACTACCGGTTGCGCCCGGAGGCCCTGGAGGCGCTCTCCGAAGGGCTGTCCGCGTTGGCCGCCATCGCCCGCTCCACTGACGCCGCGCAGAACAAGCGGGCCTGTTGATGGGGCGCTCGGAGAGCACCACACGTGAGATCAGCGCCTCCGCGGTGGCGAAGCTGTCCACCCTGGACCGGTTCCTGGCCGTGTGGATTCTGCTCGCCATGGCCGTCGGCCTGGGCCTGGGACGACTGGTTCCCGGTCTGAACGAACTCCTGGCCGCGCTGGAGGTCGGCGGGATCTCCCTGCCCATCGCCCTGGGGCTGCTGGTCATGATGTACCCGGTGCTGGCCAAGGTCCGCTATGACCGCTTGGACACCGTCACCCGCGACCGCCGCCTGCTCCTGTCCTCCCTGGTGATCAACTGGGTGGTCGGCCCGGCGGTGATGTTCGCGCTGGCCTGGATCTTCCTGGCGGACCTACCCGAGTTCCGCACCGGACTGATCATCGTCGGCCTGGCCCGCTGTATCGCCATGGTCGTCATCTGGAACGACCTGGCGTGCGGGCATCGCGAGGCCGCCGCCGTACTGGTGGCCCTGAACTCGGTCTTCCAGGTCTTGCTCTTCGGTGCGCTGGGCTGGTTCTACCTGGACCTGCTGCCCGGATGGCTGGGCCTGGACACCGGCGGGCTGGATGTGTCCCCCTGGTCGATCGCGCTGAACGTGGTGATCTTCCTCGGCATTCCTCTCGCCGTGGGGTTCCTCACGCGCCGGCTCGGTGAGGGGAAGATGGGACGCGAGCGCTACGAAACCCACTTCCTGCCCCGGATCGGGCCGTGGGCGCTCTACGGGCTGCTGTTCACCATCGTGCTGCTCTTCGCCTTGCAGGGGGAGCGGATCATCGGCCAACCGCTGGACGTGGCCCGCATCGCGGTGCCACTGTTGGCCTACTTCGTCCTGATGTGGTTCGGTACCTTCGCCTTCGCCAAGGCGATCGGGATGGACTACGACCGCACCACCACGCTGGCCTTCACCGCGGCGGGCAACAACTTCGAGCTGGCCATCGCGGTGGCGATCACGACCTTCGGGGTCACCTCCGGTCAGGCACTGGCCGGGGTGGTCGGTCCGCTCATCGAGGTCCCGGTGCTCATCGCCCTGGTCTACGTCTCCCTGGCCTGGCGCAAGCGCTTCACCCCCGAACGCCGGTAGGGGAGTGTTCTCGGGAACGCAGGCCTCGTATCGGCAGGTCTGCGTTCCCGAGCCCCGGCCTTGCCCCCATGGTTTCGGACTTCCCGGACGACCGGGAAAGGACGACCATGCCCACCGAAGGACACCGTGTCGACGTCGTCGTGTCCGGGCCGGTTCATGTGAACCATCGGTGGAGGTCCCGACCCAGAGGCCGCTGGTTCGCTCAGGCCACCGGGGTCACGAGATCCGGCCCGGTTCACCCGGCCCGACCTGCTGTGCAGGGCCGGAGCAGCAACCGCTCTCAGCGGTCAGGACTGATTCCTCGGAGGATTCCGTGGGACTCTCGTGCCGAGAGAGAACCAGTGGTTCGGACACGCTCAGGTCACCGCAGCACCCGCCCTGTTCCGTGGCGGGCTCCCGCACGGCCTCGGGTGCGGGGCCGCAACAACCATCGGCGTCGGCCTTGGTGGCGGTGGGGTCGTCGAACAGCCCGGCCCCGCCACAGACCCCGGTCTCGGGCAGGACCAGCTCCACACGGGCCGCGCCCTCGTGGTCCCCGGCCAGGTGCGCGGCGATGCTGCGCACCTGCTCGTACCCGGTCAGTGCCAGGAAGGTCGGGGCGCGCCCGTAGGACTTCATTCCCGCCAGGAAGAACCCGTCCTCGGGGTGGGAGAGTTCGGCCGCGCCGTGCGGGTAAACGGTGCCGCAGGAGTGCCGGTTGGGGTCGATGAGCGGGGCCAGCTCCACCGGTGCCTGGAGAGTGGGATCCAGACCCAGGCGCACCTCGGACAGCAAGGACAGGTCGGGCCGGAACCCGGTCAGCGCCACGATCTCGTCCACCGGCTCCAGCTCGCGACCGTCCTCGCCGACCAGGACCAGGCGGTCCTCCACCGATCGCACCTGGGCGGTACGGAAGCCGGTCACCACCTCGACGTGTCCCGCCTCGACGGCGGCGCGGGCTCGCCGGCCCAGGGCACCTCGTTCGACGAGCCGGTCGGCCGTGCCCCCGCCGAAGGCGTCCCCGACCTCGCCGCGACGCAGTACCCACACCGCTTTCGTCCCCGGTTTCTCCTGGGCCATCGCGGCCAGGGCCACCAGCGCGGTCAGCGCCGAGTGCCCGCGCCCGACCACGGCGGTGGTCCGTCCGGCATGACGGATCCGGGTCTTCTCCTCGCCAAGGTCGGGGATCCGGTAGGAGATCCGCTCGGCCGCGGCGGCCTCGCCCAGTGCGGGCAGGCCGTCACCGCCCACCGGGTTGGGGGTGCGCCAGGTGCCGGAGGCGTCCACGACCGCATGGGCCGACAGCCGCTCCTGGCCATCACGGGTTCGCACGTGCACGATGAAGGGCTGCTCGGCGCGTCCGGCGTCCACGACGCGGTCCCGACCGAGACGGCTCACCCCGGTCACCTCGGCGCCGAAGCGGACCCGGTCGCCGAGGGCCTCGGCCAGGGGAGCGAGGTAGTCCTCGACCCACTCGTGGCCGGTCGGGTACCCGTCGTCGTCCGGGCGTCGCCAACCGGTGGCGGCGAGTGGCTTCTCCGCTGCCGGGTCGACCAGGTCGCGCCACTTCGAGAAGAGCCGCACGTGCCCCCACTCGGACACCGCCGCCCCGGCTCGGTCGCCCTTCTCCAGGACCAGGACCGGAAGGTCACGTGCGATCAGTTCCGCTGCCGCCGCCAGTCCTGCGGGTCCGGCTCCGATCACCACGACGGGACGTTCGTCGGCCATGACACACCTCTTTCATCGACTGTTGTCTATGGATCGTGACTTTATCGATGGTCATCGATGGACGCAACCATTGATCGTCGTCGATAATGAGGACATGACCCTTGTGCCTCTCGAACACACCGAACGTTCGCTTCCCTCGGTCGACGCCGAGACCTACGCCGCCTGGTTCGCCTGCCTGGCCGAACCGATGCGAGTGCGTCTCCTGCACGCCATCGCCACCGGCCCCGGCTCGGTCAGTGTGGGGGAACTGGCCGGGCTCGTGGGCGTTCGCCAGCCCACCGTCTCCCACCACCTGCGCAAACTCGCCGACGTGGGCTTCGTGACCCTCACCAAGGTGGGCACCTCCACCCGGGTCGCCATCAACCCCGCCTGCTGCACCGGACTGCCCCACGCCGCCGACGTGGTGATGGGCGTACTCAACGCCCGACCGTGCTGTCCCACCGACCTGCCCGCCGACGTCACCACCCGTGCCATGGCCGAGATGGACCTGGAGACGGTCCGGGAGATCTACGCCCAGGGCATCGCCACCGGGCACGCCACCTTCGAGACCGAGGTACCCGACGCCGAAGCCCTGAGGGACAAGTGGATCGACGGGCACCGCTGGGTCGCCGAGGCCGATGGAAGGGTGGTCGGCTGGGCCGCGGCCGCACCGGCCTCCGGTCGAGCGGTCTACGCCGGGGTGGCCGAGGCATCGGTGTACGTCGCCGAAGACGCGCGTGGACGCGGTGTGGGCAAGGTCTTGCTCCACCGCCAGGTCACCGAGGCCGACACCGGCGGTCTATGGACACTCCAGACCTCGATCTTCCCCGAGAACCGAGCCAGTCTGGCCCTGCACCACCAGGCGGGCTTTCGCACCGTGGGCGTGCGCGAGCGGATCGCCCGACTCCACGGCCGATGGCGCGACACCGTTCTGCTGGAACGTCGTGGCGGCGCGGGATCGGACACGGAGGCCTCCCGCGCCGACGACGCGGACCGCTCGACCGTTTGATCGAGTCACCCCACGCAGGAGCCGCCGGAGCGCCCCGTCACACGGCCGGGTGAACCTGCGCCGACCGGCGTCCACATGGAACGGAGGGGTTCCTTCGAGAACCCTCGCACGGTCAGTGGTAGTCGAAGGCCCGGTCCCAGTCCTCGTCGGCACCGAACAGGCTTCGCGGCTTGACGAAATCGTCGGTGCGGTTCAGGACGGACTCCGGCACGAGTTCTCCCTGGGCCCTGCCGCGGACCCGGCACTCCACTCCCAGCGCGGCGCGCAGGGCGTCCTCGAATTCGGCGGCCGCCCGGTCCGCGTGCTCGGGCACCGCCTCCACCTCCACCTCCAGGTGGTCGGATGTGGTGCGGGCCCGCCAGAAGAGGACACCGTAGCGCTCCGGGAGCGAGAAGACCGCGGCCTCCAAACGGGACTGGGACACCTGGGCGATCCCGGTGCCGCGCACCTCGACCTCCCGTCCCAGCACTTCGACGGTCGGCAGCCACCAACCGCACTCGCACGCCTCCTCGCGGATCCGCACCCGGTCCGCCAGGTCGTAGCGCACCAGGGGCATCGCCTCGCGGTAGAGCGTGGTGATGACCAGGTGGCCCATGCCGGTGCGCGAACTACGACCC
The DNA here is from genome assembly GCF_053619415.1 of Nocardiopsis sp. NPDC055551. Classification (NCBI taxonomy): domain Bacteria; kingdom Bacillati; phylum Actinomycetota; class Actinomycetes; order Streptosporangiales; family Nocardiopsidaceae; genus Nocardiopsis; species Nocardiopsis sp. NPDC055551. The sequence goes on along the minus strand of NZ_JBSHJJ010000016.1, from coordinate 90,290 downwards.
GTGGCCGGGTCGTACACCTGGGGGAGGAACCGGTCCGCCCACAGGTGCAATCGCCCTTGGGGGCACTCTCCCGCCAGCGAACCGGTCTCGGTGGACCCGTAGTCCTGGATCACGGGGATCCCACCCCACAGACGGCTGATGGCCGCGCGGCGGGCCGGGTCAAGGACTCGCCGGCCACGAGCAGGGAACGCAGGGACGGGAAGTCCCGTCCCGGGTCCATCCCGGCGAATCGGGCCGCCGCGCCCCACAACAGGCACTCGGTGGGCAGGCTCCAGGCCACGGTGACGTCGAGGTCGCGCAGTAGGCGGACGACCCGGGCACCGGTCACCACGGTCGCGCCCCGTGCCCTGGCCGCCCGGTGCGCCTGATGGCCGGTGGTGAGCATGGCGTAGGGCGTGCGCACCATGACGGTGTCGGCCGGGCCCAGGTCCACCCGGCTGCGGGCGAACCGGTCGGCCACGTCCTCCCAATCGCCGTCGGTGAAGTACGAGGCGGTCGGAGCACCGGAGGTGCCGCTGGACTCGTGGTAGGTGGCCAACCGTTCCCGCTCCACGGCCAGCAGACCGAAGGGGTAGGCGTCGCGCAGGTCCGACTTGCCGGTCACCGGTAGGTCCGAGAGGCCGTCGATCCCGGTCATCGAGGACGGGGTACGGAGTCGCCCTTGGTGGAAAGGCGTTCCGAGCGCCCGCTCCAGGGTCCACGCCACCCGTTCCTCCTGGAGCCGGTGGAGTTCGTCGAAGCCGCGCCAGTCCCCCAGAACGGGTAGGTCGCGTGCGAGTGCGGTCCTCACTTGGTCTCCTCGTCGATCAAGCGGTGGGTGTTGGTCCAGAGCACCCGGCGCGACACGTCCTCGGGAAGGCCCAGGAGCCGGTATTCGACCAGTTCGGCTTCGGGGTGCTGGAGCGGGTACTCACTGCCGAACAGCACGCGGTCGGGCCCCAGACGCTCCAACGCCGCTCGGATCACCGCGGTGTAGCCGCCGGAGGTCTCCAGGAGGATGTCGGGATCGGGCGCGATCTGGTCGATCCCGTGCAGATCCATGTCCCCGCCGCCCGCGTGTCCGAGCACGAACACCGTCCCGGGGAACCGCCCGGCCAACCGGACCAGGTCCGCCACGCCGAACCCGGGGCGGCCCAGACAGTGCAGGTAGACATGGTGTCCGACCTGTGCGGCGACCTCCACCAACGCCTCCGTCCGAGGGTCGTCCAGAGCGACCCCGTGTACGCCCGGCGCGAGTTTGAGCCCCCGGAACCCGGAGGCCGCCTCACGGTAGGGCGCGGCGCCGCCGTGCGGGTTCGCGAAGAAGAGGGGGATGAGCCGCCCCCGCGCCGTTTTCGCGGCGGACAGCACGGTTTCGTTGTCGGCGTCGTTCAGTCTCTGCCCGCCCTGGGCGATCTGGCGGGACAGCACGTCCGGGTCGACCACGCCGCCCGCCATCACGATGGTTCGGTCGATCCCACAGGAGTCCATGGTGGCCGGCAGCCGTTCGGTGGCCCCCGGAACGGGGGCCAGGTGCGCGTGCGCGTCGAAGATCCTCCCGGTCATGGTGCCCCCGCATTCCCTCGGGCGGAGGTCAGGTCGAGCACGAACCGGTACCGGGCCTTCTTGGCCGCCATCCGCGCGAAGGCCTCGCCGATCCGCTCCACGGGCACGGTCTCCACCTCGGCCGTGATCCCATGTAGTGCGCAGAAGTCGAGCATCTCCCGGGTCTCGGCGATCCCGCCGAACATCGAGGAGGTCAGCGCGGCCCTGCGGCCGGCCAGGAGGACACCGACCACCGGTGGGGTCGGGCCGAGCGAGCCCATCAGCGCGTACGTGCCGTCGCGGCGCAACAGTTCCAGGTAGGGGTTCAGGTCGTGGGGCGTGCCGATGGTGCTCAGCAGCAGGTCGAAACCACCGGACCAGCGCCCCATCGCCTCCCGGTCGGTGGACACGAGTACGTCGTCCGCGCCGAGCCGGAGGGCATCGTCGCGTGCCGTACACGTCGGCCGTGTCCACGAAGTTGATGCCGGCGTCCAGGGCTCGGTGGATGATGGGCGCGGCGTCCTCGTCGTCGGTTCCTCCCCAGGGCCCGAGCATCATCGTGCCCAGGCAGAACGGATTCACCCTGATTCCGGTGTTGCCCAAGGGTCGCAGGCGCATGATTCCTCACTTCTCCTCGTCGGTCGGGCGCGATCACCGTCGCAGAGCATCCCGCCCGCGCACCTCACGTGTTCACCTGATTTCGGGTGGTCCCCGGCGGTGGGACGGGTACGGGGCGCATCGGACCGGGAGGCTCTGGCGAGGTTTCGGGATGTTCGTCGGATCAGTGGGGTGTGAGGCGCGGACGTGTCCGGACCGCCATGGAGAGGACGAGCATGAGTTCCATCCGGACGCCCCTGAGCGACCTGCGCTTCGAGATCAGCCACCGCTTCCGCCCCTTCGACCTCATCGCGCCGGGGTTCGTCGTGTTCGACACCGACGATCCCGAGGTCTTGAACGGCGGTGCCGGGTGAACGGTGCTCACCGGGCACGCACCGGTCGCCCCCTTCTCGACCGTTCTCGTGGACGTCGGCGCCGACCCGGTCGGGGGAGCCGCGGCGGCGGCACGGTGACGGCGGGGCTTCGCAGCGGTGAGGAGGGCTCGGGGGACGGGGTCGTGGTCGTCTACGACGCCGGGGTCGGTCAGGTCCGGCTGGAGGTGACCGTGGATGGCACAACGACCGTTGCGGCGGACGCGCCGGTCCGTCCGGTCCTGCCTCACCAGCTGGCCGTCACCGTCACCGGCAACGTCGTGACCGCGCTGGTCCGTGACGAGGGAGCGGAGTGGGGCGACCCGCTGTTGGGCAGGGGCGCCGACGTGCGCACCCTGGTGGACCTACGGGACCCGGGGCTCCTGGGGCGGTGGGAGTACGCCTTCGGAGTGTCGGGCGCCGGGCTGCGACGGGTGCGCGCGGGCTACTTCGGTCAGGTGGGCCTGCGCGATCCACAGCTGATCACCCACGCCGACGGGCGCCCCTACACACGCGACGGCCGGTTCTTCCTCACCGCCGGGTGCGCCGGGATGGGCTTCGCGCAGGAGGCGCACTGGGCGGTGTGGGAGTTCGACCCCGATGCGCCGGACCGGATGCGGCAGACCGCCAAGTTGTTCTTCGCCCATGACGGCATCGTGACCGGGGACAACGCAGGGCACGTGGTCTACGACGAGGCCTCTGGCCACTTCTCCCTGGTGGTGTGCGGGGGAGACCTCCCCACCCCGGGGGTGCACGTACGGTGCGCGCGTACCGACGCGGATCTGCTCACGGGGGTGCACGTCATCCCGAACACACGGTTGGCCGCGCCGTCCACCCTGAGCGCCTGGGAGCCGTCGCTGGCCAGGATCGACGGGCGCTGGCACGTGCTCTACGCCGACGTCGTCCGGTTGGCGCCCGAACTGGAGTTCCGTCCCGTCCTCGCCGTGTCCGAACCCGGGGCGGATCTGTCCGCGCCCATGACGGTCGCCGCCGTGGACACGGTCTCTCGGCGCACGGAGGGTTGCGTGCTGCGGCACGTGGGCGGCGGGTGGTGGGCGTTGGCCACCGACGACGCCCAACGCGTGTACAAGGTCTATGACATGGACCTGCGGAGGCTGGGGGAGATCGACGCGCCCTACGTCTCGGGGGGACCACATCCCCAGGCGTTCCCCGTCTCCTCCGAACCCGGTGCCGACTGGGTCATGGTGACCTTCGACGACGAGCAGTACGCCCAGGACGTCCTGGGGTACGGCACCGAGGGGAACGTGGTGGTCATGCGCGCTCCTGGAGCTCGCCGATCCGTTCCTGGAGCCGGGCGTTGATCCGCCGGTTGAACTCCAGGAGCAGGTCGCGCTCCTCCTTGGAGTATTGCTCGATGGTCTCGGTGTAGGAGTGCCCGAGGGCGTCGAAGGTCGCGGTCAGCCGGGCGTACGCGCCGTCGCGGACGAGTTCGACAACGACCTTCCTGCGATCCGTCGCGTCGCGGCCGCGTCGGACGAACCCCGCCCTCTCCAAGCGGTCGACGACGGCGGTGATGGCTCCGCCGCGCGACAGCCCCACGTGCCCGGCCAGCTCGCCGGGGCTCATCGGACCGTTCTTGTCGAGGGCGCCCAAGCAGGTGATGTCGGTGATGTTGATGCCCGCGTACGCCGCGAGGGCCGAGTGGAACCGCACGGACAGGGAGGCTCCCACACGGAGTTCCTCGTAGAGGGCCTTGGTGTCGTCCTGGGGCGTTGACACTGCGCTCACTCTTCCCATAATCTCTCCAAAATAGAGAGACACTAAAGTAGTCATTCTCTAAGTTGCCTTATTTCTGATCCTACCTTCCTGCAGCGGAGTCCACCATGACGGAAGTGCACACCCCACCCATGGCCCGAAGCGGCAAGAGGTGGGTGGTCCTGGGGGTGGTCCTCCTCGCCCTGTTCATGGACCTCGCCGACGCGACCATCGTCAACATCGTCCTGCCCCGTCTCCAGAGCAGCCTCGGCGCCGAGTACTCGGCGGCCCAGTGGATCCTGGCGGGCTACTCCCTGACCTTCGCGCTGGCCCTGATCACCGGCGGGCGCCTCGGCGACATCCTCGGCCGCAAGCGGATGTTCCTCATCGGGATGGCCGGCTTCACGGTGGCCTCGGTGGTGTGCGGCGCCGCGCCCACGGCCGAGGTGCTCATCGCCGGCCGGCTCGCCCAGGGCCTCACCGCGGCCCTGATGGTTCCCCAGGTGATGTCGATCATCATCGTGCTGTTCGACCACAAAGACCGGGCGAAGGCCTTCGTCTTCTACGGCATCACACTCAGCCTGGCCAACGTCAGCGGCCCGCTCCTGGGCGCGGTCCTCGCCGAGGCCGACATCTTCGGCCTGGGCTGGCGCGCCATCTTCTACGTCAACGTCCCGCTGGGCGCGCTCGCCATCGCCCTGGCCCTGTGGCTCATGCCCGAGAACAGGGCCACCGACCCGCTCCGTCTCGACCCGATCGGCATCGTCCTCGTCAGCCTGGCGATGTTCGCCCTCATGTTCCCGCTCATCCAGGGGCGTGAACGCGGCTGGGACGCGCTGTCGCTGGGCCTGCTCGTCGCCTCCGTCCCACTCATGATCCTGTTCGTCCTGCACCAGAGGAACAGGGACCGCACCACGGGTTCGGCACTGGTGCCGCCGTCCCTTTTCACCCACCGTTCCTTCACGGCCGGGGCCGTCGTGATGTTCGTTCTCTTCTCCGGCCTGGCCTCACTCTTCCTCGTCCTGACCTACAACCTCCAACTCGGCCAGGGCTGGACACCGATGCTCACCGCCGTCGCCGTGGTCGGCTGGCCCGTCGGCATCACCCTGATGTCCGGGGTCGCCCAGGCCTACGCCACCACCCACGGGCGCCGCGTGATCGGTATGGGCCTGGCGGTCATGTTGCTCGGCGTGCTCGCCCTGATCGGTGTCCTGTCCGTCATCGGCCCGGCCGCGACCTGGTGGCAGGTCGCGCTACCGGTACTCGTCACCGGCCTGGGAATGGGCATGTGCGTTCCCATCCTGGCCAGTGTCGTACTGGCCGATGTGGGGGAGGAGAACGCCGGTGCCGGGTCCGGCGTCGCCAACGCCGTCATGCAGCTCGGCACGGCCATGGGTGTGGCCGTGGTCGGCGTGCTCTTCTTCTGGCTCGCCACCGGAGACCCCGCGGGACCGAACCGCGGCGAGGCGTTCTCCGACGCCGCCGCCACGACGCTCTGGTACAACGCCGGGGCCTTCCTGATCGCCCTGATCCTGGTCCCCCTGCTGCCCCGCGCAGCCCAACCGGAGCCCGGGGCCCCGCCCACGGCTTCGGCGACTACCGGACCATCGTCGACGTCGGCGGCGGCGACGGGACCCTGCTCAGCCGCATCCTGTCGGAGAACCCCCGGGCGCGAGGGGTGGTACTCGAAACGCCTCAGGTCGCCGAGCAGGCCCGCGCCCTCATCGAGGAACGCGGACTGAGCGGTCGCTGCGAGGTGGTCGAGGGAGACTTCTTCGAGGGAGTGCCGCCGGGAGCGGACGCCTACCTGCTCAAGAGCGTGGTGCACAACTGGAGCGAGGAGTCCTGTGTACGAATCCTCCGCAACTGCCGCTCCGCGATGGGCCGGGGAAGTCGCCTGCTCCTGGTCGAACCGGTCCTGTCCGAACGCGCGGACCCCGGCGCGGAGATGGCCTTGGAGAGCGCGCTGAGCGACCTGAACATGCTGGTTCTGACCGCCGGAGGCGTCGAACGTACCCTCGCGGACTTCACCGTGCTCCTGGAGGCCTCCGGTCTCCGGTTGTGTACGGTCTCCGACCGGGTCGCCGGAACCGATTTCCGCGTGATCGAGGCCGACCCCGTCTGATCACCGATCCGGGGGCGCCGACCGCGTACAGGTACCGGGACGAGAAGAGACCGATGGCGGGGGCGTCCCCCGAGAACAGTGCGGTCCGCGTGGGCGGTCGCTCGGCAACCGACCACGCGGACCGACTGGTGGGCGCCCCACGGGACGAAGACGTCGATGGCGGGGGCCTCACCCGACGGGCTTGCCTGAGTGCACCAGGGAGAAGAGGTCCTTGGGGTCCTCCGGGTCGGCCACCAGGTCGATGAACGTCTGCAGTTCCGTCCCGGTGGTGGAGTCCCGCAGGAATCGCAGCGCGGAGAAGTCGGCGATGGCGAAGCCGACCGAGTCGAAGATGGTGATCTCCTCCTCGTCGCGGCGTCCGCCCTCCGCGCCGGTGAGCACCCGCCAGAACTCGACGACGGGGAAGTCCGGCTCCATCTGCTGGATCTCCCCCTCGACGCGGGTCTGCTCGGTGTACTCCACGAACACCCGTGCCCGACGGAGGATCTCGGCGTCCAGTTCGGTCTTGCCCGGGCAGTCGCCGCCCACCGCGTTGACGTGCGCACCGGGTCGGACCTGCTCGGAGCCCAGAACCGTGTTCCGGGCCTTGTCGGCCGTGCAGGTGGTGATGATGTCCGCTCCGGCCACGGCCTCGTCGGTGGAGGAGATCTCGGTCACCCGGAAGCCCAGGGGCTCCAGGTTGCGGCGCAGCTTCCCGACGGCGGCGGGGGCCACGTCGAAGACGCGCAGGTCCTCGATGCCCAGAGCGGCCCTGAAGGCCAGTGCCTGGAACTCCGCCTGGGAGCCGGCGCCGATCATGGCCATGCGCCGCGCGTCCGTGCGGGCCAGGGCCTTGGCGGTCATGGCCGAGGTCGCGGCGGTACGCAGCGCGGTCAACAGGGTCATCTCGGCGAGGAAGGTCGGATAGCCGTTGTCCACGTCGGCCAGGACCCCGAAGGCGGTGATCGTCTGGAATCCGCGGGCGGGGTTGAAAGGGTGGCCGTTGACGTATGTCAACTTCACCCGAGCCTTAAAGGGTCGGGCTTGGAGGTGTAGGGGCTTAACCCCGGATGTTGGACACGGGGGTGATTGATTACGCCGCGATCGCCAGCGTAGACGCTCTGGAGACCTCGAAGTCGTTCGGAGACACGTTCTGGAGCCTCTTTGGCGGCTACCGTAAGGTCAAGTTGAAACGTAGTTCGGGAAAGGGTGTCTGGTTTGTCTGTTTCTCAACTAGTGCTGTGGCCGGAAAGGTTCGCCCGGGTGTCCTCACGCTGCGATGGGTAGCGGTCGGCCTCCCCAGCGAACACCTTTTTCGCTGCGCACCCGGGCGCGTTCTCGGCGTTGGGCCGCGAGCACGTCCGGGTCGCGGGCATTGGCGTTGCGCCATCGCAGGTAGGCGTGCAGCGCCCGTGTCTGGACCGTGTGGTTGGGGTGGTGGGAGTTGGCGATGGTGAACTGGCGCAAAGGTCCGAAGTGCGCCTCGATCGGGTTGGCCCAGGAGGCGTAGGTGGGGGTGAAGCACAACTCGCCCTTGTTCCTGGCCGCCCAGGTGCGGATCTTGGGGCCCTTGTGCGCGGACAGGTTGTCCATGATCACGTAGACGGGTGCGCCGTCCGGTCGTGCGGCCCGGATCGACTTCAGGGCCTTGAGCGTGTTCGCGCCGCCTTTGCGCCGGTGGTTGACGCCCCACAGGGTGTCGTCTCCCACCGAGTAGCAGCCGTGGAAGTAGGTGATGCCATGGGTGCGCCGGTAGGTGGCCGCGATCCGGTCCGGCAGATTCTTGCGGGCCCAGCCCGAGCCTGGGGTGGGGCGGATGCCCAGCGGTCCGAACTCGTCGAAGGCGAAGACCCGGTCGGGGAAGTGCTCCATGACGTGCTCGATGCGGTCGAGTTTGGCATCGGCCTCGGGGTCGGGTGAGTCCTTCCAGGTCGTGGTGCGTTGGAAGGTGACACCGTGCTGGTGGAGCAGGGTCCGTAGGGTCTCGCGGCCGATGCGCAGGCCTGGTCCGGGGCGGTGGGCCAGGTAGGCGGTGAGTTTGCGCAGCGACCAGCGGGTGAAGGGCCGGCCGAGTTTGGTCGGGCGGGTCGTGGCCGTGTGGATGACGAGGTCTTCCTCATCGGGGGTGAGTAGGCGGGGACGGCCTCCCGCCCATTTAGGGTCCAGGCAGCTCAGCCCTTGGGTGTTGAAGGCGTGGATGACCTCGCGCACGGTCTTTTCGTCAGCGGCGACCAGGCGGGCGATGACCGGGACGGTGTTGCCGCTGGAGGAGGCCAGGATGATCATCGCCCGCCGGTAGCGCACGGTGTTGGTGCTGCCCCGGCGGACGATGCGTTGGAGTTTTTGGCCCTCAGGGTTGGTGAGTCTGCGGGCTTTGAGGGGTGCGGACACCGCGGCTCCCAGGATCGACTGCTGTCGTGGTCAACCCTGGCACCGATCACTGACCCGGGCGAACGTTTCCGGCCACAGCACTAGTTGCAGATTCGGGCCCTCACGCCAGATGAACTCGCAGGTCAGCGAGACTGCTCCCCGCGCACGCGGGGATGGCCCTGGGCGGCCATCTCTCGATTCCGTGGAGAAATGCTGCTCCCCGCGCACGCGGGGATGGCCCCTCACCGAAGCGGTGCAGATCCTCTTCGGTGAGCTGCTCCCCGCGCACGCGGGGATGGCCCCGCTCTGCGGTTGCAGAAGGAAGCCGCGGAGGGCTGCTCCCCGCGCACGCGGGGATGGCCCCCAGCGGGATGATCCCGAGGATCGCAAGGACCGCTGCTCCCCGCGCACGCGGGGATGGACCCGGTCTGCTCGCCAGCCCTTACGGGCTCGGTCCCTGCTCCCCGCGCATGCGGGGGTTGGGTCCGTACCCGCTTCGCGCAAACTAACGAACTCGACCCCGAGAGGTTCCGTGCCGTCATGGGGCCGGTTTCGGGGGAAGCATCACCTGAACGTCGGTGCTCCAATCGTGCGTTTTCCGGGTTTGGTCACCTCACGGTGCTAAACATGGCTCACACCTCGAACATCTGCACCAGGAGTGGCCCATGTTCTTCGAACACCTCACCGAGTTCGGTGGCCTGCCGGTATTCGACTACGCGTCTCCGGAAGAGCTGTCGGCTTCGACCCCCCGGTACGAACGTGACCACGTGGACGCCGACGCGCAGAACACGGCCCTTCGAAACCCCGATGCCTACGCGTGGCGGTTCCAGGTCGAGTCCTTCGAACCCGAGGAGGAGTTCGCCGACCACTTCGGCTCCTTCGTGGCGGCGACGGACACCACCGTGGTGAAGGCCATCGTGATCGGAGCCGCGGGCGATTCCGAGTTGGACGAACCCGGCGCCCCCGCCCGTGACGCGCTCCTGGAACACGCGGACCGGTTCCCCGGGCTCAGGTCACTGTTCATCGGCGACCTCATCTCAGAAGAAGCCGAACTGTCCTGGATCCACCAGCCGGACCTGGCCCCGGTCCTGGCCGCCTACCCGAACCTGACCGAGTTCGCCGTGCGCGGCACCGGCGACCCCTACCTCAACCCGGGCAGCCATCTGGGGTTGGACATCGGACGCCACGACGCGCTGCGCACCCTCACCGTGCAGACCGGTGGCCTGCCCGCGCGAGTCGCCCGCGGCATCGACGGCTCCGACCTGCCCGAGCTGGAGCACCTGGAACTGTGGTTGGGGGTCGGACAATATCGGGGCGACACCTACCCGCGGGACCTGTCCCGCACCCTGTCGGGGGAGGCGTTCCCGCGCCTGCTCCACCTGGGGCTTCGCAACGCCGAGGACACCGACCTGTGGGTGCGCGCCCTGGCGGAGGCTCCCGTGGTGGGTCGGTTGCGTTCGCTGGACCTGTCGATGGGCACGCTCACCGACGAGGGCGCCGAAGTACTGATGGACGTCCCGGTCTTCCGTGATCTGGCCCGGTTGGACCTGAGCCACCACTACATGTCCGAGGACATGGAGCGGCGGGTCCGCGAGGTCTTCGCGGAGGCCGACGTCGAGCTGGGCGCGGAGGAACGGCAGGTCGAGGAGGGCGATTGGCGTTTCCCGTCCGCCACCGAATGAGACGGGGGTCGTACCGAGTGCGGACGTGCCACTTCTGGAGGCTCAGTCGCCGGTGGAACCCTTGGCGGCGCGGTCCTCACGGCGACGCAGCGCCATGTCCGACAGGGCGGCGAGCCCGAAGGCGATGATCATGGCGGCGAGCACGCCCAGGACCAGGACGGCGGTACCGAAGGAGGTCGGGTCGATCATGGGGGTCTCCTAACGAGAGGTGGTCCGACGCTCCCAACCGTAATAGGCGTTAACTTTCGAACCCACTGTTAGCGCCAGTGAAAAGCGCCATATTCCGAAGACACGAACGTCCGATCCAACGAAAGAGGGGCCCAGGCACAAGGCCTCGGACCCCCACTCGACATCGAGCGGCGACTACAGGATCGATCCCGGCGCGTACGCGGCGGCCTCGGGGTGCTCGGCCAATACGGCGTCCACTCGCGCCACCACGTCGGCGACCTGGTCGGCGGCGGCGCCGGTGAACGTGATCCGGTCGGCCAACAGGGCGTCCAGGGCGGCCCGGTCCAGCGGGAAGCGCTCGTCCTCGGCCAGCCGGTCCAACAGCCGGTTGCCCGCACCCTCCTGACGCATCGCCAGCGCGGAACCCACCGCGTGCTCCTTGATGAGCTCGTGGGCGCTCTCGCGCCCCACACCGGCGCGCACCGCCGCCATCAGCATCTTGGTGGTGGCCAGGAACGGCAGGTAGCGGTCCAGCTCCGCGGAGATCACCGCGGGGAAGGCGCCGAACTCGTCCAGCACCGTCAGCATGGTCTCCACCAGCCCGTCGAAGGCGAAGAACGCGTCCGGCAGCGCCACCCGGCGCACCACCGAGCACGACACGTCGCCCTCGTTCCACTGGTCGCCGGCCAGCTCACCGGTCATGGACGCGTACCCGCGCAGGATCACGGTCAGCCCGTTGACCCGCTCGCACGAACGCGTGTTCATCTTGTGCGGCATCGCCGACGAGCCGACCTGGCCCTCGGCGAAGCCCTCGGTGACCAGCTCGTGTCCGGCCATCAACCGGATGGTCTTGGCCAGCGAGGAGGGTCCGGCGGCCAACTGCACCAGCGCGGTCAGCACCTCGAAGTCCAAGGAGCGCGGGTACACCTGGCCCACGCTGGTGAACCGCCGCTCGAACCCCAGGTGGGCGGCCACCTCGTTCTCCAGGGAGGTCAGCGCCTCGCGGTCGCCGCCGAGCAGGTCCAACATGTCCTGGGCGGTCCCGACCGGGCCCTTGATCCCGCGCAGCGGGTAGCGGGCGATGAGCTCCTCCAACCGCCCGTACGCCACCAACACCTCGTCGGTGATCGAGGCGAATCGCTTGCCGAGCGTGGTCGCCTGCGCGGCCACGTTGTGCGAACGGCCGGCCATGACGGTCTCGCCGTACTCCGCGGACAGGCGGCCCAGCCGGGCCAGCAGTGCCACGACGCGGTCGCGCGCCAGTAGCAGGCTGTCGCGTACCTGCAACTGCTCGACGTTCTCGGTCAGGTCGCGCGAGGTCATGCCCTTGTGCACGTGCTCGTGGCCGGCGAGGGCGTTGAACTCCTCGATCCGGGCCTTGACGTCGTGCCGGGTGACACGCTCGCGCTCGGCGATGGAGGCCAGGTCGACCTGTTCCAGGACCTTCTCGTAGTCCTCGACCACACCGACGGGCACGTCCACGCCCAAACGCGCCTGGGCACGCAGTACGGCCAGCCACAGTCGCCGTTCGGCGACCACCTTGTACTCGGGGGACCACAGCCGGGTCAGTTCCGCCGAAGCGTAACGGGCGGCCAGGACATCGGGGATGACGGGTTTCGCGCTCACGTCGGCCCACCCTACCGGCCTGAACTGCGATGCCGTCGGCCGGGCCGGACCTCGACGGTAGGGCCGGCCCTACCGCGAACCGATGGGTTCGGCGGATGTTCCCGCGCCCACACCGCGCCCTAGCGTTGACACCATGAGCTCCCGAAGCGTCCCCGACGCCCGAACCGCCACCCTGCCACGGGCCCTGGCCGGCCCGCGCTACCTGATCAGCGGCTGGATCTGGCGTGTCGTGGCCTACACCCTGACCACCCTCCTGGTCGGCGGGGCACTCGCGATGGTCTCGCTCCCGCTGTACACGCCGGTGATCGTGGGCCTGGCCGTGATCAGCGAGGGGGAGACCTTCGCCTCGGTCGCGCTCCTGCTCATCGCTTTGTTGATGGTGCTGTGCTTCGGCCCGCTCATCGCCATCCCGCTCGGAGCGCTGGAACGGCGCCGGCTCCGGCTCGTCCTGCCGGGCCCGGCGGGCAGCGGACACCGCGATCCGCCCGCCGGACTGTGGGGATGGGTCCGCACCCGCTACTCCGAGGCCGCGACCTGGCGCGAGGTGGCCTACGCGGTGGTGATGCTCGTCCTGTTCGTCGTCACCCTGTCACTGGTCGGGTTCCTGCTGGCCATCATGCTCGGCCTCGCGGCGAGTCCACTCATCCTCACCGCCCCGGAGGAAGCGCCGCTGAGCATGGGCCCGTTCCAGCTCTACACCAGCCAGGAGGCCCTGCCCTTCGCCCTGGCCTCACCCCTGCTGGCGGTCGCGTTGTTGTACGGCTGCGGCCTGCTGTCCTACGGGCACGGGGTCGTCGCCCGGTCCCTGCTGGTCGGTCCGCCCAAGGAGGAGCTCTACGCCGAACTCGGCCAGGTCACCGAGTCCCGGGCCCGCCTGGTCAACGCCTTCGAGTACGAACGCCGCCGCATCGAACGCGACCTGCACGACGGCGCCCAACAGCGACTCGTGGCGCTCAGCATGGACCTGGGCATGGCCCGGGTCGACCTCGACGAGGACTCACCCGCCGATCGGCGGGTGGTGGCAGCCCAGGTCAAGGCCGACGAACTCATCGACGAGATCCGCGAACTCGTGCGCGGCATCCACCCGCGCGTGCTCACCGACCGCGGCCTGCCCTCCGCCCTGGCCGAACTCGCCGACCACTGTCCGGTTCCGGTCACCGTCAACGCCGATCTGCCACGACGCCAACCCCCGCACGTGGAGGGCACCGCCTACTTCGTGGTGGCCGAGGCCCTCACCAACGCCTACAAGCACACCGAGGCCAACGCCGTCACCGTCCACGCCGACCTGCGAGAAGGACCCCGCGGCGACGTGCTCACGGTGGAGATCACCGACTACGGCCCCGGCGGCGCCGACCCCTCGCGCGGCAGCGGCCTGACCGGTATGGCGGACCGGGTCGCCGTAATGGGCGGCACAATGGACCTGTCCAGCCCCATGGGAGGGCCGACCAGGATTCGAGTGGAGCTGCCTTGCACGACCGACCAGCCGCAGAGCCAGAGGTGACCCGGGTACCGACAGTGCTCGCCGAGGACGGTGTGCTGTTGCGCGAGGGCCTGGTCGGGGTGCTCGAACGCTTCGGCTTCCCCGTGGTGGCCGCCGTCGGTGACGGTGAGGAACTGATCGCGGCCGTGGACGAACACCGCCCCGGGCTGGTCGTCACCGACATCCGCATGCCGCCCGACTTCACCGACGAGGGCCTACGCGCCGCCGTGCGACTGCGTCGCACCCACCCCGGCCTGGCCGTGGTGGCGCTCAGCCAGTACGTGGAGCTGAGCTACGCCACCGAACTGCTGGACTCCGGGGACGGGGAAGGCGTCGGCTACCTGCTCAAGCAGCGGGTGGGCGACGTTCGCGAGTTCGCGTCGGTGCTGCGCAACGTGGTCGAGGGGGCCACCTTCGTCGACCCCGAGGTGGTGCGCCAACTGCTGCGCCGTAGCGCCGACCCGTTGCAGCGCCTCACCGCCCGCGAACGCGAGGTGCTCGAACACATGGCCGAGGGGCACTCCAACGGGGCGATCGCGCGCAAGCTCGTGGTCAGCGACGCCGCCGTGGGCAAGCACGTGGGCAACATCCTGGCCAAGCTGGACCTGCCGCCCGACGACGGTGTGCACCGTCGGGTCCAAGCGGTCCTGGCGTTCCTGCGCGCCCAGGTCGGCTGAGGCCGCGGACCGGGCAGGCCGGAGGGACAGCGCCTCCGGCACCCGGTTCCCACCTGGCTGGGGTGTAGGTGATGAAACGGGGGGAAAGTCCCTGGAAGGGTGGGTCGGACGGGTCGACGTTTCGAGACGACGGCCTCGCGGCACAGCCCGACCCCGGCGCGAACCCCTTCCCCTTGCGCACACCCCGAGGAGAGCCGGATGCAACCGACGGTCGCCGCCCCCGAGAGCGTCACCTGGCGCGTACACCTGGACCGCTCGATGTGGGTGGCCGGAGTACGAGCCCTGATGCTCCAGGCGCTGCACCCGATCGCCATGCAGGGGGTGTGGCAGCGCTCCGACTTCCGAAGCGACCCCACCGGCCGCCTGCTGCGCACCGCCCACTTCATCGCGGTCACCACCTACGGCAGCCACACCGAGGCCGAGACCCTGGGCGAACACATTCGTCGGGTGCACCGCGCCCTGAGCTTCACCGACCCCGCCACCGGGCGCCTGCACCGGGTCGACCAGCACGACCTGCTGGTGTGGGTGCACTGCGCCGAGGTCACGTCCTACCTGGAGACCACCGTGCGCGCCGGGCTCGAACTGAGCCCCGCCGACATGGACCGCTACCTGGACGAACAGTCGCTCACCGCCGGCTACGTGGGGCTGTCCCGCGACGACGTGCCGCGCAACGTCGCCGACATGCGCCGCTACCTGGCGGCCGTGCGACCCGAACTCAAGGTCACCGAAGAGGCCCGCCAGGCGGTCCGTTTCCTGCTATGGCCCAAGGTCCCCGAGCAACTGGCCTGGCTGGCCCCGCTCAAACCACTGTGGCTGCCGGTGGGCGCCCTGTCCTACACGACCCTGCCCGCCTGGGCCCGCCACGCCTACGGGATGATCCCCCAGATCCCGGGTGCCGGCACCACGGCCACCGCGGCGCTGCGCCTGATGCGCTCCGGTCTCAACCGGGTGCCGGAGAACCTCTACAACAAGGTCTTCGACGAGGCCACCGTGCTCAGCGCCGAGGAGGCCGAACAGCGGCTGCTGGACGCCGGATACCGGATGGAGAACGGTTCCGGTGCGTTGCGTTCGCTGACCCGGTTCAGCCCGCCGCGGCCGGCCCTGGCCACCGCGCGTCGCGTGGGCGCCGAGGCCCCGGAGGCCGCCGACCGGAGCGGATAACCTGAGGTCAGGACCCGATCGAAGACGCTCGGGGGTGAGGGGAATCAAACGCAGGAAGCGGTGGTACGTGCTCCTCATGGGCACGTGCCTGGTGCTGTTCGCCGCGTCCGCGCCCGTCTACCACTTCTTCGGGACCGGGTGGGCGGTGGCCATGTGCGTGGTGGCCTCGGTGCTGCCACCGATCGCGATGACGGTGGGCAACATCGCCGACCCGGACGACCCGCGCGACCACGACAACCGCTATGGGCCCAACGCCGAATGAGGCCGGGGCCGCCCACGCCGGGGAAGGACGTCGGGGTCCACGATCGACCAAGGGCCCCAGGGGCCTCCCGGTTCCCATGCGGGCTCTTCGCCAACGCGGCGAGGTGCCGTACCGAACGTCGCGACGGCTGGACCTTGGCCTACACGCCCTGGCGGCCCAGGACGCGACGCAGCGCCGCCAGCACCAGCTCGGCCCGGTTCAGGCGGGCGTTGTGGCCCATCAGCCCGATCCGCCACACCGTCGACGCGTAAGGACCCACACCCGCGCCGATCTCCAGGTCGTACTCGCGCAGCAGCCGCTCACGGACCTTGCCCGAATCCACACCCTCGGGCACCCGTACCGACGTCAACTGTGCCAGTCGGTGCCCCTCGGCGGCGAACAGCTCCAGACCCATCTCCTGCAGGCCCTCGCGCAGGTGCGCCCCGACCGCCGCGTGACGGGCGGCCACCGCCTCCATGCCCTCCTCCTCGACGCGGGCCAGCGCCGCGTCCAGGGAGGCCACCATCGCGGTGGGGGCGGTGTGGTGGTAGGCGCGACCGCTCGGGCCACCGCGCACGTACGCGCCGAGCAGTCCCAGGTCCAGGTACCAGACCGGCGGAGAGGGGACACGCTGCTCCCAGGCGCGTTCGGAGAAGGTGAAGGGAGCCAGCCCCGGCGCCACGCCCAGACACTTCTGGGTGCCGGAGTAGGCGATGTCGACCTTCCACTCGTCCAGGTCCATGGGCATGCCGCCCAGGGACGTGACGCAGTCGGCCAGCAGCAGGGTGTCGTCGGAGCGCTCACGCAGGGCCCGGCCCAGGGCGCCGATGTCGCTGACCACACCGGTGGAGGTCTCGGCGTGCACCGCCGCGACCAGGGCGGGCGCGGGGTGGGCGTCCAGCACCCGCTGGGTGTCGACGGGTCGTCCCCACTCGTGGTCCACCCGGATCACGTGCGCGCCGTAGCGCGAGGCGACCTCGCACATGCGTTCACCGAACAGCCCGTTGACGGCGACGACCACCTGGTCGCCGGGGCGCACGGTGTTGGCGAAGGCCGCCTCCATGCCCAGGGAACCGGTGCCCGAGAGCGGCAGTGTGAGCGGATTCTCGGTGCCCCACAGGGAACGCAGCCGTCCAGAGGCGCGTTCCAACATGGCGAGGAACTCCGGGTCGAGGTGACCGAGGAGCGGGGCGGCCAGGCCCAGGGTCGCCTCGGGGTAGGGGTTGCTCGGCCCCGGTCCCAGCAGGATGCGTTCGGTGACTGACATGGGCACACACTAACCAGAGCCGTATGAGAACGGGGCAAGCGGGGGCTCATCTGTGTCTCATGCGACATTCGGTTCGTAGGTGTCGGGCCGTAGTATTCCGGCGGACGAAAAGACGCCCACACCGACTCCGGAGGCGGGTGGGCGTGAACGTGGGAGAGGGGAGCGGCATGACCGAGACGGCACGGGCCGAGAGCACCCGGCTCGAACCCGGGCGGGTGCGGATGCTGAGGGTGGAACACGACGATCCCCGCGTCCAGGGGCTGCTCGACGGCCTGCTGGGCGAGTACACCGAACGCTACGGAGCAGAGGGGGCCGCCGCCGAACTGGGCCGATACCCCGTCACCGAGTTCGTCGCGCCCCTGGGGCGTATGGTCCTGGCCGAACTGGACGGTGAGATCGTCGCCGGTGGCGCGCTGCGTCCCTACCGTCCGGAACCCGACGGGGCGCCGAGCACGGTCGAGTTCAAACGGATCTGGACCTCGGCGGCGCACCGCCGCAAGGGCCTGGGCCGGCTCATCATGACCGCGCTGGAGGACGCCGCCCGCGACCTCGGCTACCACTCCGTGATCCTCTTCACCGGGCCCTCCCAGCCCGAGGCCGTGGCCCTCTACGAACGGATCGGCTACAGGTGGGTGGACCCGACCACCATCGAGGACCTGCCCTACCCCAAGGCCGTCCCCTTCGCCCACGACCTTCGTCCCTGACCACGGGCGTTTTCGACCGGCACGTTATGGGCAGCGCTATGTCCCGGGGTCGGGCGCGGTTCCGCCCGGCCCCCTACGATGGACGACAAGGCCGTCACCAACGGCAGGTCACAGAGCTTTTTACGCCCTTCCGGCGAACTCGACGAGGAGAGTGCACGACGTGAGCGAGCAGCAGCGCCCCCAGGCCGAGACGGACGCCCCCGTGTTCAGTCCACGTAAGAACGGCCAGGCGCAGTCGGTCTCCGACGAGCTCGCCGGGTGGATGCGCACCGGTTGGGCCGACACCGAGATGCGCGACCTGGAGCCGATCGAGCAGGCCGAGCACACCGCCCGCCGTCGCGCGACGATCGGCGCCGCCTTCCCCGGCGACCGTCTGGTCATCCCCTCCGGCCAGTACCTGACCCGCTCCAACGACACCGAATACCCCTTCCGCGCCGCCACGAACTACGCCTACCTGACCGGTGACACCACCGACGGCAACTGCCTGGTGCTCACCCCGAAGGCCGACGGCGGCCACGACGTGGTGCTCTACCTCAAGCCGCGCTCCAACCGCGACAACGGCGAGTTCTGGCTCGGTGGCTACGGCGAGCTGTGGACCGGCCGCCGCAACAGCCTGGAGGAGGCCGCCGCCCTGCTGGGCGTGGCCACCGCCGACGTGCGCACCCTGCCCGCCGCCCTGCGCGCCGACGCCACCGTCACCACGCGCGTCGTGCGCGGCCACGACGCCGAGATCGACGCCGTCGTGGACGAACTGCGCGCCGACACCGACGAGGAGTCGCGCGCCAAGTCCGTCAAGCTCGACGAGGACCTGGGCGTCGCCCTGGCCGACCACCGTCTGGTCAAGGACGAGTGGGAGATCGCCCAGCTGCAGCTGGCCGTGGACGCCACCACGCGCGGCTTCGGTGACGTGGCCAAGGCGCTGCCGCAGGCCAAGGACACCTCCGAGCGTTACGTCGAGGGCACCTTCTTCCTGCGCGCCCGCGTGGAGGGCAACGACGTCGGCTACGGCACCATTGCCGCCTCCGGCGCCAACGCCACCACCCTGCACTGGACCCGCAACGACGGGCCCGTGCGCGAGGGCGACCTGCTGCTGCTCGACGCCGGCGTGGAGACCACCACCCTCTACACCGCCGACGTCACCCGCACCATGCCGGTCTCGGGCACCTTCACCGACCTGCAGCGCAAGGTCTACGACCTGGTGTACGCGGCCCAGGAGGCCGGTATCGCCGCCGTCGCCCCGGGCAAGCCCTTCACCGCCTTCCACGAGGCCTCCCAGCGCGTGCTCGCCGAGGGTCTGGTCGAGTGGGGCCTGCTGGAGGGCCCGGTCGAGCGCGTCCTGGAACTGGGTCTGCAGCGTCGCTACACCCTGCACGGCACCGGTCACATGCTCGGCCTGGACGTGCACGACTGCGCGGTCTCCCGCCAGGAGGCGCACCTGTACGGCGACCTGAAGCCGGGCATGGTGCTCACCGTCGAGCCGGGCCTGTACTTCCAGCCCGACGACCTGACCGTCCCCGAGGAGCTGCGCGGTATCGGCGTGCGCATCGAGGACGACGTCCTGGTCACCGAGGACGGCCGCACCGTGATGTCGGCCGGTCTGCCGCGTTCCTCGGCCGACGTCGAGGCCTGGCTGGCCGAGCGTCTTCCGCGCTGAGCGGTGTTCTCCCGGGGCCCGCGCTCGGCTTCGGCCCGTTCGGGCGCCGAAGCAGAACCCGACCCCGGAACCGTCCGGTGGGCCCGTCTCCCGTGGGGAGGCGGGCCCACCGTCGTTCTCAGGGGTTTCGGGGGGCTCTGGGAGCTTGGTCGAACCGGACGAAGGACCGCAGCGAGGGCCGGTGCTCATGCGCCTCGACCAACCCCAACGCCTCGTAGAAGGCGCGCTGGCCGTCCTCGTCGTCGGTGAGCAGTACCCGTTGGCGAACCCCCTCGTACCCGGAGAACAGCTCGTCCATCAACCGCCGACCCAGGCCGGTGCGTTGTTCGTCCGGGTGGACCAGGATGTCCTGGACGTGGACCACCGTGGCGCCGTCCGAGATCGACCGGACCAACCCCACGAGGCGGTCCTCCCGGCGGGCGACCACCAATCGGTGCGAGCCGCCCAACGCCCGCATCAGCACCTCTGGAGCCTCGGTGTAGGCGGTCCAACCGACCGCCCCGTACAGATCCAGTACCTCGGCGCGTTCCAAGTCCTCGGCCGCGCACACACTCACTCGAACCACGTCCCGTGTCTCCTTCGCTCACCGACGATGGCCCGGAAGTCTGTCAGGTTCGCCCGCCGTGTTCCAGAGCGTGGCCGGCATCGGGTGGATCGACCGGGCGGGTGGACGCACACGACGATCCGGCTCCTGCACGGAAGGGACCGATCCGATTTCCGGTACCGTTACCGGACAAGCGATGTGGACCGGTCATCGGGGCCGTCTTCCCCAAGGGGAGGACGGCCCCTCGCCGCAACAGATAACGTCGTGGTGGCGTGGAAGTACCCAGGAACGACGGGGAGGGCGACTCGTGCGCGCGGAACGGCTGTGGCGCAGGGGGTTGCGGTTTCCGCGCCTGTTCCTGGCGGACCGGACGGTCCTCGTGCACGGCGACGTGGACCTCAGTACCGACCCGCGCAAGTCGCGCTACGAGGCGCGGGCCTTCGACACCCGTTCGCTGCGTCCCCTGGGGACCGCGTTCGAGGCGCAGGGGCCGGTGAACCTGGCCGTGTCCCCCGAGGGGGAGGACTGGCCCGGTACCGTCCTGGTGCAGGCCTCACGCCGGTCGGTGAGCGTACGCGACCCCCGCACCGGCGTCCCGCTGTTGGAGACCGACCTGGCCGAACCCGGGGAGCGCTGGCCCGACGACGTCGCCCTGAGGGTGGTGGACAAGCAGGCGGTGGTCTTCCTCTTCGGTGAGGACGGTGACGGCGGCACCCGATGGTGGGCGGTGGACCCCTACACCGGGGCGACCGTGCCGGACCTGACCGACTCCAGACCAGGCCACGAGGCCCGCGGCGAACGCATGTCCTTCGCCGGCGACTATCTGGTGGCGCCCGGCCAGGACCCGGGCTTCGACCCGGTGATCCTCGCCGACTACGAACACCCGCGCGAGCGGGTCTACCTGATGGAGGACGGCGAGTACCTGGGCGAGGTGGAGAGCCACGCCGACTCCGAGACGGTGGCCGCCCGGGTGGGCGGGCGCTCCCTGCTCGCGGTCGCCGGACGCGTGCACTCCCTGCCCGCCCTGGAACTGGTCGCCGAACTGGGCGGTCCGCGCACCCTGACCTCACTGGTGGAATGGGACGGCGAGGCGGTCGCCGTCTACCAGGAGGAGGAGGCCCGCCCCGACGGCCTGGGCGGCTGGTACCTGGACGAGTTGCGGGTGCGTCGGCTGGATCGGCCCGGACAACCCGTGACGGAGGTCCCCGGGACCTGGCCGGGCGAGCTGGAGGATCTGGTAGCCGCCCCGGACGGGGTCATCGTCCTGGCCACCACCGAGGGCGTCCACGCCCTGCACATGCGGCCTTGAACAGGACGGCCCCGGCCGTCCCGCCGAATTCTGGGGCCTTGGACCCCGGACTCCGGACTTCGGGCCTCACAGGGTCTCTCGGAGCGCCCGCAGTCCGGCGGCCGCGTACTCCCCGACGGCCTCACCGGCCCGGTCCCGCCCGCCGCCCTCGGCCCCCTGCCTGCCGCGGTAGGCGATGCCCTGGGCGATGACCGCCGACTTCAGGTGGGCCAGACCCAGGTGGAAACCCCAGTCGCGAAGAGCGCGTCCGGACACCCGCGAGTACATGTGCGCGATCTCGTCGGCGGTGGGCAGCCGGTCGCTGTTCCACGCGGCCGGTTCGCCCAACACCAGGTCCAGTCCGGGACGCCGGTACACGCACATCATGGCGATGTCGGCCAGCGGGTCTCCGAGGGTGGACAGCTCCCAATCGACCACCGCGTGGATCCGCCCCGCGTCATGGTGGTCCAGCATCACGTTGTCGATGCGGTAGTCGCCGTGCACGATCGCGTGCGCCGAGGATTCGGGTACGGCGTCCGCCAGCACCCGGCACAGTCGGTCCAGGTCGGGCAGATCCCCGTCGCGCACCCGCTCCCACTGGCGACCCCACAAACGCACCTGGCGTTCCAGGAACCCGTGCGGTCGGCCGTGCGAGGCCAGCCCGACGGCCTCGTGGTCGACCGCGTGCAGGCGGGCCAGCACCCGCACCAGGCTCCGGACACAGACGGCGACCTGTTCGTCGTCCAGGTCGGCCAGCTGGTCGCGAGTGCGCACCACCCGGGCGTCGACGTGGGAGAACACGGAGAAGGGCGCCCCGATGACGGACGAGTCCTCGCACAGGGCCACGGCGTCGGCGACGGGGACCTCGGAGCCGCCCAGGGCGTCCACCACACGGAACTCCCGCCCCATGTCGTGGGCCGAGGGGGTCAACCCCGCGGTCGGGGGCCTGCGCAACACCCACCGCGGCCCCGTGGCGTCGTCGATCCGGTAGGTCAGGTTGGACTTTCCACCGCTGATGGGTTCGGCGCGCAAGGTCCCCTCGACCTCGGTGCCGGAACGCTCCAGGTAGGCGGCCAGTGCGGTCGTGTCGAGCGGGGGAGCGTGTGTCATCGTGGTCCCTCCCCGGCCTCGTGGGCTCGGCGGGCCCCGCGAGACCACCCGCTTGGCGATCGACCAACGGTGGACCTCGGAGGGCCCGTCGTAGACGCGGAAGGGGCGTACCTCGCGCAGCAACCGGGCCAGGGGCAGGTCGTCACTGACCCCGAGTCCGCCGCACAGCTGGATCGAACGGTCCACGACCCGGTGGATCGCCTCGGCGGCGAACGTCTTGGCGATGGAGGTGGAG
Organism: Nocardiopsis sp. NPDC055551; assembly: GCF_053619415.1. Taxonomy (NCBI): domain Bacteria; kingdom Bacillati; phylum Actinomycetota; class Actinomycetes; order Streptosporangiales; family Nocardiopsidaceae; genus Nocardiopsis; species Nocardiopsis sp. NPDC055551. The sequence continues at coordinate 67,771 of NZ_JBSHJJ010000016.1, read as the reverse complement.
GTCCGGGCGTCCACCCCGGTGTCCAACTCCCAACAGGCCTGGAGCAGTAGGGAGCGGGTGGCCGCGATGTCGATCTCGTTGTCGGCGATCATCTGCTGGGCCAGACCCAGGTCGCCCAACCGGGAACCGAACAGCTCCCGCCGGCAGGCCCGGTCCACCGCGATGTCCTGGGCGCGCCGCGCACTGCCCAACCAGCGCATCACGTGGGTCATGCGTGCCGGGCCGAGCCGCACCTGCGCGTAGGAGAACCCCTCGTCGACCTCACCGAGGACGTTCTCGTCGGGCACGAACAGGCCGTCGAAAGTCACCTCGCAGTGCCCGCCGAGCATGGAGGAGTCCATGGTCCGGACGTGGCGGCCCACGGTGAGGCCGGGCGCGTCGGTGTCGGTGAGGAACATGGTCGCGCCGCCACGGTCACCGGGCCGGCCCGAGGTCCGTGCCATCACGATGAGGAATCCGGCCCCGTCGGCGCCGGTGATGAAGGTCTTGTGGCCGTCGATCCGCCATCCGCCCGCCGTTCGCGTGGCGGTGGTCGACAGGGCGGAGGGGTCGGCGCCCGCGCCGGGGGAGGGCTCGGTCATGGCGAAGGCGGAACGTACCTCGCCTCGGCACAGCGGGCCCAGGTAGCGTTCGCGCTGAACGGGGTCGGCGACGCGTTCCAACATGTGGACGTTGCCCTCGTCGGGTGCGGCGATGTTGAGCGCGGTCGGGCCGAACACCGACAGGCCCGCCGCCTCGAACACGGGTGCGCGGTCGCGCAGGTCCAGCCCCTGACCGCCGAACTCCACTGGGCAGTGCGGCGCGAAGACCCCGGCCTCGCGGGCCCGCCGTTGCAGGCGCAGGCGCAGGGTGTCGCCGCCGGCCCCGGCGATGTCGCCGTCGTGTTCCTCCTCCACGGGGAGCACGGTCGTGCGCACGAAGTCCCGTGTCGCCCGGGCGAGGTCGGTCGCCCTCGCGGTGTGCCCCAGATCGATCACGCAATCCTCCACCCGGTAACCGACCGAGCGATCGCTCGGTCACGTGGACGGCAGATTGTCACGGCCCTCGGGTGGCTGTCAACGCTCTCCCGGCGCGGGGGCGGGGTTTCAGGGGGTGCGGGGCCGGGTGGGGGCGGCGCCCACGGTGGCGCGGGCCAGCGTGAGGTAGCGGTCGACGAGCCGGTCGGGGGAGAGTTCGCCGTCGGGCCGGAACCAGGAGGCCACGGCCACGCACATGGTGGTCACGGCCCGGCCGGCGTCACGCGGGTATGGGGTGGTGAACACCCCCGCCTCCCGACCACGCGCGATGACGTCGTCGACCATGCGCTGTTGTTCGTCGCGCAGGGCGACGTAGGAGGTGCGCAGGTCGGGGGTCATGCTCCGGATCTCGGTCGAGGCCACGAAGGCCTGTGGTCTGCGGTGCATGTGGAAGCGCAGCAGGCACTCGATCAGGTTGTCGAACCGGAGGTCGGGGTCCTGCCCGGCCTCCTCCACGGCCCGGCCGGTGTGGTCCAGCAACTCGTGCATCGCCGCCATGACCAGGCCCTCCAGCAGGGCCTGCTTGGACCGGTAGTGGTGGTACAGGCCGGGCACGGACAGCCCCGCGTGTTCGGCGACCCTTCGGATGCTCGTGCCGTGGTAGCCCTGCTCGACGAAGCACTCCAGGGCCGCCGCGAGGGGTGGTGAGAGCCGCTGCTCCCCGAACGAACGCCACGATCCCGACACCGCACTCCTCGCTTCCGTAAGGCTTCGAGCTGAAAGGTACCGGTAGGAACCGGGTTCCGTCGTCGCCGCTCGGGATCCGAGGACGTATTGACAGGTGGTCTTGTGGTCCACAACACTACGGACCACTGACCGAGCGATCGTTCGGTCGGTGTCGTGAGCGTCGACGTTTCCACGAGGAGAAGAGGGACTCGACTTGCCACAGCCCACCACCATCGTCCAGGCCTGGCGCCACCGCGTCGACCGGAACCCGGACGCCCCCGCCATCGCCTACTTCGACCGCGTCATGACCGCACGGGAGGTCGACGAGGCCTCGGACGCCCTCGCGGTCGCCCTGGCGAAGAGGGGCGTGGGGCCGGGGGACCGCGTCGGGGTCCGGCTCCAGAACATCCCGCAGTACGCACTGAGCATGCTCGCCCTGTGGAAACTCGGCGCCGCGCTCCTGGTCCTCAACCCGATGTACCGCGGTGAGGAACTGCGCCGCCTGATCGAGGACGCCGAACCGGTCGGCCTCATCAGCGCCGACGACACCCTGGCCGAGACCCGCACCGCGCTGGAGGGAAGCTCCGTCCGGTGGTTGCTCGGCACCTCCGACCTGGACCTGCAGTCCCGCGACGACACCCGGGTGTTCTCTCCCGGGCCGCGACCGGACCCCTCCCCGGACGGCGATCTCGTGGAGTCGATCCGCGCACACGCCGGTCGCCGGCCGGCCCCGGTCGACCTCGACGGGGACTCCGTGGCCCTGTTGGCCTACACCTCCGGGACCACCGGGCCGCCCAAGGGCGCGATGAACACGCACGCCAACGTTCTGGCCGTCACCTCCACCTTCGCCGCCCACGTGGGGCTGAGAGAAGGCGACGTCGTCCTGGCGGTGGCCCCGCTCTTCCACATCACCGGGGCGGTGATCAACGCCGCGCTGGCGCTGTTGGGCGACACGCTGCTGGTGTTCGCCCACCGCTTCCACCCGGGAGTGGTGCTCGACGCCTTCGCCGAACACCGCGTCACCTTCACCATCGGATCCATCACCGTCTTCAACGCCCTGTACGAGCATCCGGACGCCACCGCCGAACACTTCGCCTCGGCGCGCCTGCTCTACTCCGGAGGCGCCCCCATCCCGCCGGCCACCGTCGACAGGTTCCAGGATCGCTTCGGCGTGTACATCCACAACGCCTACGGGATGACCGAGACGACCTCCGGCGTCATCGCGGTGCCTCCGGGCGAACACGCACCGGTCGATCCCACGAGTGGCTCGCTGTCCATCGGCCGGGCCCTGCCGCACCTGAGCGCACGCGTCGTCGGCCCGGACGGCGCTCCCGTCCCCGCCGGAACACAGGGCGAACTCGAACTGTCCGGGCCCCAGGTGGTGCCCGGTTACTGGCGCAATCCCGAGGCCACCGCCCACACCTTCCCCTCGGGGCGACTCCGCACCGGGGACGGGGCCGTCATCGACGAGGACGGATGGGTGTACCTGGTCGACCGGCTCAAGGACCAGATCAACGTCTCCGGTTACAAGGTGTGGCCGCGCGAGGTCGAGGACGCGCTCTACCGGCACCCCGCCGTTCACGAGGTCGCGGTGGTCGGCCGCCCCGACTCCTACCAGGGCGAATCCGTGGTCGCCCACGTCTCCCTCGCCGCGGGCGCCCAGGCCACCGAGGAGGAACTCATCGCGTTCGCCCGAGAGCACCTCGCCGCCTACAAACGCCCGCGCGAGGTCCACATCGTCCCATCCCTGCCCAAGACACTCACCGGCAAGATCCGGCGGCGCGCCCTGCGTGAGGCCGCCGCCACCGAAGCACAAGGAGACCCCTCGTGAGCGCGACCACCCCCGGTAGGGTCGACGAACCACCCGCCCGCACACTCCGATCCAAGCGCAAGTCCCTGCTGGCCAGCACGGTCGGCAACGTCCTGGAGTGGTACGAGTGGAGCGCCTACGCGGTCTTCACCCCCTTCATCGCCGCCGTCATCGGTTTGTTGGGTGTGGATACCCCGTCCTTCAGGGTGGGGAGGAAACACCTTCTTCTTTCCGCGTTCGGGGTGTGTACCGGCTTTCAGGCTGCTAAAACATGATCCATGGCCAGGAAGACCGTGAAGCGGGCGTTCAAGTACCGCTTCTACCCCACCCAGGTGCAGGCGGCGCAGCTGTCGCGCACGTTCGGGTGTGTGCGCCTGGTCTACAACAAAGCCCTCGCCGCCCGTTCCCAGGCCTGGGATCAGCACCGGGAGCGGGTGGGCTACTCCGCGACCTCGGCCCTGCTCACCGGTTGGAAGAAGACCAACGATCTGGCCTTTCTCACCGAGGTGTCCAGTGTCCCGCTCCAACAGGGGCTGCGGCATCTGCAAGGGGCGTTCTCGAACTTCTTCGCGGGTCGCGCCCGCTATCCGCGATTCAAATCGAAGAAGAGGTCGCGGGCCTCGGCGGAGTACACCCCGAGCGCGTTCCGCTACCGGGACGGGAAGCTCACCCTGGCCAAGATGGACCAGCCGTTGGACATCGTGTGGTCGCGCCCCCTTCCCGAGGGTGCTTCACCGTCCACGGTGACCGTCTCGCGGGACTCGGTGGGGCGCTGGTTCGTGTCGCTGTTGTGCCAGGACACCATCACAGCCGCCCCGACCTCTGAGGGCGTGGTCGGGGTGGACGCGGGTCTGACTTCCCTGGTGACGTTGTCCACGGGGGAGAAGATCACCAACCCCCGCCACGAAAGCCGTGATCGGGCCAAGTTGGTCAAGGCGCAACGGTCCCTGTCCCGTAAGGCCAGGGGCAGCGTGAACCGGGCCAAGGCCCGGGTCAAGGTCGCGCGGGTACACGCCCGTATCACCGATCGCAGGAAGGACTTCCTGCACCAGCTCACCACTCGTCTCGTCCACGAAAACCAAGTGGTCGTGATCGAGGACCTGACCGTCCGAAACTTGGTCAAGAACCGCACACTGGCCCGGGCCATCTCGGACGCGGCCTGGACACAGTTGCGGTCGATGTTGGAGTACAAAGCGGACTGGTATGGGCGGGAGTTGGTCGTGGTGGACCGGTTCTTCCCCTCGACCAGGATGTGCTCGACGCCTGGGTGTGGGCATGTGCGTGGCCGGTTGCCGTTGAACGTGCGCACCTGGACGTGTGAGCGTTGCGGTGTCACCCATGACCGTGACGTGAACGCGGCGATCAATCTCAAGGCCGCCGGGCCGGCGGTATCTGCCTGCGGAGCCGGTGTGAGACCTCAACGGGAGTCCTCCCGGACGAGGCGGTCGGCGTTGAAACAGGAAGGCCACGGGGCGACCCGTGACGGGGCGGAAGCCTCGAACCACCGATAGGTGGTTGCCGAAATCCCCCGCCTTCAGGCGTGGGGAGGAAGTCAACAAGGAGACCAAGGGGACCGAGCTCACGGAGAACTGATGGCGTCGGTGGGGCCGGGCGATCCGGGGGACCTGGTGGCCTCAACGGGGCATCGCCCCGGCCGCCCACCGTCGCGGGGGCGTACCTACTCGGCACGCGGATCCGATGTGTACGCCCTTCCTGGTTTTGAGGCGTTACCGCGTGGGCGTCCTCCCGGTGATCCGAACGCCCAGGGCCCCACCTCGGGCGTGCGACCACGGTCCCCGGCACGTCGTTCGGCTCCGGAGCGGCCGGCCGGTGCGATACTCGCCGCACCCACGTCGAGGAGACGACCATGAACACTTCACGGACCCTGGCACGTTCCCTGGCCCTGGGGTTGGCATCGGGGGCACGTGGAACCCTGGGACCCTGCGCGCCACTGTTGGCCCGAGACGAAGGACGAACGCTCCGACGCGGACTGTTGGCGCTGACCATCACCGGTGAACTCGTGGCGGACAAGACGCCGGGCATTCCGCCCCGCACGTCGGGGCCGGTCCTGCTGTCGCGCGCGATCGCCGGAGCCTGGGGCGGGGCCCTGCTCGCCCGGAACCTGGGCGGCCCCGTGCCACCGGCCGTCGCCGTCGCCGCGCTGGCGGCCCCGGTGGGCGCGGCGGTGGGGGTGTGGTGGCGTTCCTGGTGGAGTGGGTCCCGTCCGGCCTGGGAGGGCGCGGTCATCGAGGACGCCGTGGCGCTCGCCCTGGCGTGGTGCGCGGTCTCCGGAACTCCTCGGGGGGTGTGACCTTGAGCCTGCGCGGAGGGCGCGCATGGCGCCCACCGTGCGCGCCCCCCGCGGTGAAGGCCCTCAGTCCTCGAAGGTCCGCAGTACCTTGAACTCCACCCCGGCCCGGGGCAGTCGCTCGATCAGCGCCTCGCCCATCGCCACCGCCGAGGTCACCTGCCCGGAGGTTTCGGGCAACTCGTCCCGCCACAGGCACAACGCGGACTCGGCGAGCATGCCCGAGGTCGCCGCGTACCCCGGATCGCCGCCCGACACCAGGGTGTGCACCCGACGACCACCACCCGAACCCACGAAGTGCACGGTGAACCAACCACCGGCCAACTGTTCCTCGCTGGGGCCCTCGCCGGGGGAGCGCAGCGACAGCAACCGCTCGCGCAACGCCGGAACCTGGGCGGCCGCCATCATTCCGGCGGCGCCACCGGCCGCGCCCACCGCGCTGGTCAGATGACGAAACGCCCCGTAGTGCCCGTAGCTGAAGTCGGGGCCGTAACGCTCCAACGCCGCCGCCGAACGCGCCACCACCCGCGGGTCCAGGCTGGGGAGCGGCAGTGTCCAACCCCGGGCCAACCGGGTGCGCGGGATTCCGCTCCGGTCGACGCGCACCCTGCGGCCCCGCGGCCCTGTCTCCATCGCCCGGCGGTCCCGTGCGGCGGACACCAGACCCACGGCGTCGGAGAAGGCGCCCACCGCCGAGCGCAGCGTGCCACCCGAGGCCGTGCCCTGCGCGCGCACGAACCCCTCCACGTGTAGGGGCACGCCTTCGGGCAGTCGCCCGACGGTGAAGAGCACACCCAGGTCGTGGGGGAGGGAATCGAAGCCGCAGGCGTGCACGATCCGCGCGCCCGTGCTCTGGGCGGTGGCGTGATGGCGTACGTACATGCGGTCCACGAAGGCCGGCTCACCGCACAGGTCCACGTAGTCGGTGCCCTCCGCCGCGCACGCCGCCACCAAGGGCTCGCCGTACTCCGCGTAGGGGCCGACCGTGGTGATGACCACCCGGGCGGACGCGGCCAGGGTCCGGATGGAGGCGGTGTCGTCGACATCGGCCAACAGCAGGTCCGGGGTGGGCCGGTCCGGGTCGATCTCGGCCAACTCGGCCCGCACGGCCTCCAACTTGTCGATGTTGCGCCCGGCCAACGCCCACCGCAGCTCGCGGGGGGCGTTCTCCGCCAGGTACTCGGCGGTCAGTGCTCCGGTGTACCCGGTCGCGCCGAACAGGACGATGTCGTAACCGCGTTGCATGTCTTCCTTGTCGGTAGGCCTTCGCGTCGCTCGTGGTGTCAAAGTCTGACAGGTGGGCGTCACGGGGGTGGAGCCGGCGGTGTGGACCCGCCGATGATCGGGTAGGCCGCCCCGGCGAGAACACCGATGACCCTGGGAAGAGGACCTGTGACATCCCTGATCGATCTGCACGGCACCGCGATGGAGGAGTTCGACCGCAGGGTGAAGGCGGTACGGCTCACCGACTGGGCCCTGCCCACCCCGTGTTCGGACTGGGACGTGCACGACCTGGTCGACCACCTGACCACCGAGCAGTTGTGGGTGCCCCATCTGTTGGGCGGCGCCCGTGTCGAGGACGTGGGCGATCGGTTCGACGGCGACAACCTCGGGGAGGAACCGCTCGCGACCTGGACCGTGGCGGCGCGTGAGGCCCGCACGGCGTGGCTGGCCCCGTCCGCGCTGGAACAGCGGGTCCACCTGTCCTTCGGGGAGTCCCCGGCCGAGCTGTACCTGTGGCAGATGACCTTCGACCTGGCCGTGCACGCCTGGGACCTGGCCCGGGCCATCGGGGCGGACGAGCGCCTCGACCCCGACCTGGTCGCCGAGCTGCTCACGTGGACGAAGGGACAGGAAAAGGAGTTGGCGGCGAGCGGGCTGTTCGCCGACCCGGTCCCGGTGGGGGAGGACGCCGATCCACGGACCCGCCTGCTCGCCCTCACCGGACGTCGGGTCTGAGGATTGGGGGGGCGTCCGCCGCGGCGCCCCCTTCCTCGGGCTCGGCCCGATTCGGCCTCGGTCGCCTGGTCGGGGACCCATCGCAGCACGTCGCCGGGCTGACGGCCGAGCGTATGGCCGATCGCGTCGAGCGTGGTGAACCGCACCGCCTTGGCCCGGCCGTTCTTGAGCACGGCGACGTTGGCGGGCGCAAGACCCGTCGGGCGAGTGGGGGCTTGTTCATATATGCCAGGCGGAGTATATTCCTCATGTGGCATATACAGTGTTCGAGGTGATCGCCGAACCGCGTCGTCGTCAGATCCTGGACCATCTGCGAGAGCGTGGCGAGAGCGTGGTGGGGGACCTGGTGGAACAGCTCGACCTGTCCCAGCCCACGGTCTCCAAACACCTGCGCATCCTGCGTGAAGCCGGGTTCGTGAGGGTGCGCCAAGAGGCCCAGCGTCGTTGGTACCGCCTCGGTCTCGACCCGTTCCTCGAAGTGGAGGACTGGCTGGGGCCCTACCGACGACTGTGGGAGGAACGCCTCGACGACTTGGCGGCTCACCTGGACACGATGCCGGACGAGGACGGAGCAGAGGGGGATGGGGCATGAGCGAGCCGGGACTGCGATCTCTGGGCGACGACCGGTGGACACTCACACTGGTGCGGGCGCTCGACCACCCGCCCGAGAAGGTCTGGCGGGCGATCACCGAACCCCGTCACCTGGCGCGGTGGTACCCGATGGCGGCCGAACACCTGGACCTGAGGGTCGGCGGTGCCATCACCTTCCGAGACGAGGAGGGGACCGAACTGCCGGCCGAGGTCACCGAGGTCGAACCCGGACGGGTCTTCGCCTTCCGTGAGTTCGACGTCGAGACGGGTGAGCACCACCTGCGACTCGGTCTGGAGGCCGACGGCGAGGGCGGTTGCCGGCTCACACTGACCCACACCTTCATCGGTGGCGACTGGGCGGAACGGACCGAGACCGGTTGGTTGATGTGTCTCGACGAACTCGAACGTGCCCTGGCCGAGGGCGAATGAACGTGAGCGGGGTCCGTGCTCGACGGACCCCGCCCGACTAACCCACCGGCTCCGGTTCCTTGATCCGTCGCGGCTCGGTCGAGGCGATGATCCCCTGTTCGACGGCCATCTCCCGGGCCAGGCGCGGGGCGCCCCACAACGGTGGCAGCAGCGCCAGGCCCGCCGGCACCGCCGTGACCACGATGACGGACTGCAACGCCTGCACCCCGTTGTCACCGACGGTCAACAGCACCACCGCGGTGACGCCCATGCCCACACACCAGAACGCCCGTACCAGGGCGTGCGGTTCGCCCTCGCGCATGCTGGACGCCGAGACCGCGTAGGACATCGCGTCCAGGGTGGCGGCGAAGAAGATCAGCGTCACCACGATCATGATCACCGCCAGGACCGAACTGAACGGCAACGCCTGGACGATGGACAGGGCCGCCGCTGCCAGACCGTGTTCGGCGTAGGGGTCGGAGATCACGCCCGGGTCGCTCTGTTCCAGCCACAGGCCGGTGCCGCCCAGGGCGGTGAACCACACCATGGTCACCACCGACGGCAGCACGGTGGCGCCCACGTAGATCTCCCGGATCGTGCGGCCCTTGGAGACCCGCGCGATGAAGATCGCCATCAGTGGTCCGAACCCGATGAACCAACCGAAGAAGAACAGCGTCCAGTACCCCAGCCAGGCGTCGTCGCCGCGGTACAACGACATGGGTACGAACTCGCGTACGTGCACGGCGCTCGCCTGGAGGAACAGGTCGATGACGTAGGGCAGTGAGGCCAGTCCGACGATCGAGACGATGAGCACCAGCGCGGCCCAGACGTTGATCCGGCTCAGCAACTGGATGCCCTTGTCCACCCCGCTGAGTACCGAGATCGTGGCGATCAGCGTCAATCCCCCGATGAGTACCACCTGGGTGCCGTATCCGGAGTCGAATCCGAACATCTCGGCGCCGATGTAGGACATCTGCAGGCCCAGGAACCCGATCGGGCCGACCGTCCCGGCGACCACCGCCAGCACACAGCTGATGTCGGCGACCGTGCCCAGCCAGTGGGTGCGCACACGCTCGCCCAACAGCGGCCAGAGCAGGGTGCGCGGACGCAGCGGCAGGCCCTTCTCCACCCCGCGCATCATCACCAACGTGGCCAACGAACCACCGATCGCCCAGCCGACGAAACCCCAGTGGGTGAAGGTCTGCGCCAACGCGATCGCGGCGCCGTCCATGCCACCGGAGACGTCGTCGTACTGCGGCGGTGGGTCGACGTAGTGGGCCAGTGGTTCGGCGGCCGCCCAGAACACCCCGCCCGCGGCCAGCAGCGTGGTCAGGACCATCGCCACCCACCGGAACCAGCCGAACTCGGGGGCGACGGGACCGCCCATCCGCACCCGGCCGTACCGGGAGAACGCCAGGACGGTGGCGACCACCAGGGTGGCCAGGAGCAGGACCTGCCAGTACGCGCCGAACCAGTGGGTCGACCAGGCGAAGGCCGCGTCGACCATGGTGTTCATCATGGCGGGCCGGGTCAGGGCGAGCAGGACGAACAGGACCAGCAGGCCACCGGAGACACCGATGACCCAGGGGTCGGGTCGGCGCCCGGTTTCACGCACACGGGTGCGCAAGGTGGAGGACATGAAGAAGTGGAGTCTCCTCTGTCGGAGAACGGAACCGGGCGCGCCAACGGGCGGTCCGGGAAAGAGAAAGCCGTCGAATCCGTCACTGCGACGCCGAAGCGGGGGACGGCAACGGGCCCCGACGACGGGGCGGCCCGAAGGAGTCTACGTGCGTTCACCAGTGGGGACGCGATCGAGGAGAGTGGCGCCGAACACGCGGGGGTGTGGTCCTAAGCGCTATCGTCCGGCTCCTCGGCGAGGAGCCGGACCACCTCGTCGTAGGCGTCGAGCCGTTCGGTGAGGCGCTCTACGACGGTCCCGGTCACGTCCGGGAGACCAGGTGGGGTCCCCGGTGGAGTTCCAGGGTGTGCCGACGCCGCGCGTGACGGTGTCACCGAACACGAGGCCGGTGGACCGACGTTCCGGTTCCGGGGGCGACCGATCCTTGCGGGTACCGTCGTTCGGGTGACCGAAGGTCCGTTCATGGACCCTGGGCGAACGTAGGAGCCGCCATGACCGAATCCACCTCCGTCTCCAAGGGTGAACACCACCGCCTGGACACCCCCGCGGGCCCGATCGTGGGGAAGGTGCGCGGCGGGGTCCTGCGGTTCCTCGGCATCCCCTACGCGCGGGCCGAAAGGTTCCGGGCGCCCTCGCCGCTCGAACCCTTCACCGAACCCTTCGAGGCCACCGAGGCCGCGCCCGCCGCCCCACAATCGATCTCCCGGGTGGTCTCCGAGGCGGTCGAGGGCATCCCGACCGGTCGCCAGGACGAGAACTGCCACCACCTGTCGGTGACCGTGCCCGTCGACCTGGCCGAGGACGAGCGCCCGCCCGTCCTGGTGTGGTTCCACGGCGGCTCCTATGTCACCGGCGCGGGCGACCTGGCGATCTTCGACCCGGCCCGGCTGGTACGCGAACAACGGGTCGTCGTCGTGTCGGTCACCTTCCGGCTCGGGGTCCTGGGCTACCTGCGTCTGCCCGGTGTCGCCCCCGCCAACCTGGGCCTGCTCGACCAGGTGGCGGCGTTGCGCTGGGTGGCCGCCAACATCGCCTCGTTCGGGGGCGACCCCGACAAGGTCACCCTCTTCGGGCAGTCCGCCGGTGGTGACGCCGTCGCCCACCTGATGATCAGTCGCGGCGCCGAAGGGCTGTTCCGGCGCGCGATCGTGCAGAGCGCCCCGCTGGGACTCCTCAGCCGACGCGACCGCATGTACGAGGCGATGGCCGGGGTGGTGGGCACCCTCACCCCCGAGACCGACACCCGCGACATGCTCGCCCGTCAGGAGAGGGCGGTCGAGGCCGGCAGGGGCTTCGGGCTGCCCAGCGCCATGCCGTTCGGCACGCGTTACGGGCACGATCCGTTGCCCCCCGAGTCCCTCCGAACCCGCGCCTGGCGCGAGGCGGCGCCCCGGATCGACGTGCTCGTCGGGGCCACCAGCGAGGAGACCGGGCTGTTCGCCGAGTTCCTGCCCCCGATCAAGAGGATGTCCGAGCTGCCGGTGATCGGCTCCACCCTGCGCCGGGCCCTGGTGCGCCTCACCACCTGGGTCATCTACACCGGGCCCGTGCGGGGCTTCGTCCGTCGCCATCGCCGGGCCGGTGGTCGGGCGGTGCGCTACACCTTCACCTGGCGGCCGGAGGGGAGCCCGTTCGGGGCCGCGCACATCACCGACATCCCGTTGCTGCTGGGCACGCGCAAGGCCTGGGAACGGGCGAGCCTGGTCGGCCGCACCTCCTGGGAGGAACTCGACCGGCGTGGTCGTGCGGTGCGGCAGGTGTGGGGCGAGTTCGCGCGCACCGGGTCGGTGAGCGCCGAGTCCGCTTCGGCGGCCGCCGACAGCCTCACCGTCCACCGGTCCTGACGAACCCGACCCCGACGAGCCCCGTCCCCGTGAACCCGCCGAGGTCGGGGCTCAGCCGACGATCCGGCGCAGCTCCGACCGGCACCGGCGGTACAACTCCACCGGGTCCTCCTCGCGCCCCTGCGCGGCCAGTTCTCCCCAACGCTCCCAACAGGCGCTCCACACCGCCACGGCCACCTCCACCACCAGCAGCACCGTGGTGGGGTCCAGCCCTTCCAAGCGGTCGTTGAGACGCTCGCGCAGACGCGTGGCGAGTCCGCGTTCCTGGGCGGCGGCCAGCGCCCTGAGTTCGGAGTCCCCGGACAGCAGTCGCGCGACCCTGCGGTGTTCCTCCCGCTCTGGGTCGTGTTCGCGACCCATCACCTTCTCCAACGCCGCCTCGACGTCGCGCAGCACGGTGTCGGGGTCGGTGCCGGTGACCTCCAGGGTCTCGATCGCCCGGAGCAGGCGCGATTGTCCCGGGAGACCGGCCTGTTCCTTGGTGGTGAAGTGCCGGAAGAAGGTGCGGGAGGAGACCCCCGAGCGTTCGGCGGTCTGGTCTACGGTCTGGCCTCCGCCGAGGGACTCACCGATGGAAGCGTCGTCCCGCTCGTGGCCCTGGTGGTCGGTGCGGTCGCCCTGGTGCTGTTCGTCCTGCGCCAGCGCGCCCTGACGCGCACCGGCGGCGAGCTGCTGGACCTGCGTCCCTTCGCCGTGCGCAACTTCCGTGTCTCGTTGATCATCGTGGTCGTATGCATGGCGACCATGCTCGGCACCGTCATGGTGCTGCCGATCCACCTCCAGGTCGGCCTGGGTCTGAGCGTGCTCACCACCGGCCTGCTCCTGCTCCCGGGGGGCCTGATCCAGGGCGTGCTCTCGCCCATCATCGGCCGGGTCTACGACCGGGTCGGACCACTGCCCCTGGTCGTCCCCGGTGCCGTCCTGCTCGCCGCCGGTCAGTGGTGGCTGAGCACCCTGACAGCCCAGACCTCCATCACGGTGGTCGTGGCCATGCACGTGGTGTTCTGCGTCGGTATGGCGATGCTCATGACCCCACTGATGACGCTCGCCCTCGGTTCGCTGCCGCGCAGGCTCTACTCTCACGGCAGCGCGATCATGAACACGCTGCAGCAGCTCGCGGGCGCCGCCGGTGTGGCCGTTCTGGTGACGGCCATGTCGATCGGTGCCGCTGGAGCGGGCACGGCCGACGCGGTCGCCGCCCAGGTCCAGGGCACCCAGGACGCGTTCCTCGTCGGCGGCTGCCTGGCCCTGGTGGCCGTTGTCTGCGCACCACTGGTGCGCCGGCTGCGTCGGGACCCCGACGCCGAATCGATCGAGCCCGCCCGAGAGCGGAGCGGATCGGAACAGGCCGGCGCTTCGGCCTGAGCCGTGACCCGCGACGTGCCCCCGGGGTGACACCACCCCGGGGGCCCGCCGTGCGGAGGCTCGGACCACGCGGGTGCGGCCGTCGACGGGTGTGATCGGTGGCCGGTGTGACCCTCACGCCCGTCTCGCTCATCCGGGTATCCCTTCACGCTTTCCGGACCGGCTCCGCGCCGGCCCTGGTTCTCGCCTTCGACGCGTGTCCGTTCCGGGTATTCGACGAATACCCGGCCGGGGTCCGGATCAGGGCGCCGGGTTGATGACACGACCCCAGGTGGACTTGTTGCCCCAGACGTTCTGCCGCAGACCCTCCAGCTGAAGGATCTGGGAATGGTCGACGAAGAGGTTGACCTCGTTGCCGTAGTTCTTGACGTACCACTCGAACACGGGACCGTCCGCGGCCTCGAACATCACGTTCTCCAGGCCCAGCCCGTTGATGATGGACGCGGCGGCGCCGGTGTTCCACTCGTTCACGTTCTCGGTGATGCCCTCGGACTCGATCATCACGATCGACGCACCGGCTTCGAGGGTCTTCTCGGCGCGGTCGATGAGGTCACCGATGTCCTTCTCGCCCTCGCTCGCCAGCTCGGCCTGGCCGGAGTCGCCGCCGGAACCGATCTGGATCCCGAGCTCGGGCTTGGCCTTCAGCCCGGCGTCGACGACCTTTTCCACCAGGCGCAACAACCCGGAGGTGTTGAGCATGATGAAGCCCGTGGAGATCTCGATGACGTCGAAGCCGACCTCCTTGGCCTCCCTCAGGTACCGGTCGACCGCGTCGTCGCCGTAGCGCAGCACGGTCTCGATCCATCCGCCCGAAGACACGTAGGCTCCGTGCTCGTGGGCGATGTCGCTGAAGGCGCGCACCTGCTCGGTCGGCACCAGCGAGAACGAGCCACCGGCCCACTTGATGCCGTCGACCCACTGGCCGGCGACATCGAAGACGTCCCGCAGGTGGCGGGTGCCGAAGGTGCTGTAGTAGGGCGCCCGGATCTCGGTCATCCCGAAGGTGCGGGGCTTGGCCGGCCGGTAGGCGCGGGGAACGAAGTTGAATGACACGTCGTGTGGGACGGCGTTACCCATGATGGTGTCCCCTTTCTCGTGGGCCCTCTTCCCTTTTCGGAGCGTGCGGGCGAGGTCGGGACCGGATGGTCCGGACCCTGGCCAGGGCCGCGGTGAGGTCGGTGGTGTCGGCGTAGTCGAGGCCGCGCACGATCTCCGCGATCTCCTCGCGCAGTTCGGCGTCGGCGAAGGGCCGGGTCAGCGCGTCGAACTTGGCGCGGGCGCCGGCCCAGTCGAGCGGGTCGGTGTGGAAGCCCTTGTAGGCCGAACGTTCGGCGCGCAGCACGGTCCCGTCCCGCAGGGTGACCTCCAGGTCGGCGGGCATCTCCTCGGGGAAACGGGCCGAGAACCCCGTATCGGGGACGATCTCGACCTTGCGCATCAGTCGCTGCACGTCCCGGGCCACGATCCGCTTCGGCGCGTACTGGGCGGGATCGAGCACACCGTCCAACAGGACCACGGCGACCATCCACGGCAGTGAGTGGTCGGCCTCCTCCTTGGTGCGGACGGTGCGTTTGTCGCCCTCCTCCCCGCCGCCGATGATCGAGTACGCCACGTCGAAGGTGCGCAGCCGTACGGCGGTGATCGCGTCGGCGTCGAAACCGGCCTGGGCCCGGATGGCCTGGGCGGCGTCCAGGGCCGACTGGGAGTGGATCTCGGCGTTGTGCTTCTTGATGATCGAGCGCCGCACCCGCTCCAGGTCCTCCTTGGACCAGTCGATGGTGAAGTTCCCGGCGATGGATTCCTTGAACCCCTTGTTGCCCTCGAACACCTCCGCCGGACCGGTGATCCCCCGCGAGGCCAGCAGCGCCGCGAACGTGCCCTCCTTGGACACCTGCGGGTAGGCCAGGCCCTTCCAGTGCGAGAGGTCGCCGGTGCGGGTCACCCGCAGGGCGTTGTTGGCGGTGCCGGAGATCGCGATCGCGTTCGCGATCTGATCGACGGGCAGTCGGAACGCCTTCGCGGCGGAGGCGGCCGCGGCGTAGGCGCCCTGGGTGGTGTGGTCGAAGCCCTTGGCGCGGACCGGAGCCACGTCCGACAGCCGTGAGTGGACCTGGTAGGCCACGGCGAAGGCGGTCAGCAGTTCCCGGCCCGAGGCGTTCACCGATTCGGCGGCGGCCAGGACCGCGCCGAGGTTGTCCGACGGGTGGTTCGTCTCGCCCGGGGCGAGGTAGGAGTCCATGAAGTCCAGATAGCGGCTCAGCGCGCTGTTGTGGAAGGCGGCCCGGTCCGGGGAGGTCCGGCCTCCGCCGATCAGCGTGGCGGTCGGCTTTCCGCCCAGATCCTCGATGAGGCCGCGGATCGCGACCATGGGTTCGGCGTCCAGTGCGCCGATGGCGACGCCGAGCGTGTCGAGCACCCGGATCTTCAACTGGGTGATCGCTTCTTCGCTCAAGTCGTCGAACGTGGAGCCCGCCACGAAGCGGGCCATGCCCTGTACCTCGGTCATGAGCACCCCCTGGGAATGAATCTGATCCTTAGGTAAGGCTAGCCTTATTATCACTCATAGTTATCTCGTTGTCAAGATAAATGGGGGGCGTATCGTCACACCGGGCCCGATCGGGAACGAAGGCCGAGCCGGTGTGGTGGTCCACTCGGGATCCGTCCGGACGAGGGGGAGGGTTACGAGGAGTGATCGCGTCCGGGGCCGACGTCGCTATGCGGGATGGCGCCGCTGCTCATCGCCATGGCGGAGCCGGGTGGTCGAGCCCCCGTGTCAGGCCGAGTGCTACGGGCGCGAGAACGATGAGGTTCGCCGGGCCGAGAAAACCATTGACCGGGGGTCGGCGCCGTGTAATCGTCGGTGCCCATGAGTCCTATCGCGAAGTTCAGCCTGGCCGCCATCGACAGCCGTGACCCCCTCGCCCTGGCCGAGTTCTACGCGGCGATCACCGGATGGCGGATCGAGCCGTGGGAGGACGACGGCTGGATCGAACTCGCGAGTGAGGTCGGAGCCACGATCGCCTTCCAGAAGGCCCCCGGCCACGTGCCGCCGGAATGGCCCGGTGACGCCCACCCGCAGCAGCTCCACCTCGATTTCGACGTCCCCGACCTGGACGAGGGAGAGCGGCGGGTGTTGGGGATCGGTGCTCGCAAGACCGACTTCCAGCCCGCCCCGGACAACTTCCGGGTCTTCGTGGACCCGGCCGGCCACCCCTTCTGTCTCGTCCGTTCGGACTGAGCCCACGGCGGGGGATGAGCGTGGGGTGGGTATCCGGGGCCGTTGAGGTCGACTCCGGAAGCCTTGCGGACGTCCGAAATAATCCCTAATGCCTGACTTGACGGTCTCCGGATCAGGGCACTAGGTTTCCGGAAACGTTTCCAGATCTCTTCTCGCGCCGCCTCTCGGCGCGGCTGGAAACGTTTCCGCATCCCCCTCGGCTTGGCTGGAGCCACGATGACGTCCTCACGAGCGACCCTGATCCAGGTCGCGGAACGGGCAGGGGTCTCCCTGTCCTCCACCTCCCGCGCCCTGCACGGAGGCGGAGCCAGCGCGGCCATGGTCGAACGCGTCCGCGCGGCCGCCGCCGAACTCGGCTACAGCCCGGACGCGATCGGGCGCTCGCTGCGGATGAAGAGGACGTTCCAGGTGGCCTTCGCCGTCGCCGACATCGGAAACCCCGTCTACGTCGAGATGATGACCGCCATCCACGAGGTGCTGGCCCCGCGCGGGTACCGCGTGGTCGTGATGTCCACGGGGGACACCACGACCTCCACCACCGAGCTGGTCCGCAGCCTCAGCGGCGGTTTCGTCGACGGGATGATCCTGGTCCCGCTGCGCACCGACGACGCCCTCATCGAGGCGTTGCGGGAACAGGAGGTCCCCGTCGTGGTCATGGGCCGTCCCCTCAAGGAACACGGGATCGACTCGGTCTCCACCGATTCGGCCGACGGGATCGCCCGGGCCGTGAACCACCTGCGCGAACTCGGTCGATCACGGATCGGGTTCCTCAACGGCCCCCTCGACACCACCCCCGGCCAGGCGCGCCGGCGCGGTTTCGAGGCCGTGGGCGCCCAAGGGCCGGTCGAGGAGGCCGAGAACTTCACCGTGGCGGCCGGTGTGGTCGCCGCCCGACGTCTGCTCGCGGCCGGTGAGGCCGAGGGCCGTCCGCTCGACGCCGTGGTGGCCGCCAACGACCTGTTGGCCATCGCCGCCATCCGCGCCGCGCGCGAACGCGGACTCACCGTCCCCGGGGACCTCGCCGTCACCGGCATGGACGACACCGAGTTCGGCCGGGTGTTCCAGCCGAGCCTGACCAGCGTCTCCCTCGGTTCGGCCGAGCGAGGGCGGGCCGCCGCCGAGATCATGCTGAGCCTGGCCGAGGGAAGCCACGAGGGGACCCGACAGATCGAGGTCGGACCCGAGCTCGTCGTTCGAGAGTCCACCGACCCCACCGCCCTGCCCGACGACATCGAACCCCTCTCCCTGGACTCACCTTGAGAACCCTGTCCTTCAAGGACCCCACCACGGGCAGGAGAACCTCCTCGCCCGGCGGCCCGCCCACCGGCCGCCGTACCCCCGCGCACCGGGGACCGCGCCCCGGCGGCCTGGCCCGGAACCGCCGCCGTGAGGCCGCCGCGCTGGTCATGCCCTCGCTGCTGCCGATCCTGGTGCTGAGCGTCGCCCCCCTGATCATGGGCGTGGCGTTGGCCTTCACCGACGCCCGCCTGGTGCGCCGGCCCGACTACGAGGTGGTCGGCCTCGACAACTTCGGCCGGCTGTTCGACAACTCCTTCTTCTGGGAGTCGTTCCGCATCGGCATGGTGTGGGCGGTCTCGGTCACCCTGCTCCAATTGGTCGCCGCCCTGGGCCTGGCCCTGCTGCTGAACTCGGGGCTGCGGCTCCAAGGGCTCACCCGGGTGCTGGCCCTGATCCCGTGGGCGATGCCCCCGGTGGTCGTGGCCATCATGTGGCGGATGATCTACTCGCCCAACGCCGGTCCGCTCAACGCGGTCATGGACGGTGTGGGTCTTCCCGGCGACATCAACTGGCTCGGTGACTTCTCCACGGCCCTGCCCGCCGTCATCGTCGTCGGGGTCTGGGTGGGCATGCCCCAGACCACCGTGACGCTGCTGGCCGGACTCCAGCAGATCCCCGACGAACTGCACGAGGCCGCCGCCATGGACGGGGCGGGCGCCTGGCGTCGCTTCGTCGACGTGACCCTGCCGAGCCTGCGCCCCATCATCGCCTCCATCACCTCCCTCAACTTCATCTGGAACTTCAACTCGTTTTCGCTGGTCTACGTCCTGACCGAGGGAGGGCCCGGCGGTCGCACCATGCTGCCGATGCTCTTCACGTACCTGGAGGCGTTCAAGAACCGCAACATCGGCTACGCCGCCGCGATGGGCGTGGTGCTCGTGACCGTGGTGGTCCTGCTCTTGGCCCTCTACCTGTGGTCGCAGTTCCGCCAGGACGACAAGGGCAAGGTGGGCTGACCGATGCGCACTCTCGTTCGACCCGCCCAGTACGCGGCCCTGGCCTGCTACATCCTCTTCCTGGGCTTCCCACTGCTGTGGCTGATCTCGGCCTCGTTCAAGACCTCCGCCGAACTCAACTCGCTCGCGGTGAACCTGTGGCCCGCCGAATGGCACTTCGACAACTACGTCCGGGCACTCGCCCGCCAGGGGTTGGTGGGCTCGGCGTGGAACAGCCTGCTCGTCGCCCTGTCCTCGACGGCGTTGGTCATCCTCATCGCCCTGCCCGCCGCCTACGTCCTGGCGCGGCTCAAGGGGATGGTCCGGGCCGCCGGGGTCGGCTGGATCCTGGTCAGCCAGGTCTTCCCCGTCATCCTCATCATCCTGCCCCTGTTCCTGGTGCTGCGGACCATCGGCCTGACCGACAGCCTCGTCGGCCTGGTACTGGTGCACACCACCTACACGCTGCCGTTCGCGCTGTGGATGCTCCAGGGCTACGTCACCGGTATCCCCATCGACCTGGAGGAGGCCGGGGCCATGGACGGAGGGGGACGACTGGACGTCCTGCGCCGGATCGTGCTGCCCCTGTTGCTGCCCGGTGTGGCGGCCACCGCCATGTTCGCCTTCGTCTCCTCCTGGAACGAGTTCTTCTTCGCCCTGGTGCTGCTCCAGTCACCGGAGAACTACACCCTGCCCATCACGCTGAAGATGTTCATCGGTGGTGAGGGCAAGGTCGCCCTGGGCCCGCTCGCCGCGGGATCGGTGCTGGCCGCCGTCCCGAGCATCGTCTTCTTCGCCCTCCTGCAGAAGAAGCTCACCGGGGGCCTGATGGCCGGCGCGGTCAAGGGCTGAGCCACCCGCCGCACCCGTCCGACCCCCACCACCCCGCTCACCTTGAGGAAAGGACCCCCCTTCCATGAACACCCGAGTCGCCTCCGTGGCGGCCATCCCGGCCACGTTGCTGCTCCTCACCGCCTGCGGAGGAGGTGACGGCGAGGACGGTGGCGTGGTGACACTGGAGTTCCAGTCGCTCTCCGACCAGCCCGCCGCCATCGAGGCCACCGAACGGATCGTCGAGTCCTGGAACGAGGAACACCCCGACATCCAGGTCGAGATCGTCCCCGCCGGCTGGGACGGCATCTACGACAAGCTCATCACCCAGTTCAACGGCGGCGCCGCGCCGGACATCATCCACTACGAGGCCGCCGGTATCGCCCCCTTCGCGGTCGACGGCTACCTCGCCGACCTGTCGGACCTGATGTCGGACGCCACACGCGTGGACATCCCCACCGGCGTCATGGACTCGGTGACCGTCGACGGAAAGGTCGTGGCCTACCCGACCGAACTGCAGTCCTACGTGGTCTTCGCCAATCGCGGCCTGTTGGAGGACGCCGGGGTGGGGGTCCCCGACGGCGAGACCATGACGTGGGACGAACTGCGCGAGATCTCCGAGGCCACCACCTCGGGCGACCGGTACGGACTGGGCTGGGGCCTGTCCAGTCCCACGGCCGCGTTCATGTCCATGGCGCCGGCCTTCGGTGGCACCTTCTTCGACGGCACCGGTTCCGAGGCGGGCCTGGTCATGGAGGAGGGCGAGATGGCCCTGCCCGAACTGGTCGGGGAGATGGCCCACGACGACGAGTCCATCCAGCCCGTCAGCCTCACCCAGTCCGGTTCCGACGTGCTCGCCTCCTTCTACGCCGAGGACGTCGCGATGACGGTCCAGGGCTCGTTCCAGGCCGCCAACATCCAGGCCGACGCGCCCGACGACCTCGACTGGGTCGTGCTGCCCCCGCTGGAGGGACCGGCCGGTCCCTGGCAGACGGCCAACCCGCAGACCCTCTCGGTCAACGTCGACTCCGAGCACGTCGAGGAGTCCGCCGAGTTCCTGGAGTACCTCACCTCCACCGAGAACCTCGCCGACCTCAACGAGGCCGACGCCCTCATCCCGGCGACCGAGTCCGCCAGGGAGATCATGGGCACCTCCCTGGCCGAGGAACCCGGTTGGGAGGCCATCCTCGAATCCGGCGAACACCTGGAGTCCTCGCCGTTCCTGTTCGTGGACGCCTACCCGCAGTGGAAGGACACCGTCGCCACCCCCGCCTACCAGCGTTTCCTCGCCCAGGAGATCGACGCCGACGAACTTGAGGCGGAGCTTCGGGCCGGCTGGGACGAGATCACTCGTTAGCGGTTCCCCCGGACGCGCACGGCGTCCACCGACGAAGGGAAGTGACCCGTGGACTGGTTGCAGGACCGGGCGGTGGCCGTCATCACCGGCGCCGCCGTGGGCGACGCCCTGGGCGGCGCCACAGAAGGATGGACACCCGAACAGATCGAGGAACGGCACGGTGGCAGGGTCACCGGGCTCGTCGGACCCTGGTATGAGAACTGGCGCGACGCCCGCCCGATCGCGCCCTACCACAAGGGTGACGGACACATCACCGACGACACCCTCATGACCCGGGCACTGGTCGAGGTGTACGCCGGGCGTCGTGAGCACCTGGACGCCTACGCCATGGCGCGGGACCTGGTGCCGCTGATGATCGGCGAACCGCGCTGGATCCCCGAACTGGAGTCGACGGCCCTGCTGCTGCAACGGGTCTTCCTCGCCGAGAAGTGGATCGTGGCCCGGCTGCACTACGGGCACGTCGACCCCCGTGAGGCGGGGGTCGGCAACGTCGTCAACTGCGGGGCGGCCATGTACGTGCCCCCGGTCGGGTTGGCCAACGCGGGCGATCCCCGCGCGGCCTACGCCGAGGCGATCGACCTCACCGGCGCCCACCAGTCCAGCTACGGCCGTGAGGCGGCCGGGGTCTTCGCCGCCATGGTCGCCTCGGCGGTCGCGCCCGGAGCGACCCTGGACGACGTCGTCGCCACGGCGTTGGAGGTCTCCCACGACGGGACCGGGGCCGCGCTGGAGGCGATGGTCAAGGCCCTGGACGGATTCGGCGACCCGCCCACCGACGACGAGGGCGAACGGGCCCTGGCCCGGATGGTCCGGGAGACGGTCGCGCCCTTCGACTCGGTGGGCCCCGAGTACCGGAACATGTCCATGGACGCGCGTCGACCCTCGCGGACCAAGGCCATCGAGGAACTGCCCGCCGCGCTGGGCCTGCTCCTGGGCCACCGGGGCGACTACCGCGGATCGGTGCTGGCCGCGGTCAACTACGGGCGCGACGCCGACTCCATCGCGGTCATGGCGGGGGCGATCTGCGCCGGGCTGGGCGGGACGTCCGTCGTCCCCGACGAATGGCTCGACCCGGTGGAGGAGGCCAGCCGAATGGACATCCGAGCGACCGGACACCTCATGGGCGAGGCCGCCGCCGACATCCTGCGGGCCGACCGTGAGCGAGCCCTCGCCCGACTGCGGATGCTGGACACCCTCGGAACAGGGGGTGCGTCCGCGTGAGGCTCACCTGGGCACAACCGGAGGACCTGCTCGCCCACGAACTCGTCCAGTCCGAGGCCGAGGGCCACGACGTCACCGGTATCCGCCGGACATGGACGGACGCCGGGGGCGACCCCGTCCCGGCCGTGGGCGGGGCCGGTGCCACGGCGGCCGACCCCCGGCTCCGGGCACTGGCCCGCGACCTCCTCGACGAACTCGACGCCCTGCCCCGACCCGAGCAACCCGACCACTGGTCGCGGGTCGAGACCGCGCTGCCCACCGCCCCGACCCGACCGGCGCTCCCGCACGACCTGCGCGAACGCGTGCACGGCGCCTGGGCCGGCCGCGCCGCCGGGTGCCTGCTCGGCAAACCGGTGGAGAAGATCCCCCGAGAGGGCATCGAGGAGATCCTGCGCGCCACCGACCGCTGGCCCCTGGACCGCTACTTCACCGCCGTCGGCCTGCCCGACGACGTCGCCGCGCGCCGACCCTGGAACCGGCGCAGCGCGGGCACGTCGCTGGAGGAGAACATCGACGGCATGCCCGAGGACGACGACCTCAACCACCCCATGCTCGCCCTCACCCTGATGGAACGGCACGGGCGCGACTTCACCACCGACGACGTGGCCGCCCTCTGGCTCGACCTCATGCCCGCCGGTCGTGTGTTCACCGCCGAACGCGCGGCCTACCGCAACCTCTTGGACGCCCGTCCCGTCCCGGAGACCGCGACCCGCTACAACCCCTTCCGGGAGTGGATCGGCGCGCTCATCCGCACGGACCTGTACGGGTGGACCAACCCCGGCGACGTGCGCGCCGCGGCCCGCCTGGCCTGGACCGACGCCCGACTCAGCCACACCCGCGACGGCGTGTACGGCGCCATGTGGGCGGCGGCCCTGGCCGCCTGCGCCCTGACCCACGACACGGTCGAGGACGTCCTGGACGCCGCGCACACGGTCCTGCCCCCGCGAAGCCGTACGGCCCAGGCGGTCGACCTGGGCCGGGAAGCGGCCGCGCGCGGCGACGTCCGCTCCGGCCTGGACCGGCTGCACGCCGCCTACGGCCACCTGCACTGGGTGCACGTGCTCAACAACGCCGCCACCATCGCCTACGCCCTGACCCGGGGCGAGGGCGGGTTCACCCCGAGTGTGTCGATCGCGGTCACCGCCGGTTGGGACACCGACTCGGCCGCGGCCACGGTCGGCGGCGTCGTGGGTGCCCTGCGGGGCTTCGACCGCGTCGGCGCCCGGTGGACCGACCCGCTGGACGGGCGCATCGCCACCTCACTGCCCGGCGGCGAACGCCGCATCGACGACCTCGTCACCCGCACCCTCGCCCTCGTCGAGCCCGACCCGAACTCCCCGAGGACCCCATGACCTACACCTTCGACCCCCTGGTCCCACGCCCGATCGACCGGCCCACCGAGGTACCGCTGGAGCAGGCCCCCACCTCCCAACACCTCGCCGAACTCGACGACGCCAAGATCTTCGCCGCCCCCGAACGGTCCGCGGACCGTCCCGCCTGGCGGGCGCGCCTGCACGCCTGGCGCGAGGACGCCCGCGCGCGGCACCACTACGACGACTCCGCCTACACACGCCCCGAGGCGACCTGGGCGGCCGGCTGCCACACGGTCGCCCAGGTGTGGCTGTGGGACGAACTGCTCTACTCCTTCGCCGAACATCGCTTCACCCCCGAACGCTTCCTCGCCGACGCCCGGGCACGCTTCGGCGGACTGGACGCCCTCGTGCTCTGGCACGCCTACCCGGTGATCGGCCTGGACGATCGCAACCAGTGGGACCACTACCGTCAGGTTCCGGGACTGTCCGGCCCCGGCGGGCTGATCGACACCCTGCACGCCGCCGGGGTGCGCGTGTTCGTCGACTACAACCCCTGGGACGTGGGCACCAGACGCGGCGCCGACGACGTCACCGAACTCGCCGCGCTCGTGGCCGACCTGGAGGCCGACGGGGTCTTCCTCGACACCCTCAAGAAGGCCGAACCCGAACTGGTGGACCGGCTGGAGGAGGCCAGGCCCGGGGTGGTGCTGGAGGGGGAGTCGAAACTCCCGGTGGAGCGGATCCAGGACCACTCCGCTTCCTGGGCCCAGTTCTTCGCCGACTCTCCCGTGCCCGGTGTGCTGCGCGCGCACTGGTACGAGCGCCGCCACATGCAGCACCACGTACGGCGCTGGCACCGCGACCACACCGAGGAACTACGGTCGGCCTGGCTCAACGGTGTCGGCCTCATGGTCTGGGAAGTGGTATTCGGTGTGTGGGTGGGCTGGTCGGCGCGCGACGCCGCCACCCTGGCCCGCATGGTCGCCGTCCAGCGCGCCGCGGGCGACCTGCTGCTGGAGGGGGAGTGGACCCCGCTCGCCGAACTGCATCCCGACGCGGACGAGGCCGGTGTGTACGCCTCCAGGTGGGAGCACGGCGGCCTCACCCTGTGGACCCTGGCCAACACCCGCGGAACCGACCACGACGGGCCGGTGCTCACCGACCCCGGCGTGCGGGAAGGGGTCCACTTCGACCTCACCGGTGGTGGTCGGCTCGCCGCAGACGGGCACACCCTCGTGCCCGCCCACGGCGTGGCCGCGCTGTTGCACGTGGCACCGGGGACGGCCGTGCCCGACTGGCTCCCAGACCTGGTGAAAGAGCTTTCCCAACGACCGCACACCCCGGACGCACGCTTTCCACACCGTCTGGCCCACCGGGTCACCCCCCGGGCGCCGAGGTTCTCGCACGCCGGTCCGGGCCCGGAGACGGACGCGGTCGTCGTCCCGGCCGGCCCCTACGTGCTGACCGTGCGCCACCGGGGACGCGAGACCGGCATGTACCAGGGCGCGCCCTACGTCGACGAGTGGAAACCGCTTTCTCCCCGTCTGCACGACGCCCGCACCCTCCAACGCGACGGAGAGCTCGCCCACCCCGTCGCGGTGGCCGCCACCGAGGTCACCAACGCCGAGTTCGCCGAGTTCCTCGACGCCACCGGCCACACCCCGGACACCGCGCACCGCCTCCTCGACCACTGGATCGATGGCCGACCCGATCCGTCCGCGCACGACGAGCCGGTGACCTTCGTCGACCTCGACGACGCCCGCGCCTACTGCGCCTGGCGGGGCGGACGCCTGCCCACCGAGGACGAGTGGCAGCTCGCCGGCGAACAGGGCGGACTGCGCCGAGGCGAGCCCGCGGTGTGGAACTGGACCGAGAGCGAACACAGCGACGGGCGCACCCGCTTCGTCATGCTCAAGGGCGGCAGCGACCACCACGCCCACGGATCCGACTGGTACGTCGAAGGCGGTCGCCGGGCGCCCGACCACAGCGTCAAACTCCTGCTGCCCGGTCTGGGACAGGCACGCTCGGCCACGGTCGGCTTCCGCTGCGCCTGGGACCTGCCGGGGAAGGAGGGAGAACCCGCGTGACCGTCTCCCGTGACCCCGACCGTGGGGCCCTGACCGGGCTGCGCGTCGTCGACGCCTCGACGCTCTTCGCCGGCCCCATGACCGCCCAACACCTGGGCGACATGGGAGCACACGTCACCAAGGTCGAACACCCCACCAGACCCGACCCGGCGCGTACCCACGGGGCCGCCGCCGACGGCGTCAACCTGTGGTGGAAGACCCTGGGCCGCAACAAGCGGACCGTCACCGCCGACCTGTCGGGCCCCGGCGGGCGCGAGGTGTTCCTCGCCCTGGCCGAGCGGGCCGACGTGGTGATCGAGAACTTCCGCCCCGGCACCCTCGAACGCTGGGACCTGGACTACGCGGTCCTGTCCGCGCGCAACCCCCGACTGGTACTGGCCCGGGTGAGCGGCTTCGGGCAGATCGGCCCCTACCGCTCCCGCCCCGGCTTCGGCACCCTCGCCGAGGCCATGAGCGGGTTCGCCGCCATGACGGGCGAACCCGAGGGACCGCCCACCCTGCCGCCCTTCGGATTGGCCGACGGCATCGCCTCCCTGGCCACCGCCTACGCGGTGATGGTGGCCCTGTCGGCTCGCGAGCGCACCGGTCGCGGCCAGGTCGTGGACACCGCCATCATCGAGCCCATCCTGGCCATGCTGGGTCCGCAGATCACCCGTTGGGACCGGCTCGGCACAGTTCAGCCGCGCACCGGAAACCGCTCGGTCAACAACGCCCCGCGCAACACCTACCGCACCCGTGACGGGCGCTGGGTGGCCGTCTCCACCTCCGCCCAGTCGATCGCCGAACGGGTGGTGCGCCTGGTGGGCCGCCCCGACCTGATCGAGGAACCGTGGTTCGCCACCGGGGCCGAACGCGCACGCCACGCCGACGAGCTCGACGAGGCCGTGGGCTCCTGGATCGCGAAGCACACCCGTGAGGAGGTCGTGGTCGCCTTCGAACGGGCCGAGGCGGCCGTCGCCCCGGTCTACGACGGGGCGGACATCGTCGACGACCCCCAGTTCCAGGCGCTCGGCACCGTCCACCGGATCGAGGACCCCGACCTGGGGCCGACCCTGATGCAGGGTCCGCTCTTCCGGCTCTCCGAGCACGACGGCGTCATCGGGTTCACCGGACGCCCGCACGGCGCCGACACCGACGAGGTCCTGGCCGAACTCGGCTTCTCCGACCAACGCGTCGCCGAACTGCGAGAGGAGGGCCAGGTGTGAGCCCCACCCATCCCGACCGCCCGCCGCTCACCCTGCTGTACACGCCCGCCGACCGGCCGGACCGGGTGGCCAAGGCCCTGGCCGGGGACGCCGACGTCGTTCTGGTCGACCTGGAGGACGCCGTGGCCCCGGCCCACAAGGTACGGGCGCGGGCCGAGGCGGTCCGGCTGCTGGCGCGGGTGGAACGGCCGGTGCAGGTGCGCCTCAACCACCCCGAAACCCCCTGGCACACCGGTGACGTGGCCGCCCTGGCCGACCTCCCCGCTCACGTGGGCGTACGAGTGCCCAAGGTGGAGAGCCCCGACCAGGTGCGTGCCCTGGCCGCGATGTCGCCCGGACGGGACCTGCACCTGCTGATCGAGTCCGCGCTGGGGGTGGAACGCGCCTTCGACCTGGCCGTGGCCGCACCCACCGTGGCCTCGATCGCGCTCGGTGAGGCTGACCTGCGCTCGGACCTGCGTGTGTCCACCGACACCGGCCTGACCTGGGCCCGCGCTCGTGTGGTGGTCGCCGCCCGCGCCGCCGCGCTGCCACCGCCGGTCATGTCGGCGTACCCGCACGTGCGCGACCTCCAAGGACTGGCGTCCTCTTGCGCGGCCGGACGCGACCTGGGCTTTTGTGGTCGCACCGCGATCCATCCGGCGCAACTGCCCGTCATCGGCGAGGCGTTCCTGCCGAGTGCGGGGGAGATCGATCGGGCCCGCGAGGTCGTTCGCCGGGTCACCGACGCCGAACTCGCGGGTGTGGGGGCCGTCGCCCTGGCCGACGGCACGTTCCTGGACCGGGCGATGCTCGACCAGGCCCGTGCGGTCCTGGCCCTGGCCGCGACCGGCTGAACACGAACCGCCCCGTTCCCGGATCGGGAACGGGGCGGCCCGCAGGTGTCAGCAGCCGGTGCTGCTGGTGATCGTGGTGTTGCCGTAGTAGTAGACCTCCACCCCGTTGAGCACGACCTCCACGACCGTGCCGCCGACGCGCTGTTCGTAGTGCAGGTGCGGTCCGGTGGAGCCACCGGTGCTGCCGACGGTGCCGATCGCCGTGCCGGTGGAGACGCTGTCACCGACCGCCACCGACTGGGTCTGCAGGTGGGCGTACAGGGTCGAGACACCGTCGCCGTGGTCGATGACGATGTAACGGCCGTAGCTCTTGTTGCCGAGGTCGGCGACCGTGGTCACGGTGCCCGAAGCGCTGGAGAGCACGCTCTGCCCTTGTGCGTCGGAGCGCTGGAAGTCGACGGACAGCAGCGGGTTGTGGTTGGTGCGGGTGTTGGCGTTCCAGACCTGACCGCACTCGAAGGGCGTGCGCAGGTTCAGGTCGGCGACGGACAGGTCGTCGGCGGAGGCGCCCGCGGGGGCGAGCACGCTCAGGAACAGGGTGGCGGCGGCCGCGGTCGCGATCCGCTTGAGGGTTCGAGGGAGCTTCATTCGGGTCCTTTCTCGCAGAGCGGGGTTGCGAGACCCCACGAGGCGGCTACCCGTTCACCGGCCACGAACCCATCCCCATGTCGGTTTGTTTCGTTGGAGCAGGTCATCGCCGAAGAATTTCTTTGTCCACGCCCCCGCCCGCCGATCGCGAGAGCGGGCACCGGAAGCGCACCGTGGGTGCTTCGGTGCTCTGGCAAGACCCGGTGCGAGACCACGACATCCTTGCGGGGCAGCCGATACGTCCGCCGAGGTCGACCAGTACCGCGGGGTGGCACGCGAACCCGGAGCCGGCCAACGGGACGGTCAACGGGCGCGCGGGGCCAGGATCGCGGTGACGGCCGCGGCGACGAGCAGGATCAGGATCGCCGGACCGAACGTCATGGCGGCCAACCCCAGACCGATGTTGGCCCCGATGCCCGGAGCGGTGGCGATCATCCACCACACGCCGCCCATCATCGGGATCGGGGTCAGCAACAGGATCACCAGGCCCCAACGAGGCGCGAGCCGACCGCCGGCCACCGCGCGCACCAGCAGGATCGCCATCGCCACGGTGAGCAGCAGAGCGCCCACCCCCAGGAGGGTCTCGGCCCAGGCGGGGAGGATGAGCGGATCGATGGCGTAATCGGCCTCGGACAAGGGGAAGCCCTCGGCGGCGGCGACCTCCTCGGGACGGGTGTAGGTCAGCCACCAAGTGGAGATCGCCGACCCCACCAGCAGCGCGACCGTCTGTAGAACCGGGACCGACCGGGGGCGGTGAGGGGTGTGAGTCGAGGTCTCGTTCATGCCCCCATAGTGGTCGAATCGGGTCCGGTCCGCGTGAGTGCGCGTACTCAATGCCCTGACGATCTCCGAGACGGGTGCCTCCGATAGCGTGAGGCGGTGTTCTCCGACTTCAGCGACATCGAAGCCTTCGTCCGGATCCCCCGAATCTCCGCCGTGGCGGTCGGACCCCGAGGTCGGGTGGTCGCCGCCGTCTCCCAGCCCGACGAGTCCGGTTCGAGGTTCGCGTCGGCCCTGTGGGAACTCGACCCGGAGGGCCTGGCCCCGGCTCGCCGACTCACCTTCTCCGAACGCGGAGAGAGCGCGCCGCGGTTCGCCCCCGACGGTTCGTTGCTGTTCACCTCCGGGCGCCCGGACCCCGAGGGCGGGCAGGGAGAGGACACCACGGCGATCTGGCGCCTGCCCGAGCACGGGGAGGCGAGCCCGCTCGCCCGAACCGCCGGAGGCCTCCAAGTCGCCGGCGTCGCCGACGACGGTTCGATCCTGGCGACGACGAGTGTGACGGTCGGGGCCGACCTGGGCGATGACGCTCGGCTGCGAAGCGCGCGCAAGGACGCCGGACGGTCCACCATCTGGCACACCGGCATGCCGGTCCGCCACTGGGATCACGCGCTCGGCGACCTCAGCCCACGCCTGGTGCTCGTCTCCCCGGACGGTGAGATCACCGACCTGACCGAAGACGCCGACACCGTGGCGCTGAACGGAGCGTCGGCCGACCTGTCCGCGGACGGTCGCACCGTCGTGACGACCTGGACCGAACGGATCCGAGGTGGGCAGACCCGCACCGACATCGTCCTGATCGACACCGTGACCCACAAGCGGACCACCTTGCTGGCGGCCGACGACGACCAGGAGTACGGATCCCCGCTGCTCTCTCCCGACGGCGCCCACTGCGCGGTGACACGGCGGACGATCTCCACCCCCACCGACACCGGTTACGGCTCCCTGTGGATCCACCCGCTGTCGGACGGCGCACCGGTGAACGTCGACGTCGGTGACCTCACGATCCGCGAATACGCGTGGCGCCCCGACGGAACCCTCCTGGTCGCCGGTGACCTGCACTCCTCCGGCGCGGTGCTCACCGTGGACCCGCGCACCGCACGGGTGCGGACCCTGGTGGACGGAGCGGTGTTCTCCTCCCTGGCCCCGGCACCGGACGGTTCCGTGTACGCGCTGCGTTCCGACATCACCACGCCTGCGCGACCGGTGCGATCGACGCCGGAGGGTCAATCGCGCGAACTCCCGGCGCCCGGTTCGGTGGCGGCGTTGCCGGGCGACCTGGAACGGGTGTGGACCGAGGTCGATGGTGTACGCGTCGGTGCGTGGCTGTGCCTGCCGGAAGGCGCTTCCTCGGCCACACGGGCTCCGACGATGTTGTGGATCCACGGCGGACCGCACACCTCCTTCAATGCGTGGAGTTGGCGGTGGTGCCCGTGGTTGTCCGTCGCCCGTGGCTACGCCGTGCTCATGCCCGACCCCGCCATGTCCACCGGCTACGGGAACGCCGGCCTGAACCGAGGTTGGCCCAGGCGGCCGGACGTGGTCTACCGCGAATGCGAGACACTGCTCGACCAGGTGCTGGAGCGCCCGGAACTGGACGCCTCCCGCACCGCGCTCCTCGGTGCGTCCTTCGGCGGCTTCATGGCCAACTGGATCGCCGGACACACCGATCGCTTCTCGGCGATCGTCACCCACGCCGGGCCGTGGGCGCTGGAGCAGCAGCACCGCACCACCGACGCGGCGGCTGAGAAGACGCGCGTGCACGGCCACGAGGAGGACGACCCCGAGTGGTACCGGGCCAACTCCCCGCACAACGGCGCGGCGCGTGTGACCACCCCGGTGTTGATCTCGCATGGGGACCGGGACTACCGGGTGCCGATCGGTGAGGCTTTGCGGATGTGGTGGGATCTGGTCTCGGGTTGGGACGGCCCGCCGGAGACGCTGCCGCACCGGTTCCTGCAGATGACCGGCGAGAACCACTGGGTGCTCACCCCGTCCAACATCCGCGTGTGGAACGAGGCGGTGCTCGCGTTCTGCGATCAGCACGTGCTCGGGGCCGACCCCGTTCCCGACGTCCTGCCCTGGTGACCGGCCCCCTGCTCTGAGAAAACCGGTGGCTCCGGGCCAGGGCCCGGAGTTACCGTGCCGGCATGGGCGAAAGCGAGAACGTGTGGGACGCCGAGGCCGCGGCCGAATACGACACCCCCGGTGAGGGCATGTTCGCCCCCGAGGTACTCGGCCCGGCCGTGGACCGACTGGCCGAACTCGCCGGCGGGGGCGCCGCCCTGGAGTTCGCGGTGGGCACCGGCCGGGTGGCCGTACCGCTCCTCGAACGGGGCGTGCCGGTCCAGGGCATCGAACTGTCCGAGCACATGGTCGAACGCTTGCGTGCCAAGGTCGACGAAGACGCGCTGCCGGTGACCCTCGGGGACATGGCCACCACCGTCGTGCCGGGCGAGTTCGCCCTCGTCTACCTGGTGTTCAACACGATCTCCAACCTGCTCACCCAGGCCGAACAGGTCGAGTGCTTCCGCAACGCGGCCCGTCACCTCTCACCCGGGGGGCGGTTCGTGGTGGAACTGGGCGTGCCCGACCTGCGGCGCCTCCCGCCCGGACAGGAGGCCGCGGTCTTCGCCTCCGAGGACGGATACGTGGGGCTGGACACCTACGACGTCGTGCGTCAGCATCTGACCTCGCACCACTTCTCCTTCGACGAGAGCCGCCGGGCCCGACTGTTCCGCTCCCGGCACCGGTACGTGTGGCCGGCCGAACTCGACCTCATGGCGCACATCGCCGGTTTCGCCCTCGAATCCCGTCACGCGGACTGGCGTGGCGGCGCGTTCATCGCCGAGTCCCCCTCCCACGTGTCCGTCTATCGCTTGCCCACCGCACGGTGAACACCATGATCGCGCACGTGGGGATTCCGCTCGGTGTCCCGGGGACCGCGTCCGGTCCCGTCCTCGAACCCGGACCGGGTTCGAGGACGGTCAACGCTCACAGGTCCCAGGTCGTCCCGTAGCGCAGGGTCAGTTCCCGCACGTCCTCGGCGGACAGGACCGAGAACTCCCGGCCCTGAAGCGCCACCACGATGCGCGAGGCCTCCTCCAGCTCCACGGCCCCCTCCAGGGCGCCGGCCGCGTCGTCGGCCGCCACCAACGAACCGTGGTTGGCCAACAACGCGGCGCGGAACCGACCGGGCAACCCGGCCACGTTCTCGGCCAACCGGTCACTGCCCGGCGCGGCGTAGGGGACCAGGGGCGCCTGACCGACCCGCATCACCAGGTAGGGGGTGATCGGCGGCAGGGCCGAGGCCGTCGACCAGGCGGGCAGGCAGGAGGCCGCCGTGGTGTGCGGTGAGTGCAGGTGCAGCACCGCCCCCGATCCCTGGACCCTGTCGTACATCGCCAGGTGCAGGGGGAACTCCTTGGAGGGCGATGGCCCCTCCAAATGCCGCCCGCGCTCGTCCAGCACGGACAGCCCCCTCGGCCCCAGGTCACCGAGGGAGACCCCGGTGGGGCTCATCAGGATCCGGTCGCCGACGCGCACCGACACGTTCCCCGACGACCCCGGGCTCAGCCCGGATTCGACGGCGCGTCGGCCCACCGCGCACAGTTCCTCGGCGGCCTCCTCCAAACGAAGCTTCACCGTCCCGCCTTCCACGCGCGTACGAAGAGGTCCTCGGCACCGAAGTTGCCGGACTTGAGCATCAGGTGCAGGGCGTCGTCGCCCCGTTCGGCGAGCATCCACGCCACACCGGGGTCCACCTCGGGACCCAACGCCAGTGGGCCCACACCCAGGCTTCGCACCACGGCGCCGCTGGTCTCACCACCCGCGACGAGAAGGGAACGCACCCCCGCCTCGACCAGCCGCTTCGCGACCAGGGCCAGGGCCTCCTCCATCAACGGGGCGTCCGCGGTGTCCACGACGTGCTCGGGCGCGGCGGTCGCGTAGACCACGAACGGGGCCGAACCACCCTCCAGGGCCCGGTCCACGATCCGAGAGACCTCCCCGTCGAAGTCGGCGCGCAGCTCGGAGGGGAGGAGCCGGTGACCGTCACCGTGGGCGAGCGCGTGGCGCACCTGCCCCTGAGTGGCCCGGGAGGCGCTGCCGGAGAGCACCACGCGCGGTCCGTCGGGCAGGCTGATGGCGCCTGGACCCGAGGTTCGGGGGCCGCGCAGCCCCGCGGCCAGGGCGCTTCCTCCGGTGAGCACGCCCAGGTGTTCGCTCGCTCGGGCCAGCGTGTCCAGGTCGGCCTCGTTCAAGGCGTCGACGATCACGAACCGGGCTCCCGCCGCCCGGGCCCGTTCCAGGGCGGTGCGCACCGCGTCGACCCCCCGGTCCACCACGGGCCAGGGCACGAGCGCGACCTCGTCGCCTCCCCCGCTCACCTGTGGGGCCAGGAGCCGCAGCAGGCTGGAGTCGGTCATGGGGGTCAACGGGTGGTGGCGCATCGGTGACTCGTCGAGGGGGTCGTCGCCCACGAAGAGGTGACCGCGGTAGACGGTGCGCCCGTTGGCGGGGAACGCCGGGGCGACCACCGTCATCGGTTCGTCGAGCGCGTCGAGCACCGCCTCGCAGACGGGGCCGATGTTGCCGCGCGGGGTCGAGTCGAAGGTGGAGCAGTACTTGACGTAGAACCGTTCGCAACCGGCACGCCGCAGCGCGGCCAACGCGTCCAGGGAGACCTTGACGGCCTCGTCCACGGGCACGGTGCGCGACTTCAGCGCCACCACCACGGCGTCGGTCCCGTCGGGGACGGGGATCGTCCCGACGGTGCCCTCGTCGCCCAGGACGACGGTGGTCCGGAAGCCGGCCGTCGTGAGGGTGATCGCGATGTCGGTCGCTCCGGTGAGATCGTCGGCGATCACGCCGAGGGTAGCCATGGGGTCCTCCTGTGGTCGGTTCTTACAGCGGTGACGACCGCTCCCGTGCCGCGCGGCACGGTGGCCCGGGCGGGGAGCGGTCGAGGGGGAGGGCGGATCAGACCACGCCCAGCGCGACCATGGCGTAGAGCACGGCGAACCCGGTCACACCCGAGATCAGCGAGGCGATCCCGATGGAACGGATGCCCTGACCCACCGTCATGTTGGACAGCGTGGTGGTGACCCAAAAGCCCGAGGAGTTCGCGTGCTTCATGATCTGCGCACCGGTCGCGCAGGCCAGGTAGACCACGAGGGGCGACAGGTCCAGCGAGGGGATCAAGGGCTGCATGATGGCCGCGGAGGTCATCACGCCGAGGATGTTGGAACCGGTGATCGAACACACGGCGGCGGCCACCAGGAACGGGACGATGATCGGTGACAGGCCGGTGCTCTCGATGCTCCCGGCCACGCTCTCGGCCACACCGGTCTCCCGGATGATGGTGGCCAGCGCGCCGCCCACACCGGTCAGGGCCAGGGGCATCGCGGCGATGCGCAGCCCGGACTCGAACAGGTCGTTCAGGGTCTCCTTGTCGCGCCAGCGGCCGCGGAACAGCGGCAGGGCCAGCAGGCAGGCCAGGAACAGGGCCAGGGTCGGCTCGCCGAGGAACAGCACCAGGCCGGTGAACCAGGAGCCCTCGGGCAGGACCGGGGCGGTCAACGAGGCGAAGACGATGAGGACGATGGGGGCCAGGATCGGCACCAGGGAGCCGAACAACCCCACCCGGGGAGTGTCGGTCCCGTTGTCGGCGGCGGCACCCGAGCCACCGCCGCCGGCGGAACCGCCGGCGTTCACCAGGTGTTCGACGAACTCGGGCTTGGGCGCCACGTGGGTCTTGATCCGGGAAAGGTAGAGGGTCGCCGCCAGCACACCGGGAACGCCCACCATGAGTCCGTAGAGGATGGCCTCGCCCATGGACACCTCCAACAGGGAGGCGGACGCGAGGGGACCGGGACCGGGAGGGACCACCGAGGTCATGACGTAGGCGCCGATGTAGAGGATCGGTCCCAGCCTCATCATCGAGATGCCCGTGCGGTAGGCCAGCGCGGACACGATCGGGATCAACATGACCACCGCGGTGTCGGCGATGAGCGGGATGCCCAGGACGGTCGAGGCCAGGGCGATGGCCCAGGGGACGCGCTTCTCGGCGAACATGCGCAGCGCGGTCTCGGTGATCTTCATGGCGGCGCCGCTCAGTTCGAGCATCTTGCCGAGCACACAGCCGAAGATGACCAGCAGACCGACGCTGGCCAGGGTGCTGCCGAAGCCCTCCTTGACCAGTTCGATGGTGGCCTTCCCGCCCATGCCCAGGACGAGTCCGAGCGCCACGACCACGATGAACAGCGTGGCCACGGGATGGACCTTGAACCGTGCGATGAGCAGGATCAGGACGATGATGGCGGCCAGGAACGCCAGGAGGGTGGAGAGGTCGGACATGTCATCGGTTCCGATCGCTGATGCGGGTGCGGGCGTGGCGCCACGCGTGCAGGAGGGTGGTGTCGGGGTCGGCGAGGTCGTCGATCCCGATCAGGGCGCCGGCGGGGACGTCGCGGGCCAGGGTGGCGTGCGCCGCCAGGTACAGCGGGGCCACGTCCTGGGGGGCGTGCGCGGTGTCCAGCAGGACCGCGGCCACACCCTCGACCTCGTGGTGGTGCCCGCCCATGTCGAGTCGGGTGCCCGCACGCAGGGCCTCCCGGGCGCGCCCGGCCAGGACCGCGTGCGGGGCGGGATGGCGACGACCGGCCCCGCGGTGGTGGTCGACCGCGTCCAGCAGGCTCAGCGGCGTCTCGACCCCCATGAAGTGGTAGGGCAGGTACATGCAGGCGTAACGCCCGGAACGGGAGACGACGTGCCCCTTCTGGGCGAGCAGTTCCCAGGTGACGGGGTCCCCGGTGCGCACGACGACGAAGACCCCACCGGCGAAGGACGCCTCCTCGGGCAGGCGCAGCACGCTGAAGACGTCCACCACGCCGTCGGCGGTGAGGATGCCCCCGTCCTCTTCGCGGGCGTAGACGTCGGCCAGTTCGGCGACACGGGCGACGGGGTAGTGGAGTGACTCCACGTCCGGCACCAGGCCGGTGTGGCCGGCCACGACCGCCATCTCGCAGTAGTCGGCGGCGGCCGAACGCTTGAGACCGGCCACGGCGCGGGCGCGCGCGGCCAGGGTCGCCGGAACGTCCTCGCCCAGGGTCGCCAGGTCGGCCAGTTCGGGGGCCTCGATCTCCTGGTCGAGTTGGCGCACCCGCCCGGTGGCGGGGTCGAAAACCAGGTCGTACTCGCCGGACTTGCCGATCGCCACGACGTCGAGCCCGAGCCGTAGGGCGCGCTCGTACCACTCGATGAGGTTGGCCGGCTGGTCGCCGATGCCGGGGGTGTACACCACGTCGTGTTCGCGGGCGAGGTCGGCCAGGGCGATGCCCGCGACGGAGTCGACCTCCTTGGAGACCATGACCACGTGGCGTCCGGTCTCGATGGCCCCGCGTGCGGCCTCGGTGCCCACTCGCGGGTTCCCGGTGGCCTCGACGAGCACGTCGTGATCGGCCCGGGTGAGCAGGGCGACGTCGGCGACGACCGCGATCCGGTCCGGGGCCAGGGCGGCCACCTCTTCGGGGGTGGCGCACACCTGAAGGTCGGAGCGGTCATAGCCCAGCTCCACGCACAGGTCGATGGTCCCGGTGGTGTCGAGGTCGCACAGGACC
The DNA here is from genome assembly GCF_053619415.1 of Nocardiopsis sp. NPDC055551. NCBI lineage: Bacteria > Bacillati > Actinomycetota > Actinomycetes > Streptosporangiales > Nocardiopsidaceae > Nocardiopsis > Nocardiopsis sp. NPDC055551. The sequence continues at coordinate 30,856 of NZ_JBSHJJ010000016.1, read as the reverse complement.
GCGGGGTGCAGCCGTTCGATGCGCGTGGTCTGTGCCAGCAGCGTGCGCGCGAAGCCGCCCCGTGCTCCGGTGAGCGCGTACCGCACGGGGGAGGGCGGCGGGGAGGTGGCGTCGGTGCCTTCCATGGTTCTCCTTCTCTCACCTCACGAGTGGCACGTGGTGTGCCGGGGTCGCGAAGGCAATGAGCAGAGTTTTAACACTAACGGAACATATGAGTCAACAATACTCACAGTTGGGATCATCTGGGAACTATCGGTACCATGATGAGTGTGAACAGACCTGAAGGAGGACGATGATCCCGGCGCAACGGCGTGACCTGCTCCTACGTGAGCTGCGCGGCACGGGCGTGCTGAGCGTCAGAGAGCTGTGCGAGATCCTCGACGTCTCACACATGACGGTGCGCCGCGACATCATGACGTTGGAGGAGGAGGGCAAGGTCCGCTCGGTCCCCGGCGGGGTCGAACTGGCCTCACAGGTGCGCTCCGAACCCTCCTACCGGGACAAGTCCCGGGTGGACCTGGCGGAGAAGCGGGCCATGGCGCACGCGGCGGCGGAACTCGTGGGGCAGGGCCAGACCGTCTACCTGGACGCGGGCACCACCCTGGGCCAGCTCGTGCCGCTGTTGTGGCACGTCACCGGACTGACCGTCATCACCAACGACCTCACCACCGCCGCCTCCCTCACCGATCACCCCGACGTGACCCTGTACCTGGTCGGGGGTCAGATCGACCGCGAGAACCGGTCCTCGATCGGTGACATCGCCGCCGACATGGTCGCCGAGTTCAACATCGACGTCGCCTTCGTGTCGACGAGCTCATGGGACCTCCATCGCGGCTCGACCACCCCCTCCCGCTCGAAGGTGGCGGTCAAACGCGCGGCCATGGCCGCGGCCTCGTCCTCCGTCCTGGTGGCGGGCGCCGACAAGTACGGCGCCTTCGGCACGTTCAAGGTCGCACCGCTCACCGGGTTCACCTCGGTGATCACCGACGACCGTCTTCCGGACGCCTCGGCGCGGGCGGTCCGCGAACTCGGCGTCCCCCTGGAGATCGTCACACCCCGGCGCGAAACCGGCGGTGACGAGACCGACTCGGAGGAGGCCTCCACCGCCTCGGCCTGAGGAAGGCCCTCCCGCTCGGACCCACCTCGTTCCGCGTGCCCCGCCGGACGCACTTCGTTCGGCGGGGCACGCGGGCGCGGGTCAGGAACGGCCGCTCTCGCGGAACAGCAACCACACCAGGTAGCCGCCGCCCAGGCACACGGTCACCGCGCCCACCGGCAGCGCGATGCCCGGGATCGCGTACCGGGCGATGAGGTCGGCCATCGACAGCAACAACGCGCCCGCCAGGGCCGACCCGGTCAGGTCCGCGATGCCGCCGTGCCGGGTCAGCCTGCGGGCGATCTGAGGGGCGACGAGGGCGACGAACGCGATCGGTCCGGTCACCGCCGTCACGACCGCGGTGAAACCGACACCGATCACCACCATCAGGGCCTTGGTGGCCTCCACCGGAACCCCCGACATCGCCGCGGTGTCCTCGCCCAGCTCCAGTTGACGCATCCGGCGGCCGAGCGCCGGCAGGGCCAGGAAGAGCAGGACGGCCATGGCGGCGGACACCCCCACCGGCGGCCAACCCACCCCGTTCAGGGTGCCGGCGCCCCAGATCGCGGCCCGCAGGGCCACGTCCAGGTCCGCCTTGACCGAGAACCAGGTGTTGACCGAGGACAGCATCGCGCCGACCGCGATGCCGACGATGATGAGCCGGAACCCCCGCATCCCCTGTCGCAACGCCAACAGGTACACCGCCAGCGCAGTACCCAGGCCGCCCAGCACCGCGCCGCCGGCCAACGTCGGATAGCCGCTGCCGCCCAGCATGATCACGCACACCACACCCGTGTAGGCGCCGGAGTTGAGCCCGATGATGTCGGGGCTGCCCAACGGGTTGCGGGTGAGCGACTGGAACAGGGCGCCGCTCAACCCCAGACAGGCACCGAACAGGGCGGCGGCGACGGCCCGGGGCGCCCGCCACTCCACCACCACGAGCCGGTTCGGTCCCTCCGAGCCCGGAGCCAGCGCACCGATCACCTCCGGGATCGGAATGACGCGCGAACCCATGGAAAGCGCTATCAGGACACAGGCCGGCAGCGCCAGGAGCATGATCCCGTAGACGATGAGGGCCCGCCGGGAGGAGCGCACGCTCACCCTCCCGGCCCTCAGCACGATCGTGTCCCTCACAGCGCGTTCGCCTTCGTCCGTCGAATCAACATGATGAGCACGGGCGCGCCCAGGAACGCGGTGACGACACCGACCTGGAGTTCGCCCGGCCAGACCACCAGACGCCCGATGACGTCGGAGAGCAGGACCAGCGCGGGCGCCGCCACCAACGTGAACGACAGGATCCACCGTTGGTCCGGGCCGGTGATCATGCGCACCGCGTGCGGCACCATCAACCCGACGAAGGAGATGGGACCGGCCGCCGCGGTGGCCGCACCGCACAGCACCGTGATCGCCACGATCCCGAACGCGCAGGTCAGGGCCACCCGCGCCCCCATGGCGTGGGCGAGCTCCTCGCCCAGGGCCAGCGCGTTGAGCGAACGGGTCAGCGCCAGAGCCAGTACGAGGCCCACCAGGACGAACGGGGCGATGGCCGCCACGGTGCCCTCGGGGCGATCGGCCAGGGTGCCGGCCTCCCAGTAGCGCATCCGGTCGAAGCTCTCGGGGTCGACCAGGGTCAGCGCCGAGGCGGCTCCGCTGAAGACCGCGCCCAACGCGACCCCCACCAGGACCAGCCGCAACGGCGTCGCCCCACCCGGCCCACGAGCGGAGACGAGGTAGACCATCGTGGCGGCGATGAGCGCGCCCGCGAACCCCGACCACAGGTACTGGTCGATCCGGGTCACCCCGAGCACGGTCACGCTCACGGCGATGGCGAACGCGGCGCCCGAGTTGACCCCGAGGATCCCCGGGTCGGCCAGGGGGTTGCGGGTCAGGGCCTGGGCGAGCGCCCCGGCCACGCCCAGCGCCATGCCCACGAGCAGGCCCAGCAGGGTGCGCGGCACGCGTAGGGCGAGCACGGTCAGATGGTCGATGCTCTGGTCGGGGGCGGTCAGGGCCGCCCACACGGTGGACACCGGTAGGCGGGCCGACCCCACCATGAGACTGGCCGCGCAGGACAGGGCGAGAAGGATCAGGCACAGGAGCAGCCACACCGGACGGGCGCCGATTCCTCGGCGGTGGGGCTCGTCCGGTGTGGCGGTGGACCCGTGCGGGTTCCGTTCCTCCCCGCGGTTCTTCAAGAGGGAACGCACGTGATGGGGGCTTCCTAGGAGAACTGTTCCTCGACGATGTCCAACAGCGCGAGTTCCTCGTCGTAGTCGCCGCGCAGGCCCCAGTGGGGCAGGTCGTAGGCGTTGCCCTCCTCGAACGCGGGCAGCGCCGCGTAGACCGACGACTCCGACAGGCTCTCCACGTCGGCGGTGTCACCGTGGAAACCGATGATGAAGACGGTGGGGGCGTCGACGATCCGACCGACCTGTTCGCTGGAGATCTCGAACATGTCACCGCCGGCGGTGTAGGGCTCGAAGTCGTTCTCGGTGAACAGGGTGTCGGTCTCGAAGCCCAGGCGCGCGAACGTCTCGGGCAGCCCCATGTCCTCGATGAGCACGTAGGGGGTCTGGTCGGCGGTCACCGTCAGGAAGGTCGCCGGGTTCGGCGGGACGGTGATGGCCGCCGCGACCTCCTCCACCCGTTCGTCGTAGGTCGCGGCGAGTTCCTCGTAGTGCTCGGGGCTTTGGAAGACCTCCTCGGCCAGGAAGGAGAACTGGTCCTGCCAGGTGGTGCGGGTGTCGTCGACGATGACGGTCGGCGCGATCTCACCGAGCCGGTCGTAGGCCTCCACCGCCTGGAAGTGCGGGAACCCGAGACCGCCCGCGATGATGAGGTCGGGTTCCAGGCCCAGGATCGCTTCGAGGTCGAACCCGTCCGCGCTCCACGGCAGGATCTCGGTGCCGTCCTCCTCCGCGGCCTGGGCCCAGTGCTCGGAGAACGCCCCTTCGGTGTCGGCGGTCTCGGGGATGACCCCGACCACCGGAACGTCGAGGTGGTAGAGGTAACCGGCCAGGGCGTGGTTGAGGACCACCACCCGCTCGGGGGCGCCGGGAACACTCACCTCGCCCTGCCCGGTCTCCACGACCCGGGTTTCGGATCCGGTGGCCTCCTCGGCCTCGGTGGTGCTTTCGCCGGCCCCGCAGGCGCTCAGGGCCAAGGATCCGACCGTGAGCAGGGACATGAGGGGCACAAGGGGGACTCGGAGGGATCGCATGGGGCCTCGTTCTGGACAAGCTAGGGGAGACGGGGGGCCGACAGGAAAGATAAGGTAAGCCTAGGCTAATATCCCTGGTGCCGGTGGGCGCGCCCCAGGTGACATCGGTGCTCGCCCGAGATGACATGTTCTGGAGCCGTGATGACGCCGAAACAGCTCTGCCGGGTCGTGCCCGAGAACACGATCCGGTTCCTGGGACACGACACCCACGAACACGAGGTGCCGCACCTGATCCACGTGGTCGCCGGAGCGGCCGAACTGGTCGTGGCCGGAGAATCGATCACCCTGCGGGCCCGGCACAACCTCTGGCTGGCCCCGCACGTGCCCCACTCGATGCGGTTGGAAGAGGGCGGGATGGCCCTGGGGCCGCTGCTCTCCCCGGGCACCTCGCCCCCACAGCGGGTGCATCGACTCGGGGTGGTCCCCGAACTCACCCGGGTCATCATGACCGTGCTGGGGGCGGCGCCGGCCACCGCAGACCAGGTACGCCCCTTCCGGGACGCCCTCGATGCCGTCCTGGGCGGGCTGTCGCGGCCGCGCTTTCCCGTCACGCTGCCCGAACATCCGGTGGCCAGGGCCATCGCGCGCGAGACCGCCCGCTCCGAGGCCACCCTGGAGGAGCTCGCCCGACGCCACCACACCAGCGTCCGTCACGTCCAACGCCTCTTCGTCGAGCAGACCGGGCTCGTCTACACCCGATGGCGCACCCGGGCGCGGTTGAACACGGCGATCGAACGGCTCAGGGCCGGCCACGGTCTGCCCGAGGCGGCCCGGGTCTCGGGTTATTCGACCAGAAGCGGCCTGCTCCGTGCCCTGAGCAGGGAGAGCGGCCTGCCCGAGTCGCTGCTGTCCGAAGACCCCCTGGCCGCACTCGACGCGACACCGGTCGCGGCCTGACCCCTTCCGAACACACGCCGGAGCGGGCGATTTTCCTATCTCTTGGGTAGGTTGTTTTCTACACTGGTGTGACGGGCGCGGATCCGCGCCCGTCACACCCACCGTCCACGCATCACTTCGGGAATCGAGGGGACCATGTCCAGGGTCAAACTCCGGCTACGCGGCCAGGAGGACGACGTCGAGCGTCTGTTGGAGACCCTGCGGTCCGATGAGGCCGTCCGACTGGACGAGAAGGTGCCGGAGCCGCAATCCGGTGGCTACGTGGTCGTCCACGCGGTGGCCTCCACCGACGACGAGTAGGACCTCCACGCGCGGGGACCGGCCGTGATCCTCAACGTCCGATCCGCACCGCCCGCCGCACGCTCGGAGGCCCCGACCCGGACCGGGCCGGGGCTCTACCCGGTCAGATCCTCGGCAGCAGGGTGGCCAGCAGGACCACGCCGACCGAGGTCACCAGGCCCGTCATCGCCATGGTCCGGGCCAGACGCGGCCTGGTGCGGGTGGTCGCGCCGTGCAGCGTCGCCGCGACCATCACCACACAGAACAACGCCAACTTCGCCGCCAGCACCCGGCCGTATCCGGGTTCGAGCAGGGAGGCCCAGGTCACCCCGGCGCCCCAGGCCAGGGCGATCCCCGTGCCCAGCTGGACCGGTAGGAAGAACCCCGCCGTGAGGGTCCCGAAGCGCTTTCCGATGGCGGTGAGCACCGTGGCGCGACGTTCGCCTTCCAGGGTCCGTCGGGTCAGCGGCATGACCACCAGGGACACGGTGAGCTGTCCGCCCACCCACAACATCGCCGAGAGCACGTGCAGGAAACGCGCCCCTGCCCAGACCGCTTCCTCCATCAGGGTTCCTCCACCTCGAAGTGTCCGTGCGCGCCACCCTCGGCGTGGCGCAGATCGTGGTCGACGAAGGGGTAGTGCCCCGCCTCGGGGAAGGTCGTCTCGACGAAGCCACCCTGGGCCGTGCCCAGATCGAGTGACTGGGAGCCACCGTCGTCGTCGGGGCGCAGCAGGTAGGCGCCCTCCTTGTAGACGGTGTCGAAGCGCGCCCCGACCACGTGGAAGGAGGTTCCGTCCAACGGGCCGGCGGTCACCACCCACACGCGCACACGTTCGTCGACCCGCGCCGCCAACGGCGCGTGGTCGTAGCCCATGGCGGCACCGTTGAACATCCACCCCTGGGGTCGTCCGGTACGGATGCGCTCGGTCTGCTCGGCGTCGCCGGGCTCACCCGGGTACAGCTCGCCCTGGACCAGCACGTACTCGCGGTCGACCTCGGCCAGGTCGGGCGGGTCGATGATCACCGCCCCGTACATGCCGTTGGCCAGGTGGTGGCTCATCGGCGCGGTCGAGCAGTGGTACAGCCACGCCCCCGCCTTGTCGGCGGTGAACCGGTAGGTGAGCTCCTCGCCCGGGGCGATGGTGCGCATGGGTTCGTCCGGGGCCAACGAACCGGCGTGGAAGTCGATGCTGTGCCCCATCGTGCCGTCGTTGACCAGGGTGACGACGAAGACGTCACCGATCTTCCCGCGCAGGACGGGCCCGGGCGCGGTGTCGCCGAAGGTCCACACCGGGCGCCGAACACCGGGCGCGACCTCCTGTTCGCTCTCGCCCACCCGGATCTCGACCTCGTGCTCGTCGGTGTCGGGGGCCGGGTCCAGCTCGGCGTCGATGGGTTCCCAATCCTGGCTAAACTCTCCGGACAGGTCGAGCGGCGCATCGGTGGCCCCCATGGAGTGCTCACCGTGTTCGGCGACGGGAAGGTCGTCGCCGGTGGTGGTCACCGTCATCTCCATGCCCGAGGCGCGGTGTCCCATCACCGAGCACCACCCTCGCAACGGACCGTCCACCACCCCCACCTCCAGGGTGGCGCTCTCCCCGGGCGCGAGTACGGGGGTGCGCGTTCCGTTCTCCATGCGCAAATCGTGCGGTTGGGCGTCCTCGTTGGTCACCTCCAACACCAGTGCGTCGCCCGGGTCGACGGTGATGGTGCCCGGTTCGACCACCATGTCTCCGAGCGCCACGTCCACGGTGCTCGTCCGACCGGTGGGGGTGACGGCGGATTCCTCGTCGGTGGGCACACCGAGGGCGAACACCAGCGCCAGCGCGGTCAGCGCGGCGCCCAACCCGGCTCCCAGCAGCCCGGGGGAGGCGGTCACCTCCCAGGCTCGCAGGACGACCACCACGGCGAGCAGCACGAACGTCGCGGCGCAGGCGAGCACCAGTGCCCACGCCGCGGTGCCCCACGGCCCCGGGAGCAGGGTCAGCGGCAGGCCGAGGTTGAGCGCGGCCAGGCGGACCGGCCACCCCCGACCCAGCAGCGCGGTGTTGGCCTTGACCGCGCGGGGACCGCCGCCCAAGACCACGGGAAGCAGGTAGGTCAGGGACCCCAATAGGACCTGGCCGGCGAAGCCCACGAGGAACAGCGGAAGGAGCGGCTGTAGGACGGTGTGCACCTCGTGCGGGGCGTGCACGGCCAGGGTGTGGACGTCCACCGCCAACGCGGCGAGCAACCAGACCAGGGAGGCGGAGACCGACCAGGCCGCGGCCCCCGTCGGCCGTTTGCGCAGCGCGGTGCGCACCAAGGGGACCAGGCAGAACAGGACCCCGGCCGCGTACACCACGATCCCGGCCAGGGCCACCCAGCGCATGCCGGCGGCGAGCCCGACGGCACTCGCCACCAACCCCACCAGGACGGGGACCAGGGCGCGGCGGGCCACGGTGCCCGCGCCCTCCACGACGCGGGTGCGCAGGATGGTCGGCCACAGCGTAAACAGGCTGCCGATCACCGCCAGACCGACCCAGCCCCACAGGTTGAGGTGGACGTGCGCCGCCAACGACCGTTGCCGGACCTCGGGACCGGCGGCGTCGAACAGCATCATCGTGCCGAGCACGGCCCCCAGCACGAACGAGGCGCCGGCCGCCGTGTACCAGGCGCCGATGTGGGCGAACCCGCCGCCCAACGCACTTCGGCAGGCGCGTGCCAGGGCCAGGGTGTGCACCACGACCACGCCCAGCACGGCCACCGCGCCGACCACCGCGAAGGGGATCAGGGTGGAGGTCGCTCCGACCACCAGGACCACGACGCCGGTGTTGAGCACGGTCAGCCGGGCGGCCTGGTAGCGGTCCGAGGTCGCGGGCAGGCGCAGCAACGCGACCGTGAAGTGCTCGGTCCAGGTGATGATCGCGTTGGTGACCGTTCCGAGCAGGAGCAGGTGCACGGGCAACCAGGAGGGCAGACCGAGCGGGCCGACGGTCGCGGCGGCGCACACCGCGAGCAACGCCCAGACCAGGGCGATCGCGTTGGCGCGGGCGTGCCAGGACACGTGCCTTGGCAGCGGCGGTGGCCGGTCGGGGCGTTCGATACGCACGAACGTGGCGGGCATGACGGCTCCGTTTCCGAACAGGGGACGACCGCGTGCGCGGCCGGCCGGTTCCGGCCCAAGGGGCGTGTGCTCCGGGGCACGGTGGGCGATGAGCTCCCGGTGGCACGGAAAAGGGGACGTTGTTGGCGGGCGAGAGACGTCGGGAGCGCGATTCAGCTCCCGGGAGGGTCCTCCACCTCCGTTTCGCGTAGTTCGGCCACGCAGTGTCCCGGGGTGGCGAAGGGGCGCAACCGTACGGCCTCCACGGGCGCGCGCATGCGTTCCAGGGCGCCGCGGATCATGCCCAGGTGGACGCCGCAGACCACGTCCGGGGCGGCCTCGGCCACCTCACGGAAAGGGCAATGACGCAGGTCGATGCGGGTGCCATCGGGGGAGGGGCGGGGGCGGAACCCGGTCTCGCGCAGGAGGTCGGTCACCGTGGCACGGGCGGTGTCGGCGTCCACGGGTGGGCGCGTTCCACGGGAGTCGATCAGTCGTTCTCCCTGGGCCTGCCCGGCCCGCACGGCGGCCTCGGCCTGATCGCCCTCGATGGCGGACAGGTGGGCCACGAGCGCTTCGGCGAGCATCCGGTAGTCGCGCTGTTCATCGTCGTCGGCCGGGGTGTACAGGGTGCGCGGGCGCCCGGGCCGATCACGCTCCTCGGGGTCGGCCAGGACCAACCCCCGGTCGGTCAGTAACGCCAGATGTGAGCGCACGGTGTTGGCGTGCAACCCGACCACCTCGGCGATCTCGCGGACGTCCATCGGATGGTCGGATCGGCGCAGGATCTGCAGGACGGCGACCCGGCTGGGGTCGGCCAGGACCCGATGCTCGCCGGGGTCGATCCCCGTGCCGGCGGACGTTCGCCCTTGGTTCCCGTGGTCGTTCACACCTTGTGTTTACACGGTCCCGATTGTAAATACAACGCAGGTAGTGAAAAAGCGTGTGGACGTGCGGATGCACGTGCGACCCGGGGGGACTTAAGGCCCACCACCAGTACAGACCTTCGCGGGACGATCCCGGACTCATGACTTTGGTCCGACTGCCACGTCCGCTGGTGGGGTGGGAAGGGCAACAGGTCACCGAGACGACCGCAGGCGGTCGTCGAAGGAGAGAGGACCTCAGTAGTGACCCGCTACGATCCGCGCGAAAACTCCGAAACCGGGCCCGCGCCCGGTATGGACGGTCCGGTCTCCGACGCACTTCTGCGCACCCGCAGATTCCTTCGCCCACAAGAGGTGTCCGAGGACCTTCGTACCGTCCACCGCGTCGGCGGCCGAGACGCCGACGTCTTCTACCGAGACCGCTGGAGCCACGACAAGGTGGTGCGCTCCACCCACGGGGTGAACTGCACCGGATCCTGTTCCTGGAAGGTCTACGTCAAGGACGGGATCATCACCTGGGAGGGACAACAGACCGACTACCCGTCGGTGGGCCCGGACAGCCCCGAGTACGAACCCCGAGGCTGCCCTCGCGGCGCCGCCTTCTCCTGGTACACCTACTCGCCCACCCGCGTGCGCTACCCGTACGTGCGCGGTGTGCTGCTGGAGATGTACCGCGAGGCCCGCGAGCGCCTCGGCGACCCGGTCCTGGCCTGGGCCGACATCGTCGACGACCCCGAACGCGCCGCCCGCTACAAGCGCGCCCGCGGCAAGGGCGGACTGGTGCGCGCGAGCTGGGAGGAGGCCCTGGAGATCGCGGCCGCCGCCCACGTGCACACCGTCGCCGAACACGGCCCCGACCGGGTCGCCGGTTTCTCCCCGATCCCCGCGATGTCGATGGTCTCCCAGGCGATCGGCTCCCGCTTCTACGGGCTCATCGGCGGCTCGATGCTCTCGTTCTACGACTTCTACGCCGACCTTCCCGTCGCCTCCCCGCAGGTGTTCGGTGACCAGACCGACGTGCCCGAGTCCGGTGACTGGTGGAACGCCGGCTACCTCATCATGTGGGGCTCCAACGTCCCCGTCACCCGCACCCCGGACGCCCACTGGATGGCCGAGGCCCGCTACCGGGGTCAGAAGGTCGTCGTGGTCTCCCCGGACTACGCCGACAACACCAAGTTCGCCGACGAGTGGCTGGCCGCACGGCCCGGCAGCGACGGCGCCCTGGCCATGGCCATGGGACACGTGGTGCTGCGCGAGTTCTTCGTGGAGCGCACCACTCCCTACTTCGACGACTACGTGCGTCGCTACACCGACCTGCCGTTCCTGGTGCGTCTGGAGGAGACCGACGACGGCCACCGCGCCGGCAAGTTCCTCACCGCCCAGGACCTGGGCCGAGAAGGCGAGAACACCGCGTTCAAGACGGTCGTCCTGGACGAGACGACCGGAGAACCGGTGGTCCCCAACGGCTCGCTGGGCTTCCGCTACGGCGAGGAGGGCGAGGGCAAGTGGAACCTCGAACTCGGTGACACCAAGCCCCGACTCACCTTGTACGAAGGCTCGGACGGCGAGGCGGTCGAGGTCCACCTGGCCCGCTTCGACACCGAGGACGCCCCGCCCTCACGCCGCGGCGTACCCGTGCGCCGAGTGGGCGGCCACCTGGTCACCACCGTCTACGACCTGCTGCTCGCCCAGTACGGCGTGGGTCGCGAGGGCCTGCCCGGCACCTGGCCGACCGGCTACGACGACCCCGACGAGCCGGGCACCCCGGCCTGGCAGGAGACCTTCACCGGCGTCCCGGCCGCCCGCGCCGAGCGGATCGGCCGCGAGTTCGCCGCCAACGCCGAGGAGTCCAAGGGCCGCTCCATGATCATCATGGGCGCCGGAACCAACCACTGGTTCCACTCCGACACCATCTACCGCGCCTTCCTCACCCTGACCACGCTCACCGGTTGCCAGGGCGTCAACGGCGGCGGCTGGGCGCACTACGTCGGCCAGGAGAAGACCCGCCCCCTCACCGGCTACAACCAGATGGCCTCGGCCGGGGACTGGTCGCGTCCGCCCCGACACATGGTGCAGACCGCGTTCTGGTACCTGCACAGCGACCAGTACCGCTACGACCGGTTCAGCGCCGACCAGGTCTCCTCCGGGCTGGGCAAGGGCCTGTTCGAGGGCATGAGCACCGCCGACGTCATCGCCCAGTCCGCGCGCATGGGATGGATGCCCTCCTACCCGACCTTCGACCGCAACCCCCTGGACCTGGCCGACGACGCACGCCAGGCCGGACTCCCGATCACCGAGTACGTACCGCGCGAACTCAAGGAAGGGAGGATGCGCTTCGCCTGCGAGGACCCCGACGCGCCCAAGAACGCGCCCCGGGTCCTGACCGTGTGGCGGGCCAACCTGCTGGGCAGCTCCGCCAAGGGCAACGAGTACTTCCTCAAGCACCTACTCGGCACCGACTCCTCCCTACGAACCGAGGAGGCGCCGGAGGGCCAACGCCCCCGGGACGTGCGCTGGCGGGAGGAAGCACCCGAGGGCAAACTCGACCTGCTGCTGTCCCTGGACTTCCGGATGACCAGCACCACCGTCTTCTCCGACGTGGTACTCCCGGCCGCCACCTGGTACGAGAAACACGACCTGAACTCCACGGACATGCACCCGTTCGTGCACCCGTTCAACCCGGCCATCTCCCCGCCCTGGCAGGCCCGCACCGACTTCGACGCCTTCCACGGACTCGCCCGCGCCTTCAGCGAACTGGCCGTCGAGCACCTGGGCACGCGACGGGACGTGGTCGCCGTGCCGCTGACCCACGACACCCCCGACGCGATGGCCACCCCCAACGGCACCGTCCTGGACTGGAAGTTCGGTGAGTGCGAGCCCATCCCCGGCGTGACCATGCCCAAGCTCGTGGAGGTCGAACGCGACTACACCGCGATCGCCGCCAAACTCGGCGCGCTGGGCCCGCTCGCGGACAAGCTCGGCGTGACCACCAAGGGCATCACCTACAACGTCGACAAGGAGATCGACTACCTGGGCCGGGTCAACGGCACCGTGCGCGGCGGGCCGGCCGACGGACGCCCCGCGCTCGAACGCGACTCCCAGATGTGCGAAGCGATCCTGGCGTTCTCGGGCACCACCAACGGACGCCTGGCCACCCAGGGGTTCCACACCCTGGAGAAGCGGGTGGGCACCGAACTGGCCGACCTGTCCGCCGAGAGCGAGGGCAAACAGATCACCTTCGCCGACGTGCAGGTCGCACCGGTGTCGGTACTCACCTCACCCGAGTGGTCGGGCAGCGAGAGCGGTGGACGCCGATACTCGCCGTTCACCATCAACGTCGAACGCAAGAAGCCCTGGCACACCCTCACCGGACGCCAGCACTTCTTCCTCGACCACGACTGGATCACCGAGGCCGGAGAGAACCTGCCCGTGTACCGGCCGCCGCTGAACATGCACCGGCTCTTCGAGGAACCCGAGGTCGGGGACAACGGCGAACTCGGCGTGACCGTGCGTTACCTGACCCCGCACAACAAGTGGTCCATCCACTCCGAGTACCAGGACAACCTGCTGATGCTCAGCCTGTCCCGGGGCGGCCCGGCCATCTGGATGAGCGGCGCCGACGCCGACAAGATCGGCGTGCGCGACAACGAGTGGATCGAGGCGGTCAACCGCAACGGCGTGGTCGTGGCCCGCGCCATCGTCTCCCACCGCATGCCGGAGGGGACCGTGTACATGCACCACGCCCAGGACCGGCTCATCGACGTTCCCCGCGCCGAGACCTCCGGCAAACGCGGCGGCATCCACAACTCGATCACCCGGCTGCTGGTCAAGCCCACCCACCTCATCGGTGGCTACGCCCAGTTCAGCTACGCCTTCAACTACATCGGCCCCACCGGTAACCAGCGCGACGAGGTGACCGTCATCCGTCGGCGTTCCCAAGAGGTGGAGTACTGATGCGGTCGATCGGAACGGGGGAGGAGTACGAATGAAGTTGATGGCTCAGATGGCCATGGTGATGAACCTCGACAAATGCATCGGGTGCCACACCTGTTCGGTCACCTGCAAACAGACCTGGACCAACCGTGCCGGCATGGAGTACGTGTGGTTCAACAACGTCGAGACCCGGCCCGGGCAGGGCTACCCTCGCACCTACGAGGACCAGGAGAAGTGGAAGGGCGGCTGGGTCCGCAAACCCAACGGACGCCTGTCCCTGCGTTCGGGCGGTCGGCTCAAGAACCTCACCACGATCTTCGCCAACCCCACGATGCCCGGCATCGACGACTACTACGAGCCCTGGACCTACGACTACCAGACGCTCACCAACGCCCCGCTCCAGGAGCACACGCCGGTCGCCCGACCCAAGTCGCTCATCAGCGGCCGCGACATGGCGATCCGGTGGAGCGCCAACTGGGACGACAACCTCGCCGGCGGTCCCGAGCTCGCCCAGGACGACCCCGTCCTGCGCAAGGTCTCCGACAAGGTCAAGCTCGAATTCGAGCAGTCCTTCATGTTCTACCTGCCCCGCATCTGCGAACACTGCCTCAACCCCTCCTGCGCCGCCGCGTGCCCCGCCGGGGCCATCTACAAGCGCAGCGAGGACGGCATCGTGCTCGTGGACCAGGACACCTGCCGGGGCTGGCGCAAGTGCGTGACCGCCTGCCCCTACAAGAAGATCTACTTCAACCACCGCACCGGCAAGGCCGAGAAATGTACGTTCTGCTACCCCCGCATCGAGGTCGGCATGCCCACGGTGTGCGCCGAGACGTGCGTGGGACGGCTGCGCTACCTGGGCCTGGTGTTCTACGACATGGACGCCGTCCTGCCCGCCGCCTCGGTGGAGGACGACCATGACCTCCTCGACGCACAGCGCGAACTGATCCTGGACCCCAATGACCCCGAGGTCGTCCGCGCCGCCGAGAAGGAGGGCATCCCCCGCGACTGGATCGAGGCGGCCCAACGCTCGCCCATCCACTCGCTCATCAACGAGTACAAGGTGGCGCTGCCCCTGCACCCCGAATACCGCACCATGCCCATGGTCTGGTACATCCCGCCGCTGTCCCCGGTCGTGGACGCCGTGTCCGAGACCGGCCAGGACGCCGAGGACCGCGACAACCTCTTCGCGGCCATCGAGAGCCTGCGCATCCCCATCGAGTACCTGGCCGAACTCTTCACCGCCGGAGACACCGGACCCGTCACCGACTCACTGCGCCGCCTGGCCGCGATGCGTTCCTACATGCGCGACATCAACCTCGGACGGGAGACCGACGAACGCATCCCCCACGCCGTGGGCATGGACGGCGAGAGCGTGTACGACATGTACCGGCTGCTCGCACTCGCCAAGTACGAGGACCGCTACGTCATCCCGCCCGCGCACACCGAACAGGCGCACTCCCTGGAGGCCTTCGCCACCGGATGCAGCCTGGACACCGAGGGCGGACCCGGCATGGGCGGCCCCGGCGCCGGCGGACCGGACAAGGGCGGCCCGCTCACCGGAGGCAAGGTGTCGCTGCCCATGCCCTCGATCCGTCGGTCGGGGGAACACACATGAGCCTGTTCAAGGCGCTCAAACGCCACCCCATCACCGATCGACAACGCGCCCTGACCCACAGGATCGCCGCCCTGGTGCTGGCCCACCCCGATGAGCGGCTCCTGGCCGACCTGCCGATGCTGCGCCAGGCGGCCGAGGAACTACCCGACCCACCGCGCGCGGACCTGATCGGGGTGATCGACCGGCTCGCCTCGACCCCACCGCCCGAACTCGCCGAAACCTACGTCGGCACCTTCGACCTGCACCGGCGTTCGTGCCTGCACCTGACCTACTACGCGCACGGGGACACCCGAAACCGCGGCGCCGCCCTGCTGTCGTTCTCCAACGCCTACCGCAGGGCCGGTTTCCTCCTCGACGAGGACGAACTCCCCGACCACCTGTGCGTGGTCCTGGAATTCGCCGCCACGGTCGACCCCGTCGGCGGCACGCGCTTACTGAACCGGTACCGGGCCGGGCTGGAACTGCTGCACCTGGCCCTGCGCGACGCCGACTCCCTCTACACCGGCGCGGTCACGGCGATCAACGCCACTCTGCCGCCCAAGACCGACCGAATCGACGACAAGGTCGCCCGACTCGTGGCCCAGGGGCCACCCGTCGAAGAAGTCGGTCTCGCCCCCTTCCCACCTCCGGAAACCAGGAGCGTGCACTCGTGAACACCGCACTCGAAACGGTGTTGTGGGTCATCGTCCCCTACGCCTGCATGGCGGTCTTCCTCGTCGGCCACTACTGGCGCTACCGCTACGACAAGTTCGGCTGGACCACCCTGTCCACCCAGCTGTACGAGAGCCGGCTGCTGCGCTGGGGCAGCCCCCTGTTCCACTTCGGCATGCTCGCCGTCATCGGCGGCCACGTCGTGGGCCTGCTCATCCCCAAGTCGTGGACCGCGGCCGTGGGCGTCACCGACGAGCTCTACCACGTCATGGCCGTCGGCCTCGGCCTGGTCGCCGGGATCGCGGTGGTCGTGGGACTCACCCTGCTCATCCTGCGCCGACGCCTGGTCGGACCGGTCTTCCGGGCCACCAGCCGGATGGACAAGCTCATGTACGTGGGGCTCGGGCTGGTGATCGTCACCGGCATGGCCAACACCATCGTCGGCAACGTCATCGGCCACTACGACTACCGGGAAGGGGTGTCGATCTGGTTCCGCGGGCTGTTCGTCCTGGACCCGGACCCGGCCCTGATGGCCGCCGCGCCGCTCACCTTCCAGGCGCACACGCTCTCCGCCCTCGCGCTGTTCGCGCTGTGGCCGTTCACCCGGCTGGTGCACGTGTTCAGCGCGCCGCTCGGCTACCTGTGGCGGCCCTACGTGTTGTACCGATCACGGGACACCCGGATGGGTGAACGCCGCGGGCGTCGCGGGTGGGAGAACGTCGAGGACGGGAGCCGGATGCCATGAACAGCGGAGCCAGAACCAACCTCGTCCTGGCCACGGCGGCGTTCGCGCTCATGTTCTGGGCGTGGAACCTGATCGCGCCCCTGGCACCCGACTACGCCGCGCGCCTGGACCTGAGCCCCACCGAGACCTCCGTGCTCATCGCCTTTCCGGTGCTGATCGGGGCCGTGGGCAGGATCCCCGTCGGGGCTTTGACCGATCGCTACGGTGGCCGGGTGATGATGGCGGCGGTCGCCTTCGTCTCGGTGGTGCCGGTGCTGCTGCTCGGCTTCGTCGGGGACTCCTACCCGATGCTGCTGGTGCTGGGGTTCTTCCTGGGGATCGCGGGAACCTCCTTCGCCGTCGGTGTGCCGTTCGTCAGCCGCTGGCACTCAGCGGAGAAAAGAGGATTCGCCACCGGCGTGTTCGGTGCGGGCATGGGTGGAACGGCGCTGTCGGCGTTCCTCACCCCGTACCTGGCCGACACGATCGGGTTGTTGGGCACACACGTGTTCATGGCCGTGGCGCTGGTGCTGATGGGCGTGCTCGTGCTGGTGGTGTGCCGCAACCCGCCCGGATGGGAGCCCTCCACCGACCCGCTGATGCCGCGCCTGCGCGGAGCCCTCGGGTTGCGGGCGACCTGGCAGAACATCCTGCTGTACGCGGTGGCCTTCGGCGGGTTCGTGGCCTTCTCCACCTACCTGCCGACCCTGCTGCACAACGCCTACGGGTTCGCCCAGACCGAGGCGGGCCTGCGCGCCGCCGGATTCGCCCTGGTGGCCGTCGTGGCCAGGCCGGCGGGCGGCATCCTCTCCGACAAGGTCGGCCCTGTGCGGGTGTGCATGGTGTCCTTCGTCGGGACCACGCTCATGGCGGGCGCGCTGGTCTTCCACCCACCGGCCGAGCTGGCGGCCGGGACGGTGTTCGTGCTGATGGCGGCCTTCCTCGGGTTGGGCACCGGAGGCGTGTTCGCCCTGGTCGCGCAGTTGGTGGAACCGGCCCGGGTGGGTACCGTCACCGGGCTCGTGGGCGCGGCCGGTGGGCTCGGTGGGTACTTCCCGCCGCTGGTCATGGGCGTGGTGTTCCAGGCGTCGGGGGCGTACGCCTTCGGGTTCGTGCTGCTGGCAGCGGTGGCGTTGGGGACCGCGGTTTATACGGGGGTGGCGTTCCGCGACCGCCCCAAGGTCGAGGCCGAGGTGTAGTGATCGAGTAGGGGTCGTGGGGTGGTGGGTGGAAGGTCGCCCACCGCCCCACACTCATCGGTCGGTGGGACGGATGGTCTCGATGAAGGAGTTCCATTCGGGTCGGTCGAAGGAGAGGTGCCCGTGGGGACGGGCCGCTGTGCCGGTTCTACGAGGCAGTGTCACCGGTGTTAGCCCCGGGTCCCGCCACACCGGGTGAGGCCTGAACCGTGCCGTGGTGGGTAACGCCCGATACACAGGACACGACCAGGAACAGGGGGACGCATGACCAACACGCACACCTCGCACTCGGGCCTCAAACTGCCGGAGATCGGGTTCGGTACGTACAAGCTCAACGGAACGGAAGGCGTCGACGGGATCTCCCGTGCGATCGCCAACGGGTACACCCTGCTCGACTCGGCCTTCAACTACGAGAACGAGGGCACGGTGGGCCGTGCTGTTCGTGCATCGGGCGTCGACCGCGACAACCTGATCGTCACCTCGAAGCTCCCGGGTCGGCACCACGAGTATGACACGGCCGTACGCACGATCGAGGAGAGCGTCTACCGGACCGGGCTCGACCACCTCGACCTCTACCTCGTCCACTGGCCGAATCCGAAGCAGGGACTGTACGTGCAGGCGTGGGAGGCACTGATCGAAGCGCGAGAGCGTGGCCTCGTCCGCGCGATCGGCGTCTGCAACTTCCTGCCCGAACATCTCGAAACCCTTCAGCAGCGCACCGGCGTACTACCCGACGTCAACCAGATCGAGCTGCACCCGTACTTCCCCCAGAGCGAGCAGCTCGCCTACGACTCCGAGCGCGGCATCCTCACCCAGGCGTGGAGTCCGCTCGGGCGCGGCAACGACCTGCTCGATCGTGACGACGTCGGCGCGATCGCCCGGGACCATGGCGCCACACCCGGGCAGGTGGTGCTCGCCTGGCAGATCGCGCGTGGCGCCATCCCGCTGCCGAAAGCCGCAGCCGACGAACGTCAAGTCGAGAACCTTGGCGCGCTCGATGTCACGCTCACCGATACCGAGGTCGCGGCGATCACGGCCTTGGGACGTCCGGACGGTCGCCTGGCGGGTCAGGACCCCGCCACGTACGAGGAGTTCTGAGGCGAAGACGTGTACGCGGTCGGGCTCGATCCAAGAACATGGAGCACGATGTAGAGGAGCGAGAAGGCCTCGTGGGTCGCGCCGATCACGAACGGCACCCGGGACGGCGGGTTCAGCCGACAGAACCGCCGTCGTCCTGGCTGCGCGGTGCGGGCTACCGGGTCGCGATGCTCACCGGCGACAACCACGCCACCGTCACCGCGCCCGCCGCCCGCCCGGCCCTCGACCACCCTTGACCGGCGCTTTTGTGTCGAAGCCAGTGACAGCAGGAGCCCGCGCGAACTCCGACCTTCCGTCTTCGGCAAGCCGTTGGTGGGCGAGTGACCGGACAGCCGTGAATCGGGTCAGCGCTGGGCAACGGCCCGTTCGACGGCGGCGACGTAGTCGTCGAAGGCGTCGGTGGGGGTGCGGTCGATCATGAGCTCGTCGCGCTGGCCACGGGTGAGTTCGAGCTGGACTCCTTCACCACTCGTGTTGCGGTTGGTGATGTTGTCGGGGCTCTCGCCCTTGAGGTGATCGGGAATGGTACCGGGGACCTCGAACCCGGCCTCGCGCAGTTCCTCGCGCACCGCGTCACGCAGGTCGGTGTCCAGACCGCCCACGTAGGTGAGGGACTCGTCCCCGGCGGCTCCGTGCCAGGAGACGGTGTAGTCGGAGTCGGCGACGATGTCGACGGTCATGGGCTCGTCGAAGCGAGTGGAGGTGATGTGCAGGACGCTGTTGCCGGTCGGTTTGATTCCCTCGAACGTGGCGAAGGCGTGGTCACCGGATTGCGCGGCGTGGTCGGCGAGTTCGGTGGTGGGGCGTTCGATGCCGCCGCCATGGATGGCGATGTGGGCGACGTCGGTGCTGCCCTCACGGGTGGAACGCCGGTAGTCGGTGCCCTCGGTCTCGTTGGCGGCGAGTTCGGCGTAACTGGAGTAGGTGTCATCGGCGGCTGCGGGTCCAGCGGGCGCAAACGGGATGGCGAGAAGGGCCACGGCGGCGACAGCGGCGGTCCTGAGGGGCATGTGGGTCCTTCCGAGCGGGGGTGATCGCGGGGCACATGCTACGGGGCGGTGAACCGACAGACCATGACGTCCGAGTGAAAACGAGACGCCCCCACGGCGAAGTACCGTGAGGGCGTCCTGGAACGTCTAACGGGTGTTGGCCTCGTGCACCGAACGGAGGGTCAGGAGCCGGTCCCGGTGGCGGCGCTTGCGGTTGCCTTCCTTGTTGAAGGCCTGCCACTCGGTGGTGCATCCACGCTTGTGGCACCCGGCGCAGCATCCGCGACGAAAGAGCATGGAATCGGGGTGCTCCCACCGGCAGCGGGTCGTCGGTTCCTCGCGGGTCGGGGCGGGCGGTAGGTCGCAGTCACCCCATCGGTGGTCGTGCATCGCCGACGGAGCGTGTTCACGCCGGCGTACCCACAGTGGTTTGGTCTTGTCCGTACGGGACATCTCGTTCCTTTCGGAACCCGCCACTCGTGATTCCGGAACCTCCGGGCGAGTGGCTAGGCGTACAGACCCATCACCACCACCTCCTCGAACCGTGTTTCGACGTGTATCCGTCGTATCACACGCCCCGCGTCACCGTAATCCCGGATTCCCTGGAGTCGGGGACCTGGAATAGGGAATGTGGAGGTCACGGACCTGTGCGCTCGCGACGAAAGGCGAATTCATGACCGTCCCCGAGACCATGCTCGCGGCTCGACTGCTGAGACACGGCGGACCCGAAGCCCTGGAGTTGGCCCGTGTGCGGGTCCCGACGCCGGGAACGGGTGAGGTCCTGGTGCGTGTGGGCGCGGCTGCGTTGAACAACACCGATGTGTGGACCCGGGAGGGCTCCTACGGCCTGCCGGGTGAACCGATGGCCCGCGCCGGATGGCTCGGAGCGATCGACTTCCCGAGGATTCAAGGGGCCGACATCGCGGGCACCGTCGCGCTGACCGGTGAGGGTGTCGACTCCGGCTTGCTCGGCGCACGGGTTCTGGTGGACCCGGCCCTCTATGACGGTCCCGGTGAGCACGCCGAACCCGTGGGTCTGCTCGGCAGCGAACGCGACGGCGGCTACGCCGAGTACACGGTGGTGGCCGCGGATCGGGTCCACCTCGTCCAGGACTCCCCACTCGGCGATGTCGAACTGGCCTGTCTGCCGACCTCCTACGGAACCGCTCTGGGGATGTTGGAGCGAGGGGGAGTGCAAGCAGGTGAAACGGTCGTGGTCACCGGCGCCTCCGGCGGCCTGGGCCTGGCCCTGGTCCAGCTGGCCGTGGCCCGGGGAGCCCACGTCATCGCCATCAGCAGTTCCTCGAAGCTGGCATCGGTTCGTGAAGCCGGCGCCGGGACGGTATTGGATCGCGGCACGACGGGTGTGTGGGAACAGGTACCCGAAGGTGTCGACGCGGTGCTCGACGTCGTCGGCGGCCACGGCATCACGGAGGGGATGGACCGACTGCGCCTCGGTGGGCGATGGGTGATCGGTGGAGCGTTGGGCGGCAACGAAGCCCGGGTGGACGTGCGAAGGATCTATACGCGAAGACTGCGCCTCATCGGTTCCAGCATGCACACTCCGGCACATTTTCGTCGGTTGGTGGACCTGGCCCGTCAAGGGGCGGTCAGCCCGGTGGTGGCCAGCACATACCCCCTCGCAGAGGTGCATCGGGCCCAGGCCGCCCTGAACGAACGTCGTCACGTGGGCAAGCTGGTGTTGACCTTGTCGCCATGACGTCGAGGACCCCGCGCCTAGGGGAGACGGGCTCTGGTGACACGGGCACGGATATCGTCGATGGACCCGGGCCGTGATCACGGGTTCCATCAAGGGTTCCCACGGTCGTGGCCACGCAGAACCGGAAGGACGAACGGTGCCGACGAAGGGCTTTCCCCAGAGGGGAGAACGGAACGAGGATGCCGTGGAGGAGCACTTGTTCGAGGAGTTCGCCGACGCCTCCCCCGAACAGGCGATCGAGGCGGTCGAGCTGATGCTGGTGGAACCTTGGCACACCGACGCCGACACCCCCTTCGAACACCGCATCGGCGACATCAGCATCACGTCCAGCGATGACGTCGACCTGCACGAGATCGAGTTGCTCCGCAGCCCGGACTTCTTCGATGACTCCACCGGTGAGTTTCACACCGCAATGCTGGAACAGGCCGAGCCGGTGGCGAACACGATGGAGCGAGCAGCACGTGAGGCCTGGGGCGAACCCACCGTCATCCAGGTCTCGGACGACCCCCACGCTTGCACGGTCCTGGACGTCGTCCTCACCACGCTCAACCACACGACCGTCCTGGTCTGGCGACGGGGAGACCGCTACGTCGCCCTGATCAGTGGTCAAGGCGACAAGGAACTGCGGTTCATGTTGACCTTCCTGGTCCTTTCCCGCGCCGCCGTGGAGGACGCGGTCTTCGACTTGACGGGCGAAGCTCCACAGGTTTCGGCCGTCGAGGGGCGCCTGGCCGCGACCCTCCCGCCCGGTGTCGTCCTCCCCGAGCAACTCGGTCGTGCGTGGTCGTTCATGGAGTCGCAGGGGTGGGGAGGTGAGGACGCCGGGGGAGACCCGTTCCTCACGCCCTATCCGGGAGAGTTCCAACTCGGTCCGGTGTTCTCGGCGGGTTTGTCGGTTCGTGGGTGGCTCGACCCCGAGGCGCCCGGCGCCGAGCGCCTCATCCCGCTCGCGGAGACCGACGGCTCTGGCGGCCTCGCCCTGCTCTGGTTCGACGACTCAGGTGCGCCTCGCTTCGTGGCGCTTTCCTCGGAAGGCGGCGAAGGGATCCGCCTCGCGGACGACCCCGTCGACTTCCTGAAGCTGGTCGCGATCGGGTACCGGGAATTCGTCGACCATGCCTTCGGCGCCGAACCGGACGCGTTCGATGATGAGGACGACGCCGAGGGACAGGAGGCGAAGGAGGCCCACGCTCTGTTCCGTGCCTGGGTCGAGTCGGAGTTCGACGTCACCGTTCCGAGTATGTGGGAAGTGCGCCCGGACCGAGAGTTCCAAGCGTGGCTGCAACCGTTGGTCGACGAACACGGGATCGGACTCGATTGATCGACCGAGGTCCCTGATAGAACCTTGAGGACGCCACTCGCGGACAAGAAGGGCCTTCCCATGCCGACCCTCTTTTCGAAGATCATCGCCGGTGACCTACCCGGGCACTTCGTCTGGAAGGATCCGGAGGTCGTGGCCTTCCTGTCCATCGCCCCGCTCCGCCCGGGCCACACTCTGGTCGTCCCCCGTGCCGAGGTCGATCATTGGACCGCTATCGAGCCCGCGCTCCTGGCCAAGTGCATGGAGGTGGCCCAGGCCATCGGTCAGGGTGTACGCGCGGCCTGGGACGCCCCTCGTGCCGGGATGGTGATCGCGGGCTTCGAGGTCCCGCACATGCACGTCCACGTGGCCCCGGTCTGGGACCTGTCCGATTTCGACTTCACCACGGTGGAGGTGGAAGAGGACCGGAACGTTCTGGAAGCGGCGGCCGAGCGGTTGCGCACCGCCCTCCAAGAATTGGACTTCCCCCACGCCGTTCCACCCCGGACCTGACCCGCGCTGTCCCGAGTCCCTCGGTGACCTGGTTCTGTGTGTCGTTGGTCAGGGATCGGTATATGGGATCATGACGGCGTCGAAGAGGTGACCCCGGCTCGGAACTCGGCCTGATCTGAACATAACGCGGAGATAACATGCCGCGTTGTTGCAGGTCGTTAACTGTGAGCCCCACGCACGTGGGGATGGACCGGTGGCCGCGAGCATGGCCACCGGAACGTGGCCGTGAGCCCCACGCACGTGGGGATGGACCGATGTCCTTCTGATGACCGCCGCCGACCTGTGGGTGAGCCCCACGCACGTGGGGATGGACCGGGTGACCCGGGGCAGGATGGCGCCGACGGCGCGTGAGCCCCACGCACGTGGGGATGGACCGACCGAACTCGACGATGCCGAACCAGGGTTCGAGTGAGCCCCACGCACGTGGGGATGGACCGGCTCCCCCGTGGTGGGTTTGCAGCCTGCGCGGGTGAGCCCCACGCACGTGGGGATGGACCGGCCAGGGCGGCAACCCAGGCCTCGTCCAAAACGTGAGCCCCATGCACGTGGGGATGGACCGAACTTCGACACCTTCCGGTCCAAGCCCATGTCGGTGGGGTGTTCCGCTCCGGTGGCCACACGTGCCGGTTCTGCTGGGCGATTACCAGGGCAACTCCCCTGACTCGTCCTGGAGGGTTCCGGTCGGGCCGTCCGGGCCGAGGGTCGCCATGCGCACCACGACCTCGGCGCTCTCCTCCACCGGCCTCCCGATCCCGAGGGCCGCGGTCATGTCCGTCGCGGTGGTGCCGGGCTCCAGCGCGTTGAACTTGATGCCGGGGTGGACCTTGGCGTATTGGACGGTCAACATGGTGACCGCGACCTTGGACGCGGAGTAGAGCGCGATCGGCAGGGCGAACTCCGGCCGATCCGGGTTGGTTACCGCCCAGAAGGATCCGGCGCTGCTCGAAATGTTCACCACGGTGGGGTTCGACGACCGGCGCAGCAGGGGCAGCGCAGCCTCCGTGACGCGCACGACCCCCGCCGCGTTGGTGTCGAAGGCCAGCAGGGCCTTGGGGCCGTCCGGGTCTCCGGTCGGCAGGATGCCCGCGTTGTTCACCAGGACGTCGAGCCGCCCCTCGGCCGAGTCGATGGTGGCCAGTGCCGCTGCCACCGAAGCATCGTCGGTCACGTCGGGTCGGACGAAGCGTGCGCCGAGCTCGGCGGCGGCCTTCTCCCCTCGCTCGACGTCACGAGCCCGATGTAGATGGTGTGCCCCGCCGCCTGAAGCTGCCGTGCCGTCTCGAAACCGATGCCCTTGTTGGCCCCGGTGATCAGTGTGACCGTCATGTTCGTCCCCTTGGAGTAGCTGTTCCGTTCGCTTCGTTGGGAACACTAGGAACGGTCACGCTCTGGAAACAGAGCCTCGCGGAGTCTGGGGTGTGGCAGGACCCCCTCTCTTCGCTCTGAAATTTTCTAGGCTGGACCTATGAGCGAGACATCGAATCCCCTGGGCGCGTTCCTGCGTGCTCGGCGCGAACTGGTCACGCCCGAGCAGGCTGGTATCCCCGACTACGGAGCGCGGCGAGTGCCCGAGCTGCGGTGTGAAGAGGTCGCCATGCTCGCCAGTGCGCTCGACCCCCGTCCTGTCGTGGGCGGTGACATCGACGACCCTCGCTTCATCGAGCTGACCGGAGAGCTGTCCCTGGCCAGTCCCCGTTTCCGTGATCTCTGGGCCCGCCACGAAGTGCGAGGGCAGCGCGGGACCAAGCTCCGCTTCGATCACCCGCAGGTGGGGGAACTCAGCCTCAACCGGGAGCGGTTGAGCATCGGCGGGGCCGAGACCCTGCAACTCGTCGTGTACCACCCGGACGCCGGATCCACGGACGCGGAGAAGCCGGCTCTGCTGGCCTCGGCCGACCTGCCCACCGTGGACGCGGAACCACGGTTCTGGGCATCTGAAGCATGAGTCGGGAACCGGCGCACCACGACGCCGAAGACCGGGCGGTGCTCGACGCCGTGGGCGCGCGGTTGCGGGCCCTTCGCAAGCAGGCGGGGCTGACCCTGACCGAACTGGCGCAACGGACCGACATCACCCCCAGCACCCTCTCGCGACTGGAGACCGGCCGGGTCCAGCCGAACCTGGGTCAGCTGCTGCCACTCTCGCGGGTCTACCGGGTCCCGATCGATGAACTCGTCGACGCGCCCCGCGTGGGCGATCCGCGCGTACACCTGCACCCGGTACGCCGGTTCGGTCTCACGTTCATCCCCCTCATCCGGCGTGCCGGCGGGGTCCAGGCCTACAAGGTCGTCTACCCACCCGCCAGGTCCCTCGCTGCGCCCAGGATGCGCACACACGAAGGGCACGAGTGGTTCTACGTGCTCTCGGGAAGCGTCCGCCTGGTTCTGGGTAGTGAGCAGGATTTCCTGGTGGAGGCCGGAGAGGCCGTCGAGTTCGACACCCGTACGCCGCACTGGATCGGCAACCCCGCCGAACGGGAATCCGCCGAGGTCCTGGTGGTCTTCGGCGCCCAGGGCGAACGCGTCCACCTGCACGAGGACTGAACGGCCGGCCTCGCATGGACGGGTTCTTTGCATATCTGCACAAAGGTGTGCTTCCGAGGGTCGGAGACGCCCAACATGGCGACATGGAATCAGAAACCGCACCGCTTTCGTCCGACCGTGAGTTCTGGGAAGGCCGGTACCGCGAGGAGAATCCTTCCTCACCGGACCCCGGGCCGAGTCCGGCCTTCACCGCGCTCATGGAGGATCCGCGCCTCGTACCACCGACCACGGGCACTCGTAGGGCGCTCGAACTCGCCTGCGGCCGTGGTGGAGACGCGCTCTGGCTCGCCGCCAGGGGATGGCGAGTCACCGCCGTCGACATCTCAGAACAGGCGCTGACCACGCTGAACGAACGTGCCCGCCGCACCGGTCTGGCGGATCGCCTGCGCACGCGGCACCACGACCTGGCCCTCTCACTGCCCGAGCCCAAGGCGTGGGACCTGGTCTACGCCAACTACTTCCACACCCTGGCGGACATCGACCGCGACACCATCCTGCGCCAGGTGTCGGAATCGGTGACCGAGGGTGGGCTGCTGATCGTCATCGACCATGGTTCCAGTGCGCCCTGGTCGTGGGAGCAGCGTCAGGACCATCCGACGCCAGAGGAGCTGTGGCGTTCGCTCGACCTGGGAGGCGACTGGTCGCCGCTCGTGTGCGAGCGACGCTCCCGGACAGCCCAAGGACCAGAGGGTCGGACCGCACGCGTGATCGACAACGTGGTGGTGGCCGGACACAATGCCTGACTTGAATCGTCGACGTGACCGGCCGCCGCCCAGGACCGGCCCGGGTGAGAAGGAGGTCCTCACCGGTTTCCTGGACTACCTGCGAGAGAGTGCCCTGGCGAAGGTGGCGAACGCTCCCGAGCAGTGGGTGCGTGTCCCAGGGGTCGCCTCCGGCACGAACCTGCTCGGTCTCATCGAACACCTGACCCATGTCGAACGCCGACTCTTCCTCGGTGAGCAGCCCCATGACTGGGCGGCCACCTTCCACGCCGATCAGCGCAAGAGCACGGAGAGCGTCCTTCAGGGATACCGCGATGTCATAGCCACCGCGAATCGGGCCATCGGCGCCTGTACGGACCTTGAGGAGCCGGCCCACTCGGGCGGGTCCGCGCCGTCGATGCGGTGGGCCCTGGTGCACATGATCGAGGAAACCGGTCGTCACGCCGGTCACCTCGACATCCTTCGTGAGTTGATCGATGGTGACACCGGCCGATGAAGCAGGTCGCGTGAACTCCATCGGCCACGCGTGAGCCCCGAGCATGGAGGCGTGATGGGCCTTCATGCCCGGGTCCTATCCTGCCAAGGGCCTCACCCTAACGGCGGGCCCTCCAAGGTGCCGAACACCCCGGCCTGTAAATTCACGGTCTCCACATCCAGCGGCGGAGCCGGAAAGCACAACGGGATCAGGTTGGTCTGCTCAGGTACCCATAAGAGGGAAAGCTCAGGGGGCTCGACGTACTCTTCCTGTCCCTCACCGCCCGGATCACGCTCTCCGATACGCAGGGAGTGGTACACAGTGAGCCTTTTTCATCCTGCTTCTCGGAGTTGAAGGACGAGTACGGCTCGGGTGATCTCTCCGGCCCGGTGCGGGCAGCATCGCAACCGGCGTAGGACGTCCCAGTTCTTGAGCTGGGCGAAGGCCCGCTCCCCGGGGCTGCGGAGCTTGGCGTGCTCAGAGTTGGCGTCCTTCTTCCACTGCGGCTTGCCCTGGCCCTTGAACGGGCAGAACACCACCTGTGACAGGCCCACGTACCCCTTGTCGCCCAGGCCGAGCAGCCTTGCGGCCTTGATGCGTTCGGCGATCTTCCACACCCGGGCGGCTCTGGTGTCGTGCACCGATCCGAGCAGTGACCACGACGTCCACAGGGGTTCCCCGTTGGGTGCGGCCACCACCTGGATGTTCATGCCGTGGCGTTTGTGCTTGCCGGAATAGAACGGGCGGTCGGCCGCCACACGGTCGCGGGCGATCAGGGTGCCATCCACGATCACGTACCCCCATCCCTTGCGGCGTGCGCGGTGTAGGCCCTGTTCCAGGGTGGGTGCCTGCTGGGCGAGCAGGGCCGTGGTTTCGCGCACGTAGTGCCAGGCGGTCGTGGTTCCTACCTCGAAACCGGCTGCGACCTGGGTGAACGTCTCGCCTTTGTGCAGGTGGACCAGGACCAGCAGGGCCTGTTGCGCGGGGTTCAGGCGACGCCATCGGGAACCGGTGTTCTTGCGGTGGGCGCGGATGGTGCGGGCGGCCAGGTTCAAGGTCCGGTGTGACAACGGCAGGCAGGAACGGTACAACAGCATGTGGAGCCTCTGGTGCTGGATTTTCTTGGTCGTTAACTCCTCTACCAGGGGCTTTTTGCTGTTCAGGAGGGGTTTTGGATGGTCGGTGCAGAGGCGTGACCTGCACCTTCAGGTTGAAAAGGGCTCAGTGTCACTTCCGGTGTCGAGAAGACCGAAGGAACTGAAGCCGCCGCCTTGGTCACCGTGGCGGGTGTCGGGTTGTTGGTGGGGGCGCCTGGGGTCGAGAGCCTTGGGGTTAGTGGGCGCTGTGTGGGTGGGGCGCCTGAGGTTTCTGGCTCTTGGGGTTGTTAGGCGGGGTAGGGGTGGGTTCTCCCTCCTTCCCCGCCGCGTGATTGTTGCCGCCCGCACCGCACGCGTCAAGGCAATGTCGAGTGCTGTGACGATGGGGTTGGTGGCCTTGACCCGTACGGTGCGGGCGGCGGTTTGGCGGCTATCGGAGAAGGGGGGAGAGTGGTCGGGGTCCCTAGGGCCCTGTGGGCCTTCGGCCCACTCCGGCCGTAGCCGGCCGGATCCCTTCCCTTCCGCCTGGTGTCCTCGTGGGCCGCGTCGCCACTACGTGACGGGTCCGGTCACGAAGGGCCCGCTACAGGTGAGGCACGGGGCGGTACGCGTCCCAGCGGTAGCCGGCTCTGGTGGCAGAAAAAAGGGTTGTGGATAACCCACAATAAGAGCCATTCCATGATAGGCATGCCGGCCTCAGAATTCGGCCAATAAACTGGCGAGTAGGCCTGCCATTTTCGTGGGCGTTCGCATATAATCAGAGTATGAGCTTTCCTCCCAGCACACCGCGCCCGACCGGGGACACCCCGGTCGATAAGGC
Source organism: Nocardiopsis sp. NPDC055551 (assembly GCF_053619415.1). NCBI lineage: Bacteria > Bacillati > Actinomycetota > Actinomycetes > Streptosporangiales > Nocardiopsidaceae > Nocardiopsis > Nocardiopsis sp. NPDC055551. Next base: position 1,996 of record NZ_JBSHJJ010000016.1, on the reverse strand, counting down.
GATGGCGGGTGCGCGGGAGATGGCGGTGGAATTCTCCGGCCGGGATATCCCGTTCGGGTGCGAAACCGATGTGCTCGACCAGTTCGGCCGCCTCAATGGGGAAGTTGACCGGATCCGTTATGGGATGCTGCCCGCTCTGGCCCGCATGGAAGCCACCGGCGCTCTACTGGAAGAGGGCGGACAGCGCAGCATCCAAGCATGGATCACCCACCAGTGGGGCACCACCCCCGCTGAGGCCCACAACCTGGCCACCCTCGCCCGAGCCCTACACAAGCAACAGCTGCCCCTCGTGGAAGAAGCCTTCCAGGACAGTGTGCTGTCGTTGGGGGAAGCGTGCGCCATCGCGACCTCCACCGAAAAAGCCACCGCCGAGTGGACGAAGGTCCTCGAAACAGCGGATGAGGAATTCACATCCACCCGCCCGGATGTGGAGGGTTTTCGGGCCCGGTTGGAATACGGGCTGATCGCTTACAAGCACGAGCGTCCGCAGGTGTCGGTGCGTCAGTTGCGGGACGCGGCGAAATGGTTCGTCGCACGGTTGGACCCGGATAAGGCCGACCGGGACTACGATGAAACGTTCGAGAAGCGGGGCGCCCAGTTCTCGCCGACGTTCGAGTCCGGGTTTTTGCTGCGGATGTGGGGGCCTGGGGCCGATAACGAGCTGATCCAGGCCGCCCTGGAGGCTTACACCGAACCGTATGGGCCGGAGAACGCCGCTGTGCCGAAGCATCAGCGCACCTATGACGCGATGATGCGGATCTTCGAGACCGCTCTGGGCCATCGGGAGTGCGCCAAGGCCCCCCAGGCGTTGGCCACGCTGAACATCACCGTCCCGTTGAAGCGGTTCCTGGGCGACGTCACCGCAGAGCCGGCCACCACCGAGGATGGTGTGGTCATCCCCGACCAGATGGTGGCCCGCCTGACCCCCCAGAGTTGGTTGCGCCGGTTCGTGACCGACGAGGAAGGCCGGACCCTGTTGGATGTGGGGCGAAAGCAGCGGTGCGCTCCGGACCCGGTGCGTCAGGCGGCCGGGTTCAAAGAGTTCACCTGCGAGTGGCACCAGGGCTGTGACGTGCCGCGTAGCTGGTCGCAGTACGACCACATCGTCCCCTTCTCCCACGGTGGGGTGACGAGCGCGGAGAACATGCAGGTGCTCTGCTCGACCCATAACCGGCTCAAGCACCGGTTGCAGGCCAAGGTGAACCGGCAGATCTGGGAGCACCACCACGCCCAGAACCGCCAGGAAGCGGGAAAGGACAGCGGGTCCGGGGATGGGGAGGGGGAGCCAGCCCCAGCCACCGCCCTCTAACCACCACCCGTTTCCACGACCACCCGTTTCCGCCAGGTGGAACACCACCACCGCGAGATCACCCCTGGTTGGGTGTCAGACCCCAAGGGCCCTGTGTCCTGTGGGGATATCGGCATGCCCCCACCACGAACCCCCACCCCGAGCCATATCCCGGGGACGGAGTGGCTCCCGTTGGGGGTACCGGCAGCACACCTGCCGGCACTGCCTCTACTGCGAGTACCAGCACTGGTACTGGCACCACTGCCACCCCACTGCGGGCACAGTGCCGGGTGCCGGCACCGGGGCTACCCCCACCACCACTGCCCGCCGGTACCGGGGGCTGCTACCGGCACCGGCGTGGTCTTGTTGCCAGAGCCGGCTACCGCAGGGACGCGCCCCACCACCCACCCCACCTGTAGCGGGCCCTTCGTGACCGGACCCGTCACGTAGTGGCGACGCGCTCAACGAGAAAGCCAGAGGGAGGGGAAAGGATCCGGCCGCCTGCGGCCGGAGTGGGCCCCCGGCCCACAGGGCCGTTGGGACCTCAACCACTCTCCCCCCCTTCCCCGATAGCCGCCAAACCGCCGCCCGCACCGCACGGGTCAAGGCCACTAGCCCGATCGCTACAGCACACACCATCGCCTTGACGCGTGCGGTGCGGGCGGCAACAATCACGCGGCGGGGAAGGAGGGAGAACCCACCCCCACC